>JBGTGP010000024.1:0-122693 GCA_041746735.1 Saprospiraceae bacterium
ATTGGGATCTATATTTTTAAAATCACCGAGGCTGATCATTTTGTGTACATAATCGAGGGCAGCGTCCACGTTCATTGGATAAACGGCGGTCGGTGCATCGCTTTTTTCCCACTCGGCCAATAGTGGAATGTTCCCATGAATATACCTGGGGAGTTCCATCACAAAACCGATGCGGGTACCATCGCCGGAGGTCATCGCCTTCTCATATTTGTCCGCAGACCAGAGCATGTGCCAGAAATAGTGCGCCTCATGGCCCAGGCGGATAAATTCGTTGCGCATGGTGACTACCACATCCAGGAGGTCGGTGGATCGCTGCATGGAGGTAGCTTGGGAGCGGATGCGTTCGAGGGCTGTTTCAATCTGCGCTTCCCGGACCTGGGCCTCTGCTTTTTGCAGATCGAGAAAGCGGATATAGGATTGTTCAAAAACTTTGGCAAAACGAATCAGGATTTCCTTTTCTTCATCGGATGGCAGGTCACCCTGAACAGAAGGAATCATAATGGCAGAGTTTTTAGCCCATGCCCAGGCAATGCCATGGCTTTCACTCTCTAAAATGGCTTTTTTGTAATCGTCGGGCAGTAGCCGGTAATCGGAATGCTCAAAGGCATGGTTGAAAAAGGCGTTTTTTACCTCAAATGAAAACACTTTCGCAAAGTAACTTTCACCCCTGTTTTTTGATGCCCAGGCTTCATCGTATAACTCATCTTTGAAATAGGGCAATAAAAAAGCAATAGACGGGTTGGCTGGATCTTCGGCTGCTGTCCAGTGCAACACATCTTTGGAATCCTGAAAATAGGTACATATCACAGCTCCCCATGTATCAAGTATAACCCCAGTGTTCTTTAACTCTTCGGCTACTACACGTACTACTTCCTGCAGTTCATCGGTTTTGTGCATGGCTAAGGAACGGGAACGGACTCGCTCCAAAGCCGCTTCAATCTGTGCTTCCCGGGCTTGGGCTTCGGCTTTTTGCAAGTCAAGAAATCGGGTGTAGGTCTGCTCAAATACTTTTGCAAAGCGTTTGAATATTTCATGAAATTCCGGCGTTGGTTCATAGGTGATAAACATCAGGTATCCTTGACTGAAAAACACCGCATGAAAAACCTGATGAGTGGGCAATGGAATCCCGGAATTCTCCATATCACTGATCAATTTCTCCACAACCGGCAGAGATTTCATGAAATCGTAGTGCGCTTTTAACGCCTCCCCTCCAATCTCTTCGACATAGAGTGATTCACCACTTTCTGCAGCGGCTGAGAATCGAACAAAAACATCTTCATTGGAAGGTGTTTGAAAGGGGGGCAGGATACGACCGTCTCCGGTACTCACCCATTGGGAGATGCTGTTCTGTTGATGATCCCAAATATTAAACCCGCAACTCCATGGACGTAATCCCAGCTGTTCTACTTGTTTGAAGATCAATGATGCCGTCTCACTGAGTTCGGTACTTTTTTGCATGGCCATGGTGCGACTTCGCACCCTTTCCAATGCTGCTTCTATCTGCGCCTCCCGTGCCTGTGCTTCTGCTCGTTGAAGGTCGAGAAAGCGGGTATAGGTTTGTTCGAATGTTTTGGCGAAACGTTTTAAAATCTGGTTTTCATCATCGGTAAATTTTCTGCCGTTGTGATTAATAACGATGATCGAAGTATGCCGAGATACTGCAACTGACCGTGTATAATCACCCGGGACAGAAAGGGTCGCTTCCTTTTCTTCTTTGCTTAATTCAGACCATGGCGGCAACTTTAATAATTTAGTGAAATAAGCTTTCTTTTCCTTCTGCGAGAAATATTCGATAAAAAATCCGGGACCTTTTTTAATACCATGCAAGAGGTTGGTTCCAAAAGGCATGTTGAAATGTGGAATGTGAACTCGTTGCGCAGTATTAGCCGTGCCACCGGATCCCCAGGCATACAATTCGGTTTCGATATCACGATTGATTACAATAAAAGAACCGCCGGCGATTGATATATTTAACTTGAGCAATTCCTCATGAACCACATGAATTACATCTTGTAGTTCATCCGTTTTATGCATGGCTAATGAACGGGAACGGACCCGCTCCAAAGCCGCCTCTATCTGCGCTTCCCGTGTCTGTGCCTCTGCTTTTTGCAGGTCGAGGAAGCGGGTGTAGGTTTGGTCGAAGACTTGGGAGAAGCGAATTAGCACTTTGGCATTTTCCTCGTTGGGTATTGTCAGGTCAACTGATTCAAAATATCCGTACTTAAAAAAGGTGAATGTAAGACATACGGTTTTGTGGGAGCGGATATCCTGTTTCAGTTCTTCCGGCAATTTAACGAAATCAGTTTCTTCCAAAATGAAGGTGTCAAAATCCCATTTTTTCTGCCCTTCCAGATACACCTGAGTTTGAGGGATTTTGTTTTTCCAATCCTCCCAATTTTGCCTGAAAACCCTATTCTTTTGCCCCATCACCTTATAACTCTGCAATAAATCGGAATTGAGGTTGTCGGCAAACCAATATTCCACGGCGTTTTCTTCTTTCCGAAAGATGGCTATTGAAATGCCGAAGGTGGAGACGCCAAAAGGTTCGATTTCTTTATACAAAAGCTTGACGAGTTCGGACAGTTCCTCGCTTTTGTGCATCGCCATCGTTCGAGAGCGCACCCGTTCGAGGGAGGCTTCGATTTCCAGTTCCCGGTTTTTCCGTTCCAGTTCGATGGTGCGGCGTTTTATAGCTTCCCGGAGTTCCTGGTTTTCTGCATTGACTTTGTCGAAGCCAATGGTTTCCCCCTCCTCTGTTTTAGAATCAGGAGTGGAGAAATGCTGGTATATAAACCGCCATCCGTCCTTATTTTCGTGGAGTATATTTGTAAACCGAAACCTTCCGTAGTAACTATAATCGGCGCCATTGAGAAACCAGGCATCAAAAACATGGGTGATAAATACAAGTTCGCCGAACTTTTCCAGGATACGGGTCTCTTTTCTAAGATCACATTTTCCGGCAAGTTGATCGGCTGTTTTTTCGAAGAAATTTGTAGTATCCTTTCGTGATAAAAATTCCTCATTGTCGGTAGATCCAATAAAATGATAATCGTCATCAAAATAGGAGTCATAGGTCGCTACGTCACCATTTAGGTAGCTGTGCAACCAGTTATCATAAACTTGCAGCACTTCCTTTTCTATTTTTTTAGTCAATTGCATCATTGCTTGTTGATTGGGAGTTCGATGTTAAAAGAGGTGCCCTTTCCAGTTTGCGTTTCAAAACGAAGGGTTCCTCCGTGTGCTTTTACGATGTCATAACTCAGACTGAGCCCCAGTCCGGTTCCTTCTCCTGTCGGTTTGGTCGTAAAAAAGGGCTGAAAAATTTTGTCGGTAATGGCTGAAGAAATGCCATCACCATTATCTTGAACCGAAATATGAATTTGATCCCCTGACTTTTTGGTGCTTACCAAAACGGTCGGTGCATAGTCCGCTGAATTATTTTTCTTTTTTTCACTCACCGCATAGAAAGCATTGTTAATTAAATTCAAAATAACCCGCCCGATATCCTGTGGCACGATTTCTATGCTGCCAATGGAGTCATCGAAATCAAGTTCCAGTTTTGCGTTAAATGATTTGTCTTTTGCTCTTAAGCCATGAAAAGCGAGACGCAGATATTCATCGACCAACGCATTGATATCGGTCGCTTCTTTTTCACCTTTGTTCGTCCGGCTGTGCATAAGCATGCCTTTGACGATGCCGTCGGCTCGTTTTCCGTGGTGGAGGATCTTTTCCAGGTTGCTGATCACATTGCCGGCAATTTCTTTGACTTCTTCCGGGTTACCCATGTCCAATTCTTCGATCATTTCTTCCAGCAGTTCTCTGCTCACCTCGCTGAAATTATTGACGAAGTTCAGTGGGTTTTGGATCTCATGGGCGATGCCGGCGGTGAGTTCTCCCAGACTGGCCATTTTTTCGGCCTGGATCAATTGGGCTTGTGCAGCTTTGAGTTCTTCCAGGGATTTGCTTAAAGCCTCATTGGTCTGTTCAATGGCGGCCCGCTTTTGCTCCAATTCTTCGATGGTTTCTTCCAGTAAGATAGCCGTGGTGCGTTTTACTTTTTCCGTGCGGTCCAGTTTGAACTCTGCGATGGTCAAGGCCTTATCGGCCTCTTTCACCATTTTTAAAAAAGTGGCCTTGTCCTCTTCTGAAAGGCCAGCGTTTGCCTCTATGAAGTCCAGTATTTTTTGATGCGTAGGGTTCATGTTTTTTCTTTCAAGGCCACCCAGCAGCAGGTCATATTATGAAATTCATTGCTACCGCCGGTGGCACGTCCATATTCACCATAAGAAAAAAAGCCTGCCATGGGTACCTTATACACGCTTTGTATTCCTTGTAATTCTTCGGATGTCATAGGGCCAAATGCATCAATACGTCCTATACAGGAAAACATGACAAGCGCCTCCGCTTCGGGCATTTCTGTTTCCTGAAACTGCTTTGCATTTTCGCTGACTTCAGTCAACACATCAAAATCGGGCAATAATGTGAATCGGAATTTATCTCCGGGTTTTATACTGCCCGATATGGTAATCCCTTTGGTGTCCATGTTAAAGCCCATAGTAGCGCGAATTATACTGCTACCATCTTCCCTCATCAGCTTTAAAAAAATGTTCTTCAGGTTAAAATCCCTGAAATCTTCTTCCGTAAGGCTTTCGCCCATATATTTCATAACCAGGTCAGCAGCAGGCTGGCTATCAATTTCGGTAATCCAGCTTCCTTCGGACTTTGAAATTACCTTTTCGGTGCCCATAGGCTTCATACCCGATGCGGCCCTGCCCTTCACCCAAACTTTATCTTCATTCAACACCAACATCAGTATTCCTTTGTTAGTAAGTGTTGCGTTATTGAATACATAGGTTTCTTTGAACATGAGGTCGTCGCCAGCACCACCACCCCAAATCGTTACTTCTTTTCCTGCTACCTCGCTAATGGATTTTATTATTTTTTCGCCAATCCCTATATCTTGTGGTTTTTCGATACTGTTGCAAAGCAAAAAAGACGGACGCTGAAAAATCGTCATGGCATGATTCGTCATAGCCTTAGATACTTCCACAACATCACTATCTGTATAATCATCAATCAAAATGTGGAAGTTGGCCGGGTTCATATCCATCAAAAGGACAGAAATCGCTTCATGGCTGATGTCGGCACCTGAAATCTCACCACTCGATGTGGCTCCAAAAATCTTAATATTTTTTCTGTCAAATATGCTCATCATGGAAGCAATGTCTTGCTTTACCGAAATAAAAACGAGAGCAAGTGTTGGTTTAAAACCGTCGGTCATGCTTTCCGTTAAAGCAGCACTGATTTCTTCAGGTGATTTCCCCTTGATTGATTTTGCTTTCATCTGTTAATTTTATAAAGTCTTTGGTGGACAGGTGGAATCTTTGATTAAGAATATTCATTAGCGTTGGATACAAGATTTCGCCAGAATATTTTTTATGTCGATTTCATTTGACTTGATTTTTTTCTTTCAAAGTGACTACGCAGCAGGTGTTGTTGTGAAACTCGTGTTTGCCTCCTTTGGATTTTCCATATTCCCCGTAGGTGAAAAATCCGATCATGGGGGCTTGCCAAACCTCTTGTACCCGTTCGATCTCCTCGCCTGTCATGACACCGAAGGACAAATACCGGCTGACGCAAGAAAACATAATCATGGCATCCGCATCCTGCAGGTCATTTTCCCGAACTTCAGTACACTCCCCGACTACAGTATCAATCACATCAAAATCAGGGGGCAGGGAAAAACGCACTTTAGAACCCTGTGGAATATGTCCGGCACAGACCAGCGAACGATCCTCGGTATTCCCCAGCATGGCGGTGCGCATCACAGCGGGTGCGTTTGCCCTTTCCAATTGCAGTGGATAATATGCGCCTAAGCTGAACACCGTATTGTTCATCGGTTCGTCACTGAGGGTCAACCCGAGGTATTTCATCACGGTGTCTAAGGCGGGTTTGTCGTCAATGGTATAGACGATATTGCCTTTGCTTTTGGTAATTGTTTTGCTTATGCCGATCGGTTTCCAGCCACAGGTGGCTACCCCTGCAATGTCCACTTTATCATGGTCCACAATCATCGCCAACAGTCCGGTGGTGCTTTGTTTTCCAAAAGTAAAGACCATAGGCCCGGTGAGTGTTTGGTCATCTCCGGCCATGCCGCCGAATATGGTCGCCTCATCGCCGTAGCCTGCTTCGATACCGGCGATAATGGCTTCTCCGTCGATATCATTGACCCAGCCGGAAGCAATGATAAAGGCAGGGTTCGCAAAGGTCTCCCTGCCAAGTGTGCCGAGCTTAATTGCCGTTTCAAAATCACCATTGTCCAGTGTATCCAGGAATGCCAACCTGAAGTAGCCCGGATTCATGTCCAGCAGCATGACAACGATACTGCCTTCCTGGATGTTACTGCTGATGAATTCGCCGGATGAGGTAGCCCCAAAAACCTGCATCCCATGCTTATGGAGCAAGGCGTTAACCCCGGTGATATCCTGGGTATAAGACATGAACACAATGGCCAGCGTCGGTTCATAGCCACCGGACAGACACTGCGCTAAGGCTGATTGAATCTCCGCTGTGGATTTTCCGCTGATTGTTTTTGCTTGCATGATACTGGAGTTTGAATTATTATTCCACGGTGCCGATGACCACTTTCGCACCCCCGGTCGCAAAGTTGGCAAGGTCTGCTGCCGTGGCCTGTCCTTCGGGCGAGCCCATCGTTGCCTGCATTTGGGCTGCATCTGCAAAGTACAACTCGGCCATCCGGTAATAGTCTGGCGGGGAGCCATCCGGGGCACCCAGCATTTTGGTGAGTTCGACCTTGGCAATGCCTTTCATTTTTGCTACGAGCGGCATGTGGTGATCCCGATAGTATTTTTCAAATGCTTCCGGGTCGGTAGGGTGTCCGTACAGGACGGTTACTTTTTGCATTGCTTATGATTTTTGATTTGAAGATTATTTTTCTTTCAGTGCCACCGTGCAAGTTGTCAGGTTGAGAAGTTCCAGATTTCCACCGGTGGCTCTGCCCAGTTCTCCAGAACTGAATATGCCTGCCATGGGTACCTGCCATACTTTCTTTATGCCTTCCAATTCTTCTGACATCAGCGGCCCCAGGGCGATGATCCTGGCTGCGCAACTGAAAATGACCAGGGCATCTGCTTCGGGCATCCGTTCATTTTTCAATTGTTCCACACCTTTCACCACTTTGTCCATCACGTCCCAGTCCGGTGGAACGGAAAAGCGGACTTTCGACCCTTGTGGCACCGAACCGTTGGAGTAAAAAGAGCGGTCGGTCCAGTCCACCACGATCCCTGACCGCATGATCGGGTCGCCTTTTTCCCGTTGCAGTTGCAGCGGAAAATTGCAGATCAGATCGACCCAAAGTCTGTCATTGTCGGGAGATACATTCTCCAATCCCCCGTATTTTGCCGTGATGTCCAATACAGGTATGTCTTCCACGGTATAGATATGGTTGCCCTCACTTTTGGTGACGGTCTTTTCTGTGCCTATTGCTTTCCAGCCGCAGGTGGCGATGCCCTGCACCTCCACTTTGGATTCATCCAGCGCCAGACAGACTATGCCGCCATTGCTGATTTTCCCATTGGTAAAAACAAAGGTATCCTTGAAGCCTAAATCATCTCCTGCCAATCCTCCGAAGAGGTTGGTTTCCTGGCCGAAGACCTCTTCGAAGCCATGCAAGATCTCTTCCCCATCCGTTTCGAAATGGCTGAAACCTATTAAAAAGGCTGGGGTTTTAAAACTGACTCCCACTTTTTCTGCCGTGATACGGGCCACCTCCCGATAGTTTTTATCAGGGTATTCTTCCAGGTGAATTTGAAAATAATCCGGGTTAAGGTCCATGAGCAGCATCACCCAGGAGCCTGTTTCCGTCTGTTCATCAATGAACTCGCCGTTGGTGGTACAGCCAAAGATGGCAATGCCCTCCGCATCCACGACATCGCAGATGCCTTTCAGGTCCTGGCTTATGGAACTGAAAACGACGGCCAGGGTCGGCATGAAGTTTGCGGAAATGGTTTTGGCCAATGCTGATTTCAGCTCCTCAACAGACTTTCCTTTGATTGATTTTGCCTTCATGATTATTTCTGATTATTATTTTTCTTTAAATGCTACCCAGCTTACTGTTGTTCCCTGAAATTCACAGCGGCCTTCATCCAATTTTCCAAATTCACCCAATGAAAAATAGCCTATCATGGGTTTGCCCCAGGTAGATGCCAGCCCTTCTATTTCTGTGGAAATCAAAGGCCCGAAAGTCCCTAATCTTCCTACGCAAGAAAAAACCAACAACACATCGGCATCCGGCATCTCCGTTTCTTTACTGATCCTGGTGCTTTCCACCACCTTGTCAATCACATCAAAATCCGGTGGCAGGGAAAAACGGAATTGATCTCCTTCTTTTACGCCACCTGCAATCATGACGGATTGGTCGGCAGGATTAAAAAACAGCGCAGGTTTCATAATGGCATTTCCTGATGCCCTCTCAAACTGTAATGGATAGCCAAGGTCTGTTGGAATAAATCCACTTCCTTCAGGATTATCTCTTACTATATCATTCCCTAAGAATCTTTGAATGACATGCATCGCCGGTTCATGGTCAATGGTGAGCGCCCAAGTGCCTTCACATTTCGTGATTTTTTTGCTTGTCCCTACCGGCTTCCATCCTGAAACAGCCAGGCCGCTCATCGCAACCTTGTCCTGATCCAGAATGAGTGCAAGTAATCCTCCCTTACTTGATGCATCATTGGTGAAAAGGATTCCTGTAAAGTCAGCCGGATCACCACTACCGCCACCCGCGATCATAATATCCTGGCCTGCCGCATCCGTCAATCCTTTGATGAGCCCATCATAGGAAATTCTGAAATCCAATGGTGAAATGATGAAGCCTGGATTCGCAAAAGCATTTTTTCCGGATATGCCTGCATTATACCCGGCTTCGTAGGCAGACGAGCCCTCGTATTCGTTCAATATTATTTTAAAGTGATCCGGTTTAATATCCAGAAGCATCACAACGATATCACTGACTGTAATTCCCTGATCCGTAAAGTTTTGTGGTGCTGTGACCCCGAAGATTTCAATATCGTGATTCCCAAAAATAGACCGGATCGGCTCGGCATCTTCCACGTTGCTTACAAGGATGATGGCAAGGGTAGGTTTGAAACCCTGCCCGTCGGGCAGGCGAACATCGGCTATGCTTTGTTCCAGAGCCGTTTGAATTTCTTTCGGTGTTCTTCCTTTTATTGATTTTGCTTTCATTGAGTCAATCTTAAATTCCAAAAATTATCCTTCTTTCAGGGCTACCCAACTTCAAGAGATGCCATGACACGTAGCGTTGCCCCCGTTTGTCGTGCCAAATTCTCCGGGATTGAAATCCCCAATCATTGGCATATTCCACACCGCCTTCAGGACTTTGATCGCTTCATTCTATGAGGGGTTTCAGCGTCATTTACCAACTGATGCTGGAAAAGACCAGCAATGCATTGGATGAAACCCTTCGGCGGCAGCCAGTTCCAGGTCAGACCGAAGAGCATCTGGTTTTTTACATTCAATATAATCGCTTTCAAGAATACCTGTTTTTAATTAACCCTTTCTCTCTCTTATGGCCACCCAACAGCAGGCTCCAGAATGAAATTCCTGGCTTCTGTCGAGGGCTCGTCCATACTCACCATACGTGAAAAAACCGGCCATAGGGACATTCCATAGTTCATGCAAGCCTTCATTCTCAGATGTGACCAAGGGGCCCAGCACATTGATCCTTCCGGCGCAGGAAAAGATCAGTAGTGCATCTGCATCCGTCATAGAGTTTTCTTTTAGAATTTTTGCTTCACCAATGATGGTTTCGGCAATGTCCAGATCCGGAGGCATGGAAAACCAGATGGTCCCACCCTGGGGTATATCCAGGTCACAGACCAGGGCATTTTCGGTTGGATCAATGCTTAGTGGGGTCAGCGGAAGGGGCTCCCCGGTCTCTCGTCGAAGCAAAAGGGGATAGTGCATACTGACATCATCCAGAATATTAAACCCCTCAACTGCTTCCATGCCCTGTTTCCCTAAATACCGTAAATACATCTCTACAGCCGGTTTATCATCTATGGTATAAAGCAGTTTGTCTTTGCCTTTGGTGATGGTCCTTGAAATGCCCACAGGCTTCCACCCTGTGATAGCCATCCCCTGTAATTCCACTTTGTTGCTGTCCAGCACTAGCGCCGCAATGCCAAAATTTGTTTCGTAGTTTTGGGTGAAAACGTAAGTGGCGGTGAGTGCTCTGTCGTCGCCGGACATTCCGCCAAAGAATGGAATATCGGGACCCAACACGGATTCAAGACTTTTAACGAGCATTTCTCCATCAAAGAATTCCCCCGTATCTGTCAAACCGGTGCTGCAAACGATCAGGGACGGCTTTTCAAATATTTCCAGCGCTTTGTTCGCAATTCGCGTTGATACACCTGTAATGGTATCTGCTCCTATAGGTTCAAATAGGATTGTAAATGCATCTCTGCTGATGTCCAGCAATAATACAACAACCGATCCCTCGTCCTGATACCCGTCGGTAAATTCTCCACAGGATGTAGCCCCAAACACGTCTATTCCTTTTCGAAGGAACAGATCACATATGGCACTTCGGTCCTGCTTAACGGATACGAATGTGATAGCCAGGGTTGGCGTATAACCATCAGCGACTGCCTTTGATAAAGCTAAACCGACTTCTTCGGGGGTACAACCATGAATAGATTTTGCTTTCATATACACGTGGAATACCGGATGGGAGGTAGGGAGTCTGAATCCCAAAACAACGGGTATTTCTTCAGGTCTCCATTATTCCGAAGGATAAGTCCGGTTGATTTCAAACGGAGGTCAGACTTCATTAGAGATAGGATAGGATTTGTAAACAGATGCAGGCATAACAGAAGCTAGCAGGCCGATCTCAGGTGCTCTCATAAGCAAGGATGAATAGTGGCAGCCTTCCTGGCGTGAGTGACGCTGAGCGTGACCGGCCATCGGCCATGAAAAGGAAAGAAGACCGGAAAATGCAGGACATCGGATACTGTTGAGTCTGAAAGATAGGAAAAGTCTTTGCCCCACATGAGTATATTTTAAAACAGAGGTAATCTTCCTCCAGCTATCAAAGACAACTATGCCTTGATATATCCGGTATCATTTGCAAGGGGCCAATATTCATGACTTGTGTTCAACTTACAAGTCACATCGATGTTAGATTAAGGACATTGAGTTTAAAGACAACCATTTATACTATGGGCAAATGAAATTTTCTTCCGTTTTTACAGTAGAAATGTTTCTTTTATACCATGCCATCGATTTAGATTCATGAATACCTATGTATAAAACTATCTTTTGCATATTCCTGGCCTTTTTGATGGGAGGACCGGATTCAACTGCTCAGGTGAGCAACCCTGAAGCTGTACAAGCCATGGTGGAGCGCTATAAGACAGATCCACGAGGACCCTACCTGGACATTCGATGGTTTTGCCAGGATGGCACCAATCGTCCCGCCAGAGATCCATGCCCAAACAAGCCCGGGAACCAGCATGCCCGGCTCAAGGATGAAGTCATCGCTCTGGCTAAAAAGGATCACATCTTCCTGGGGCAGATCCTGACCAATACACCTCACAAGGACTTCTGGGATGCCGACAAATCTCAATCCCGATTGAAGCAGTACCAATTGGAGCAATATCTGCGGCGGATGGATGATGGGTGGATCAATCGCCGGGCCCAATTTTATCGCGGTGCTATCCAGGTCGAAGATGAACATGCATGGGGCATTGATTTCTATCAGTGGCTCCTGACCGACCCGGAAAGGGTAGTACCCTCGTTTTTTCTCATCCGGCAAAGTGCGAGAGATGTTCCGCACGCAACAGATGATCAGACCACACAATTGGTGCGTTCACTGAGCAAAGTTATTTCGGATGCTTACCCGGCCTTTCAGGATCTCCGGATCAAAATACACGGGACACCAGATGAAAGTGATATACAGCAGGTCCGCAATTTTCAAGAAAATAACCGATCTAAAATTCCCGAATCGCTCCATAGCAAGATAGATCAGTTGATTCGCGAGATGACAGTCATGTACAAGCCTTTCGAGGTTAGTGATTTTGAAGGATATGTATCCAAACTTACCACCGGAAGTCCGGCTGCCCGGCAAATGGCTTTCTTTCTGGAGCGATATCCTCAACTGACATGTCCCAATGAGCGGTGCAAACTGATCAGCCATACGGCCATGGTCATACGCCAGCACATCAGTACACCAGGTAGAAGTACGGCCAGACTGGCCATGCTCGACCTTTCGACCCAACTGGAAGATCTTATGCTTCAAGAAGCATCCAGGTGGCGTGCCGGTACCTTGGATGAACTGTTGTTTCAAATCCACTACTTTGCTGAAGCCGCGACCGCCTTTGGCTTTCTGGAACAATGGGAATGGCAAGAAGTCAGGCCGCGACTGCAATTGCCCTTGCAAGGAACCATGACCCTGGAGGCATTGGCGGAGTTTAGCGAGCAAGCCCGCAATGTGACAGAATGGGGTAGCGGTATGGTGCGGGCGCACTATATGCCCGTCATACAACTGTATCAGGATTTCGAGCCGATGGCTGCGGGATTTTTTGATGACCGGATCCGCTCATCTGTCCTGCTCTATCTGGGCCAGGCCGTCAGTCGGCTCGGGGATGTCTTCGCCAGGGAAGCAGGTTTCGCCAATCAGGTTATGAATATCAAAGACCAATCCGCTATCCGCGGCCTCAACCCGGGATATGCCCTCGGCGAACTGATCATCGTCACCGGAGAACCCGAAAAAGTTACGCTTTCACCGGATAAAATTTATGTATTTCACCATCCACCTGAGAATCTCAAACCCGTCGGAGGTATCATGACCGTCACCGAAGGCAACCTGGTCTCCCATGTCCAACTGCTGGCCCGTAACCTTGCCATCCCCAACGCTGTGGTATCAACAGACAACATGAATGCCCTTAAAGCCTTCCATGGCAAGCAAGTCTTTTATGCCGTGTCCAACAAGGGAACCGTGATCATGAAAGCCATGGGATCTATGGACAATACCGAACGGAATCTGTTTAAAGTCGATAAAAGAAAAGAAGAGCGGATACTCGTACCGGTCCATCAGATCACTCTGGAGAATCCTCGCATCTACAATCTGCGCGAGGTCAATTCCTCCCATTCCGGAAAACTCTGCGGACCGAAAGCGGCCAACCTGGGGCAGCTTAAAAAGATGTTTCCTCAAAACGTGGTGGAAGGCCTGGTATTACCCTTCTCCGTATTTCGGCAACATATGGACCAGATGATCCCGGGTCAATCCATGACGTATTGGGTAAAAATGAATTCCATATTCGATGCCGGGGAAACAATGAGAAAACAGGGGAAGTCGGAATCCGAAGTAGAGACATTTCTCATCAGCGAACTGGAAGCACTTCGGGTGTTGATCCGGAAGATGCCTTTACTTCCTTCGATGACGACGGATCTGATGTTACAGTTTAATGCTGTGTTTAAAGCCCCGATAGGAAAAGTACCGGTGTTTATACGCAGTGATACCAACATGGAAGACCTGAAGGAATTTACCGGCGCGGGTCTCAATCTGACCGTCTTTAATGTATTGGATGAAGAGAAAATCCTGCAGGGCATACGGGATGTCTGGGCATCACCCTATACGGAACGTAGCTTTAGGTGGCGCCAGCGCTACCTCCGCAATCCGGAGAATGTCTATCCCTCCATCCTGATCATTCCCAGTGTCAATGCGGACAATTCGGGTGTATTGATTACGAAAGGAGTCACAACGGGTCGGGATGAGGATGTCACAGTGGCCTTCAACAAGGGCGTAGGCGGGGCTGTAGATGGACAGGCTGCCGAATCCTGGCTTCTCGCAGCACGCGAAGGGTATAAACTCCTGGCACCGGCGCGTGAGGCATCTTTTCTCACGATTCCGGCTTCAGGTGGCAGCAAACGACAGCAGGCTGTATTTGATCGGCGTATCCTGTCGCCTGGTGCATTACAGGAACTCCAGGTGATCTCTTCTTGCATGCGGTCTGAATTGCCGAAAGTGCCGGGTATGGGCACGACCGGACCCTTCGATATCGAGTTGGGATTTAAGGATGACCACTTGTGGTTGTTTCAGGTGAGACCTTTTGTAGAAAACAAACAAGCGGCTGCGTCTGACTACCTGACCAGGATCACACCGACATTTGATCCCAAACGCATGATCTCATTACAAACAAAACCCTGACGATATGAAAAAGTCTATAGGCCTCACCTGTTTGATTATTTGCCTGTGGTGTACTGAAGCGCCGACGTATCCCATAGACGGATATTCTTCAACCAATATCAGGCGGCTGGACTATCTGCAGCAAGTTGTGGATGGCCATATCAAAGGTACCATGCCTGTTCCAGGTGCAATGAAATCGCTGGCGGATATTCATTTGAATCTGACAGTCGCGCATCACGAATTACTGGACACATTACCTAGCCCAGATCCTGAATTTCAGAAATCCATTCGGAGTTTATTTCCGGGCCTGAATGAGAATTATAGTGTTTCTGTATTGGACATTACACCTGGCCGACCGGTGCGCTACGCAGGTCAGAAAGAAACGGCAGGTTATCAGCCCGGCAGTGTCGGTAAGCTGGCGGTGATGCTGGCGGTCTTTACAGAGCTGGCCAAAATCTACCCTGATTCCTTTGCTCAAAGACAGGATCTGCTATGCACGAAGGCCGTTCGGGGAGGTTCATGGGCGCTCACGGATGCGCATACAGTTTCGATCTACAATCCACAAACGCAGGCACTGAAACGCAGGCAGGTTCAGGCACAGGATGTATTTCTCTTATACGAGTGGCTGGACTATATGATGTCCGTCAGCAACAATGGCGCGGCCACCGTCTGCTGGCGGGAAGCGATACTGATGCGAGTGTTTGGCAAAGACTATCCATCGCTGACAGAAGAGCAAGCCAATGCCTGGTTTAAAGCCACACCAAAGGCAGAGATGGCGGATATCGCGATCTCGGTCGTGAATGATCCGCTGAGGGCATTAGGTATTTCACATGATGAATGGCGGCTCGGTACGATGTTTACCCGTGGAGGGTCTGGTATCATACCACCGAAGGGGGGAAGTATCGGCACCACAAAAGGCCTGATGAAGTTTTTAGTGAGAATGGAGCGAGGATGTGCGGTAGACGAACTCTCCAGTCTGGAAATGAAACGTCTATTTTACATGACGGACAGACGCATCCGGTATGCCGCTTCACCTGTATTGCGTGACGCAGCTGTCTACTTCAAATCGGGGAGTCTCTACAAGTGCAGACCCGAAGAAGGCTATTCCTGTGCGAAGTACAAAGGCAATGTAGACAACTTTATGAACAGCGTCGCGATCATCGAGCATCCGGACAGCACCACCTACCTGGTCGCGCTCATGTCCAATGTGCGGAAAAGAAATAGTGCCTCCGATCACATGGCTCTCGCTGCCGGTATAGATCGGATCGTGAGGAGATAGTGCCGCTATTTTTTATGGAGGCTTGGAGGATGAAAAGGGTTAGAGGCTTAGGAGCTTAGGAGCTTAGGAGGTTAGAGGGTTAGGAGGTTTATGAGGATAGGAGGTATGAGATTCATACCTTTCGTAGAGCCGCCAAGTTTGGCGGCTTGAATATTTTATAGCGGTTTGCATCATTTATGGCGTCATCAACATTTCAAGGTACCCCGAATTAATAATCAGGAAATCATATCATACTGTATCAGCCTGCATCCGAATTTGTCAAGTATTTGTCACCAGGAATTTTTACTTGAGAAAATTTGCAGATTTCAAATATTGGGATTATTTTTTGGGATTATCACGATCAGGCATTCTGTCTTGCGGTCGGAATCTTCGCTGTGCTTCGATTGGCATCCTCTGGAAGACGTCCGTTGAATTCCCTACACTACAGCTTATTCCAAAACCAAAATTTTATAGGCAATGGATGACAACGCTGATTGAAACTGCAGTATATAGATAGCGCCAGGAGGGATAGACGGAACTGAAATAGAATGCATTCCCTCATCGTAAACTTGATATGGTACAGTGTGCAGCACTCTCCCGGTGATATCCGTCAGGCGTATCGAACTCCTGTCAGATTGAGATTGAAAAAATCTAATATCGCTATTCCTGTCTACAGGATTTTCCACCCATGAAACCTTGGAGGTTTCAGGTGTGTGGATTTGGGTCATCGTCAGATCGATCAGGATCGGATCCTCATTACAGTCATCCGCTACATAAAGGGAATCAAGAAACTCCTGATCACCGGCCAGGATCTCATACGTTTCAGGAGACAGCTCAAAGCACAAGCTACTGTGTGTACCTAATAGCATATCAAATACGATTTGATATAAAAGGGATCCATTGGGCAATGTTGTACCTTCAAGTGTGTGGTCGACCCATCCCATACTGATAACCCCTGGTGTGTTGGAGTCAAAATTCCCCCAATACATGCCCAGTAACATCCAGTTCTGTGTACGAACAAATGAAAGTTCTTCCGGGTCATAATTGACAACATACTGAAGGGTGAGGATTTCTGTAAAATGGTCTGCCACTACATCATACGTGACACGATTGCCGGTGACCTGGGGATTGGTAATCCTGAGGATCAGTGACTGCGCTTGTGCCAATTGCAGGATGATCATAAGGAGTAAAGTGGATAGGGATTTCATAGCGGAAAATTGAAGTTAAACGGTTGTAAAAATTTCTGCAAAATAATTCAATAAAATCATTTTATTTAGCTGAATTCACTATTATTGTATAGCCTTCGATAATATTTTAATTTGCATAACACATTTTTCTTCGTTGATTTTTTAACTAAATTTATTTAATATGAAATCAAAATGTTTTGTGCCATCGCGTAAATTTACGCGTAACACACACACACACACACACACAGTTACGTATTACGAAAAATACTATCTGTGGGTGGGTGTTGTGTAATTCGTTTGGAACCACCATCCGTTTTACCTTACTGTTTTTTGGGATGACACTGATGCTCCACCAAGGCAATAGTCAGGTTATCCCTGCGTCACCTTGCACATGTGAGGATCCGATACCGATTGGCAAATCAGAGGAAGAAACCTTGATAAGTGAACTCCTCCATCCGCTCCAAACCAACGAATGTTACTTGGTGAAGGGTACATTGATTGTGGATCAAACTACATTATGGCAGGGTGTACGAATCATTATGGAAGAAGGTGGCGCTATTGTGGTACAACAGAGTGTCGAATTGGCAATCCGGTATTGCAATATCTCCGCATGTGATTATATGTGGCAGGGCATCATTTCGGAAGGAGCTGATGACGGGTACCTGTTTCTTCACTACTCCATGATTCAAACAGCTAATACCGGAGTAAAACTCAGATCCATGGCAGGCTTTGGTTGTTACTTTACGCATTTTGTCGACAATTATATCGGCATTGCAGTAGGTAGCCCTTTTGAGACCGAAGAACTGGGAAAAACCATGGCCAGACATGAAGTCTCAGGATGCAAGTTTTACACCCTTTCCGGTTTGCGTGACCCGTACCCTGGTCATCATTACTACCCGATCTGGCCCACTGCGCCGGCTACGATACCGTATGATCAGGGATATGCCGCGATCTACCTTTCGGGTATCAATGCTATGAATATTGGCCTCGTTGAGGCTGCTGGTTCCTTTAGAAATGAGGTATACAATATGCGCAATGGGGTCATCATGCGTAACTCCACTGCTAATGTATATGGTACCGATTTCTATGATTTTGAAGGCGGCAGGCCACGCACAATTGCACATCCAGTATTGGACCTCAATCAGTATGCAATCCATTCCTTCAGGTCCGTTGGCCGAATAGTCAATAATACAATGGACAATGTATTTACTGGAGTACATGCGGATGAATCCGGAAACTGGATCGTTACCAATCAAATCTCGATCTCAACCCCCAGCCCTTTCTCAACTCGGACACGTGGGATATCTGCTGTTCGGCTTCAATCCTTGTCCATCATGGAAAATGAGATTCATGAGGGGTTTAGTGGTATTGCCGTAACGGACGTTGCCAATAATTTCGTGATCAAATCGAATTCCTTGACGAGATCTTATGATTTTCCCGCTAACATTGGTATTGATGTCCGAAATTTCAAGAATGCACATCCCGACTATAGCCTCATCCAGAATAATGATATCGAGATCACAGATGGTAACGGCTCTTTTGGTTTGTACTTCAACAATGTGAATCAGATCAATGTCATCACAAATCCGATTTCATTTGTACTTGACCAAAGCCAAGATTTACAAAACAGTGGTTCAATCTGTGTGAATGCAAGCAACATGAATTTGCGATATAATACCATTGAGGCCGATGCGGGATACAATTATCCGAGTAATCTGGGAATTAGTCAATACTTCTCTTTCCTTAATAATTTGGTTTGCAATAGCATTGAGAATATGTACCAAAACATACATTTCATAGGGCCTAATATTGAAACACGATTGAACTCCAACATCATTCATGATGGTTCTTTCGGCCTGTATCTGCTTAGCCCAATAACAATGGGAACGCAGCAACATCAGGGCAATCAGTGGACTGGCGATTACGATGAGTATGGAGCTTATATCAGTGATGCATATGCTGAAGCTATCGAATCCGCATTAGGCTCTATGTTTATTATAGATTCGGGAGATGATGCAGACTTTCTTCCTCCGAGTATTGGACCAATCGCGATTGAAGAAGATTGGTTTATAGATACTGACGATCCTGGCCCGCAAATGCATGGATGTATTTCATCATTACCCGATCCCAAAGCAGTAGCAGACTCTGTTGCCAAAGTGATTCGACATCCGGTGACTTTTACTGAGTTTAATGATCAGATGATCTGGCTGACGAAGGCAGATGTTTTTGAGATGATGTTGCACGACGATGATCTCTTTAGCCATACTGCATTAGATAGTTTTTTTGATGCCGAAGTCAATACGAACCTTGGCAAATTAGTGCAATGGCAAGTCGATCTTGGGTTGCGTCACGGACTACAAAAAGAGGATAAGGAAGATGCGCTTGACCGTATGGAAATTCTTTCCAATACAATTGCGAGCATAGATTCCTTGCTTTATCTCGATGATCCGGATAGCGTGGCATTACGCGCCCTACGGATTCTCAAAGCTGACACCCTCTCCAGCATTACGACAGACTGGCTGGATCTCCTGACCGAGGAGCACTCAGAATCGTATGAGATGTATGAAGATATTGCCTATGCGCTCACCACCATCTCTCCCGCCAACAATATGGAAAGCGCTCTACGAAAAACGCTATATCTACGGGCGCAATATTTGATGGGGGAGATTATCAGCCCCACAGACTCTCTTACCCTGTTGGAATATGCGGAATTATGTCCCTGGCTGGGCGGTAGGGCTATTGGATTGGCACAAGGACTTTACGCAAGCATTTCAGGCACTACCCTTGTGCCGATTCTGGACAACTGTCCCACTCCCGAGCCCTTCAGATATTCTGCACCGGTATATCAACGCGATATACAGCCACAATGGTCCGTTTTTCCGAATCCGACGAATGATCTCATTAACATTTCCGCTACCGAACCCATCCTGGATGTCCGGTTATCAGACAGCACAATGAGATTGGTGGCTGCTGCAAACCCTGACGCTTACACCTGGACGATTCCAACCCGGACATATCCCGAGGGCATGTATATTCTCACCCTCCTATTTGACTCCGGTCCCGTCACTCACAAACTGATCATATCAAGATGATACGATTTTGTATAGCAATAGTATCGCTGTTCTTTCTGACTCCTGAAATCAGGAGTCAGAAAGAAGGCGATCAATGGATCATCGGGTATATTGGTTCAGCTTCACCATCTGGTCGTAACAGTATTCTGAAGCTTGATTTCTCAAACGATAAAGTGACTGTAAAAAGGATGCCATGGACCAATATGTGGATGAGAGAAACCTCTTCTATGATTTCGAACCGAAATGGGCAGATCCTCTTATGGTCCAATGGTATGCAGATTTTCGGTCGTGGAGGTATTAGTATTATTGATACCATTTCATTTGATGACAAAGGAATATACAGTTATTGGAATTGGTATAATGAACCGGATTTCCAAACCAATGGATTTCCAAGACGAGATGGGAGTATAATACTTCCAGTTCCAGGTATCGCTCACCGGTATAGCGTAGTGCATCATACTTCTGAATATAATCCGAATACGTTGTTTCCCGTAACGCAATATTTAGAGACATGGCTTGAATTTGATCCACTCGACGAATCGTTCACTGTACTATTTAAAGACAAACCAATAGATCCCCTAATTCGATATTATACGGGCCCTATTGCCGTGACACGACATGCAAATGGACGGGATTGGTGGCTTGTGATGTTTGAAGCTGATCAAGAACGTTATTTATCATTTATACTTGGATCAGAAGGGATTCATTTACATCATATAGGTGCTGTAGATGCAAAACTAAGAGCAAATTTCAGGCAGGCTGTTTTTTCAAGCCAGGGAGATATATTAATTCAATTGAATTATCATTACTTCGGAGGAATGCAGGATGTTTTTATTTTTTCATTTGACAGATGTACAGGGAATATTGAAAAAAGGTTGACATTTGAAACGGAAGCAGGTTTATTTTCCGGTGCTGAAATCTCCCCCTCCGGCCAGTATCTATATGTGAGTATACCTAATGTACTTTTTCAATGGGACCTGTGGGCAGAAGACATCCCTTCTACCAAAACTGTAGTTGATACCTTTGATGGCTTTGTACAGCCCGGCTGGGTCAGCATGCGCTTTGGGGAAATGATCACAGCTCCGGACGGCCGGATCTATGTAATCCCGCCCGCCGCCAGTAGCGGATATATGCATGTCATCAATCGGCCTGACCTCCCTGCCGCCGAAAGCCGCTTTATCCAGCATGAGATCAATCTGACCGCCTACAATGGACGATCTGTACCCAATATCCCCAACTTCCGCCTCGGCCCCTTAGACGGCAGCCCCTGCGATACCCTCGGCCTCAACAATCTCCCCGTCGCCCGCTGGCGCTACGAAGAGGATATCCCCGGCTGGTGGTACACCATCCGCTTTACAGACCTGTCCTATTTCGATCCCCATACCTGGCACTGGGACTTCGACAACGGATATACCAGCAGCGAGCCCAGCCCCGTCCATACCTTCGAGCCCGGTCTCTACCACGTCTGCCTCACCGTCAGCAACGACTACGCTACCGACAGCATGTGCCGATGGGTCAATATCCTCACCACCAGCCTCAAGGAAGAACAAGACCGACTGCCCGATCTATCCATCTCCCCCAATCCATTCACCAACGACCTGATGATCAGATCCCGCTCCGGTTCGATCCGTCCCGCCCATGTCACTCTGTATGATCTGCACGGACGCGCTGTATTCCGGGAGCAAGTCCCCATCCCCCTCTCGATCAGTATGCCCTCCCTTTTACCCGGGATGTACCTGTGCGTAATCCGGGAGCAGGATGGAGCGGTACATAGTGAGAGGGTAGTTAAAAAGTGAGGTGAGGAGGTGAGGGGCTTAGGAGATTAGAGGCTTAGGAGGTTAGGGAGTTTATAAGGTTTATGAAGGTTATTGAGGTTGAATAGGTGTTTAGGGGTCAATGTTTAGGGTTTATGTACGCTCTTGCGCGTACTGCGCGCAAGTGGGGTAAAAGGTCTTGTGCTGGGGCACAAGTGGGGTAAAAGGTCTTGTGCTGGGGCACAAGTTGGGTAAAGGATGAAGGGTAAAGGGTAAAGCCATAGTCGAAGGGAGTAAACGTATGGTCAGGTCACGACCTGACTACCCTAACCTCCTAATCTCCTAAGCTCCTAAGCTCCTAAGCTCCTAAGCTCCTAAGCGGGAGTATTCAATAAAGTGTGTCAGGCCGCCAAGCTCAACGCCCTGAGACCGAGGCCGTAGGAGACCAACTCTCATTAACTCTCACCTTTTCTATCTGCCTCCATCAACCCAACCGTCATTTGTCGCACCTTCGGATGCGGGTCTTCCGAGGCTTGTTCTATCAAAGCATGAAATAGAGAAGGAGAAGGATGGCTCGCTATCACCTGTAATGCGGCTATCTTGAGTTGCTCATTGACACCGGTCAGAAGGGCTGAAAGACTTTCTGTTTCGGAAGGTAAAACCATACCCAGTCGATTCAGTGTCTCCGCTGTAGGATTGTCTAGCATGATCGTCTCCAGTATCGGCATTACCATTTTTCTTAGCCCGGGATCCAGAATATTGTCCAACAATTCAATTGTATTCACACGGACCTGAGGCTCCTGATGCCGGATATCCCTGAGCGGCGGTAAGGTGACCTGAGCGGGATAATTGAGGGCGATAATCCGAAACATCCGGTCGAGTATCCGGTCCAGTCGCTGACGCAACAGATGCACCAGGTCCTCGCCGGCAGCATGCACCGGCTCAGCATCTGGTGCAGACCAATATTGTTCCGCTGCCTTGATTTGCCCAAGCGTGGCTTTGTACAAATCCACTTCTTCCTTCAGCATTCCAAGGATGTGCCGACCGGAGATTTTCAGATGCGGATATTTTTGCTTGAGTGACTGCAATGTTTTGAGAACCTCTTGCTTTACCTTTTGCTCTTGTCGTTGTTCGAGTTCGATCAGGAACGCTATAGCCTGAGGCGCATCCATCATTTCGGCCACCCCCGGCAGTTGAATCAGGATGTCATGTGACAAATCTTTTTCCCGGCTAATGCGGCTCAATAGCGGTAGCAATACGGACGGCTCATACTTCGCCAGCGCTTTTCTGGCCGTACCTCTGGTATTCTTGTCGGGAAGAAAGCCAATCAGACTTTTGACAAAATACAAGTCCTCAGTACTGCCGGCGGCCAGTATGGCCTGTTGCACCACCTCCTCTTTTGCATCATGCATATAGGTTGTCAGCAATGGATAACACGAGACTATACGACCGTAACCAACAGCTCTGAGCACCACCCACTTCTTCGCATATTCTTCTTCACCATCCGTTTGGACTCCCGCCTCCTGGTCCCATGCCAGGATACGCCGTTCCAGTTGAAATAAACGCTGCATGACCTGGTTATCACGCGCCTCCGTGGCGAGTCCCACCAGAGCCGCGCCACTGATAGCCGGATCAGGGTCATCCAAATGTCGTTCAATAAACGGCACACCATCCTTTCGTGAATGTTTGAGCAAACAGGAAAATGCCCTCGAACGAACCTCTGCATCCGGATCACGCAACAGCGGGTGGATACGCTCGGATAGCCTACGATCCGTGTGATAATATAAACAGCGCAACGCGCCCTGCCGCACCTTGGAGGATTCATGCTGCAGCAACGGAATCACATCCTGCATCAGGGGAATATGCCGACTTTCTTCTATGCGGGCCAGGAGAAACAAAATTTGAGGCTCCGTCCCGGTTTGCAGGGTACGACGAATACCTTCGGCCACAGAGGTATCGGACAGTTGAAGTGGCCTTTTTTTGTGCACAGATCGCGGGATCCCAAGTTTGTCCTGAAAGGAGAGCGCATATTCTCTTCGGGCTCTTACAGCAAAATACAACCACACCCCGATGAGACACATGATCATGATAGCCACTGCACGGACAGAGAGATCAAATCCATTGATCAGAAAGATCAGAAGTATGCCACCGATCCCAGTGGCCGTCGTATCGACAAAGACATCTATGACGGTTTTGACCTGACTTTTGATTCGTTGAGGGATAGGCAGAATCAGGAGTTCCGTAGCGGCTTTATTGATGGATTGTTTGAGTGAAATGTCAAATAATTTGAGGGCCGTACCCGTCCACAGTATCGGGGCATACAATACAGCAGAAGCTCCGGCAAACAAAGCACCGGGAAGTACAAAAAGACTTCGTCCCACACCCAGAAAACCGACGACTCTGCGGGTGATCAGCAGTTGGATGCCAAGGGACACTACATTGGAGGTAGAAAACCAAAAACCGAAAAAAGCTGTAAGCCGATCAGGATCTTCTATCCGGGCTGATGCAATGGCGCTAAACTGGTATTCAACCAGTTTGGCGACAACGACACTGATCCCCATGATCAGGGCCAGATAGGTCAGATGCTTGGAATGCATAAGTAAACGGAACGGAAACTCCTGAGGGGGAACAGCTGCACCAGGTTGGGTTTTACGTTGCACTTCGGGTACATAGGTGTGCCAGATGGAATGATTCACTTTCATACTGATCAGCAACAGGCCTGCTGCCACAAACAACATGTTTTCGCTGTCGAGCAGGGGCGCCAGCAAAGAGGTCATGTATCCACCACTGATCCCACCGGCAATAGCGCCTGCTCCGATAAACCCAAACAGCCGTTTTGCTTCAAGTGAATTGAAGACCAGGTTGCCCATAAGCCAGAACTGCGAGGTGGTGATCAACCCAAAGAGAGCCACCCCGATATAGAACACATAGCTCATCCAGTTAGGAAACAGGTCGAGACGCATCAAGACAGCAAAAGTGAAGAGGCTGAAGATGGAGAGGAGGTATGTGCTGCCCATGACAGACCCCAGGGCTTTCCGGTTCAGAATTCCTGAATACACCGTAGAAACCCCAAGTGCCGTCAGGGCTACAAGGAGAAACACAAGTGGTAATCGCTCAATACCGACTCTGGAAAGGAACTGGGCATTGGCCACAGGCTTGATGATCCAGAGGCATTGGATAAGGAGGAATACGTTGAGTTGCATCAGCCATACCCGTCTGAATTCACCTACGCGAATATCAAACGTCCGAAGGAACGTTTCTTTCCATTTGGCCAGAAGTGATCCCAACATAGTTGGACGCTAATCTAAGCTTTTGGAACCAGCAGATTGTCGATTTTGAGCATCAGCTCGCGCAGGATGGTTTCGCCCTTGCTGTCATCGGCAAGTGCGACCACGATGTAGCGTCTGGTTTTGTCCCATACGAGGGCAGAGTCCGCATGCCAGGTCTCCCAGGTGCCAGATTTACGATACACCTTAGCGGCGGGTGCTACACGGTCGAGCACGGATACAAATTTGTGATGAAGCTGGGGGTCAACCAGCATGGCGAGCATATTCCGGCTCCGGTCTTCACTGACCAACTGACCAAAAGCCAGCATATAGTAGAATTTGGCTACTTGCATGACCGATGCGGCATGGCTCAGATTTTTAATGGGGTCGCCTACACGGACTCCGCTTTTGCCATAGGGTTTGCCGACCCAGAGACCGCCACCTTGTTTTTTGTCGTATAAATTGTAACAGGGATCTTGCAATACAGAGGCGATATGGTCAACTCCGACGCGATCAAACATCCGAGTTGCAGCGGCATTGCTGCTTTTCGCGATCATCATCCGCATATCCTGTTTGACCTCAGGGGTTTCTTTAATCATACCACAGTCAATAGCATCCTCCGAAGCAAGCAGAATCGCGATTTTGGGAAGGCTTGCGGCATACATCATGTGATCACCATTGACAGCCGCGAAACGCGACTGCATCGGATCAAACATATCCACTATACCGATGCTGAGCATTTTGTTTTTGGAAAGACCTGCCCAAAGCTTGTCTGATTGAATGATCGCGTCAAGTTGATCCTGTAAAGCCTCATCATGGAGGTCCTCCAAGGGTTGTATATGATCATGGGGAACGTCCAGCGGCAATGTCGTAAGAGAAGTGGGTCCTGCAAGTACCGGATTCGTATCCGAAAGGACGGGATCGGTCATTCGCCAGGAAGAGAGGGCAAAGAAAAGGACGAAGAGCAATGTGGTTAAAGAAAACAGAATGGGAAGAGCAGTCAGTCTTTTCATACGGTGAAGTCTTATTTTACAAGATTAACGCAAATGTTATCAGAATTACTACCCGGTCACCTCTCTTTGAACCGTATTAACAACTCATGTGTGAATTTGCTAAAGATATAACCTTTTTCTAATGGTATACCCTCAGTTTCTTGTGAACTCAAAAAAAAGATTTATTGCCATGGACGTCTAAATAATGTGAAATTCCAGTATGGGCATGTATATCGACTGAAATTGAGTTAGTTTTGGTATGTAAATTTCTAACGTTATGATACTGAAATCTTTTGGTTTGGCATTTTTTTCTCTCCTCTGTCTCCAGCTGGCGGGGCAGGGTCAGATTGAGACCTACATGAGTGAGGCACAGGGATATCTGGCCCAAAAGAACTATGCGCAGGCTAAACTCAGCCTGCAGGATGCGATGAATGAGATCGACCAGATTTTAGCCAGGCAGATAGCAGAAGCACTGCCGACGGAGATCGCTGGGCTCAAAGCAACTGAAACAGAGACCATCAATACGGGAATGATGGGTATGCTGGGTGGCGGGATGCAGATCTCAAAAAATTATCAGCATCCATCCATGAACGGAAATGAAGCCGAGATTCAAATCCTGGCCAATTCACCTATGCTCAATGCTATCACCATGTATATGAATAATCCTTCTATGATGGGGCAGGGGTACAAAAGTGCGCGTGTTGGTTCCCGCCGGGCTATCCTGAAGACGGAGATGGACGACTTTTATGATAATAATGGCGCTTCAAGACCAATCAGGTCTACCGAGATCCAGATTCCTATGGGACAGACACTCATCACCATCAATGCAAAGGGGTTTGCGTCCGAACAGGAAGAACTTGCTTTTGCCGGAAAGATTGATTTTGAAAAGCTGAGAACCTTGCTGGGAGAATAGCAGGCGAAAAGAGTGAGTAGTGAGTGGTGAGTAGTGAGTAGTGAGTGGTGAGTAGTGAGTAGTGAGTGGTGAGTGGTTGAGAAGTTTAGAGTTTAGTGTTTATTTGAAAGGATACCTCGACTCCGCTCATTCTTATGCGAAGTTTGCAACTTCGCATAGAGATGTTCTTTTTGAAGTTTGCAACTTCACTTTAACCATGTATGCAATGGAGAGCCCGTGATGGTCGTTTCGACTCCCTTTCATCAATTCCTATGCTCTCCGCCTTGCGGTCGGAATCTCCGCTGTGCTTCGCCTGGCATCAAAAAAAGCATCGTCTACTCTGGAATCTGTTCTATCCAGCATCATCCAATCTGGCATCTGATGCTCTGACATCTCCTGCTTTCCGCCTTGCGGTCGGAATCTCCGCTGCGCCTCGACTGGCATCAAAAAAAGCATCTCCTACTCTGGCATCTGTTCTATCCAGCATCATCCAATCTGGCATCTGTTGCTCTGACATCTGGCATCTCCTGCTTTCCGCCTTGCGGTCGGAATCTCCGCTGTGCTTCGCCTGGCATCAAAAAAAGCATCTCCTACTCTGGCATCTGTTCTATCCAGCATCATCCAATCTGGCATCTGATGCTCTGACATCTGGCATCTCCTGCTTTCCGCCTTGCGGTCGGAATCTCCGCTGCGCTTCGCCTGGCATCTAACAAACATATTGCTTGAAGTCGTTCAGTATTCACTGTCAAAAGATTATAACATCGGTTATCAAGCCATTCACCCCCATGGATTTCAGGCGTTCTGCATCTTCGTGTGTATTGACAGTCCAGGGAATGATCAGAATACCTTTGGCATGACAAGTCTCCACCATACCTGGAGAGACCAGCTTATAGTGCGGACTGAGGATGTCAGGGGTGAAACTAAGTTTTCGAAAATGGGTATTTGCATTTTTCCCCTTTTCCACCAGAAAGGAGATTTTAAATATCCTGTCCGGCACAGTATGCAATGATTCTAGAATACGGGTATCAAAAGACTGCAGTGTCGTCAGCTCTTCGATGCCAAGCCGACGTATCTCGGTCACGACGAGCTCAACAAATCGATCAGGAACAGGATGCCATTGACGGTCTCCTTTTCGGGATGATTTGAGTTCGATATTATATCGCGGTTGTGGATATTGTTGTTGTTGGGCAAATCGCTCGACTGATCGCACAACCATTTTCAGCGTCGGTTTGACGGCCGGTACTTTCAATTGATGGGGAAAGTCGGGATGGTGGCGCATTCCACAATCATATTTTTGAATATCCGCCATCGTCATCTCAAATAAATTATGGTGCTTCTCCTCCTTTTTGGTCACCGGCCGCCCATCTGGGTGGGAACAGATCACATGCGACATCCAGGGCTCGTGTGAAACCACAATTTGTTCGTCGCGGCTGATGACGACATCCATTTCGAGTGTATTAACACCCAATTCTACCGCTTTCAAAAATCCAGGCAGACTGTTCTCCGGCATCAGGGCACGGCAGCCCCGGTGTCCTTGGAGATCAAACCCGGTCTGGGCCATCAGTGGAAAAGGAAGGAGGCAAATTAAAATCAATGGAAGATCTTTAAGCATAGTCGTAATAATAGCGATGGAGGGGACCCTCATTTTTTCAAGAGGGTAATATAGGCAATTAGCTCCTGGGGAAGCTGAATCCGGTGTTGTGACGCACATAAGATATGAGGTTCAGAGACAGGGAGCCACAACCGAATAAAATCTATCTTAGCCCCGCACAATCCGAAACGATGAAAAAGATCTATGGCGGCAAACTGATCCAGCCTCTAATGGCGGCAGCCGTGTTCCTGATTCTCAGTGTAATGTACTTCCTGCCCCAGCTTCAGGGCAAGATGCTCCAGCAGTCCGATATCCTCTCGGTGCGGGGGATGAACCAGGAGGCCGCTGTCTGGAAGGAGAAGACGGGTCGGATCATGCTCTGGACCAACGCCATGTTTGGTGGCATGCCCACCTACCAGATGAGCGTCCCCCAGAAAAACAACCTGTTGAAGTATGTCTATTCCTTCCACCAGGCTTTTATCGAAAGACCAATCGGCTACTACTTTGCCGCGATGCTGGGATGTTATATCGTGCTGCTCTGCCTCGGTGCCGGACACTGGCCGGCGATGTTGGGATCAGTAGCCTTCGGACTCACCACCAATCAAATGTCACTCTATGAGACCGGTCACATGACCAAGTTCATGACGATCGTCTTTAGCGCATATCTTTTTGCCGGTACATTACTCGCCTACCAGAAGAAATACCTGGCTGGCGGTATACTCTTCTCAATCGGTATGGGGCTGAGTCTGTTCAGCAACCATATCCAAATGACCTACTATCTGGGCCTGTTTCTCATCCTGTACGTCCTGATCGCTCTGGTCCTGGCAATCAAAAATAAAGAACTACCCGCCTTTGTTAAAGCCTCTGCCATTTTGCTGGCGGGCCTCGTTCTGGCCATCGGAGCATCTGCTTCGAAACTCTGGACCACCATGGAGTATAGCGCCGAAACCATGCGGGGCAAACCTGTCCTGGAAACGCCAGTCAACAAAGGAGAGACCAGTTCATCCACCGTCGAAGGACTCGACTGGGAGTACGCCATGCAATGGAGCAATGGCGTGAAGGATATCATCGCGATGGTGATTCCACGGGGAGCCGGAGGAAGTGGCTCCGAAGAACTTCCCTCCAATTCCAAAGTCGTAAAAGACCTTCGGTCCAAAGGAGTAAATCAGGATATCACAGTGCCGCTTTATTTTGGCTCCCTGCCGTTTACAGCCGGTCCGTCGTATATGGGGGCATCGGTGCTATTTCTCTTTGTATTTGGACTCTTTTATATGCGGGCGTCTATTCGGTGGTGGTTAGTGAGTATTGTCCTGTTATCCATCCTGATGTCTATGGGTAAACACTTTTCGGTACTCAACCGCCTGCTCTTTGATTACCTGCCCCTGTACAGCAAGTTCAGAGCTCCCAGCTCGATTCTGAGTGTTACAGCGCTCATCATTCCATTGGGGGCTGCACTGGGACTAGGTGGTTTTATGAAAGGACATGAAAAGTCATTTCAACGTCCGGTATGGATGGCGCTGGGTACGGTCGGAGGATTATGTCTGCTGATCGCCTTAGTCGGTCCTTCCCTGATGTCATTTACAGCCCCCGGCGATGCCCGGCTGGCACAGGCAGGATGGAATATTGACGCGCTGATCAGCGATCGTAAATCAGCATTGACAGCCGATGCCTGGAGATCGTTTATCTGGGTGTTGCTTTGTACAGCCGTTATATGGACGTATCACCAGGGGAAAATTAAACAATGGCTGCTCTTATCCGGCCTGGGCCTTTTTATCATCGCCGATCTTTGGGCCGTAGCCCGGCGATATGTCGCCCCGGATGATTTCTATCCGAAGCAAACTGTAGATGCGATCCTCAATCCCCGACCTGTGGATACCCAGATTCTGCAGGATCCGGATCTCCACTATCGCGTGCATGATGTATCCTCCAATCCATTCAATACCTCATTTCCTTCGTACCACCACCGCACGATCGGTGGTTATAGCCCGGCCAAGTTGCAGCGATATCAGGACCTGATCGACCGCTATATCGCACAAGGCAATATGAATGTTTTGAGCATGCTCAATATGAAGTATCTCATCGTCAATGACCCCAGTCAACGTCCTGCAGCCCAAACCAATCCCAATGCATTTGGCAACGCCTGGTTTGTCGACGATATCGTGCTCGTCAACAGCAATAACGAAGAGTTGGAATCGATCGACACTGCCGACCTGACCCGAATTGCATTCGTCCACAGGGAGTTTGCAGATCAGATACAGGGACTGGACCCCCAACAAGGCGGGAGTATTGCACTGACGTCCTACGCCCCGGATGAGTTGATATATCGAAGTACATCTTCTTCAGATCAGTTTGCTGTGTTTTCAGAAATCTATTACGGACCTGACAAAGGATGGCAAGCGTATATCGATGGTCAGAAAGTGCCGCATGTCCGGGCCAACTATATTCTGAGAGCCTTGAAAGTTCCTCAGGGAGAACATGAGATACGGTTCGCGTTCCAACCCAGATCCTATGTGATCGGGGAAAAGATATCGCTCCTTTTTTCTTTGTTGTTAGTACTAGCCCTCGTGTATGGTATGTACCGTTGGCTGACGACTGCCGTGCCGACTCCACCAGTGGCTATTGCCGAGACGATCGGAGGACCAAAGAAACCACTGTTGCGAAAAAAGAAGAATAAATAGCCCTGATGTGGAGGGGAAAAAAGTCCTGATCCTGACGTATTACTGGCCACCCGCCGGTGGTGTAGCTGTACAACGCTGGTTGAAGTTCGCGACCCGTCTAAAAGGGCGGGGATGGGAACCTGTCATTTTCACCGCCCGTGATCCTGACTATCCTTCAGTCAATCCGGACCTGCTATCTCAGGTCCCCAATGATCTGGAGATACATCATATCCCGGTACCAGAACCCCGAAAGTGGATCAGAAAATTTATCGGGAAAAAGGTCAAGTCCAATCAGACTCACCAAGGATCCACAGATTTGGATGGGCTGTTTTACAAACCCCGGGAGCAACGAACGTGGAAACAGAATCTCGTGATGTGGGTGCGGGCGAATTGGTTTATTCCGGACGCCCGGGTATTGTGGGTACCGGGTTGCGTTCGTTACTTATCCAGTTATATAAAAGAATATGGTGGTGATTACCTGATCACGACGGGTCCTCCGCACTCAGTGCATCTCACCGGACTTCAGATTCAGAAAAAAACACCGATATGCTGGCTCAGTGATTTCAGGGATCCGTGGACCGATATTGAATATTTTGATTTTCTCCCCTTGACCCGGCGATCTGAGCAAAAACATAAGGATCTGGAGCGAAAGGTCATTTCAGCAGCAGATGGTTTCATTACTGTATCTCCTTCCTGGATGGACCGGTTTAATGCACTGCGAACGGGTCCATCCATAGTGCTGACGAACGGATATGATGCGGGGGATTTTCCGAAAGCCCAAACGAAGGCACCTGAATTATTTACGATCAGTCATATCGGTACCTTGCAGGGTGATCGGTTACCAACAGAATTACTTGTGGCGTGTAGTGCATGGTTGAAACAATATCCCGAATGGAGGTCTCAGGTTTGTATCCGTTTTGCCGGGCCATCAGACAATCGTCTTGAGGAATTAGTACGACAATATGGTCTTGAGGATATCACCCGGATTTCAGGCTTTATCCGCCATTCGGAAGCTATAGAACTCATGATGGAGAGCGGTTTGTTGTTGCTTTTGATCAACAGAGTTCGGCGCAATGAGATGGGTCGCATACCGGCCAAATTGTTTGAGTATCTCTATTCCCGCAGACCGATCCTGCTGCTGGGTCCGGCCGAAGGTGACGCGGCAGAGATACTGAGACAAACACACGGCGGCTATATTTCTGAATGGAAGGATACTGACCGCATCCGGGAGATACTGACCAATTCGTTTCAATCGTTTAAGCAGGGCCAATATATTCAGGAATCATCTGGAATCGAACACTATAGCCGGGACTATCTCACGACCCGGCTGATCACATTTATGGAGCAGGTAAAATCAACTACCGTATGATCTCGTTTGGTCTGGTCGGATGTGGTCATATCGGTATGCGGCATGCCCGGTTGCTGGAGGCTCATCCGGATACCCTTTTAGTAGCGGTTTGTGATATCCGGCCCGAAAGGATGAGCTCCGTTGCCGGGACTTGGCCGGACATTCGGACCTCGCCGGAATTTAAGTTGTTGGTGAAAGATCCTGATATCGACATCATTTCTATTTGTACCCCGAACGGACTACATGCACCGCAAGCTATTGAAGCATTATATGCCGGAAAGCATGTTCTGGTCGAAAAGCCGATGGCCATTCGTGTAACGGAGGCCGATGCGATGATTCGGGCTTCACAGGAAAGCGGCAGATCACTCTTCGTGGTCAAACAAAACCGCTTTAATCCTCCAGTACAGGCTGTAAGACAACTGATAGACCAGCACAAACTCGGTAAGATTTATACGGTGTCAGTCAATTGTTATTGGAACCGGAGTGATGCGTACTATCGTCAATCGGATTGGAAAGGAACCAGCGCCATGGATGGCGGTACTTTGTTCACACAGTTTAGCCACTTTATTGATATTCTCTATTATCTCTTTGGGGATCTGGATGTATTACATGCCATATTTGACAATGTCAGTCATCCGGATACGATAGAATTTGAAGATACAGGTGTGGTGAATTTTTCTCTGCGGCATCATCACGCATTGGGTACCTTGCATTATACAACTTCATCCTTCAAACAAAATATGGAGGGCAGTATTACGGTTTTTGCAGAGCATGCCACCATCAAGATCGGAGGCCGCTATCTCAATACCATTGCCTACCAATGTACGGATGGGTTTGATATAGAAGGCTTGCCGGACAGTGGTCCTGCCAATGACTATGGATATTATGAAGGTTCGATGTCCAATCATGACAAGGTCATTCAGAATGTAGTCCGGTCCCTGCAGGGCAAAGAAGAAATCATGACCAATGCCCTGGATGGCCGGATGGTCGTGGACATCATTGAACGAATGTATGCAGCAGGTAAAAAGATCCGGAGCGTATGATATCTGGTGAGAATCAAATACATCCGACCGCCATATTGGAAGGTGATATCCGCATGGGACATGGCAATGTCATTGGCCCCCATGTCGTCATGCGTGGGGATATCGAGATGGGCGATCATAATAGCTTTGGAACAGGTGTATGTCTCGAGCACCGCGTCAGGATTGGAAATGATAATCGTTTATTTCCATATGCCTGCGTTGGAGCCGTCGGGGAAATGGGAGCTAAGGGAGATCGGTTGACAGAAGCGGGTGCCGTGGTTATAGGCCATCATGTTACACTTAGAGAATTTGTTTGTGTACATGCTCCGGTCTATTCCGATCAAACCTATATAGGGGACAACGTCTATCTGATGAATAAATGTTATGTCGCCCATGATGTCGTCATCGAGCGTAGTGCTGTACTGAGTGCCGGCGTAGCACTGGCGGGCCGCAGCAGGGTAGGGGCGTTTACCCATATAGGTATGGGCGCTGTCGTACATCAGCATCGCGTGATCGGTACGGGTGTTATGATCGGTATGGGCAGTGTGGTGACTCGTGATATTCTGCCCTATTCCAAAGTGTCAGGTAATCCGGTACGATTGATGGGGTTCAATTCCCGAAGCTCTTCTCTTCAACATCTGGATCCGGAATTGCTTGCGGAAATGCCTGTATTTTTTGAAAGTCCAATTGTAGAAGAGGCTGATACGGTCCATCCACTGATAAAGGAAATTTTGGCGTTTTTGAAACTTTATCCGGATAGCCTGATGAAGTGAATATCGTTTTGTTTACCCTGACACGTCGTAGGATATTCGAATTATACTCGATAAAAGAACTATGAGGAACTCATTTCCATCGATCCCGCTTGTGGACCTCCGCGCACAGTACCTATCCATCAAGGCAGAGGTGGATGAAGCTATCGCATCGGTGCTTCATAGCGGCAGGTTCATAGGGGGTGAAGAGGTAAAAACTTTCGCAAGTGAATTTAGTACGTACCACCAAACTAAGTATACCATTCCGTGCGCCAATGGAACTGATGCTATAGAAATCGCGCTTCAAAGTCTGGGTATTGGACCCGGTGATGAAGTCATACTTCCGGCCCTTACGTTTGTGGCGACCCTGGAAGCAGTTTGTAACACAGGCGCTTCACCTGTTATTTGTGATATTGACCCTGGTCGTTATACCCTTGATGCGCAATTGGCCATAACGCTCGTGACTGACCGAACTAAAGCTTTTTTGCCGGTACATCTCTATGGTCTTATGGCTGATTTAGATCCGCTCATCCACTACGCAGCCGATCATCACATGTTTCTCATAGAAGATGCCGCCCAGGCCCATGGTGCCACGTATAAAGGTCGTAAGGCCGGCAGTATAGGAGATATCAATACGTTTAGTTTCTATCCAGGAAAAAATCTTGGCGCGTATGGTGATGCTGGTGCGATGACAACCTCATCAGAATGGTTATTTGAGAAAGCGACGAAGCTGGCAGATCATGGTCGCACGACCAAGTATGATCATGAAATCATAGGCCGTAATAGCCGCATGGATGCGCTCCAGGCAGCCATTCTGAAGGTCAAACTCGACCATCTGGACGAATGGACGACAAAACGTCAGGAAGTAGCAGCCAGATACAGAGGACTATTACATGGAGTGACCGGTATCCATCTGCCGGAAGAATATCCTGATAGCGAACATGTATATCACCTTTTTGTCGTCAGGGTCCATGCCTCCATTCGCGGCGAATTTATCAATTACCTCCATCAAAAGGGGATCGAAACCGGTATCCACTATCCCATTGCCTTGTCCAGGCTGAAAGTAACAACAGTACAATTGGGAATTGATATCGAGTGCCCTCAAGCAGAGAAGGCCAGCCGGGAGGTCGTCTCGCTGCCCATCTATCCCGAATTGACCCACGAAGATCAGGACTATATTTGCGACACCATAAAAGCATTTTTCAACGCATAATTTTTTATCTCGGGTGTGCAGGTATTACTTGTTCACCCGACACTGTACCAGGCATGGGCGTCATTCAAAGGCAAGGGTTTAAATCCAGTATCATCAGTTATATCGGGGTCGGTATCGGGGTGATCAGCACTTTGTATGTGTATCCCAACGCGCTCGAGATTCTGGGACTATTCAGGTCCCTGTTTGATGCTGCGGTTCTCATCGGCATTTTTGTGATGATGGGTACCGGATCATCGGCGATCCGCTTCTTTCCGAGGTATCAGGGTGCCCACACAGGCCATGGGGGATTGTTGAGCTGGCTTTTGATAGTAGCGGGTATAGGATTTCTATTATTTCTATTACTCTATCCGTTTATACAGCATTGGATCCGCGGCTTTATTTTTCATGAGCGCAACGAGATGTATTCGGATTTTGTCATTTACGTCATCCCGTTGACTTTTTTTCTGGCTTTGATTAATTTGTTGTCTCGATATATTTCCAATTTTCGACGCATAGCGATTCCCGCCGCTATAGAGCAACTGACGATCAAGATCACCCTGCCGCTTATTATCTTGATGTATCTCCAGGGATGGATCAATGTGAAAGGCGTTATCATCGGGGTAGTGGCTTCATTTGGATTTGCTGCCCTGGCCATGATTTGGTATCTGGCCTTCTTGGGCGAATGGCGTTTGGGAAAACCCGTCATCACAAAAGACAAGCTTGCGTTAAAGGAATTTTCCAGCTATTCCTGGTATGGCCTCCTCTCGGGCATCGGCAGCCAGATCGCGTTTCGCATCGATGGCCTCATGGTATCCGGCATGATTCAGTTTCAGGCTACAGGTATCTATGCTATCTCATGGGCGCTCTCTGAAATTATTGCGAAGCCCATGCGCTCACTATCTTCTATTGCCAGTCCGTTGCTCGCTCAGCATATCGAGCAGGGCAATATGGAAGAAGTGAAAACGATTTACCGAAAGTCGTCTATCAATATGACCATTATTGGTTTGGGACTTTTTATGTTGATCTGGACGGTATTGCCCTATGTTTTTGAGATCATGTCCAATACAAGTGTTATGCGGCAGGGAGCGTATGTCGTATTTTTTCTGGGGCTGTCTCAGGTGTGGGACATGATGACGGGTGTCAATAGTGAGATCATTTCGTATTCCCGATACTACCGATTTACCCTCTACCTGACCCTTATCCTCGCTGGAACCAACATCGCGGCCAATCTGTTGTTCATCCCCATGTATGGTCTTACCGGGGCAGCACTGGCTACATGCTTGTCGATGGTGCTCTACAACATCGCCAAGCTTGTCTACATACAAATGAAATTTGGATTTCATCCTTTTACCTATCGGATGATTCCGGCCATTGGCTTCTGCCTGGCAGCCTGGCTGATCAGTCGGGCTATACCAGATACCACCCATCATTTCTTCAATCTCCTCTACAAAGGAACTGTGTTTAGCGCATTGTTTGGAGGCGCTGTACTTTGGTTCAAGGTGTCGCCGGAAATAAATACCTGGGTCTCGGCGGTCTGGTCGAAAGTGTTGAAGCGTTGAACCTTTTCCGCTTTCCGGAGATATTGTATTTTCACCGTATTCCAATCGTACTATGTCATTCGATCAATTAAAAAAAGACGTTAAAGCCGGCACCTTGTATCCGGTGTATTTGCTGCATGGTGAAGAAAACTATCTGGTGGATGAGGCCGCAAACTTTCTGGAGTCCCATCTGCTACTGGAACACGAGAAGGCTTTTGATCAACAGATCCTGTATGGCATGGACTGCACGGCCCGGTATGTGATCGAACAGTTGGTATTGTTTCCCCTGATGGCGACACGAAGGCTCGTCATGGTACGGGAAGCCCAACTCATGGAAGAATTGAAGGACCTGGAGCCGTACCTGAGTCGTCCTGCACCTAGCAGCATTCTCATACTTTGCCACAAAGGCAAAAACATGGATAAGCGCTTGAAAGCGTTCGATGCCATCCGGAAGAATGGATTTATTCTTGCGGCCGATCCGCTGAAAGAAAAGGAGGTACTGCCCTGGTTGCAAAAGACGGTCAGTGACCTCAACATGAAAATGGACCGGGATGCTGGTGAGGCGATGATCGAACTTTTGGGTGGCGACATATCACACCTCTATCCGGAGCTTAAAAAACTGGCCGTCCATCATGCCGGTGCGGATGCCATCACCCGAAATGAAATCGTGGATCTGGTGGGGATGAGCCGTGAGTATAATGTATTTGAACTTCAGAACGCACTCGAATCCGGCAATGTTTTGAAGACAATGCGCATCGGGACGCGGATGGCGGAACAAAAGGGATATAGTATCATCCCACTGATCGCCCTATTGTACGGATTCTACAGTCGAATCTATGCCATAAAGTCGCTTGGCAATGCTTCAGACAATGCGATTGGAGAGGCCATAGGAAATAAATCACCATACTTCATTTCAAAAAACAAGGAAGCCGCCAGACGATATACTTCCGAAGTTGCTGAATCGGCCATAGCATGGCTGCATGTGTATGATATGAAAGCTAAAGGGTGGGGCTATAAAGGAGGGGATGACAAGGCTTTGACGATCGAATTATTGGATCACCTGCTCTTTCCGGGACAGGTGCCGGTTTTCACTGCTTTTGATTAAGGGGATAGTTCACAGTTGTCTAAAATGTTTAACTCGTCCAAAAATCAGACCTGATTCCCAAACGATTGAGAGGTTGAGAGGTTGAGAAGTTGAGAAGTTGAGGAGTTTAGTGGTGAATGGTGAGTGTGTCGGAATCTCCGCTGTGTTTCCTGCTCTGGGAATCTGTGCCATCGGGAAGCAACCAATCTGGCATCTGGCATCTCCTGTTCTGGCATCTCCCTTGAGGTCGGAATCTACACTGCGCTTCGACTGGCATCTAAAAACCCATCTGGCTTTCCGCCTTGCGGTTGGAATCTCCGCTGCGCTCCGACTGGCAACCAAAAAAGCATCTCCTACACTGGAATCTGTGCCATCCGGCAGCATCCTATCTGGCATCTGGCATCTGCTGCTCTGATATCTAAATATGGCATCTGGCATCTTCCCCGGAGTAACAAGTATTAATAGTTGAAAGATTTTTTGACACGAGTAAGATAGGTTGATTTAAAAAGGCAAGGTTGTTAAAAACTCAAATTGTCTTCTCTCTGGATCCGTACTAAAACAGAAATGGTTAAGTCCATTGCTCACCAGTGAAAATGGAATCTGCAGCGCCAAATTGTATTGTGCAATTTGGTCAAAGACGACCTGGCTCAACATTTGACCTGGTGCTTTAAATTCAGCGAGTAAAATGGGCTGAGCTTCTTTATTGTATAACACGAGATCGAACCTCTTTGATAGGGTGTTTAGGGTAAAACCGCGTTCTACGGCAATCCATTTAGGTGGGAGTTGCTTGATTTCAAGCAAATAGAGTAGCCAAAGTTGACGTACCATTTCTTCAGGCGAAGTACGGATATGTTTTCTTCGTATTGGATCAAAGAGAGTAGACCGTCCAACAGGATCCCTGCCATAAATAAGACGAGATTGTAATCCCAGCAAATCAATATCGGTAAGGGGTATCATTCAGCTATGCCGCTAATGCGTCTTCCTGATGCCCGCAGACTTTTCTTCCACTTCTTTTTCCAAACCAACTTTATATGCTGCGATTTGCTGTTGGATATCGGATGATGAGGTACCGATAATCTGAGCGGCAAGGATTCCAGCATTTTTAGCACCATTTAAAGCTACTGTAGCGACAGGCACACCGCCAGGCATCTGAAGGATAGACAACACCGAATCCCAGCCATCGATAGAATTTGATGATTTTATAGGCACACCAATAACGGGCAAGGGCGTGAGACTTGCTATCATCCCCGGAAGATGAGCTGCGCCACCTGCACCGGCAATTATGACTTTGATGCCGCGCGTGTGTGCTTGTTTGGCAAATACCACCATTTTCTCAGGTGTGCGATGCGCGGAGACAATATCAATTTCGTAGGGTATATGGAACATACTCAATACATCAGCGGCCTGTTGCATGACCGGCAGGTCTGAATCGGAGCCCATAACGATACTGACGATGGGTATACTCATGATATAACTTTGATATGTTCTTTGATAAAATTGGCAGTTCGGATGGCCCGGTTCACATTGCGGTTGGCCACCGTGACATGCCCCATTTTACGGAATGGTTTTGTGATGGGCTTGCCATAGAGATGCACATACACGGAGCCCAGTCGGAGGGCTTGTTCCACGCCGATATACTTTGCTGGTCCGTCATAGCCTTCTTCTCCCAGAATATTGACCATGACGGCCGGTAAATGCAACTGTGGATCGATCAGGGGAAGGTTGCATATAGCTAACAGGTGCTGTTGAAACTGGCTGACATTGCAGCACTCAATCGTATGATGACCGCTGTTGTGTGGTCTGGGCGCAACTTCATTGATAAGCCAGTCTCCACCTGTTGTCAGAAACATTTCAACTGCCAAAAGTCCGCAAACATCCAGCGACTCAATGGCAGCCTGAGCCACCTGAGTTGCTTCCAGTTCAAGGGCAGGACCAAGTCCGCTTGGACAATACAGGTACTCAACGAGATTGGCTTCCGGATGGAAGGACATCGCTACCGGAGGAAAGGTCTTGATCTCACCACTCAAATTGCGCGCTGCGATGACTGACACTTCAGCTTCTATTTCTATCAGGGGTTCTACCAGACTTGCACCTTCGAGAAGGAGGCTGATATCATCTGCGTGACGTACGATGGTGACTCCCCGACCATCATATCCATCGGCCCGCAGTTTTTGTACAAAGGGAATCTCGATTTGACGGGAATCCAGTGCCCGGAGAATGTCATCTTTTGTATCAAACAACGTATACGTGGTCGTCGGTAGCCCCTGGTCGATGAAAAACTGTTTCTGCAGGGCTTTATCCTTGATGATGGCCAGAGCTGCGGGAGAAGGATGGACGATTTTCCCCATCCGCTCTAATTCGATAAGAGCCTCCAGATTGACTTTCTCAATTTCAATGGTCAAGACGTCAACTTGCTTGCCAAAAGCGAGGACATCATCGTATTGTGTAAAATCGCCCTGCACGAATTGATGTGCCAGCCGGGACGCGGGATCCAATGCAGACTGGTCGAGAATGGCGGTTTTCCAATTCCAGTTGGAGGCCGCTTCACACAGCATTTTACCTAACTGGCCGCCGCCACAGATACCAATGACTTTATCGGGTGTTGCAAAAGGGTTGATGATGCGCATTCTGCTTGTATTCGAGGTGTAAAACTATGCAATTTTTGCTGCCTTCATTCTGCATAGGGTTTTAAAAGCAGGTATCTTTACGGATATGAGGGATACAGTGTTTAAGGAAGCCCGGATGATCAACCGTGGACGTATACTGGAAGGCGATCTGTGGGTGCGGGATGGCCGGATCGTGAAGGTAGATCCCTCCATTGCATTGCAGCAGCAAACCACCGAAATCCGGATCGCAGGTAAATATATCATGCCGGGGATCATTGATGATCAGGTCCATTTTCGGGAGCCAGGTATGGAATACAAAGCCACGATTTCCTCTGAGTCCGCAGCAGCAGTTGCTGGAGGTGTCACCAGTTTTATGGAAATGCCTAATACAAAGCCTCCCGCTGTCACGCAGGCTTTGCTTGAAGAGAAGTATAAGATTGCATCGAAAACCTCATGGGCGAATTACTCCTTTTTTATGGGGGCCACAAATGATAATCTCCAGGAAGTCCTCAAGACTGATCCTGAGCAGGTTTGTGGAGTTAAGGTGTTTATGGGGAGTAGCACCGGTAATATGCTGGTGGACGATATCGCGACATTGGAGCAGCTATTTGCTTCCTGCCCGACGCTGATCGCAGCTCATTGTGAGGACGAATCCACGATTCGGTCCAATATGGCTGAAGCAGAGTCTCGCTATGGCAGCCTCATTCCGCCATCAGCCCATCCCTGGATCAGAAGCAGGGAAGCTTGTTTGTTGAGTTCAAAGAGAGCCGTAGCTCTTGCTAAAAAGCATAACACTCGCTTTCATGTCCTCCATATCTCCACAAAAGATGAATTGGGACTTTTTGAAAAAGGGTGGGTAGGAGATAAGCGGATTACGTCAGAAGCGTGTGCGCACTATATGTTCTTCTCCAGCCAGGACTATCTCACACTCGGCAATCAGATCAAATGCAATCCGGCCATCAAGACAGCTGAAGACCAGCATGCCATCCTTCAGGCCGTAGTGGATGATGTCATAGATATTATAGCTTCCGATCATGCTCCACATACCTGGGAGGAGAAGGGAATGCCATATAAAGCTGCACCATCCGGATTGCCCCTGGTTCAGCATACTTTTCAGATGATGTTGACACACTGGTGTGCGGGGCGAATCACACTGGAAAAGATTATTGAAAAAATGTGTCATGCGCCGGCGGCGTGTTTCAGGCTTGAGGAGAGAGGGTATCTCGATGAGGGCTATTACGCAGACTTGGTTCAATTTGATCCCGATGTTGAAAACACTATTACAAAGGATGGATTGTTTTATAAATGTGGGTGGTCACCATTGGAAGGCAAGACAATGCCTGGACAGATACTGGGGACCTGGGTCAGCGGTATTCAGGTGTTTGGTGTGGACGGTCTTGTCGGAGGACCATCTGGCATGCGATTGAGATTCCGGGTTTGAAGCCGTAATTCATAGTTTTTTTGGCAACATCCTTGAAAAAATAGGGGGGTATTTTTGGATAGGTTTTAGGTGAAAAATATATTTAAATAGATGATAAAGAGATGATTATGTTGTTAGCATTCAGCGTAAATTAAACAGCAGATTCCTGCCAAATTCAATGAAAACAGTGTGGCACACCTAGGTGTGCCACACTGTTTCTGGGGGTTTAGGGGGATTATATACTGCAAATTTAATATGCATCTCAATGCATAAACTCCTATTTACCAATAATATATACATAATAAAATGTCGTTTTTACCCTCAATAACATTGTCTATTACGCCATCCCTGCACCCAAACAGCACGCTTCAAACACTGTAATTAAAGTTACAATTAGTGGCGTCTTAGAGAATCTCGGCTAACCGCAGCCTCCGGTCTACAAATGGCCGGCCCCGGGAGTCCAACCCAATGGTGATACATTCTGTATCCTTATCATGCTCCAGGAATAGGTAGTATCCCTTTTCCGCTATTTCGGCTAAAAATGATGTCTTTTCAGCCAGCGTTACCAATGGCCGAATGTCATACCCCATAATGTACGGCAAGCCCACGTGGTGAGACGAAGGAATCAAATCAGCAGCATAGATAAGCGTCACATCCTCCCGCACCCGGATCTCAGGTAGCATCATAGACTCCGTATGCCCGTATGAAAGGCGAATACGCACATCCTCATCCCACTGATATCCTTCCTCTTCTGGTATATACTGCAACACGCCAGCTTCCTTCAAAGGAACAAAGTTCTCTTGCAGAAATGATGCGCGTTCCCTCGCATTCGGGCTATAGGCCCAGTCATAATGTCGCTGAGTCGTCCAGTACCGGGCATTAGGAAAGGCAGGGTACAATCGCCCGTCTGCATCCTTGGCTACAGCCCCCCCGACGTGATCAAAGTGGAAATGAGTAAGCAGAACATCTGTTATCATGGCCGACGTATATCCGGCCTCCTTGAGCGAGGACATCAACGTCGCATCTCCATGCAAATCGTAATGACTGAAAAAACGCTCATCCTGCTTATCCCCGAGGCCCGTGTCGATCAGGATCACTTTGCTGCCGGTGTCGACCAACATACAGCGCATGGTCCAGCTGCAAAGATTGTTCTCATCGGCCGGAATCAGTTTCTGCCAAAGGGTTTTGGGGATGACCCCAAACATGGCCCCTCCATCCAGTTTGAAATGGCCTGTTTCAATTGAAAGTACCTTCATCTTAAAACCCTATTTTCTTTTTCCCAGTTGGAGAACCACTACGTATATGCGCCATCTCCAGTGCGGTGACGGCTGCTTCCGATCCTTTATTGCCGTGCGTACCTCCCGCACGATCCTTTGCCTGCTCCAGCGTGTTTGTAGTCAACACCCCAAAAATAACAGGCACTCCAGACATGAGACCCAACTGCATGATGCCAGAGGCCACAGCATGGGCAATATATTCATCATGACGGGTTTCTCCCTGGATAATACATCCCAGACATATAATGCCATCGGTTTTACCTGGTTTCATCAATTGCCGGGCTCCAAACGGAAGCTCAAATGAACCAGGAACATAAAGAATATCGATTTGGTCTTCCGGAACACCGGCCCCAAGGAGCGTGTCTTTAGCTCCTTCCAATAAAGCATCCGTGACCTCCCGATTCCACTTCGATACCACGATCCCAAATCTATAGGATGAACCATCCGGCAGCGTATCAGGTAGAATCGAATGGTCTCTTGAGGCCATGCCTATTGAACGCCTTCAGCTCTGGCGATGTACTTGTCTATGGAGAGTGCTTCTGTGCTGGTTGGATAATCAACTTTGATCTTACGGTAGAGATCTAATGCTTTGCTGACTTCATTCCGGGACTCGTATAGCAATGCCAATTTCTTCATATAGTAGGGCGTCAGCAATTCCATAGCATTCACCTCCGAAGCTTTCCTGTAAGCTGACACCGCTTTATCCATCTGATTTAACTCAGAATAGACATCACCCAAAGCACCATATTTGAGAATAGGTCCCACTAACCCACCTGGCTTATAATCCTCCAGAAATGGCAAAGCAAGATCATAGGCGCCTAAATTCAGGTAAGAAGAACCCGCATAGTATTGGGCGAGATTGGCCGCTTTGGTACCTTTAAAGTCTTTGATGATCGTCAGAAACCCAAGATAACCTCCTCCAGGATTCTCCAGCGCCATCTGAAATGAATCCTGTTCGAACTGGAACTGAGCTTTCCACAACTGAGCCATAGCTTTCTCTTCACGCGGCTGCTGCACAAGGTTCGAATAGATAAACCAACCTCCAACCAGGATGATCAATGCGGCAAGAATACCCACAATCGGCTTTTGGTTTCGCTCGAAGTAATTGCTGGCTTTTTCCCGGGCCTGGGTCAGGTCCAGTAAGGTCTCCTCATTCTTCTTTACCAGTTTTCGTCTAATCGCCATGTAGTGTTATTTTTTGTAAAAAGCGGGGGCAAAGGTAAGCATTTACCGGATATATCCATGTGACATATTACGGAGAGCACTTATATCAAAAGTATAATTGAATGTGCGACTCATCCTGACTTAATCCCGAATAAACGGGTAGTCCTCCTGAAGGTAATTGTCAGTAAACAGCTCAGAAGCAGGTGGAAATTCGGATGCATCCGAAAACGCCTCCGCTTCGTCAATTTCCTTAAGCATTGCTTTATTTATTGATTCTAAATCACTCTCTTTTAGCAATTTATGATTCAAAATATAGGAACGTAATTGCTCGATGGGATCCTGTGCTTTATAGCTATCCAATTCCTCCGGAGTCCTGTATTTGGCGGGATCCGATACGGAATGTCCCCGGTAGCGATAGGTTTTGACCTCCAGCAGGAAAGGTCCTTTTCCTGAGCGTACATGAGCCGCAGCCTCGGCCATAGCCTGGTGGGTCTTGAGGACCTCCATTCCATTGACCTCTTTTGATGGCATTTCATAAGACAGACCAATTTTGTAGAGGTCCGTCACGTTGCTGCTACGACTCACAGATGTGCCCATAGCATACTGATTGTTTTCACAGACATAAAGCACAGGCAGTTTCCAGAGCATCGCCATGTTGAAAGCCTCATGTAGCGCACCCTGTCGTGCCGCACCGTCGCCAAACATAGTCAGACATATATTGTCCGTCCCTTTATATTGTTCTGCCAATGCAATTCCCGTCCCGATTGGAATCTGTGCCCCTACAATCCCGTTTCCGCCGAAATAATGGTGCTCTTTTGAAAAAAAGTGCATTGAGCCACCCTTTCCTTTATTTATACCCGTGATCTTTCCAGCCAATTCGGCCATACAGGCATTGCTGGATATACCACGACAAAGCGCTATACCATGTTGTCTGTATCCGGTGACGATAGGATCTGTCGGTCGCAGTGCGGTGGTAATTGCTGCCGCAATAGCTTCCTGCCCAATATATACATGAAGAAATCCCCGGATTTTATTGACCGAATACATCTTTAAGGCCCGCTCTTCAAATCGTCTGATCCGGACCATCGTCTCATACCATGAACGGTAAGTCTCGGGATCAATCCCGTTGACAGGGTCTACAGCCTTGGGTGTTTTCTTTTTTTGTCCTTCCTGATGCATAAAAACTATATTAGCCGGCTGACAAAGATACGGTTATCCGCATTATCTCCCGCTATGAGGCCCCTGACAGTACGTGAAATAGGATTGACCCAGTTTAAAAATTATACCCAGGCCCGCTTCACCCTGGGAGAACGATTTAATCTCATCTCCGGTCTCAATGGTATCGGTAAAACCAACCTGCTGGATGCTTTGTATTACCTCAGTACCGGCCGGAGTTTTTTCTCTTCGTTCGACCAGCGTGTAGTGCAGCAACAGACCGACTTCTTTCGGCTGGAAGCCCATTTAATTAAAGGCGGGGATCAGCATAAGATGGTCATCAAAGTCAGGCCCGGCGCTCTAAAAGAGCTGGTACTGGATGGTGCCATCATACGCCGCGTCAGCGACCATCTGGGTTTCATGCCGGTGGTGTTTTCCGCACCCAAGGACAGCGAGATTGTATACGGCTCCAGTCCAGCCCGCCGCAAATATACCGATCATCTCCTCTGCCAGATTGATCCACGCTATCTGCGGCATCTCATGACGTATACACAGTTGCTCCAAATGCGCAATGCTACCCTCAAACAAGTTTTTCCGGATATGCAGCGCATCGTGAGTACCTATGACGAACAAATGGCCCCCGCAGCCGCATATATTTTTGAAAAACGAAAATGGCTGGTCGATGTATTCCAGCCTTTGCTGCAGGAGACGTACCGAACCCTTTCCGAGAATAGAGAAGACGTAGAGATCCGATATGTTTCCCAATTGTATACCTATCCTTACGAAGTGCTGGCGGATATGAACCGAGAGCATGACCGGCACGCCCATCGTACAAATGCAGGAATTCACAAGGATGATTTTGAACTGATCATCAAAGGTTTGCCGGCGAAAGAGTTCGGCTCTCAGGGTCAGATCAAATCGCTCATTTTTGCCCTTCATCTCAGTAAGTACCGTGTCCTTCTGGAAGAGACGGGGTTTAAACCACTGTTGATGCTAGATGATATTTTTGATAAACTGGATGAACGGCGTCTTCTGCACCTGATGGACCTGCTGTCAGCCGATATCTACGGCCAGGTCTTTATCACAGATACCAGCAGTGATAGGGTTTCGAGTTTCCTTTCGTCTGGTTTGTTGCACCATATAGAGATCTGATGAGGACCAGCTCCGGAATGCCTGTAAAGCTTGTGTTGAATGATACCTGCACCTGGACTTCCGCTCACCTTTCTGAAGAGCATCGTTAGCGTCCCGGACCTTATTCCTGAATTTTGCAAAAGGAGAGGCAGGAAATAAGTACCTTCATGATATGCCCGGAGATAATAACAGACCCTTGAAAGAATGGCTACAGGTCTTCGTCCAATCCCCTCAGTTACGCGCCAAAATCTATCAAACCCGGGTGGAAAAAATGTGGGCGGAGCTGATGGGGCCCTTGATCACCGGATATACGCGTCGCATCCGGCTTGATGGTCATACGCTCATCCTTTACGTCGAATCTTCTTCCCTCAAGGCGGAACTGAATATGATGAAAGATCAGATTCGCCAGCGGGTCAATGAGCGGCTGGGAGAAGAGTATGTGCGGGATGTCAGTATCTATTGATCACGCCTTCTCGGCCGCTGGCGTATAAGATGCCGCTTTTACCCTTTTGGACATTCTGGCTTTGCCCTTTACCGATGCCGCCAGTTTCATAGCAGAGACGACATCCACAATACCGGCGACACCAAGCTCAGCCGCAGACACCAATTCAAACGTTCCGGGCTGGATGACTTTACCGGGAAGATTACGGGTACTCTTGATGATGATGTCTTTGACTTGCCGGGCACTTAGGTCAGGGTAGCGTGACCGGATAAGGGCAGCAACACCAGAGACCACCGGCGCTGCCATACTGGTACCACTGGCATAGTCATACATCCCGTCCGGTGTGGTCGAATAGATATACACACCAGGTGCAAACACATCAACCTCTGTTCTACCATAATTGGAAAATTCAGCTACAGAACCTTCACCAGATTCGGGTGACAATGCACCGACAGAAAGCATATTGGGCGCTTTCCCAGAGCATAAGAGAGGCTTCTTTTCATAGGTATCGTTCGGAAACTTGGGGTCCTTCTCCAGATCAGCCCCTTCATTGCCGGCACCGACTACAAGTAAAACATCTTTACGGGCTGCATACTTCATGGCTTTGTCTACGAGGTGTTTTTCAGGAGAATACCCTTTCCCAAAGCTCATATTGATAACCTGCGCTCCATTGTCGACCGCATAGATAATACCATTGGCGACATCTTTGTCACGTTCATCCCCATCCGGCACCAACCGTACACACATGATCGCTACTTTGTCCGCGATCCCATCCATACCTATGCCATTATCCCGAATGGCCCCAATGATGCCGGCCACATGTGTTCCGTGAAAGGCAAAATCCCCCGCCACATCATTATTTCCATAGTACCGATTGCTAAAATCGTCATATCGGTCGCCGACAATCGTCCTGGAATCATAGTAGGGATTGTACCCATAATCCAGTTGATCTTCATGGTGTTTACGCTGTTCTATAAACTGTTCGGTTGCCACCTCAAGCAGCCAATCGATGCTTCCAACTTCCAGTCCCTGTTCCTCAACATTACGAATGATCCGGGCCGCGATTTTGACTTCTTCGTTCTTCGAGGCTTCCAGACGATCCAGGTCCAGTGGGCTATCCCCCAATTCTTTTTTGGCTGCCTTGAGCGCACTGCTCACGATACTCTCCATTTCCTGGATCTGCGCCAATTGGATCTTCGCATTCTCAATTTTCGTTTCGACCACCTCTTTCTTCACCCTGAAGGCCTCGTAGGCTTTCTTTTTCTTTCCTTTCAGGTTTGACACATTCTGGCCTTCCCATTTGGCTTTTTCCTGGCCATAAAGGCGCGTGACTTCATAGGATTCTTTGATCACACTGCGTCCGTCCGGTCCCCCGATAAAATTCCAACCATGCACGTCATCGACATAACCATTGCCATCATCATCTATATTGTTCCCTGGTATCTCTCCCGGATTGACCCAGATATTGCCCTTCAGGTCTTGATGCTCTGTATCTACACCACTGTCCAGTACAGCCACGACGATCGTACGGCCAGAGGTGCTGGTGGCCCGGGTATAAAATTCCTCACTTCGTACACCATTCTGAAAATCGGTACCCGCACCTTTGTGTTGCCAGGACTCCATCTCCTGTTGAGCCATCAGCAGCATGGGGAAAAGGAGGCCTGTCCATAGTAAAAGTCCGGTGGATCTGATTATTCCGATCATAGCTGAAATACTGTCAATAATGAATTGAATGCTAAAAGAAACACAATGATAGATTATTGTTCATAAACGGATATTTATTTTGGACTAATGGTCTCTGTGTCAGGATAGAACCCAAAGCATGCTGTATATGCCGGAGCTTTAAACAACGACAAGTGCTGTCAGGCGTTATAATATCTTTGATCCCATCATGCTATACCGGATTTCCGTGCCAGCCCACTGTCTCCAATTCGCCATCCGTTGCAACACCATCCTGGTATTGATATGGCACATTTGGCTTGTACCCGTGGCAAAGACTCAGGGCGAAATTGGTATTCTTACAGGCATTTCCAACTATCAGGGTGATCTGGCATCCCATAATACGACAAACGGATTGAACGTGCTCATAGGCCCGGTCATCGGTGTGACAGCGGGATATACCTTCTCCGATTATTTCCAATGGAGAAGCAATCTATTGTATACCCGAATCAGCGGTGACGATGCACTCAATCCAAGTGAAAATACGCGCTCAAGAAATCTCCATTTTTTTTCACCCGTGATACAATGGACTATGGGAATGGAGTGGAATATGCTGGGTTTTTCTACCGACGGCCAAAAGCGTTTCACCCCTTATTTGACGACAGGCGGTAGTTTATTTTATTTCAATCCCAAAACCGAATACATGGGGGAGAAGATCGCTCTCCAGCCATTAGGTACTGAAGGACAGTTTCTTGATGATTATCCGGACCAGAAGCCCTATTCAAGATTTCAGCCTGCCCTGATTTTTGGTGGCGGACTCAAGCTGCTAACCTCTGACCAACTCATCATTGCCGCAGAGGCCATGATGACCTACACCTTTACTGACTATCTGGACGATGCCAGCACCATCTATATTTCGTATCCGGAATTAATAGAGAAAGCAAGCCCACTCACCGCTGCCCTGGCTAACCGACAGGGCGAGTTTTTTGGGACAGAGCCTGTGATCGTACCAACGGGCTCCTTCAGGGCCAATTCCAAATCAAAGGACTATTTTGGTACCATCACCTTGAAAGCCTGTCTTCCAGTTCGGATAGAGTCCAATACGTTTAAAGTCAGGCGACATCAGAACCGAAAGGTCAATTGTCCCCGGTTTTAGTCACAAAGCATGATAACCAGTTTGAAAGCTGCTACCGACATACTACGCCACTATTGGGGCTTTGATGATTTCCGACCCTTGCAGAAAGAGATCGTGCAACAGGTCCTGGATGGCCAAGATCTTCTGGCCTTGCTGCCCACCGGTGGCGGCAAATCCTTATGCTATCAGGTACCGGCCCTTGTCCTTGGAGGCCTTACGATCGTGGTATCACCACTCATCGCCTTGATGAAAGACCAGGTCTCCCGACTCAAATCACTGGGCATTGCTTCCGACGCCATCTATTCCGGTCTCCGGCCAATCGAAATAGACCGAATTCTCGAAAATGCACGTTTTGGAAAAACACGTCTGCTCTATGTCTCTCCCGAGCGATTGAAAACAGAACTCTTTCTGGCACGATTACCCCATTTACCCCTGAAATTGATAGCTGTTGATGAAGCACATTGCATTTCGCAATGGGGGCACGATTTTAGACCCGCCTATCTGGATATCGGTGATATCAGATCCTACTTTCCGAAGGTACCCATGATCGCACTTACAGCATCCGCCACGCGGGAAGTCCGGGACGAAATTTTGTCCCGGCTGAACATGCAAAGTGCCATTGTCATTAAGGATAGTTTTGCCAGACCCAACCTCCGGTACCATGTTATCCATCGGCAGGACCAGTTCCCATACATCGAGCGATTGCTCATAAAGTCCACTGGTACCGCCATCGTGTATGTGCGACATCGCCGCAAATGTATTGAGCTTGCAGAATGGTTTACTCAAAAAGGCATCAGCGCAGAAGGGTACCATGGTGGTATGGATCTGAAAAATCGGGACCGGATTCAGGAACAATGGATCAAAGGGGATCTCCGGGTCATCGTCGCCACCAATGCCTTTGGTATGGGAGTTGACAAACCGGATGTACGACTGGTCGTGCATTATGATTTGCCTCCGGGGATTGAAGAATATTATCAGGAGGCCGGCAGAGCAGGACGTGATGGTCAGGAAGCCTATTGTATTATCGTGGTCAAGCCTTCCGGCGCTGACAATCTCGTGTCGCGGGTAGAGAGCAGTTTTCCGGAGATGACCCAACTCCGACAGGTTTACTCTTCCATGCATATTTACCTTGATTTGGCAGTAGGGGCCGGACTGGGTGAGACCTTTGATTTTGATCTCGATGGCTTTGCTGCGCGATTTCATCTCAAAACGGGTGAAGCATATACCGCCATTCAGATTCTGGCCGGTGATGGATGGTGGGTCATCGATGACTCGGCTTTACGTGGCAGCACCGTACAAATACTGGTCGATGCCGGGACCCTTTACAGTCATCAGGTGGCGGACCGACAGACCGATCAGTTGACCAAGGCATTGCTACGCGGTTATGAAGGATTGTGGACTACACCGGTACACATCCATGAAGGCCGGCTCGCCAAATATTTGCAATGGGAAGAGAAGGAGGTCATACAAAGGTTGGTACGGTTGCAGGCTCTGGGATTAGTGGAATATCGCAAACCATCTACCAGAAGTCAGATTACCTTGTTACGCGAACGAGTACCCGAGTCCTCTTTTACGATTGATCAGAAATTGTATGCATTCCGGAAAGAAAGAGCTCTGCTGCGAATGAAATCCATGCTGGACTACCTTACTGATGAGGCCGGATGCCGTGAGGTATTTATCCGGAAGTATTTTGATGAACCGGATGCCAGATCCTGTGGACATTGTGATTATTGTATCAAACAGCAAAAATCCGATCAACCCTTCCGCTCCAAAATTTATAGTCTGCTGAATGACCTGGAAGGTATTACGGTGCGGGATTTTCTCTCCCGATATGGTCTTCACGATCAAACGGCCGTGAAACAAGAACTTCGACAACTGGCTGAAGAACATAAAATAAAAATTGTGGAAGACAAGATTTTCAAAGGGGATACATGAGGTATGAATGTTAAAAGGATCATATGCGCCGTTACCAACGATCTCACGTATGACCGGAGGATGCAACGGATTTGCAGCACGCTGGCATCGGCAGGAGCTATCGTCACGTTGGTGGGCCGTCGAAGACCCCAATCCACGCCATTTGAGCCCCATGTATATCAATCTGTAAGACTTCGCGGATGGTTTGAGAAGGGTTTTTTATTCTATGCTGAATATAACCTGCGGCTCTTTTTCTTTTTACTCCGCCAGCCTTCCGATGTGTTGTGTGCCTGCGATCTGGATACAGCAATGGCCGTTCGGTATGCGGGTTGGTGGAAAAACAAGAAGACGGTATACGATGCACATGAGTATTTTACGGAGGTACCGGAGTTGACCGATCGGCCGTGGGTGAAATCGGTTTGGGAGTGGATTGCTAAACGCACTATACCTGGATTTGATCTCCGGTATACGGTCGGGGAATCTCTTGCAGAAATAATGACCGCGAAGTACCATGTGCCCTTTCATGTGATCCGTAACATAGCCCCGGTATCTCCGCAAGAAGTTCCCCATATTCCGTTGGACCTGCGGCCCAGCGTCATTTTATATCAGGGTGCGTTGAACGTTGGACGAGGGTTGGAAGCCTGTATACTTGCCATGAAGGCATTACCTGACTGGCATCTTTGGCTTGCCGGTGAAGGGGATATCACGGCACAGCTCAAGTCATTAGCACACGCCAGTGGGGTAGGAGAGCGCGTCAGGTTTTTAGGCTGGGTAAACCCGGAAGATTTGCCTGCATTATTAGGAAAAGTACGACTCGCCGTCAACTTGAGAGAGCGGGGTAGTCTTAACGATTATTATTCCTTACCTAACAAATTCTTTGATGCCCTGCATGCCGGGCTGCCATCTATACACATGGCGTATCCGGAATATGAAAAAATATACAGCAGGTTTCCCTGTGCTATATTAATTGCTGAGCCTTCGGCCGGTGAAGTCGTCTCAGCTGTCCAGACATTGGAACACGACCCGGCACTCTGGCATCAAATGTCAGAAGCATGTTATGCCGCCTCGCGGGAATTTCATTGGGGAAAAGAATCCGAAAGACTCCTTGAGCTATACACTACAGTATAAGAGGACATAGGGGTAGGTCTATGCCCTCTTATGAGATTCTAACTATGTGTTACCCTTTCAAATTGGCATCTGTTTTCCCGGCGAGATCCAACAGGAAGGTGTACTCGAGTGCGATTTCTTTAAACTGGCGAAAGCGACCTGAAGCACCTCCGTGACCAGCATCCAAGTTGGTGTACAGGAGGAGGGGATGTTGGTCTGTTTTCATTGTGCGCAGACGGGCCACCCATTTGGCCGGCTCCCAATATTGAACCTGACTGTCATGCAGTCCGGTGGTGACGAGCATCGGCGGATAGGCTTTCGCTTCTATATTGTCATATGGGGAGTAGCTCTTGATGTAATCATAGTAGGTTTTGTCTTTTGGATTGCCCCATTCGTCAAATTCACCTGTAGTCAACGGAATACTTTCATCCAGCATCGTGGTGACGACATCCACAAACGGGACTGCGGCGACTACACCTGCCCACATGTCCGGCGCCATATTGATCACAGCCCCCATCAGCAGCCCCCCTGCAGATCCACCCATGGCAAACAAACGCCTGCCATCAGCGTACTTTTCGTCTACCAGAAATTTTCCGCAGTCAATGAAATCGGTAAATGTATTTTTCTTCTTGAGCAATTTGCCGTCTTCATACCATTGACGCCCCATTTCTTCTCCTCCTCGGATATGAGCGATCGCATATACAAATCCCCGATTGAGCAGACTCAGGCGTGACATGCTGAAGGCCGGATCCATACTGGCTCCATACGAACCATAGGCGTACAACAGACAAGGGCTGGTACCATCCAATGGGGTGTCTTTGTGATAGACGATGGATAGCGGTATTTCAACACCATCCCTGGCTTTGGCCATGATGCGTTCACTGCTGTAATCAGCCGGATCAAATCCACCTAATACTTCCTGTTGCTTCAGGAGCGTCTTTTCTTTCGTCTGCATGTGAAAGTCATACGTGGTATTGGGAGTGGTCATGGACTGATAACTGATGCGCAACAGATCGGTATCAAATTCAGGATTGCCAGATGTGTAGGCGACATACGCCTTTTCACCAAACTCAATGTAATATTCCTTTCCGGCAGCAGGGATGACCCTAATTTGGGTTATACCAGCTTTACGTTCTGAAAGGACCAGATAATCTTTAAATACGTCCATGCCTTCCAGTAGTACATCCGATCGGTGCGCAATGACTTCAGTCCAACGGTCCTCTCCGGTTTGACCAACGGGTGTTTTCATTAAACGGAAATTCTGAGCATCCTTGTTGGTGCGGATATACCAGATATCATTGAAGTGTTCAATACTGTATTCCAGATTTCGGCGACGGGGATGAAAGATGGTAAATGTCCCTTCTGGGTTTGATGCATCGAGATAGCGGTATTCCTGGCTGAGAGTCGCATACGAACCGATGACGATGTACTTCCGGGACTTGGTTTTATACACGAAGGAGGAGAACGTTTCGTCCTTTTCTTCATAGATCAGCTTATCCGATGACACCGGGGTGCCCAATACATGCTTCCATATCCGATATCCGCGAAGCGTTTCATCTTTGGAGGTATAGAAAATAGTCTTGTTGTCTTCGGCCCAGATGGCACCGCCGCTTGTATTATGAATCATATCCGGAAGTAATTCACCGGTTGTAAGGTCTTTAAATCGGAGGGTATAAATTCGGCGGCTCAGGGTGTCTTCACCATAGGCCAGCAAACGGTTGTCCGGACTTACAGACCGGCCACCTACTGCGTAATAGTCAAATTCTCTGGCCAGCACATTGACATCCAGCATGACTTGTTCAGGTGCATCCATAGATCCCTTATGCCGGCTGTGGATAGGATATTCCTGACCATCCTCATAGCGGGTGACATAGTAGTAACCATTGTCTTTGTATGGCACTGACATATCCGTTTGTTTGATTCTGCCGATCAGTTCATTGTAGAGTTTCTCCTGGAAGGGTTTGGCATGTGCCATCAGGGTGTCCAGGTATTGATTTTCCAAGGTGAGATAATCAATGACTTCCGGATTCTCCCGTTCGTTGAGCCAATAATAGGGATCCACGCGGGTATCGCCGTGGATGGTCAGTTCTTTCGGCTTCTGTGCCGCGAGAGGGGCAGGGATATTTTGACCGGCCATTTGCATGAGTGGGCTGGATATGGTGGATGATATAGTGGAAGATTCCGGTTTACATGCGCTGAAAGCTAAACAAGCTGAAACGCATACGATGAGGGCATGAAGATAAGGTGATTTCATAGAGAGGATAGCAGAATGTGATGTGAAAGGGTAGTGCAAGCTACCCGATACCATTTCGGGCCATGCTTTTCAATCCATAAAAGTAAACCGACTCAATGGAATAATCAGCAAACCATATATGTCTTGAGGTGTTATCCGCTCAATGGTGGCTGGAAGACGTTTAGCACCAAATATTGATCGACGTAAAAAGGGGACGTCTGCTGGCAGACGTCCCCTTTTGTAAAGGATTTGAATTGATCTTAATTAAAAGTATACCGTATACCCAATTGAATACGATACACATCATTGTTCAAAGAAGCAGATTTTTGGTAGGTCTCATCCAGCAATTTTGTACTGGTACCTGAGCCTGTAGTCTGCATTCTAAAGGAAGGCACACCATTGGCATCAACACCTGCGAAGGTTAGCGGGCGGGTATTAATGACCGAGTTACCTACACCCCAGTTTTTATTGATCAGGTTACCGGCATTGAGGATATCAGCCCTGAACTGTAAAGTGTTTTTATTCTTACCTGCATGGATATAAAATTCCTGTGCCAACGACACATCAAAACGCCATATCATCGGCATCAGCACCCCATTACGCTCAGCATACTGGCCACGACGACCGCTCAGGTATTCGTCCTGATTGATAAATGCTTCCCAGGCTGTAGCCTGAGCAGCAGCCGTAAACAGATTCCCGTTGACCGTTTGATCTACAAAAGTGATATCAGTTGCGTTGTTGGGCACAAAGATCAGGTCATTGTTCGTGATACCATCACCATTCATGTCCTGGTTGTAGGTATAGGTAAATCGACCTTGATTGGCACCATTCAGGAAAATACCGATCTGGGTTGCGCCAAAATCGAGGTAGTCGATTTTATAACTTAGGGCCGCCAGGAAACGGTTACGCTGATCAAATTGAGTATAGGCTAGGTCCGGATAGTTCGGACCATTGACATGGGCAATATTGTTGAACGAACCGCTCGCAATCGAACCTGCATCCACCAGGTTTCTGGCCGAACCAAAATTATAGGCTACTTTACTAAAAAGACCGTTCGCAAACTTCTTCTCGAGAGATGCCGTAAGCGTGACGGACTCCCCTACATTCTGATTGGTCAGATAGTAGGCTCCGGTGACATTGTCATTGATACGAACTGCATTATTCAGCGCGGAGCCGCTCAAACCTGATCCTGGATAGCGGGGCCGATTATCAGGACCTGCAAATGTCGCAGTGGTAGGTTCCAAATTGATGTTTTGGTAGCTCATACCATTGATGTCCTTGTTGTAAATACCTTCGAGGGTGAAGATGAAGTCACTGAACAGCTTCTTATCAACAGCAAGATTCGACCGCCATACCTGTGGGAACTTAAAGTCTTCCGCCGTAATATTGATCTCATACGAAGAAGGAGCAGCTGGATTGGTAATGAACTGACCTGGCGTAGGGGTAAATGGTCTTGTATCGGTATTGTCGATTTGCTCAAAACCGGTCAGTACCCCGTTATTTCCAATCTGATTAGAGATCCAGACGAACGATGGACGGCCTGTAAAAATCCCGGTTCCACCACGAAGCTGGAAGTCTTTTTTCCCCGTCACATCATAGTTAAAACCAAGCCTTGGTGAAAACAAAGGTTTCGCATCAGGAAGTTTTGCTGTGCTGACACTTAATGGATTGCCTTCAGGATCACGATACGTGTGGCCCAGGACCTGCTCGTTTTCATAACCGGTCTCTCCGAAGAATGGAATATCCATACGGATGCCCGCTGTCAGTGTAAGTTGTGAGTTAACCGACATCTCATCCTGTACATAAGCGCCTATGTATGTTACTTCAGTCGGTTGTACGGGTTCAGCACCACCAGGCAGTGCGGAGTACCTGTACTGGAACCGGCGCAAGCTTACTGGCGAGGTCGTCCGGGAAGGGTTAGCTATTGCGTCGTTCATATCTGTATAAAATTCATCCAGACTATTGTACACAAACACACCCTGTGAACCCGGGAAGAATACGTTCCGGAATTCAAGTCGCTCAAGACTTACACCGGCGGTTACAGTATGCTTGTTGAGATAAAATGAGAGATTATTCTGCAATTGATACGTTTTATACTCAAGTTGGTTAGAAGGTGTAAAAGGTTCAAAACCGGTGGTGATATAGGTCTGACCTTCTTTCTGTATCTCGATCAAGGGGAAGATCTCACCATACGTACCCCGGTTTTCGCTTTGGAAGGTATAGCCGGCGATAAAGTTGTTGGAGACTTTATTGCTGAGCAGGGAGTTCAGTTCACCGATGATATTGGTAATCTTGTCAAACTGGATATAGTTTGAATTACGGAAACTCATGGCACGGCCATTCTCGCGTCGGTTTCCAAAACCGAGGGAAGAACTATTGCTGACCAAAATATCAGATTCGGAATCCAGACGGTTGAAGCGAAGGCTGAAACGATGCTTATCACTCATGTTCCAGTCCAGTTTTGCAAAATATTTATCTCCTACCGTATTCAGATCATAGCCTTCCGAGATACCGGTTTCATATCCAAAATTTTCGCGGAGGAAACTGGAGACACCTTCGAGATCGGAGGCCAGTACACGCGTTTTATTGCCGGTGACTTCTTCGTTACCCGTGTTGGATTGGTCCAGATACGGATTGGCTCTGCGCTCTAATTCGGCGCTGACAAAGAAGAACAGTTTATTCTTCACCAGCGGACCACCCAGACGGAAGCCGTACTGTTTGATATCAAACTGATTTTGATCCCGGTTAAATTCAATATCACCGGCTTTATTTCCTGATAGGTTTTGATTGCGGAAATTATAAAAAACTGAACCGGAAAGCGTGTTGGTACCTGAGCGAGTCACTGCATTGATACCTGCACCGACAAAACCCGCCTGTCGTACATCATACGGTGCGAGGTTGACCTGTACTTCTTCTATGGCGTCAAGGCTGATAGGAGAGATACCGGTACGGCCACCGGGCTCTCCGGTAAGACCAAAGCTGTTATTCAACAGAGAACCATCAATCGTCACATTGTTCATCCGGTTGTCTTGTCCGCCAAATGATGTTCCAAAAGAAGCTGTACTGGCCTGTGGTGTCAGCCTGGCAAAATCAATAAAATTACGATTAAGCGTCGGCAAGGAATTCAACTGTTGTTCTGTAATGTTGTTGGCAGCTCCAGTACGACCTGAAGTAAATACGTCATTCCTGTCGGCCGTGACGATAATATCGGTTAAGGCAATGGAGGTAGACTGCAGTGTAATATTGAACGAAGCAGGAGTACCCAAACTCAAAAAGATATTGTCCAACACCCGGCTTTCGTATCCGGTATAGCTGATCGTAACAGAGTAAGGCCCCCCGATCCTCATACCCGGAATGGTAAAACGACCATCCAGATTGGTCACGGTACCGTATGTAGAGCCAGATGGAGTGTGGACGGCCACCACGTTGGCTCCGATCAGCGATTCGCGGTTTTCATCCGTCACCATACCTGTAATAGAGGATGTGGTGATTTGAGCTAAAAGCGAATGGCTCATGCCCAGTCCGACAAGGCATAATACAAGCACAATCAACCTTTTACTGTTGATCATGGAATAGTAAAGTTCTTTCATAAAGGTTTGGATTAAAGTGAACTAAAGGAGCGGTAAAGGTAAACTCATATATGAGATTGTAATATAAAAGAATTGTATATAAATATGAAAGATTCTGTCAATTTTCTCCATGCACCAGTCGAATCGTCCTACCTTTGGCGAATCACCATTTTCTTCGCCTTTCTATGCCACAAGTGACATCCAACCTCCTGATGATCAGACCTTTTTCGTTTGGATTCAATGAGGAAACCGCAACGGACAATGCCTTTCAATCCCGACCTGATCCAGCTTCACAGGCCGACATTTCCCGTAAAGCAGGGGAGGAGTTCGACCACTTCGTGACCCTCCTGAGAGGGGAAGGTGTACTGGTAACCGTAATCGAGGATACACCCATGCCCCGAAAACCAGATGCCCTCTTTCCCAACAATTGGGTGTCCTTTCACGAAGATGGTACGGTCATCACCTATCCCATGTATTCAGCCATGCGAAGGCATGAACGCCGTGACGATATTATCCGGCAGTTGGGTAACCGTTTTAAGGTCAGCGACAGAATTCGGTTTGAATCCTATGAGGAAAGAAAACAGTACCTCGAAGGCACCGGCAGCATGGTGCTGGACCGGGAGAATAAAATAGCCTATGCCTGCCTCAGCGAAAGGACGAATGCCGCTGTACTGGAAGATTGGTCAGAAGAACTGGGGTATACGCTCCATACCTTTCATGCCTTCAGCCAGGAAAAACCGATCTACCATACCAATGTCATGATGGCCATTGCATCCCAACTGGCCGTCGTCTGTCTCGAGTGTGTACCCGATGCACTCGAACGCCAGGCGTTACATGACAGCCTGGCCAAATACAGACCGGTTCTCGAAATATCAGCTCAGCAAATCCTTGATTTTGCCGGCAATATGCTGGCCATCCGGAATAGTCAAAATGAAGAACTCATGGTGATGTCAGAAAGAGCGCGGCTCAGCCTGACCCCTGAACAAGTGTCCCTGATCGAGCAGCACACCAGAATTGTTTCTACACCGCTCAACACCATTGAGGACATAGGAGGTGGCAGCGCAAGATGCATGATCGCGGAGGTGTTTCTTGAACCGAAATAGTTTTACGTAATTTGTAGTTCTGCACTCATAACCCATTCCATTATGCGCACATCTGTACAACTTTTCCTCTCGCTGTCAGGGATATTCCTATTATCCTCACTGTCAGCACAGGTAGTTATCAATGAGATCAGCTACAATCCACCTGAATCCGGAGTCGACTCCCTGGAATATATCGAACTCTTTAATGCCGGCAACCAGGTCGTCCATATAGGAGGCTGGTATTTTTCAGCCGGTATCGAAGATACACTTCCGGATGTAGATCTGCAGGCCGGAGATTATTTTGTGACGGCCATCAGTGCTCAGGCCATGATGAATGTGTTTGGGATATCAGTCCACCAATGGAAAGGCGGAGCTCTTAACAATAATGGCGAACTTCTCACACTTGTCGATCAGTTTGGAAATGAAGTGAGCAGTGTCCTGTTCGATGATTCCGATCCCTGGCCGACAGAGCCTGATGGCAACGGACCCTCCCTCGAATTGAAAGATCCTTTTCTGGACCTCAATGATGGCGCCAGCTGGCAGGCCAGTGGCGGAAGTACCGGTGTGATCATCAATGGAGTTGAAGTTTTCGGAACGCCCGGTGCCCAGAACTCTGGCGGTGGAAATCCTGGTGCAGATCTCACGATCAACCTGGCTCATCTCGCCTTTCATCCCTCCATTGCCGTCATCAAAGTGGGTGATGTGGTACGTTGGGTCAATAACGAGAACGATTTTCACAATGTCAATGGCACTACAGGCACATATCCAGACAATCCCGAAGGCTTTTTAAGTGGAGGCCCGGCATTAGGTCCCTGGGAGTATGAATTTGAATTTACAATTCCTGGCACCTACCACTACCAATGCGATCCCCATGTACTGCAGGGCATGACTGGCATTATATATGTATACGATCCGTTGCAGTATACGGACTTCCCGCTGTCCGCCTTGCGATTGGTCAATGACAATGGTGTGGCGCTTTTTGATGGCGTACCTACTCGGATAACCGGTGTTGTACACGGTGTTAACTTTCAGCCCTCCGGTTATTCCTTCTATGTGATCAACAGTGCTAATATGGGAATCAATGTCTTTGCATTCACCCCGTTGGCCTATACGGTAACAGAGGGTGATGCATTGCGTGTTTCCGGGACCATCGATCAGTTCAACGGACTGCTCGAGATCATTCCGGATGATATCGAGGTCCTGTCGACAGGTGTACCACTGGTGAGCCCTCGTGAATTATTTGAGGTCACCGAAGAGGATGAAGGCAGTTATGTCTATGCGCACTCACTGCATGTCGATAGTGTGAGCAACGTAAGCGCTGGAGGCTTTACGATTTATACTACCTTCTTAGGCGAATACACGATTCTGATTCGGGTAGATGCTGATGCCAATATTGGTCTCGGATCCGATGATTTTCATCCGGGGGCCTGGATCGGAGTAACGGGCATCGGCACTCAGTTTGACAATAGTTTTCCCTACACATCCGGGTATCAGATACTGGCACTGTATATCTATATACTGATCGACGGCATAGAGTTGCTGGACAACTCCGCTATCCAGATGTTTCCAAATCCCACATCCGGAGACTTTCGATTGATCAGCGATTTAACCATGCACTCAGCCACATTGTATACGCTCGACGGCAAAATCATAGCCCATGATCAGGTGCAGGAAGCTGAGCACATGATGAAGTTCAAAGATATTCCCGCGGGTATGTATATGGTACGAGTTGTTACAGAAGAAGGTGTCTGGCTGTCCAGGTTGATGGTACAGCAACCCTAAAAAGACAGGCAGAGAAAGGGAGGAACATGTCGGGCAGGATAATAGAGCAAACCTTTTCTATTCCAACAGACCCAACTGGAGGTATACTGATACGTGTACAGCGACCTTATACATTTCGGAATGCCTCCAGATACAATTGAATGTATTGCTCCTTTTCGCGGAGACGGTATTGCATGACCCAGCGCGGATGGGGTAGGGGGACGATCCTCTCCCACCATTGATATTCCTCATTGAGTTTGCGGAGATACGAATAATTTTTTCCCTGACCGAGACAGTATACCACAGAGCGGTCTCCACCAAATGCGAGTTGTGCCGTAATGTTCGCGATGATAAAAGGCCGGATAGCCATCGCCATCGCAGGGTCATCGTAGTAATTGAAGTTTTTTCCTTTTCGGATCAAACCCAATGGACTGAGCGAGGTTATGTGAAATCGCGTATAAAATGCTTCACATCCTCCAAACGCCGCAATCATGTCATACACGAATACACTGGACAATTCCTGCTTTTTAGAAAAGTCGTTTGGAATGCCAATCTGTTCAAGCCGAACCGGATCCGTAAAGGGAACACCGGTGAGACCTGCTCCGAAACGCCCGGGATTGATCCCCAAAATAAAAGTACGTGGATGCGTATCCTGAAAGTACATTCCGTAGAAATCGGTCATGCATTGCTGAGTACGCCTATCACGATATGGCAAGAGCCACTCCACATCCTCGGGCAATAAAATGGAGGGATGCAGGTTAAAATGATAATCGAGTATGCGATTGCTCCAGGTCATAGTTGAATGGACATATCGAAGCAAAGGAACGATTTTCTTTATTCACGGTTTTATTCGTACGGACTTACAATTGCCAACTTAATCCTATTTTGCAGACACCTGGTATAGATATAAGATGATGAATGTGATCGGCTTTAGTTTATTTATTTCGATGGCTGTTATGGTGGCCTGCGCAGCAGTAGGGTCCTCCAATACAGCCTTAAAACCATTACAGCCCCTGCCACCCGAAATGAATGAAAGTTCAGGTCTGATCCTGCTGGACCATGATTTGTATCTGGGCCTGAATGATAGTGGAAATCCTGCCGAACTCTATCTCTTCAGTCTGAACCCGGATATCCCGTTACGCACCATTCAGGTGCTGGGGGCTACCAATCGGGATTGGGAGGAACTAGCGGATGATGACGAGTATATATATATTGGGGATACCGGCAATAATAGCGGCTTTAGAAAGGATCTGGCGATTTATCGTGTTCCAAAGTCCGGTTTGATGACTGCAACCGAGGTAGGAGCCGAACGTATTTCGTTTTATTATCCGGAGCAAGATGAATACAATCCATCCAGATCACACAATTTTGACTGTGAAGCCATGGTCAGTCTGGGTGACAGTTTGTACCTGTTTACAAAAAATCGTGGAGATCAGCAGACAGACTTCTACCGTTTACCCAAAACTCCAGGCCATTATCCTGCTATTTGGATGGGACGTTTTGATGCCAAAGGCTTAGTGACCGGAGCTGACATCCGTTCGACGGATCAGGGGCATGAACTGGCACTCATTGGATACCGGATGAACCGCGGCCGTTACCAGGCTTTTCTACTGATTTTTGATCCCCAACCTTCCAGCCATTTTTTCTCAGGTTCGGCCCGGAGGATTGATCTGGATGTGACGCTTCAAACGGAGACGGTTCTGTTTTACGATGAACGTACCGTACTGATCACCAATGAAGAAGAACACGGTGATGAGGGCTTTATGTATCTGGTGGATATCGGAAAAGCAAAATAATTATTCCCATAACTTATATTATGTTAAATAGCATAATTCATCCTGATCGATAACCATTTCAGTCTCCGGCATGAAACAGACTCATATCTGCCCTAAGTGTAACTGTGTGGATATAGCCAGAATCAAAGCGTTTTCCTCTACCTCTACCACGAGTGCAGTACAGCTATCCAAATGGGGAACGTCCTTCGGATTTTACGACCGGTATGTTTGCACCCGATGCGGCTTTATGGAGCACTACGCCAATCTGGAAGACAAAGGATGGCAGAAATGGCTCAAAAAACGAAATCAGGACGGGCCGCTGGATTCAGACTTCGTTTGATCCATCTACAATGAATTGGATAATCGGCGTTCCCTTTTCTAGGATCGATCCAATGGGCACATCAGGTAAGCCTTCGGCTCGAAGCAAACTTTTCATTTCATCCGCTGCATCAGGATCAACAGCTATTAATAATCCTCCACTGGTTTGTGGATCACACACGATATCACGCCATTCGGGATGCTCGACAAGCACTTCTCCTTGGGTGCCAGTAAAATTTCTTCCTGACCCGGCAGGAACGCAACCCTGACGTATGTAGTCAAATAGAGCCGGATGAAGCAAAGGAATCTTCTGTACTTCGATGTGCGCAGAAACATCACTGGCCCTGCACATTTCCAGTAAATGCCCCGCCAGACCGAAGCCGGTCACATCCGTCATCGCATGTACACCGCGAATTTTCCCAAACCGCTCCCCTATCTGATTAAGTTGTAACATAGTCGTCTCAGCAATCCCTGAATGTCCCGGTAAGAGTTTTTCCAATTTCAAGGCCGTACTCCAAATGCCAATTCCTAAAGGTTTAGTCAGAAAAAGCAAATCCCCCACCTGTGCACCCCGGTTTCGCTTGATATGGTCCAGTTGTACTCTTCCCGTCACCGCCAGTCCGAAAATCGGTTCAGGTGTATCAATACTGTGACCACCTGCCAATGGTATCCCAGCTGCATGACAAACCTTTTGTGCCCCTCGTACGACTATTCCCGCGAGCTCAGCAGAAAGCATATTTACCGGCCATCCCAATATCGCTATCGCCATTAAAGGCTTGCCACCCATAGCGTAAACATCACTGATCGCATTCGTTGCAGCAATCTGACCAAACGTTTCAGGATCATCGACAATAGGCATGAAAAAATCCGTTGTACTGATGATCGCCGAGCCATCTCCCAGATCCAGAACAGCCGCATCATCCCGCTCTTCATTTCCAACCAACAATCCAGGAAAGGATGCCATCTGCCCCGCAGCACTCAGAATTTCGTCCAGAACAGCAGGCGCTATTTTACACCCGCATCCGGCCCCATGACTATACTGTGTGAGTTTAATAGCATCTTTTTTCATTACAAATATTTTGTAAATAAGCTTTATAAAAATATGAAATACAATATTTTGTATTTCAACTCATTCTCAATAGTCGGTTTGCGGCCTCTTCAGGATCATGGCATTGGGGTACTGTAACCACCGCTTCACCAGTCCACTGACCGATCTGATACATATAGGTTTTATCATAATAGTGTAACGCAATAGATGCAGCTTTCCTGAGGTCCTGTTGATCTAAAGCCTCGATTGCTTGTCGCAGATCAGCACCACCAATTCGTTTTCTGATTCTCTCGAAACTGGATTTGAGATGTTGGATATCTGTATCTGTAGCATAATAGCGCAGAACCCGTTCCAATCGTATCGCCTCATCCACTTCGATCGTATACAGTTTGGATTTCCGCATATGTTGCCATATACCTTCGGGGAGATGCACCTTACCGATACTCCGGGATTCATTTTCCAACCAAACTGGCAGAGTTGGATTAAAGGAGTGAAAGTGGAAGAAAAGATCATTTTCGAACTGTTCTGTTGTTGGCTGTGGTGCTTCTCCGATAGCGCCAAAGGCACTCCCTTTATGACACACCAACCTTTCCAGATCGATGACTTGAGCCCCTTTGCTCTCCATGATCTGCAGGATTTCGGTTTTTCCGGCACCGGTACAGCCTCCGATGATTTTCAATGTAAAAGGTAGATAGGAGAAATACGAGTGTAGATACTGGCGGAAGGACTTATACCCACCTTCCAATCGGTCTGCTTCAATACCGGCAAAAGAGAATAACCATTGAACTGCCTGGCTGCGTTTGCCTCCTCGCCAGCAATGGACCAGTAACATCTTTCCAGTCTCTTTGCGTAGGGCACTGACCTCATCGAGAAGTCGGGTCAAATTGGCTCCGGCGAGCTGGAGTCCTTCGCGAAACGCAACTTCAGGGGAGACCTGTTTATAGAGCGTCCCTACTCTCGAACGCTCTTCATCCGAAAACAAGGGAATATTGACTGCACCTTGAATATGGCCTGCAGCATACTCACCAGGAGATCTGACATCAATCAATTGCCATTGCCCCCATTCGGACAACATCCTTTCGAGTTGTATCGTACGCTCCATCTTCCGTAAAGATACATGGGAGCGAAATGAAAAAAGGAAGCTAACTTCTTAGCTTCCTTTAACAAAAGACCAGATTAGTATGAAAAAACTCTACTTTTCAGGGTGAAGGTATCACGGTGGATATGTCGTATTAACGCCTTGAAGACTTAAATTTTATGTGAAGGTTGCTTACCTGACCGGATACATCTACAAACGCGTTGGATTAGTCGACGGAGAGAAAACCAGTAAGTTGGAATGGGCAGACTCTTCATTTCATTAATACTGCCATCTGTCCAGATATTGCAGAAATAGCCGGGATGTATTGTATGCATCATCCAGTGCCCTGTGATGGGATCCTTCAAATTCGATGTCACTATACGCCAGCGCCTTGAGGAGTCCGACTTCTTTGGGTAGATGGTGGATCCCCGCATACTGGGCTTTGAGATTGATACAGCGGGGCATAAATTCAATGTCATGATGGTGCCGGTTACATTCAGCCTGCAGGAGTTCAATATCCTTTGCCCCCCAGGTGCACAGGATATGGGGTTCATCCAGTTTAAAATACCAGTCTTCGAAAAGGGAAAAGACTGGTCCGAATGTCCGGGCTTTGCTGACCTGCTCTTGTGTGATCCCGGTCAGATCGGTACAATAGGGTGACAAGCGAGGATAGTGAACCGGCTTGACGAAAGATTGAAAATGATCGATCCAATCCCTGTAGCCATTGACCCGATAAGCCCCAAGTTCAATGATCTCCTGCTCGCGGTCCATACTATTCCCTTGCCAGCAGGTAGCCTCCAGATCCAGGATGATAAAATGCATGCTGACGTAGGTTTTACGTAGTTTCCTGCAGGCGCAATTGTGCAGCATGGATTTCATCCATGTTCCAGGTGATTTTATCCTCCAGATGAAACCCGGACAGTCGGTTGTGATAGTAATAGACCAACATCGGATTACGGGCTACTATGTTATCGCGGTTGTCTGCTTTCACCGGCCAGATGGCATGGAATGATCCGAGATACTTGATGCCATGCCGGATCATGGCGTCGATCTCCAGCGTATGGAGTTCCGCCTGCAGGAGGATCTTGTCTTCTTTTTCCAATTGGCGCAGGATCTGAAGATATTGCTCAAAGGTCTGACGGAAGAGGGAGATGGGAATCGTCAGCATGTCAACAGGTAATCGTAACAAGGCAAAGAGGTTCATCGAGGGAAACATCTTCACCAGGATGTTGAACGCTGTAAACGCGACGAGGTGACTGGTGAGCACGACATAATACCGTTCATAATTGTCTACGACTTTCTCCGCCAACTTACGGGTGTATACCGCTTCACGTTGCCGGTTGGCTTCGATCTGGCCATGCAGTGAAAAGAATTCCTGAATGTTGACATGTTGTCCCCGGTCATCCACACTATTGGCTTGCGCATCCAATTTGTAGCCCAGCACGTCCATAGGTTCGCCAAAGGACAGATGGATCTCGCTGGATTGGGAAAAGAATTTCCAGGAAAAAGACAACAGGTTACGCAGACGTAGATTTTTTCTGCCTGAACCGGTATACTTTTCTTCACCGGTGGATTTCAGATACCCCGATATCAGGCTTTGGGCTTCGAGTGTACAGTGATATCCTATGATCAGAGGTACAACGATAATCTTTTGCTGACCTCCGTGCTGAAAAATGGATCGTTGGGCAGACAGCAGAGAATTCAACAATCCATACTTCAGTTCACGCTCGATAGCACCGGATCTGGATCGTGTACCTCCGGGGAAGAACAGACTATTGGTGCCCCGTTCGAGCATGACCTGTGACATGATCTTAAGGCTGTCCAGGTAGATGGGATTTTTCTTTCTCCGATCCACCCGGTAAGCACCAAGTCGTGTCATATAATAGGCAAAGATCTCTGACTCATACAGGTTGAGACCCGCCCCGTAGGCAAAAGCGGGCAAACCCACTACCGCATCAAGGGCATACCCGATCAATATGCTGTCGAGATTGGAGAGGTGGGTTGGTAGTACGACGACGGTCCCGTGCTGAAACATATTTCGCACATGATCTACATCACCCCGCAATTTGATTCGCTCGTAGAGTTTATATTTTGACGTCCAAAGTCGTCTGATATTTTTGCCGGCAGCGGCATTGAGGAGCCGCCTGAAAAACAGAGTTAGAAATTTACGGGCAAAAACAAACGTACTTTCCTTGAAATTGCCGGCGATCTCAGTTGTATAGCGGTGAATGATCCGCTTCAGTATCTCTTTGTTTTGTTCCTGCCGGAGATCTGGTCTTAAACTTTCATGGGTCTGGACTTCATTGCGGATCCGTTTCCAGAATTGTTCTTCATTTGGGGGATCGACTTTCCAGCGGTTTTCCTTGAGACGGATTAGTTCCAGATAGCATACTCTGGAGATCAGATCCCCTATACGATCACCATGCTTTTCGACAATGTGTTCTACCGTCAGCCGATCGACAGTTTCAATGAGGCCATCCCGGTCTTCATAGAGTTTATGAATAGGCCAGTCCCGGATATTGGGCATGAGTGGCGGGTAAATTTTCATTCGTTGTCCCGAGGGTGTTGGCTTGAAAAGATAGTATTCAGTTGATGAATATAGTCCAGCACCTCCATCCGGCCCAATTTGGCGACACTACTGGTAACAAAAAAGGGAGGCATTTCCTCCCATTCTTCGAGGATGGCTTGTTGATAAGCTACAAGGGCATTCTGGAGTTCTACCGTTTTTAATTTGTCTGATTTGGTAAACAGAATACAAAAGGGTATGCCATTCTGGCCGAGATGGTTCATAAACTGCCGGTCATTCTCCTGTTGAATATGCCGGATATCAATCAGAAGAAAGGTACACACCAGGTTTTCGCGAGTACCAATATATCCGTCAATGAGGGCAGACCAGGCTCCCCGGGTTGATTTGGATACCTGGGCGTATCCATAGCCTGGCAGATCTGCTATAGCCCATTCCGGGGTGTCTTTTACGCGAAACAAATTAATAGATTGCGTTTTTCCCGGCTTTTTGGAGGTTCGGGCGATTTCATTTACCCCCGTAACATAATTGATAATGGAAGATTTCCCCACGTTTGAACGTCCTATAAAACAGTACTCAGGCAGGTTCATATCCGGACATTGCCTTGCTTGCTGATAACTTCCGATATACTCCACAACCAGCTTGTCCTGCTCCATGATCCACAATGCTATATATTAATTGAAGGTTAAAGTTACGATAACCAGCCCCATTGGTATAATCTGCCACGAAATAAGGCGTTACCTTTGGCATCACATTTCTGATATGATAAGCAGGTTTTTTTGGCTATTGGGGTTGATATCTGGCATCCTTCTCACTACGGAAGCGTCTGTAGCTCAAGTACGCCCGGGCATAAAGTTCGGGGCCTCTACCCCTGATATTACCCCCAAAGACATCCTGGTCACCCTGCCATCAGGTGAAAATTATTACAAAATTGCAGTACAGGATGCCCGATATGGTGTACATGGAGGCGCCTTCGTTCAAGTACAGATCGGAGGGTTCTTCTTTCAACCTGAAGTCCTGTTCAATTCCTCAAGCACAGATTACAGAGTGGATTCTATTTTTACCCCTGGTGGTGGATCTGATGTATTCAGAGATTCCTATCGTCAATTGGATTTTCCCCTTATACTGGGCTTGAAAACCGGCCCGGTTCGTTTAGGCGGCGGGCCCATAGGCCATTTGCATTTGTCTGATGACAGTGGGTTTGACAAATATCCTGATTTCAATGCCTTAGTAAAGGATCTAACTTGGGGTTGGCAGGCGGGTGTTGGACTGGATCTCTGGAAAATTCATATCGATGTGCGATTTGAAGGCAACTTCTCCTCATTAGGTGAAGAAATAACTTTTTTTGGCCGCAAGTTTGATTTTGCGACAAATAATAACCGTTTTATTGCTTCCCTGGGTTTTTCTTTCTGAGCCAGACCGTTTTTCCTTATTTCGCTGTTGTTTACCAAGTGTTAAAGTATAGTAAATAACCCTACTATTTTTCATTTCATGAACGATAGTCGTGAATCCTGACGTTTAGGCCACACGAGCACATTACTATTTCATTTATCCAATAAACCCTGCCATGTACACCCGCACTAGTATTGCCATTCTCCTTGTTATCCATATATTCTTCTCCCCTGCCCTTTCAGCTCAATGGTCTATGCATTTCACCGCTGGTGTTTCTCCCCAGCAGACACCTGCAGGCCACCACATTTTTGTCAATCGGTCAAGTGCCAAGGATGAATTTCGTTTTGATCTTGCACGGGTAAATGCATCCTACGCTGTCGGTCTTGGAACACGACTCGATTTCCATCCATTTTTCCTGACGACAGATGCCTTGTTCACGACCCGACAATCTGACTATGATATCAAATACACCTATGTAGGCAATGGCCGGACAGATCAGGCTACTCAATATACCGAGCGCATGAATTTGTTACAGTTTCCCGTTTCATTAGGCGTACAATTGGGCGCCATAGATGTTAACAGCGGATTTGTTCCCCAATGGGTCATCCGCCATTCCACAGAGCTAGACCAAATCACAGGCTACCATCAGGATCTTAAAAAATTTAGATTTGGTTGGCATACGGGTATTGGGGCACGGATTTCTAATGTGCGTATCGGAATGGACTGGCAAATGGATTTTAACAATTATGCCGATCATGCCTACATCGGTGATCAAAGTATGGAGCTGAAGGGTCGCTCTTCCAGATGGATGGCGACTATAGGCTATCAATTCTAGCCAAAAGACTTCATACCATTCTTTTGGACAAATGTTCTTACTGCATATGTTCCAGAAGAACAGACTGTGCGTAGATTTCTGGTTCGATTTCTGTCATTCTGGCCCTTAGCAATGCCTCTGTTTCATCGGCTCTGGTCATCGTCCATACATACAGCTGTTCGGTATTTGGATGCTTCCCGGCTTTAGAAAAATAACGTTGGGCTGCCCGGGTGACTTTCTGTAAGTATCTGTTGTATAATTGGTGCGATCGTGAAATGCTTTTCCGGAGTATCGATATTAAAAACCGATTGCCATTATAGGTCAGCAAGTCTTCCGGCACATCGCAGATGTCATCGTTGATCTCAGTGATCCGGTCATAATACACCCAGGCATTGACCGGCCATGATTTTTTCAGGGAAGGCGCCGCAGCATAGATCAACATGCGAATCAGCCGCACATCACATGATTTGGTGGTGTAGAACTTTTTAAACGATACGCGTGTCGGCCAACAGTCTTTCCGCATCCCTTTCTCAATGGCTTCATATACCCGGATTTCGCGGAACAGTTTTTCCTGTTTCTTTTTGGATGGGTAGAAAACGGAGAGTGCATCATGCATACTGGCCCATCGCAGGGCTAGTATTTTGGGATCTAAAATCCACTGGCTTTCGAGATAGGCATCCAGCTGATAAATCTGAAATTGAAGGTCATGCAATTGTCCGACAAAGACTGGATCGGCATCCAGGCCACTCATGTGAAGCAGTGCGGTTAGCTTTCTGTATTCAAAAAGTTCAGTAATCTTCACCCGGATGGCAGCATCATCTGCATATTTTAGAAAGGCCATAGGGGTTATTCGACCTTGAAAATACGCTGTACAATCAGGTGCTGACCCGGACGAAAGACCACATAATACAGACCGGAAGGATAGGCTCCTAAATACAGTTCACCATGATACGTTTCGTCATAGCGCACCACACTACCATGGTGCAAGATTTCACCGGCTGGACTCATTAGGGTGAAATCTGTAAATACCCCATCATGGGTAAAACGGGCCTCTATCAGGAAACGGTCTTTTCCCGGATTAGGTGAAATCCGGATAAAATGCTCGCCTGGAATGGAGGACATACTGACGTTGACCGAAACTTCAACGGTATCCTTTACTGTACAACCCAAACTATCACGGATCGTGACGATATAGAGACCTGGTTCGAGCATGACAAAACTCGAATCCTGACCGAAAGCCCCACCTTGCAAACTATACGTAACAGGACCGTTTGCACCGGATGTGGTGACATGGATCTCCCCAACGTCTCCGCCGGATGCAGGCACAGTAGATATAATAGCCTGTAACTGGCAGCCGAGAATTTCCACCACTATGGTTGCGGAACACCCGGCATCATCCAACGCTAAAACGGTATACACGCCTGGTGTCAATCCGGAAAATAAACCGGATGATTGCAATGTCATGCCTCCATCCAGACTATACCGTATTTGGCCAAGACCGTTTATGGATTCAGCCATAATCACCCCATCAATGTTTTCAGGATCGGAGGTATGACTCACACCGGCCATAACAGTCAGCATACAAGTATCTGTCACGCAAAACTGATTGGATGACTGACTTCCAAAATTAGGACGACTCAGACTCGCCACCACCTGCCCATGGTGATTGGTAATTTCAAAATAACCTTTGGGCCCCTGATTCATACCATCACCATATGCATCAAAAATGGTAAAGAGGTAACACCTCTCCGGATTTAGACAAAAGCTTGAAAAATGAAAGGATTGTGGCACGGCGTAGGGCCCTCCGGAAGCGATGATATTTTGTTGTTCATCGCTCAATTGCCAGGTGGTTTCATTTGGGAAATTGTCCGTTTTCAACGAAAGGGAAAAGGTCTTACCTTCAGTGAAGGCTACAAGCATCCATTCAGGCTCATTATTCGTCGGTACTTCATCGGATTCCTGATTGACTTCCAGCACACTTACGGCTATGATATTGCTGCCCTCTGTCAGATCAGGCGTTGTAAATACATACTCAATTTCAGCTTGAAAAGCCAGGTTACCACTCCATGCAATCGTGTCAACCGGAATACCGTTGAGCACAATTTGCAGAGCAAGGGAGGTGATGGTTTCAAAACCGTTATTCCGTATGTAGAGACCATGATCCGCACTTTGGGCACATAACGCTCCTTCATCACTCCGCGGAATATATTCCAGCACCACATCCCGCGAAGCATACTTATGGATGACAAGGGAAAGGGTATCATTCAGTGCATTATCGTCCGCATCCAGAAATGTAGCGATACGGATTGGATACACACCCGGATTTTCCAGCAATACCGGTACAGAAAAAGTGTATAGCAGCGTCTCATCGATGCGTAAACTATCGACTCCCGCTGCTTCGGTCACCCAGTTTCCTTCATTGAACTGATATCCGACACTGAAATCAGCCACGGAGCGAAGGCCCCGGTTCAGAATGGCTATCCGGACTTCCTGCTCTCCAAGGATATTATCATTCACCGGAGTTTCCAGTCGTACAGGGAAAACATCGGTGGTATCACGATGTGCTTTGAACGCCACGATCCGGGTCCCCCATTGATTGTTAGAAGGCATATACTGGCCGGCAAACCAAAACGTCGCATCATCTGAAGGATCCACAGACATGGAAGCATAGTCACCGAAACGATCAAATCCCTGACTGCCACTACCCGATGCAAATTCGAATTCCTCAAATGACATGACACCAGGAGGGTCGGTAGCATATCGCCCTGTATAGCGAAGTGAAGGAAATTTGGTGTAACCGGAAACGGAATAGGCCAGTCCGATATTTCCCATACCATCTATGCCGATCGAGGACATAAAACGATGAATGCCATCATCAGATCCGATTGTACCCTCTTGAAAAATATGCCAGTCGGCTTCAGTTGTTTTCCGCATTTCCATCCATCGTATACCCGCCACATTATCCCCGGTGACATCTACCATAAAGCACATCACAAAAGATTCGTGTGTTCCGAAATTCCGATACTGGGCTTTGTTGGTGATAATCCATTGAGCACCATCTATGCCCTGTTGATTAGGTTGGGGCACACATGAAAAACCTCCGGTATTTTCAAGCTGACACCCATCGGTATCAAATGGTGTTGCAGGCAACGAGGTGACCTCAATCCGGGACAGGGCCATCGTATCCCAGTTGGTAAATATTTTATATAGGATTATTTCATCTTGTTGGGTAGAACCCCAGTCGTCGTCATTGAGTTTCACGACCAGACCCGGACTCCCGGGCGGTGGTGGTGTAAGTCCATCCCAGTCCACAGGTTGGCCAACTTCAAAAGATACGGCACCAATTTTAGGAACCGTAAGACGCTGTATACGTGCCATCGGTGCTCCGGCGAGGATATCTTCCCGGTTGATAGCGTAAATCGGGAAATTGTTTCCAAATTCATTTGTGGTCAGATAATATGCATCGGGCCAGATGCCATATTTCGGAAAGTCCGGAAATCGGGGCGTTTGAAAAGCATAAGCATCCCAACTTCCCAGCGGATCTCCAGTATGTGAAATTGCCACCAATACTCTGTTGTTGGAGGGAAATTCGGTTAAAAACCAACGGTCTACTTCCTGGTCGTACAGTATGATGGGATCACCTGCAGACGATTGCTGTACCTGACTCCAGATGGTGTTGGCCCGGATATCCCCACTGACTGGAATTCCGGCTTTGTCATATACCCTGAATAAGGTCGCATTGACAATCTCAACATAATAATCCTTACCCACATCACCATTTACATCCGGAGGTGTAGCTCCGGAAGCCGACTGAGGTATTCCTTCCACATTGATCAAGGGAAGAATCGTATTCATAAGAGTACGATGACCTGAAAGATCTGCCAGGGGGTCGGCGCCTTGTGGAAGGGCATCCGGTCTATGCGTTGTAAGCGTACGGCGTCCTCCAAAATTGGGAATAATCCTGGGCTTATGTAGTTTTCGATCCTTAAGTTTTTCCGGGTCCGTCAGAGGCATGTTGGCTGATTCCCGAAGGGGTCTGGTTGTTCCCAACTTGACGGCAAAACTCTCTTCCGCCGTAAAATAGGTCTGCCCGTTAAGATATCCGGATATAAGAAGCGTACCAAAAATCAGGGCCAGGCAAACACCCCTTTTGTTTATAGAAAGGGGTTCTGATCGGGAAGGGAAAAATAGATTCATATCCCAAATGTAGCCAAAAAGTTTATTTGAATTAACCAGATTTTGATGCATCTGCTCCATCCTTGACAACCTTTGCCCACTTATATTTGTATGCAGATAATCGGTTTTTGAATCTATACCACCTATGCACGTATTTATTTTTGTGATCGCCCTCCTCTTTGTATCCATGTCTCTCATGAGTCAGCAAAATGCACCGCTGGAAATTAACATGGACTTCGAGGCCTATGACCCCCCCTCAACGCTTGTCGTTCCAGAGCATCCCATCACCCGCGCCAAATACCCGTTTGTAGATGTGCACAGCCATCATTGGGATATGCAGAAAGCCGATCTGTCAAAGTTGGTACGTGAAATGGATGAATTAAATATGGCGGTCAATGTGAATCTGAGTGGTCGTGGTGGACGGATTCTCCAGGGTATGACGCAGAGCATCGATTCTCAGAAATATGCTTCACGTCTGGTGGTTTTCACCAATATCGAATTAAGGTCGATTGATGAATCCGACTGGGTGGAGAATACACTGGCCCAATTAGAGCATGATGTACATGCTGGTGCGAAAGGCCTCAAATTGTATAAGAGTCAAGGCATGTTTAACAAAGATTCATCTGGAAACCGAATCCCGTTAAATCATCTTAAATTGGATGCCGTCTGGCGTAAGTGCGCTGCACTCCGGATACCAGTACTGATCCATGCTGCAGATCCTAAACCATTTTGGGAGCCACTGGACAGCCTGAATGAACGATGGCTCGAATTAAAATTACGTCCCGGACGAAAGCGAAATAATGAGGATCCTGCACCCTGGTCCACCATCATTGGGGAGCAGCACGATGTTATTCGCCGCCACCCCAATACCATTTTTATAAATGCACATTTCGGCTGGTTTGCACATCACCTCGATACCCTTTCCATGTTACTGGATGAAATGCCCAATATGTATATCGAGTTTGGAGCCGTCATCGCTGAGTTGGGCCGACAACCCCGTCAGGCAAAAGCATTTTTCACACGGTATCAGAACCGAATCCTTTTTGGAAAAGATGCCTACGTTCCAGAGGAGTATCACACCTATTTCAGAGTGCTGGAAACCGCGGATGAGTACTTCCCCTATTACAAAAGATATCACGCTTTCTGGCGTATGTATGGCCTGCAACTGGAAGATGAGGTGCTCAGAAAAATATACTATCAAAACGCACTTCGCATTATTCCGGGACTGGATCCTTCTCTATTTCCAGGGTAGCTTCCCGGTTGCAGGAGCAAACTCCTGCAACAGCAATTTGATGTTGTTAGAGTTTGCTCCAACAATCGGGGCATGATTTGCTGTTGTTATAGTTTGCTCCAACAACCGGAGAGATGAATAATTACGTTCTGAGAATATCAAATAAACCTATTTTCTCACGACTTGCCCGCCGCATAATATTTTTAAGGGGATTAATTTAATTGGCACTACCTTTGCTGGGAATTTGGATTGAAGATTTTATTTTCAATTCCGGTTTGAAGTACATTCACATTTAACTAATTTATTTACCTAATTAAACGTATCATGATGAATGATCCTGAATTGAAGGCCATGTCAGACGTGTTTGACGCACTGAAAGGTCTTGATGCTGACACCCGTAAGCGCGTAGCGGACTGGGTGCTCAACAAATTAAGCTCTGGTGGTGGTGCTACTGCTACCGGCGCAAAACGCGGTCGCAAGCCCGGCAGAAAGAAAGGCCGTAAGGCTGCTGTCAAAGCAACCGGCGCCAAACGTGGCCGCAAACCCGGCGCTAAAAAAGCTGGTGCCAAGCGTGGCCCGAAGCCAGGCGCTAAGAAAGCTGCTGCCAAAGCTACTGGTGCCAAGCGTGGCCCGAAACCCGGCGCTAAGAAAACTGCTGCTAAGAAAACCAGCAAACCAGGCAGACCTCCTGTTTCAGGTAAGAAAGTTGCTAGAAAAGCAGTAGCTAAGAAAGCTTCAGGAAGAGGCCCTGGAAGGCCACCTAAAGTTACTCCTCCTGCAGTTTAATCTGGAAGAAGTCCAAACGATAAAGCCTGATGAGTGATCATCAGGCTTTTTTATTTCCTGTCAAGTATCAACGATGAGCGTCAAACACTTGACATATATCGTATGCTACGTTACATCACGACCAATTTAAAGGGCACCACTTGATCCTGTGATCTCAGCATGACGATGTAAACACCACTGGACAATCCCTGAGATGACAAATCCCACTGTCCGTTGCCTGATGCAATCTGGCGCATGGCTAACTGCTGACCGGCAGAGCTCAGCAACGTCAACGTGCCACTGGTGTGCCACTCCAATCCATTCCATTGCACCAGCGCATTGCCATTTGAAGGATTTGGCCGTATGGTGATATAAGCTGCCCAATTGGTCGTCGTCGTTGATACAATGCCCAACACTATAGGTTCCTGAAGCGCAAGTACACAACCTTTGGCATCTACAATCGTATACGTATATGAACCGACAGGAAGTCCTGAAATATCAGTTCCTGTCATACCATTATTCCAGGTTACTGCATATGGCGCTGTTCCACCGGATACTTCAATGCTAATACTACCATCAGAGTGGCCGGCACCGGAAGGATCTACAACATTGATATGTTCTGCTGCAAGTATTTCCGGTTCGGTGATTTCAACTTCTACGGTATACAGGCAGCCATTTTGATCCGTGATGGTACAGCCATATTCCCCGGCAGCCAATTCGTCAATGGTATTGGAATCAGTATGTCCGGTACTCCATAAATAGGTATAGGGCTGAATTCCTCCCGTGAGCTCTATGGAGGCTGAACCATTCGATTCACCAAAGCAAACATTGTCGATGATGGTGACACTTTCCAGAACGACAAGTTCAGGCTGAATCACAACAAACTCATCAATGAAAATATTGCCTTCATCATCCGATATGACGAGCTGATATACACCGGCTGGCAGATCTGCAATCGATGGAGTATCATAGGTGGAGCCATCAGGTGCAGTCCAGGAATACGTGTAATTGCCTGAACCTCCATTGACCATTATCGAAATACTGCCGTTTTGTTCACCAAAGCATACGACATGATGTATTTCTGCCAGTACAGTGAGGACGCTTCCTGAGGTCGTCACTTCGACTTGCTGACAGGTCTGACTTGTGCCGCAGCCGTTTTCCACACTCAGACATACTTCATATATACCAGCTTCAGCAAAGGTATGTACAGCATTCGGCTCTGCGGAAGAACTACCGTCTCCAAAGGACCACATCCATCCGCTCAGATTACTGCCGGTAGAGGTACTGGTCACAGCCAGGGTAAGTCCACCGCTGGTGTAGTGGTAGGAGGCTTCGGCAGGATCAAAGTTATTTACAATGGTCACGGTATCCGTATTCGTGCATTGTGTGGAAGGATCCATGACCAGGAGTATATATTGCCCAGGGGCATCTACCAAAGGTGTATACGTATCTCCACCGGAAACGATGTTTCCATTCAGGGTTGTCCATGATACTGTATTTCCTGCGTCTCCGGTACCCTGCAATGTCAGGTTCTGATTTTCACAACTGATAGGAGCGTCTTCACCAGCATGAACTGAAGGTGGGACGATGTCGGCAGTGACGGCAATAGAATTTTCGACATAACATCCTGTGGTCAAATCAAACACGGCTAACGTGTACTGGCCTGCCTGATCTACTAAGACGTCCTGAAAGTTATTAGGACCTACAATATTTCCATCAACAGTTGTCCACTCAAATGAATAGTCGGCGCTTCCACCATTGACATATCCGATGATCGTTGTGGTGGGTTGTGCACAGGATATCTGCGGGTTGGAGGAAAAATAAACGTCATGTTCAGGTACATATTCTATTCCAACAGTTTCACTCCAGATACAACCGTTATTGTCTTCTACAAAAACCTGAACATTTCCCGCGGCAAGGTCATAGATTGAAAATCCGATTACCGTACCACTACTGGCAGATACCGAGTAACCGCCTACCCCACCTGCGATATCGAGTTGAATGACACCATTGACCTGATCGCAATATTCGGCTGTTGCTTCCGGATCAGCTGTCAAGGCTGGAGGTTGTGTAACTGTGAAGGCACCGGAATACGTACAACCATTTCCATCTGTTGCCTGTAATGAATAGCCTCCCGCAGAAACGTTTGTCAGGTTTTGACTCTGGGAGCCATTACTCCAACTGTATGACATGGGCGGTACACCATACTGAAGGGTCACCTCAACACCACCGGTAGAGGAACCATTGCAGAGGACAGGATTGATTTGGCTTTCAGCCAGGGTAATGGGTTGAGATGCACCTGTAATAACGATATCTGAGACTTCAACGGTGCGGCCATTTGCTTCCGTTATGGTGGCGGAGTAGGTGCCGGCCCCCACATTATTCAATACGGGACCGGTTTGCCCGTTGTTCCAGCTATAGGTAATCGGGTTGACACCACCGGAAGAAAGAATCGTAGCGGATCCGTCGCCGTAACAAATGGCTTCTTCAATGTTGGAGACTTCACCACTCAATGCACAACTCTGTAAGAATTCTGCCCATCTCCAGGCCGGAACTTGTCCGAGTTCATAAATTTTCCTGTCCTGACATACGGCATAGAGCGTTGGGTAATACGCAATCTGGTAATCATTATCTGTATTCTCTCCCCACTGGAGGTCAATGATCGGAAAGGGTATTGCAGCTACCCAATTGCCCTGAGATGAGGACGTCTGACCCAGGAGGTCCGCCATGCCGGTATTCTGATCCGCTTCAATGTAAAATACCTGAGCTTCATTGCTCCCGTTCGGTCCGTGCTCATTCCAAAAGGTTTCCAGAGCTCCGGTTTGCAGATAATTCCAGCACGGACCACACCATGTGGCCGAAAACTTGAGGACAACCATCTTGCCCTGATCCAGTAGACTGTACAGGTTGTGGCTATTCCCATAAATGTCATTATGTGTCCAATCCGGTGCTATAGAGCCGTCCGGTAATTGGGCCTGGAGTGATCCGGCTAACAGCCAGCTGCATAGAAATAGAAGTAAAGAATGCTTCATCAGTTGTGTTGTTTTGATGTCTAAAAATATAAATAATTGTTAATACCTTGAAATTAATCTTTACCCAAAACTTTAAACTGGTTACATTGTATTTTCTGGATGGCCATATACTTCGAATGAATGCTTAGAATCCTTGTTTTTTTTCTCCTTCTTATCCCTATTTTCGGACTTGCACAACGCCCTCAGGGCGCCGGGACAACTTCACAGGGAATCACCGGCTCTGTTTCCGGACGCCTGATCGATAGTCTCACACGCCAACCTGCCGAATATGTGGCCATTGGTGTTCTTGATGCTGCCACCGGTAACGTTGTCAACGGAGCATTGTCTGATAGCAAAGGTGCATTTCGGATTACAGGCCTTTCACCGGGTACTTATAAATTGCAGGTCAGCTTTATTGGTTTTACCACACAGGATGTACTGGGTATCGTGATTACCCCGGCACAACCGGATTATGACGCCGGGACAATTATACTGAGTCCTGAAAGCCAGCTACTGGAGGAGATCCGGGTGGTCGGTGAAGCAGCCTTAATCGAAGCCCGACCTGATAAGATTGTATATAATGCCGAACGTGATGTCACATCCAGAGGGGGTGATGCAGCCGATGTACTTCGAAAAGTACCCTTGCTCAGCGTCGATTTTGATGGTAATGTCTCGCTTCGCGGATCCGAAAATGTACAAGTCCTGATCAATGGCAGACCTTCGGCTATGTTCAAAACCAATATCGCCGATGCGTTACGTATGTTGCCGGCTGATCAGATCCAATCCGTAGAAGTGATCACAGCCCCTTCGGCCCGGTTTGATGGAGAAGGCACCGCCGGCATTATTAATATCATCACCAAGAAAAAGAATATTGAAGGATTGGCAGGCTCGGTAGACCTGACAGGAGGTACTCGGGTCAATCGCGGCAATGCCAGCGTCAACTACGGTAAGGGAAGATTTGGTCTCAATGCCTCCGGCGGAGGTCACTACAGTTGGCCACAGACCGGCCGAACTTCTTTCCGGCGCGAAGAATTGAGTCAACTGGCACCCGGGTTATTACTTCAGGACGGAACCAACAGGTCCTCCCGCCTGGGTTTCCGTTCGCAGTTGGGAATGGAATATAATTTTAATGCCTACAACACGCTCAATGCCTCGGTGAGTTACAGAGGTTTTGATGTCCGAACCAACAATCAGGTATCGTCAAACTACATGGTATCGAATGCCATGGTGGATAGTTATCTGCGGAAGATTGATGGCACATCTGTCAGAGGTGGTCTGGATCTGGGACTCGATTTCAGGCGCACAATGAAAAAGAAAGACCAGGAATGGTCAGCCGCTGTGGAAGTGGAAATCGACGATAACCGTTCAGAATCCGATCTGGATTTTCTTTATTCGTTTCCCGCCGGCCAACCTGATCGAAGTGAGACCAATAATAATATCGGGGACAATCTCGAGTTCACCTTCCAGACCGATTATACGCATCCGTTTAATGAACGGCTTAAACTTGAAACCGGACTCAAAGGCACACTGCGCCGCATTACGAGTGATTTCAATTTCTCTAGTTTTAATTTTGAGAACAATCAATGGTTGACCGACCCTAACCGTACAGATATATTCTACTATGATCAGAACGTGTATGCGGGATATGCATCCGCCAATTGGAAAATGGGTAAAAGGTTGAACCTGATCAGTGGTGCCAGGATCGAAGTCACGGAATTGAGTGGTGATTTTGAACAGTTCGTCAGCCCGTTTTCCAATACCTATACCAACCTGCTGCCCAGCGTTACACTATCAAGTAAGGTCGGGGAATTCAATCAGGTGCGGATTAGCTATAATCAGCGGATACAGCGTCCCAATCAACGTCATATCAATCCCTTTATTGACATTAGCGACAACCGGGATATCTCTTTTGGCAACCCTACCCTGGCGCCTGAACTGGTGCATCAAGTTGAATTGGGTACCAATGTCTTTATCAAAGGCAATATGCTGAATGTTTCCTTGTTTGGCCGGCGAATAGAAGATTTGATTGAAAGCCTGGTCCGGGTCAGTGAAGAAGGTATTTCTGAAACTACATTTTCCAATTTTGGGAAACGCTCATCCCTGGGAGTGAATGTTTTTGCTTCGGTCAATATCGGGAGTAAGCTTTCGCTTCGTGGCGGTTTCGATGTAAACGCCTGGGAAGCATCCGGCCTATTCCTGGGTCAGCAACTTGCTAATACCGGATATGACTATAACGGCCGGCTCAATATGACATGGAGCCTGAGTGAAACACTCAAAGTCGAAGGGTTTGGATTTTTCCGTTCCCCCACATTTACCGTGCAAGGCCGAAATCCCAACTGGTCGATGATGAGTTTTGGTATCAAAAAAGAACTGCTGAATAAACGACTTACGCTGGGACTCAATTTCACCGAACCCTTCCGGGAGAACATGATATTCGTTCGGGAAATCACTGGAACTGGATTCTATCAGTATAGTCGTACCGCCAGACCCATCAGGTCATTTGGTATCAATGCAGGGTACCGATTTGGCAAACTGGATGTAAAAGAAAGAAGCGGAAAAAAACGCGGTGGAACCAATGATGTCAAGGACGATGACCGGGGCAGTGAAGGCCAGTTCTAAGTTATAACCATATAATTTTTTACCTGAAAGTAATGGTGTAAGGGTCAGTTACAAGAGAAATGGTATAGCTACTCACCATTTCAATTCCATGACATCTATAGAGTGGAATTTTAAAGTATCTTGGACAGTCTAAAATACTTGATTCGCATGCAACCGGTTCCTGACTCATCGATGTCGCTTCCGCCAACTTCGGTGTATGCTGATCCGGGTCGTGTCCCGGAATTAGCACTTCCTGGAAATCATACCCTTGCCTGTCCGGAATGTGGGCATCAGGTGCAGGGTCAGAATCTTGACATAGAGAACGTACTATAGCGAGTTGCCATCACTGTCATCATATTTTCGGATTTTCGCATAACAGCAGCACAGGAATGTTGCAGCCAGAATTGCTTGTGCCTGAAGGCGTGGAAGTGTTGAAGCTCAAAGCAGAGCTTGATATTCGCTTGAATTGGCGTAGGACCGCCAGTAAAGAAGGCCGTAAATTTCTATTGGTCTTTACCACCATCTGGAATTTGTTCCTCCTTCCTTTTGTATTTATCTCTTTCGTCAGTGGTAACTTAAGTATACTGCTCTTTCTGTCCCTTCATCTGGCTGTTGGAGTCGGGTTGCTGTGGTATATGGCGGCTTCTATGCTGAATTCTTCTTCTCTGACTGTGACACCACGCAGGTTTAAGGTCCGGTCATATCCAGTGCCCATTCCGGTTTTTAAAAGCCGTGACCTGGATACCGGAGAAATTCAACAGCTCTATGTGTCCCGTTACACCAATAGCAAGACCAATGGCGTGCCCAATTATGCGTACGCCCTTTATGCAGTCAAGACCGATGGGACCAAATTGCAACTTCTGAGAGGCATGAACCGGGAAACACAACGGTATGTGGAAAAGGAAATTGAGAATTTCCTGGGGATTAAAAATAGGCCAGTCAAGGAAGAGGCTGATTGATGCTGAATGGACTATAGTATGTTGCAAATCAATTAGATATAAGCTGTTCCAAGGTTCAGTAACGGGCAAAAAAAAGCTGGGTGATTCACGTTAGAACTCCCCAGCTTTACAAATTATAATCCCATGAACATATCCTAGTTTGTATTTAGATCTCCGGCATTTTCTGATCTTCCTTTTAAAGAGGATAGAAAGGCTGCCAGACGGCAACCTTCTATCCGTCAGAATTATAATCCCATGAACATATCTAAATTCGATACCGGTTTTTCCCGGATCTCTCTAATCTCTTTCGATTGATGATACAATTATCAGGAGATTGACAGGGCTATACAAGTACAAAAAAACGCAATTGTTACACCCTTCATAAGCACATTAGTAATTTTAATATTATATAAATAGCTGTTAAACAGTTGAATAATATTAATATCATTAATATGTAGTCTTATTTTGTGAGCAAAAAAAATAAAAGTGACCCTAATCGTGATGAAAAAAATTTGGAATTAAGATCAAAAAAACCTTCAAAAGGTGGTCAAAACGGGTTTTGAAGTGCAGGATCTCGAATCGAGGTGCTATCGGTAAGGGTCAAAAGGAAGGCAAGAAGATCGGATTTTTGGGTCGGCGTCAAGTTTAGCGGATACAAAAAGGCATCCTTGTTGGGAGAAAAGTGTCCTCCGCTATTATAATGCTCTATTACCTCCTCTAATGTCTGGAATCTTCCATCATGCATATAAGGTGCTGTAAAGACCAGATTGCGGAGCGACGGGGGTTTAAACTTACCATTGTCTGAAGCAATGCCTGTCACAGTTCCCAATCCCTTATCCGGAAAACTGAATAGATCCGTAGAAGTCTGTATTCCATTGTTGAAGTACCCGTTCGTAGCAAATAGAGGGGCATTGTGGCAATGCCCACATTCTGCGTCAGGGATAGTGGGGTCAAAGTCAAAAAACATGAGATAGCCGTTAAACTCATCTTCTTCCAGGAAGATCTCTCCCCGTGCAAACCGATCATATTTGCTGTTGCCCCCTGAAATTATACTGCGCTCAAACTGGGCAATGGCTTTTGCAGCCAGGTGACGGTCTATCCCGCCTGAGGTCTTTGTCCCAAAAGCCCGTCTGAATTCATCCGGATAAGACGGGTGATTTCTAAGTTTTTGCTCAACCCGGGGCCAACTTTCTCCCATTTCAACGGGATCTTCAACAGGTACCAAAGCCTGTGCCTCAAGATCGGGAGCCCGGCCGTCCCAAAACAAACCGTGATAATGGAATCCAACATCTAACAGACTCATGGCACCTCTGGGTGTAGTACCGGCAATTCCTTCACTCATGGCCAGGCCGTCTGTAAAGGATTTTCCGGGCAAGTGGCAACTCGAGCAGGATATGGTACTGTCTATAGATAATATAGGGTCAAAAAAGAGTTTGCGGCCCAATCGAATGCCATCTACCGTCATTCGATTGTCCGCCGGCTGCTCCAGAGCCGGGTACCCCTCCGGGATCACCGGGAGAAACGGAACAGGTTTGTATTCGATATGAGTCAAATCTCTTCCATCCGGGGGTGTATCGATCGTATCGTGACACCCGACCCAGACCATTGTCATCAAAAGAATGGCAGACAGTATAAAGTGACGCCTGATTTCAAAAATCATGTGCCAAAAATAAGGCTATTGCAGCAATACAACAGCGTTACCGAGATTATTGACCAGTTTGAGGATTTGCTCGGTATCCTCCGGATTATGATTCTGGGGATTCGATTTGATATCGATTCCTTCTAATAGCTTTTTATAGTCCAGGTGAATCGTCAGATCGGTTACTCTGCCGTCCTCAATCGTCAGAGGCAAGGTGCCCTCCAATATCCGGTACAACGGGTTGGAGCCGGTATGAAAGACAAAACCTGTATCAAAAAGACCACTACCCAGTGTATCCATTCGCCCTTCGACTTTCATAAAAATGTAACTACTCCACGGCAACCAGTAATACCCTGTTTTGCTAAGCGGACTGGAGGATACAAAATCAGCGGGTTTTTTAGCATTGAGATCAGCCGGCAATCCAACTCCAAACCGAATACCCTCATACGTTCGCGCCGGTATATTGCGTATCGTCAGTGTATACCCGTCAGTAGCTTTTGCAAGTTCATCAAAACTCAAGTCAATGAGCTCTACATCAGACAAATTTTCGGTAGCGGTACCATGTAGCAATTGCAAATCAGCCAGAAGCATACTCAGATGGGTAAACTGTACCTGTTGAACTCCATCAAATGCGCGTGTACTGAAGGTGGGAAGCACTTCTCCGTCATAAACGGCTTTGAAGTGGAGGGTCAGTTGACCTTCTTTATCATCCTTACATCCTGAACCCAAAAAAAGTGAACTAAAAAGCAAAAGTGTCATTACGTACTTCATACTCATTTCTATTTAAGTTCTGTATTCCCAAACGTTGGGTATGCATTGATTGTTTCGGCGGGTGACTTCAAGGGGTTTGGAATACTCCATTATCGAAATTCTGTCTCAGCGAAATTCCAAAAGATGCAGGATCGGTGCCGTCAGCATCCTTCCACCAGATACTATAATCTATTGTCAAGCGGAGCTGAGTATCAAAACCTTTTACCATGTCCAGTTGCAGTTCAACGGAGGCGAGAAGGACATCCTGTATATAGATCGTATCCAGTTGATCCGCGTTGATATCCGGTTGGATCACCATCCTGATACTGGCCAAAGCCGCTTCTTCCGGATCCCATAATGGGCTTGACTTTGTGATCTGTGTGGGCGCTGACGCGGTCTCCAGGAGACAACTGTACTCCACCGGAGTCCCAACATACATATAATTAGTAGCGATCTGACGGGCTTTTTGGACCGTGCCCAAGGTGTAGGTAAATTGCCGGGCATCTACAAGGAGAATATCAGGGGTATACCGGAAAGTGAAATCTTCACAAGGCATTGACATACTGTCAACTGTAAAGACCTCACCTTCCTGGGTACTCCATGACCAGGAAGTCAGGAGGAGTTTCAGGTCAGTAATCCTGTATGGCCGCTGTCCGGCATCATAGAGGGTATCAGTCGTGGAGAAATTGCGGTCTCCCCATTTTTGGGTCAAAATGAGTTGCATGGATGGATAGGTACAACAGTCCCTACAGGCCCGGTCAGCCTCCAGATCGAAATTCTTACCTTCAATATCCAGACATCCTTCTGTCCGGGAGATACAGCCTGAGCACCAGACCAGCACACCCATGAAACAGAGGCAGATGATCCGGAAATCAGGTCTGAAGATGTTTTTGATGATCTGCCACAAGTTGCTTGATGATTTTTTTAACCTGATGTGAAAACTCCTTCTGCAACATCCAGTGGTAATACTGCTGGTCCTGATGCAGCACCTCAGCCGCAGGTCGCCCCATATATTTTCCAAAATTAAAGACCACAACTCCATTATGATCATACTTCAACCGCTGGGTAGCATCCAGCATACGCTGGTCATTGGTAAACGCATCCAGTGCTATGACATTGTTCTGAATAGGTGCCAGCAAAGATTCACCTTCCTCCGGTATGAAATCTACGTTTTCATATTTACGAAGCTGACCATCCAGCACGGCAACTGTAGTTCTGACATCTTCCATGGCATCATGGGCGTTCTCCAGCGTTTTCTGACAATAAAACTGATACGCAGCGGCCAGGGTCCGGGGTTCCATTTTATAGAAAATACGCTGAACATCTATCGTCCGACGTTGATCCGTATCAAAATCGATTCCCACTCTGGCAAATTCTTCCATCAATACCGGAATATCAAACCGATTGGAATTATAGCCCGCGAGATCTGCATCTCCTATGAAATCAAAAATTTCCCTGGCCACCTCTTTAAAAGAAGGCTGTTGGGCTACATCTTCAGGCCGAATACCATGCACAGCTATTGCTTCCTCCGAAATGGGAATTCCGGGATTGATCAGGTACGTCCTTTCTTCCGGTGGAGCACCATCCTGATGGTACCGGATCATCGCCAGTTGGATGATCCGGTCCCGGATGACATTGAGTCCGGTAGATTCGATATCGAAAAAAATCAGATTACGGTCAAGTTGAAGATTCATGCCCCGAAGGTATTGAAAGGGTGGTGAAGGCCGGATTGGCAGGACAAAGAAACATGAATTTCACAGAATCCTTTCCGTTGGCATCCATTTACTGACCGGAAGTGCACATAAGGGCTGACAATGGTTTAATATCTTTGCGCCATCATTATATCGTAGATTCTGATACAGCGCTTCACATGATCGTACTTTCTCCCACCAAATTCCAGGCTCGTTTTCTCCGTTTCCTATTTCTTCTTTCCTTGTTTGCCTGCAAGAAACAGCCACCCAACACCACATCATCCACTGCACCGGATCAAGTGGTGGATGCCAGGTTCACCTTACTCTCTGCGGAAGAAACGGGCATTGATTTCAGCAATGAGATCATCGAAAACTTTGAATTGAACTTCTATACGTACGAATATCTCTACAATGGGTGTGGTGTAGCGGTGGGTGATATCAATGGGGACAGTCTGCCGGATATTTACTTTGGGTCGACAGTTGGATCAAACAGATTGTATCTCAATCTCGGCAACATGCAATTTGAGGATATCACAGAAGCAGCGGGTGTAGGGCTTGCCGATGGATTTAAGACTGGCGTCACCATGGCGGACGTCAATGGTGACGGACGTCTGGACATTTATGTCTGCCGGACCAGCAAACAAGATGATGGTAAAAAATCGGATGTCCTGTTTATCAATATGGGCAACCGAATTCACAATGGAATTTCACGACCCTGGTTTGAAGATCAAACCCGCCAACGAGGACTGGCCGACAATTCGAATACGAATCATGCCTGCTTCTTTGATTTTGATATGGACGGCGATCTTGATATGTTTCAACTCAATCATCGCATTGGTTTTGCCGAAGCTACACAGATGCGTTTGCGCCAGGAGTTAGACGGATCCATTTCCCGGATCACGACACCGCTTACTCCATTTGAATCCAACAAACTTTATCGGAATGACAATGGTGTATTCAAAGACATAACAGAGCAGGCTGGATTGACCAATTCTGCTTTTGGCCTGAGTGCTACCGTGACAGATCTCAATGGGGATGGTTGGCCGGACATCTATGTGGCAAATGACTATATAGAGCCCGATCATATTTATATAAACAACCAAAGAGGTGGATTTACGGACATGTTTAGCTCCTTTGTTCGGGTCACCAGCCAGAACAGTATGGGGGCCGATATAGGAGATATCAACAATGACGGGCTGGTGGATATTGTGGTACTCGACATGAAAGCTGAAGACCCATTTCGGTATAAAGAACTGATGCATATTATGCATTATGACCGGTATAACCTCCTTGTAACGTATGGATACGGACGGCAGCCCGGTCGAAATGTGCTGCAGTTAAATAATGGAAATAACACCTTCTCCGAGATCGGCCAGTATGCCGGTATTGCGGCTACCGATTGGAGTTGGGGCGCGCTCTTTGCGGACTTTGACAATGATGGCTGGAAAGACCTGTACATTGCCAATGGATACAGAAAGGACATCACCAATCTGGATTACATGAACTATTTCCGGGATTCGATCGACCGAACCGGTGGACTTACGCAGGAACGCTTTCCTGATTTCCAGCGATTCCTTGACTATATTCCGGAACAAAAACTACCTAACTACCTCTACCTCAATACCGGCAAACTCTCCTTTATCAATGCCACATCGGCTGCAGGGATGGCCCAGCCCACATTTTCTAATGGCGCTGCATATGCGGATCTGGACCTGGATGGAGATCTGGATCTCATCGTCAACAACATTGAAGATCGCGCTTTTGTGTATCGCAATGATATTACCGGCCGTCATTGGCTGCAAATCAAGTTGACAGGCTCGAATGGCAATACTCAGGCCATAGGCGCCTCTGCCGAACTGTACTCAGGTGATGTGTATCAACACGCCCTCCTGATGTCGAATAAAGGATTTCTTTCCAGTTCTGAACCTGTAATTCATTTTGGACTTGGTATGTCTTCCAAAATTGACTCGGTCATATTGACCTGGCCGGATGGCGGTAAAGAAATCAAATATAATGTTACGCCCGATCAACGTATTTACTGGAAGAAAGGAGATGGCGCAACCTACAAGATCAAGGGAAAGAAGGATGAATCCCCGCTGTTTGTATCGGCCCCGACTAAATTAACCTGGACCCACCAGGAAGAACCCTTTGTGGATTTTAAAAGGGAACGACTCCTTCCTTATGCCCTGTCGTCGGAAGGACCTTGCCTGGCTGTAGGCGATGTAAACGGAGATGGCCTTGAAGATATTTTTGCCGGCAACGGAAGTGGGTATACCTCCGCCATGTTGATTCAAAATTCCTCAGGCGCTTTTCAGTCGCTCCTCTCCGAAGCGTTTCGGATCGATTCAGTGTATGAGGATTGTGCCGTCCTGCTCGAAGATGTGGACGGGGATGGAGATCTGGACCTGATCGTGGGTTCCGGCGGAAATGCCGCGGCTGTCAACAGTCCCGAATATATGACTCGCCTGTACCTGAATGATGGTAAAGGAGTCTTCACCCGTTCCAGCAGTTTTCCTGTTATTCGTACGAATGCTGGTGCCGTATTGGCGCTGGACTATGACCAGGATGGCGATAAAGATTTGTTGATCGCCGGCAAATGTACCCCGGGCGCATTTCCCAAAGCGCCTAAAAGCTATTTGCTGCGTAATGACAATGGCAAGTTTACTGATGTTACGCGGGAGGTCTTCCCTGAGTTGGAAGAACTGGGTATGATCTCTGCTGTCGTCAGTGGTGACCTGAACCAAGACGGCAAACCTGAGATCATATTCGCCGGAGATTGGATGCCGGTCTCTGTTTTTTCGTGGAATGGAAAGAAATTTGAAAATCAAACCTCGTCATACGGTTTGTCGCAAACTGCGGGTTGGTGGAAATCTCTTGAACTTGTTGATATCGATGGTGATGGCGATCTGGATCTTATCGCAGGCAATATGGGTCTCAATCACAGACTCCGTGCGACCATACAGGAACCTGTCACACTGGTCACCAAAGATTTTGATGAAAATGGGTCCCTGGATCCCATCATGTGCTTTTACCACAATGGAAAAATGTATCCGTACGCCGGCCGCGACGCTCTCATAGGACAGATTCCGGCATTGAAAAAGAAATTCAGCCGCTATGCGCCTTATGCCCGGGCTACCCTTCAGGATATATTCAGTCCTGAGGAGTTGAAGGGAAGTCAATATCTTTTTACCCATACCTTCGAGACCACAGTATGGATGAATGAAAACGGGACATTTGTTGCCAGACCGCTACCCTATCAGGTCCAGTTGGCTCCTGTGTATGGCATCATCGTCAGGGATTTTAATCACGATGGCCTATCCGATATCCTGATGGCGGGCAATTTTTTATATGCTGAAACAGAGACAGGTGAAATCAATGCCGGCAATGGTGTCCTGCTCTTACAACAACCTGACAAGTCATTCCGGTATGTACCGAACCAGCATCATGGTTTTTGGGCACAAAATGAAGTTCGCACACTCATGCCGTTACGATTAGCTTCTGGTGAGGACGCTATTGTTACAGGGAATAACCAGGGAAAGATTGAAATCCATATTCGGACCTCTGTTGGTTCGGCCATTGTACAATAAATACAGATAGGTCAAAGACCACATCCTTATGAAAAAACAACGTTCTTATTTTTACAATACCATTGGTATCCTTTTGTCTTTACTGGCAATGCAATGCAGTTCTGATTCCACAAAGGATAATCCAGAAGAAGTGGAGTCCAATGCTCCCACTCAGCTGGTTGATGCGCGTTTTACGCTACTATCTCCTGATGATACCGGTGTTCGGTTTTCCAACCAGTTTGTCGAAAATTATAATTACAATGTCTTCAACCATGAGTATCTCTACAACGGGTGCGGGGTGGCCGCTGGAGATGTCAATGAAGACGGATTACCGGATCTCTATTTTTCTTCGGCATTCGGCCCAAACCGTTTGTACATCAATCTGGGAAATATGAAGTTTGTTGATGTGACAGCTACTGCTGGTGTTGCAGCCGCAGATGGCTATAAAACCGGTGTCACTATGGCCGATGTCAACGGAGACGGAAAGATGGACCTGTATAGTTGCAGGACGAGTAAAGATGATGATGGAAAAAAAGATGATTTCTTGTTTATTCATGTTCGTTATGTAACAGAGAACGGCGTTAAAATCCCGGTTTTTGAAGAACGGGCTGCGCAAATGGGACTCCGGGATAATAGTAATACCAATCATGCTGTATTCTTTGATTTTGATCGGGACGGGGACCTTGATCTCTTTCTGCTTAACCATCGCATCGGTTTTGATGACGCTGAAAAGATTCGGGTACTGGAGGGGCCTGATGGAGCATTGACCCGGATCAAAGCACCTCAAACCCCTTTCGAATCCAACCGGTTGTACCGTAACGATAACGGAAGATTTACAGATATTACAGAAAAGGCCGGATTAATCAATTCTGCTTTTGGCCTCAGTGCAACGGCTGTGGATATCAATCAGGATGGGTGGCTGGACCTGTATGTGGCGAATGACTTCATCGAGCCGGATCATATCTATATCAACAACCGCAATGGCACATTTACAGATCAGTATGACACATATCTGAAACACTCCAGCCTGTTTAGCATGGGCGCCGATGTGGCGGATTTCAATAATGATGGATGGGTGGATATCATCGTGGTCGACATGAAGCCGGATGACCCTATCCGCTATAAGGAACTCAACAATGCCATGCGGTATGACCGCTACAATCTTTTGGTTCAGTATGGGTACGGACGTCAAGCCTCACGGAATGTACTTCAGCTCAACAATGGCAACAATACATTTAGTGAGATCGGACAATTTGCCGGTGTAGCTGCTACAGACTGGAGCTGGGCCCCGCTGTTTGCTGACTTCGACAATGACGGGCTGAAAGATGTCTACATCACAAATGGATACCGCCGTGACGTCACCAATCTGGATTACATGAATTTTTTCAGAGACTCTATCTACAGGACCGGTGGCCTCCATCCACAACGTTTTCCGGACATCAATGAAGTATTGCAGCATATCCCGGAGAAAAAACTCAGCAATTTTCTCTTTCTCAATACCGGTAAGTTGTCTTTTATTGATGGCTCAGCCGCCGCCGGCATGCAGCATCCTTCCTTTTCCAATGGCGCTGCGTATGCGGACCTTGACGGGGATGGAGACCTGGATATCATCGTGAATAATATTGATGATCCGGCTTTCATTTATCGGAATGATATCACGGGTAAAAACTGGCTTCAGCTGGATCTCCGACACGGAACAAATGGTTCTGTTGCGCTTGGAGGTACGGCTACGGTATATACCGGAGGTACGTTACAGCATGCTGTCTGTATGACCAACAAAGGATTTCTTTCGGCGTCTGACCCTACCCTGCATTTTGGACTTGGAACTTCAGGTAAGGTTGATTCGGTCATTGTTCGTTGGCCTGATGGCAGCCATGAAATACAACAGAATATTACAGTCAATCAGCGGTTGCTCTGGAAGAAAGGAACAGGCGCAACATATATGCCGAAGACGAAGCCTCAGTCCACGCCATTGTTCACCCCCCAACCAGAAGCGCTTAAATGGACACATTCAGATAATGAATTTGTAGACTTCAAACGGCAACTATTACTCCCTTATATGCTATCCGCTGAAGGCCCTTGTCTGGCTGTAGGAGATGTCAACGGAGATCAGCTCGAGGATGTCTATGCCGGTAATGGCAACGGCTACCCGTCTGCGCTCTTTCTTCAAAATCCAAATGGAACGTTTACAAAAGCGGATGTTCCTGTATTTATGGTGGATACCGCGTATGAGGATTGCGGAGCGGTCCTGGCCGATTTTGACGGTGACGGTGACCTGGATCTGATGGTGATTTCCGGTGGTAATGCATACAATGCGAATGAACTGGAATACCTGACACGGTATTACACCAATGACGGCAGCGGTCGGTTTAACCGGGTAGCGACATTCCCGATCATCCGGAGCAATGCAGGGGCTATTCATGTGGTAGATTTTGATCAGGATCAGGACCTGGATGTCATTATTGGGGGTCGGGCTATTCCCGGTTCATTTCCCCTTGCTCCCAAAAGCTATTTGCTCCAGAATGATAACGGAACGTTTAAAGATGTCACCGCCACGCTGTTTCCGGCACTTGACAATCTCGGGATGATCACGGATATTCAATCCGCTGATCTGGATGGAGATGGCACAATGGAGATCATCTTTGCAGGGGAATGGATGCCGATTACGATCTTTTCATTTGACGGAAAGTCCTTTGCAGATAGGACCACTGCATTTGGTCTCGATAAAACCAATGGATGGTGGAAAAGCATCCTCTTGGAGGATATTGACGGAGACGGGGATCTGGATCTGATCGCCGGCAATATGGGCCTTAATCACCGATTAAAAGCGAGCACTCAGTTTCCGATCACGCTGGTATATCAGGACTTTGACGGCAACGGGTCAGTCGATCCGATCATGTGTTACTACCATAATAAAGCGCTGTACCCCTTTGCCAGCCGGGATGCTATTATCGCCCAGATTCCCATGCTCAAGAAAAAATTTGTCCGGTATACGCCGTTTGCATCCGCGACACTGGACGATATTTTTACCCGGGAGCAGCTTAAAAGCAGTCAGTATCTGTATACGTACAGATTTGAAACAACGCTCTTTTTACAAGAAGGCAAGAAGTTTGTCATGGCCACACTCCCCTATCAGGCCCAATTAAGTCCGGTGTATGATATAGTGATTCGCGATTTTGATGGTAATGGTCGTAAAGACCTTCTTCTCGGTGGAAATTTCCTTTATTCCGAAACAGAAACAGGGGAAATGGATGCCGGAAATGGTGCATTGTTACTTCAGCAAAATGACGGCACTTTTGTTTACGTTCCCAATATAGAATATGGGTTTTGGGCACAGAAAGAAGTGCGGGAAATGAAAACAATCCGTTTGGCTGGTGGCTCCGAAGCAATTCTTACAGGGAATAATAAAAGTATAATCGAAGTACATCGGCTGAACTCATATTCCAGGCCCGTTCAATAGACCAATCGAGTTTTCGGGCCGGATTAGGGTATTCTAAGAAAATAAGGGTGTCCGGTCTTTGTATCTTTGCGCTTCTTTGCCTGGGCAAAGAACCAAATTTTGAATTCATGAAAACTATTTATCCGATTCTCCCCGGAATATTTCTGGCTGTTGTAGCATGGACCTGTCTGGCCTGTAATCCGACGAAATCTGAAACAAGCGCCACACCTACAGCTCATTCCAATCCGAAAGTAGAGGCCTCTTTTACGCTTCTGCCACCCGAGGAAACTGGCGTGCTATTTTCCAACAACTTTAAAGAAGACTTCAACTATAACATTTTCACCTACGAGTATCTCTACAATGGTTGCGGAGTAGCCGTGGGCGATGTAAATGGAGATGGGCTGCCCGACCTCTATTTTTCAGCTTCCTTTGGCCCCAACCGTCTGTTTATCAATCTGGGAGATATGAAATTTAAGGATGTAAGCGAAGCCGCAGGAGTTTCAGCACCCAGAGGATATAAAACAGGTGTCGCCATGGCCGATATCAATGGTGACGGCAAGCTGGATATATACAGCTGCCGAACCAGCAAGGATGACGATGGTCAGAAAACAAACCATGTTTTTATCAATATGGGCAATCAAACTCTTCAGGGCCTCCAGGTGCCGGTGTTTGAAGATCAAGCACAAAAACTAGGTCTGGCCGACAATCATAATTCAAATCATGTCTGCCTCTTTGACTTTGATCGTGATGGGGATCTGGATTTGTTTTTAATGAATCATCGTATAGACTTTGCACAATCCGCCAGATTGCGCCTTCGTGAAGATGAATCAGGTGCTATTTCCCGTATTACATCACCGGCCTCTCCATTTGAATCCAACCTGTTGTATCGCAATGACAATGGCCGGTTTACGGATATCACCAAGGAAGCCGGACTTGAAAGTTCGGCCTTTGGACTCAGTGTGACCGCTGCGGATCTCAATGGTGACGGCTGGATGGATCTGTATGTCGCCAATGATTATATCGAACCCGATTACATCTATATCAACAACCGGGATGGCACCTTTACGGATATGTATCAGGAATACCTGCGGCACTCCAGTCAAAACAGTATGGGGGCTGATATTGCCGATATCAACAACGATGGACTGGTAGATATCATGGTGCTGGATATGAAAGCGGAGCATCCTATCCGGTATAAAGAATTGATGCACGTCATGCAATACGATCGCTACAATCTGCTGATTCAATATGGCTACGGCAGACAACAAGGCAAAAATGTACTGCAACTCAATAATGGCAATCAGACTTTTTCCGAGATCGGTCAGTTTGCCGGCATGGCCGCAACGGACTGGAGTTGGGCTCCGCTCATGGCCGACTTCAACAATGACGGATGGAAAGATGTCTATATCACGAATGGGTATCTGAAAGATGTCCTCAATCTGGATTATACCAACTACTTCAGGGATTCGATCAGCAAGAGCGGAGGTGTCAGTCCTGACAAATACCCCAATATCCAGGAATTCCTAAAGTATCTGCCGGAGTATAAAGCCACCAATTACCTTTACATCAACAACAAAAATCTCACCTTTGCCGATGCAGGTGCACTGGCGGGTATGCACCAGAACTCTTACTCCAATGGAGCTGCTTATGCGGATCTGGATCTTGACGGAGATCTGGATATCATTGTGAATAATATCAAAGACCCCGCTTTTATCTATCGAAATGATATTCAGGGGAAAAACTGGCTGCAGATCGCAACAGAATACATTCCTCAGAACCACTATGGGTTGGGCACGATAGCTCGTGTGTACCATGGAGACCAAATACAGCACAATACCCTGAGCATCAACAAAGGATTTTTCTCAACCTCTGAACCGGTCATGCATTTTGGGCTTGATAAGGCCACACGTATTGATTCTATCATCCTGACCTGGCCTTTAGGAAGCCAGGAAATTCTTCGTGATGTGGAGGTCAACCAAAGGATCATATGGAAGAAAGGTACCGGAAGTCCTTACACCCCATCCGCAAAACCACCAACGTCCGGTATGTTCGCCGGTGCCGGTACACTGTCACAGTGGATTCATGAGGAAGATGAATTTGTGGATTTCAAACGAGAAAAACTCATCCCGTATATGTTGTCTGCCGAAGGACCTTGTATGGTGGTCGGGGATATTAACGGGGATCAATTGGAAGATGTATACGTCGGTAACGGTAGCGGATTTCCGGCGAAAATGTGGTTTCAACGACAAGACGGGTCATTTCAGGAAGCAATGGTTCCGGCATTCCAACAGGATGCGGGATATGAAGACTGTGGTGCGGTGCTGGACGATTTTGACAATGATGGAGATCTGGATCTGATCGTCGTCTCCGGTGGGAATGCCTTTCCGGTGAATGCAGATGAATATCTTGTGCGATTTTACACCAATGATGGACAGGGAGGGATGAAGCGGTCACTTGACTTTCCGATCGTCCGTACCAATGCGGGGGTTGTACTGGCCTTTGACTATGATGGTGATGGCGATAAAGACTTGTTTATCGGAGGGCGAAGCACTCCCGGCTATTTCCCAAAACCTCCCCGTAGTTATCTGCTACGTAATGAAGGTGGTAAATTTCAGGATGTGACGAGCGAGGTCTTTCCTCATCTTGAAAATTGGGGCATGATCACTGATATAAAGTCCGCTGACCTGAATGGCGACGGTATTGCAGAAATGGTCATCGTCGGAGATTGGATGCCGGTGAGTGTCTTTTCGTTTAATGGTAAAAAGTACACCGATGTTACGGCCACTTACGGATTACAGCAGTCCTCCGGATGGTGGAAAACGATCACGCTGGCGGATGTGGACGGCGATGGCGATATCGATATTCTGGCCGGAAATATCGGTCTGAACCACCGTCTGCGCACATCACCTGAACAGCCCATTACCCTGATCTCAAAAGATTTTGACGGCAATGGATCTCAGGATCCGATTATGTGTTTTTATCACGATGCGAAGTTGTATCCTTTTGCAGGCCGGGACATGATCATAGGTCAGCTACCGATGTTGAAGAAAAATTTTATTCGGTACACCCCATACGCCAATGCGACAATACAGGACATTTTTACTAAAGAACAATTGAAAGACAGTGATTATTACTATGTCCGGAGTTTTGAAACAACGTTGTTCAGAAATCAATCAGGTAAGTTTACAGCCGAACCGCTCCCCTACAGAGCACAGTTACATCCGACCTATAGTATCCTTGTACATGATTTCAACCAGGATGGTCGTGTCGATATGCTACTCGCCGGTAATTTCAAGTATATGGAAACTGAAACCGGAGAGTTGGATGCAGGGAATGGTACACTTTTGATACAGCAACCAGATGGTACCTTCCGATTTGAAGAGAATCGAACCCATGGATTTTGGGCGCAGAAAGAAGTTCGGAAGATGGCCTTTATTCAAATGGCCGGAGGTCGTCAGGCTATACTGACAGCCAACAACCGGGGACCGGTGGAGATTCATATGCTTCAGCGCAGCCTTGGTAAGGAGCTGCAATAATTTTACATTCCGGCACAAACTTCTTTCAAAGGGAATGTGTCTATTTGACCAAATCATGTGACCTTTGGCCGATAGAATTAGAGAAACAAAGTTCCGGTATGAAGATTATATCCTCCACATGTTGGGTTGAGCACTTCCCGCTCAAACAGGACTATCTCCTGGAAGAAGACCGAAGTAAGGCGGTGTGGGACAATGTCTTCCTGACATTGGAAACGGACGAAGGTCTGACCGGTTGGGGTATGGCTTCGCCTGAGCCCCAGATCACGGGAGAGGATGCTGCGGATGTACTCCAATCCTATCATAGTCATATCTCACCCTGTATGCATGGGGAGAATCCATTTTACTATAGCCGGATCTATGAGAATCTACGGGAAGCCATACCCGCTGAAGCTTCCGCACTGGCTATGGCCGAAATGGCCTTGTACGATCTCATGGCCCAGAAAGCAGGTGTGCCACTATATATGTTCCTTGGCGGATACAGGGAGAAAATCATCACGAGTATGACCATCGGTATTATGGACGATGTACATGTCCTTTCCCGCGCAGATTTGCTGCTTCAGAAAGGAGTACAATCCATTAAACTGAAAGGAGGACAAGATGTAGACCGGGATGTCCGGATCGTCAATCTGTTGCGTAAGAAAGCCGGGCCATCGATAGCCCTGAGCTTTGACGCTAATCAGGGATTCAACCTGATCGAAGCTGCTCATTTTATCCGTAATGTAAAGAAAGCAGGTCTGGAAATTATAGAGCAACCCACATCATCGGAACTCACCTTTCAATGGCACCTGCTAAGGCAAGAGGGCCAGATTCCGATTATGGCGGATGAAAGCCTCCGGGTGCTTTCCGATTCCTTCGCGTTGACGAGCCGCCAATCCGTAGATTTTCTCAATATCAAACTCATGAAGGTAGGCGGTATCACACCGGCACTTCAGATCAACTCATCTGCCCGCTCGGCCAACGTCCGTTGCATGATGGGCTGTATGAATGAGAGCAGTCTGGGAGCAACTGCCGGGCTCCATGTCGCCCTGGCACGCCCCAACATCAGTCATGCAGATCTCGACAGTTGGATGAACCTGGAACGTGATCTTTTTGATGATCTTATTCGCTTGGAAAATGGTTATCTCATTCCAAACCAACAACCTGGAATCGGGGTACTGAAAAAATAATCCTCCCTAAGTATTCATTAGCATATCCGTCTGCAAAAGATCGTCCATGGTCTCGGCACGTCGGATCAATACGGCGCGGCCATCCGGATAGACCATGACTTCTGCCGGTCGGGGTCTGGCATTGTAGTTGGAAGCCATCGAATACCCATATGCACCGGCATTCATCAGGCATAACACATCTCCTTGCCGTATTTCCGGCAGCATCCGGTCGGTGGCAAAGGTGTCCGTTTCGCAGAGATACCCCACGACATCCTGACGTACGATAGCTCCGGTCGGATTGGAAAGGTTGAGGATATGATGGTAAGCATCGTAATTCATAGGTCGTACAAAATGGTTAAAGCCCGAAGCCACAAACGCCATGGGACGCTCGCCCCCACCGCGCACCCCACTTACTTCCATCAATATATGACCCGCTTCACTCACCAGGTACTTCCCCGGTTCCAATATAAGCGTGACATCTCTCCCTATACCAGCACAAAACGCCCGAAATCGCTGACTCACACTTTCCCCGAAAGAGTCCATATCTAATGCATGATCGTCCGGGTGATACGGTATCTTAAACCCTCCCCCCACATCGACATGCTGAAGTGTATCTTTCCAGCGCATTGCGATATCCAGCAGGATTGAATAGGCTTCATCAAAATGTCCGCTAGACCCTATATCTGAACCCAGATGCATGTGGACACCGGAAATGCGAAGGGACAAATTATCCGTAAACGCTTTCAATACATCCAAATCCTGCGCCTGAAATCCAAACTTCGAACCGTCACGCCCTACCTGCAATTTGGAATGACCCCCAGCCTCAATACCGGGATTAAACCGGAGGGTGACCGAAGCACCGGGATAATGACGGTCAATCCACTCCAGCACATGCCATTGATCTACATGTACATGAATACCGCGCTCAAGGGCATACATGTACTCGGACAGCATCACCCCGGAAGGCGTAAAACTGATTTGAGAAGACGGAACACCTGCCCGAAGAGCCATAAACATTTCACCTTGCGATACAGTATCCATTCCACAGCCTTCCAGATAGATCAGATCCAGTACAGCCTGGGTAGTGAGGGCCTTGCAAGCGTAGCGTATTTCCAGGTGGGGAACCGTAAAAGCACGTTTAAGTCTGCCAATCTGCCGGATGATCGTAGCTGCATCATAGATATATAGCGGCAAACCATATTGCTCGCCGAGTTGCAGTAAAATAGCATGTGACACGGTTGAGGTCATACCTGAAATGGGCTAATAGCGTTTGTAAAGTTCCTGGAAAAACTCCTGCATTTTGTATCTGACGTCGGAGAGACTTCCCGGCACCTGATTGTGCATCCAGGAAAAGATAAGTATACGGCCTGATCGGGTCCGGATATAGCCACTCAGACAATGCGTATAGCGTAAGGTACCGGTCTTGGCAAAGACAAATGGGTGCCCGTCCTTTCCTGCATACCATTCGGACAAGGTACCTGAAACGCCTCCCGCGGGAAATATAGTCGTCACATAGGTAAAGCCCTTTTGCGTGAGAAGTTTTTCAAGCACCCAAACCAGGGATCGTGGGGTCATACTATTGTACCTGGACAGTCCTGAGCCGTCAACCCAAAATACGTTGTCGGCAATAGGCTTCATGAGGCCGGAAAGCAAGGTGTCGATCATGACACCTTCATTCATGTACCCCAGTGACTGCAGCGATACAGCCAGTAAAATCTGCTCCGCAATGAAATTGTCACTTTGCTGCATCATATACTTGAGCAGGGTATCCCGAACAGAACCAGAAACAAACCTTGTGATATCGGGCATAACAAGGTCTGATAGGCCTATGACTTGTCCGGTGGCTTCACTCCAGATTTCAATCTGATCCTGCGGGAAAAAAGTAATCGGTATCTGGCGTTGTTCTTCCCTGATGGTATACGGATACGTGTACAGATAGCGGTCACCCCACTCCGATTTTTGCAAGGCTGACCGGTCACCTACCTGTGAAATGAGCAATGGCGTAAAACAGGCAGGTTGTACTTGGACAACATCCCCCTTTCTTGAAATCCAAAGTCGGTTGCCCAGAATGGGGAAAGCTGTACGCTCGCATTGCCAGTTGAAAACATGATCGTCCCACGCCCACCCTTTACCAAAGCGCTGGGTACGAAAATGACTTTGCGATAGTGTGACTATTTTCGAAGACTGACGGATGAAGTCAATCACATTTGGGTTTCCAGTTGGGTCCGGATATAAGATGCCCGGATCTCCCCCACCCCAAAGCACGAGACTATCTCCACGGATCACATAACGGGCCGCCACCAGCGTATCAGGCAAAGTCAACAAAGCCGCATATAACGTCAGGAGTTTCGTATTGGACGCTGGTGTAAAAAATAAATCTTCATTGATCCCCAAAATCTTCTGATGACGTTCCGGATCTACAATGAGTAATCCCATATGATGCGAGGACAGCATGCCAGTCCTGTTGATGGCGGTATAAAGTTTTCGATCACCTCCTGCTGTGGGGAACGAGATAGTTTTGCAGGATGAAAAAAGGAAACAACTCAGGACAAGCCAATGCATCAAGAGCCACCAGCATAATTCACCCGTTTGCCGGGAAGTTTTCATTTTAGTATGTAGTTCAGAAATCGTCAAACTCATTTCTCACAGATAGACAAACTGTCATTCCGGGTGAAAAATACTGCCAATCAGTCAAAAAGGAGGTGTAGGTATAGACTTTGATGCTTGAAATGTTTAAACGTTGAGCGTATGGTTGATTTTCAGAAGGATGTAATTGAACGGAGTTTTCAGTTACCGGTGTTGGTCGATTTCTGGGCACCCTGGTGCGGACCATGTCGTGTTCTGGGTCCTGTTCTAGAACAAATAGCGTCTGAACAGCACGGGCGATGGGAACTGGTGAAAGTGGATACGGAAGAACACCAGGATCTGGCCATCCACTATAAGATTCGAAGTATTCCGAATGTCAAACTCTTTTATCGGGGCGAAGTCCTTGAGGAGTTTCTGGGAGCCTTACCCAAACAGAAGATTTTGGAATGGTTGAATAAAGAACTTCCGGGTCAAGGATTGATAGCACTTGATCAATTGCTTACAGAGAAGGCTCATCCCTCTGCTGCGGAATTGGATGCCCTGCTTTCTCAGTTTCCTGAAACACCTGAAATCAGGATCGTATTGAGTCAGATCGTGTTGTGGGATGATCCGCAGAAAGCGATTCAGGTTCTTGAGCCTCTTAAAATGGGAACGGCTTTGTATGACAAGGCTATGGCTATTCGGGAGATCGCCTACTTCCTTACACATGAAACCGGGGATCCACAACTACTGCATTTTCAGGAATTATTGCAGGAGGCCCGATTAGAAGAAGCCATACCGGGTATCGTTGAGGCATTGGGAAAATCCAATACACTTGGTGAAGGAAAATTGGCGAAGGCGGCAATAGGTATTTTTAATACCTTGGGGACACATCATCCGTTGACACAAAAGTGGAGGAAACAACTCGATATGGTACTATGGGTGTGATCTTTTAGTTGAGTTTTGCTTTCCGTGATGCTGCATGGCGATCATATTTGACCACCAGATGGATCCAGATCGATCGGCTAAACCGTAAATTCCATAGGAACAGCAAAGCCAGGACACCCAGAAGGATGGCGAAAGCAAAATCAACAGAAAGTTTAAAATAGAAGACCAACAGTCCGGTAAGACCAAGGCTGAAAAAAGCTATAAAAACATAGGAGATAAACATCGCGCCAAAATAAAATCCCGGCTCGGGTTCAAATTTCTGCCCACACACGGAGCATTTCTTGTTCATCCGCAGAGGCGAAAGGATTTTCATAGGGGTTTCAAACATTTCACCTTGCCTGCATTTTGGGCAGGTCATGCGGAATATGCTACTCATCCGGCTCATGCGACAAAGATAGAGCTATCCTCACGATCTAATTTGTAATAAAAAGTTATGTAAGAAGTCCTGGAATACAATGGACTACTTTTTGAAACCGATGCTTTGTCGTTGAGGCTGGCGTAGACTTTTCTCCCGGTTAAAATCCCTGACATCCTCATATGTAATCAGGTTGGGTTGGCTGCGGGCTTCGAGGCCGGATTTGGCCAGACGCAGATTTTGATTTTTGATAATGTCCTGGATCACCTGACGAATCGTTCTGGCATTGCCAAAATATTTATCCCGGTAATCATACAGGAAGGTAAAATAGGCGGTAAGATGTTCAAGCGCCTTGGGTGTGATTCGCATGTCCTGGGTCTGGATCATGCTGACCGCGATAGCATTCAACTCTTCCGGGCTATAATCTTCAAACCGGAGCACTTTATCAAAGCGTGAACTCAAACCCGGATTGGCTTTGAGGAACGCCTCCATATTGTCCGGATATCCGGCCGCGAATACAAAGAACTGGCCCCGTTTATCTTCCATTCTTTTTAGAATGGTCTGGATCACTTCATTTCCGAAATCATGGGAGTTGGCACCAGCGGAGGTCAGGGCATAGGCTTCGTCGATAAAAAGGACGCCTCCCATGGCTTCATCTATCTTTTCAGCCGTTTTGAGAGCCGTCTGACCAACGTAGCCTGCCACCAGACCTTGCCGGTCGGTTTCCACCATATGCCCGCGTTCGAGAATGCCTAACGCCTTATAAATACGGGTCAGGATTCGGGCTACTGTGGTTTTCCCGGTGCCCGGATTCCCAATAAACACCGTATGCATATAGAACTTGTTCAAGACACTCCGGCCGGCCATCTGGTGGTACCGTACAATATCGACCATCTCCCCAATTTGCTGTTTGACAGTTTGGAGACCGATAAGATCATCCAATTCACTCAATGCCATTTCCAGTAATTTTTCATCCACAGGTATTGCGGGAATGGCAGATGTCTTTAATTGTTGAATTTGCTCAATATCCTGCGGCAGGATCAGGGAAAGTTCTTCTCTGGACATCGTATTGTCGCCGGATTGTCGCATGATTCGGAGTCCAAGGGATACTTTCGCCTTCTCGATGAGATCATTGACAAACCGGGCGTTACCAAAGGAACGATCTCTATTGCGATAGGCTTCGGTAATGATCTCATCTACCATACGCTTGGCCCCAGCAGACAGAAGAACCTCTTTCTCACTACAGGCATACTGAGCTATGGAAGAGAGGTCCTGCGGCAGGTAGTCCTGAAAAAGGTAATGAATCTTAAACCTCGATTTCAGCCCGGGATTGGAATCCAGGAAATACTTCATTTCTTTGGGATATCCGGCTACAATGACCGCGACATCGCCCTGTCCGTTTGACATTTCCTTGACCAGGATTTCGATAACCTCCCTTCCAAAATCTTTGGTATCATCATTAGCCCTCGCCAGACTATAGGCTTCGTCAATAAAGAGCACACCTCCACGCGCTTTCTCAATAGCCTCCTTGGTTTTAGGTGCGGTTTGTCCGATATACTCACCGACCAGATCCACCCGATCCACCTGATGCACATGACCTTTAGAAAGCAATCCCATGTTCTTGTATAACCGGCCCATCATGCCCGCCACCGTCGTCTTTCCGGTGCCTGGATTACCTACAAATACTGAATGAATGTTGATATCCTGTCGTTCTGAAAAGCCCAATTCTTTGCGCAGCTGCAGAAACCGGAGATACTGGGCATGTTCATATACCTGCCGTTTGACTTCGGGTAACCCGATCATCACATTGAGTTCGGCCATCACCTCTTCCAGTGTTTGCTCCCGGGGTTCGTCTGTGTTAAATTTGGCTGGCCGATAATCGGGCAACAAAACCTGACTGTGCCCTTCGACAAAGTCCTCTCCTACTTCAAATGGCACCACCGCCACCAGACGGTCCATGAATACCACTTCTGCCGTGTACTTACCTCTTCGCCAGGAGCCCTTGACATTCGAGCCCCAACCCGCTGTTACCTTGACTTTTTCATCGCCTTTTTTTATGGTTTGAAGCCGGGTCACCTGGCCCTTCAACTCACGGGCTTCATTATAAAACTTCGTAAACAATTCACATTGCCAGGCATCCTGGATCTGTAAATTCTGAAAGATCACTTCGGAGTAGATGTAGCGGGTTTCGGCACTTGAAAAAGCAACGTAATACTGGCGGTCATCTTCACCGACATCATCGTACTGACCCTCATACAGCCGAAGGGATTGGAGCGCCAGGTAGCGGGGCTGACCATTGACACTGGTATCGCTTTCTTCGATATAGAAATATTTCGAACCCACCTTTTCATTATCAATATACGCTTCCCAGCAATAGGCCCCTTTTTTCCAGAATGAACCTTCCTTTTTATTGCCCCAGCCTTCCCGTATATAGATGATATTGTCGTACTTACTGACGTTACGTCGGATTTGAAGCCTGCACAATTCTTTGCCAGCCCGTTTCATAGACAAACACCGGAGCGTCACCTCCACATCCCAGTTTTGCAAATCAAAGTACTTATTGTAAAAGGACAACTCAGCATAGACATACGAAGCTTCCAAACGGTCATAGACCTGACGGTACTTTTTCTTGTTGTCCGCCAGCCATTCCGTAGAAGCGTATGCCTTCAGTTCTTTAAATTTATAGGTCCTGGATTCAGGGTAGGATTGTGTCGTCTCTTCCATATATCCTTCTAAAATTAGGTGGTTCGAAGATCAATTCCAAATGAATGCAAAAATTTACTTCAGAAGCAGGGTACTTTACTCCCATTTCGATAGACAGAATCCGCTTATATTGAGAACCGGAATACGATGACCCTGACGCTACTTCGCATACTCCGTTGGCCCAACCTGCTGATTGTGGCATGGGTACAGGCCATCGTGTACTTCACCCTCCTGGACCTGTCCGTTTCGGTGGTCAAAATAGAGGATCTGATTCTGCTGATACTGATTACTGTACTGCTGTCAGCCGGCGGATATGTCATCAATGATTATTACGATACCACGACCGACCAGATCAACCGACCGCGTCGCTGGATTGCCGGCAATACATGGTCGCTTTCTTCTGTACATGCGCTGTACATCGTGCTGCTGATGGCGGGAGGACTACTATCTGTATGGCTTGCTTTTCGCCTGGATCTTACCCCCTATATTTTTCTCTATCCCGCAGCTGCCGCTGGTTTGTGGTATTATTCGTATGGCCTTAAATGCAGACCTATCATCGGAAATATCTGGGTCTCATTGTTTTGTGCAGGCGTCATCCTGATAGTACCGTTGCCTGACCTTCTTCATTCGGACATGCCTGATTCGGTGCCCTCCCTCTGGGTGTATGCAGCGTTTGCATTCCTGGCTACCTGGTACCGGGAAATGATCAAAGACCTTGAGGATATCACTGGTGACCGGCATGCCGGATGTGATACTTTTGTGGTCAGGTATGGATTCAGGGCCGGTGTTATTTTTTCAGTCATGTTGGGGCTGCTTCTCGGTGCGGCCTTGGTGGCCTGGTGGAGTCTGCAAGCGCTTTTATGGCCAAAAGTGATTCTCCTGCTCCTTTTGGGATGTGTGTTGTATACCCTCTATCTACTGATCACCAAAAGCGATCGTACGGCCTGCCGGCAGGCCTCTCAGATCATGAAAGGGGTCATGCTGGCGGGGACTTTAGTATTATTGCTTCAATGAATCCATACACCCTACACATGACCTCCCGTATCCGGTCCCTGAAGGCGTATCAGGAAATGTATAAACGTAGTGTGGAAGATCCTGCATCCTTTTGGGGTCAACAGGCAGACGACTTTTATTGGTATGCCCGATGGCATGAGGTGGTTGAACCTGACTTCATCGGAGGCCATTCCAAATGGTTTACCGGTGGGAAAACGAACATCACGGTCAATGCCCTGGACCGGCATCTTGCTCTGCAGGGCGATATGACGGCTATTCTTTGGGAACCCAATGATCCTAATCTGCCATCACGCCTGTTAACCTATTCTCAACTGTACCAAGAAGTTTGCCGCTTTGCCAATGGCATGCGACGTGAAGGTGTAGGTAAAGGGGATCGCGTCTGCCTCTATATGCCGATGGTGCCGGAATTGGTCATCAGTATGCTGGCTTGTGCCCGGATCGGAGCTATTCACAGTGTAGTCTTCGCAGGTTTTTCCGCTACCTCTCTTGCAGAGCGTATAAAGGATGCAACCTGTAAAATGGTGATATGCTCCGACTTCAATACAAGAGGGACAAAATCCATACCCGTCAAGGCTGTCGTTGATGAAGCGCTAAATCTTGGCTGTCCAAGTGTTGAAAAAGTGATTGTTCACGTCCACACGCATGAATCTGTACCCATGGTTACAGGGAGGGATATCCTATGGTCCGCCCTGAGCGAAGGCCAGCCCGATTCTTGTGCACCAGAGGTAATGGATAGTGAAGACCCGCTGTTCATCCTATATACGTCCGGCTCTACCGGCAAACCAAAAGGGGTGGTGCATACCTGCGGAGGCTACATGGTTTATGCGGGTTTTACGTTTGCGAATGTATTTCAGTATAATTTGGGTGATGTGTTTTGGTGCACCGCAGATATAGGCTGGATTACCGGGCATAGTTATCTGGTCTATGGACCCTTACTTTCGGGAGCAACCAGCCTGATGTTTGAAGGTATACCCACGTATCCCACACCGGCCAGATTGTGGGAGATCTGTGAGAAACACAGCGTGAATATATTTTATACGGCCCCGACTGCGATCCGATCGCTGATGTCTGCCGGAGATGCCTACACAGAAGGACATGATCTTTCGTCCATCAGGGTCTTGGGGTCAGTGGGTGAACCAATCAATGAAGAAGCGTGGCATTGGTATTTTGAAAAAATAGGAAAAAGAAAAGCCCCGGTCATAGACACCTGGTGGCAGACGGAGACTGGTGGGATTATGATCACGCCTTTACCGGGTATAACGGATACAAAGCCTTGTCATGCCTCATATCCGCTACCCGGAGTACAGCCCGTCCTGGTGGATGCGACAGGTCAGGAGATTCAGGGAAATAATGTTGAGGGGTTATTGTGCATCAGGTTTCCCTGGCCCTCGATTATCCGAACGACCTGGGGTGATCACGAACGATGCCGTCAGTCGTATTTCGGTGCTTTTCCCGGACTATATTTTACCGGAGACGGAGCCCGGCGTGATGAGGAGGGCCGATACCGGATTATAGGACGTGTGGATGATGTCATCAATGTGAGCGGACACCGTATCGGAACCGCAGAGATAGAGAATGCCATTGACGAACATGATAACATCATCGAAAGTGCCGTTGTCGGTTACCCCCATGCGATCAAAGGACAGGGAATCTTCGCCTACCTCATCGTCCTCCATCCGGTCGAAGAGGAAGCCATATTCAAAAATGAAATCAATGCTTTACTCACCAGGATGATTGGACCAATCGCCAAGGCTGATGAGATATTGATTGTCAGTGGTCTTCCCAAAACCCGTTCAGGAAAGATCATGCGGCGTTTGCTCCGGAAAGTTGCGGAAAAAGACCTTACTCATCTCGGGGATACTTCTACCCTCCTGAATCCTGAGATTGTAGAAGAGATTATTCAAAAAGTAAATTTAAAATCATAACGCCACCATCCCTATGATCATGGACCATCCGCCATTGTTTCTGGCCTCCAAGTCACCGCGTCGACAGGAATTGCTGAGGGCAGCCGGATTTACCTTTGAGATACTTGATCTGGATGTTCCGGAGGATTTTCCTCCAGATATGGTGGTGGAAGAGATCCCGGAGTTTCTGGCCAGGAAAAAGGCAGAGAATGCCATTCCGCGCATCCCTGCAGAAAGTGTGGTCATCACGGCGGATAGCATTGTCGTCCTCGACAATATCGTTTTTGGAAAACCATCTACGCCTGAAGATGCTATACGCATGATCTCGACGCTAACAGGAAGGCAACATCTGGTCATCACCGGTGTCTTCATCGGCGGCCGTAAAAAAGGGATCAGCTTTGTTGACTATACTTCCGTATGGTTGGAACCCATGACACTGCGGGAAATTGAATACTATGTAACACACTTCCCACCATTGGATAAAGCAGGGGCCTATGGTATTCAGGACTGGATCGGATGGACCCGTGTATCCCGCCTAGAAGGTTCCTATGCCAATGTCATGGGCCTGCCGGTACACAAGGTCTATGATGTTTTGAAATCCTGGAACGATTAAGATGGAGGCGATGACTGCTTCAGTGTGATTTGCAACCAATCATTCCGCTCCCGCATTTGAAGAACTTGAAGCGGAGCAAAAACAATATGATTTTCCATATAGCCCTTGTCGTACGTCATTATACCTGACAGCAATATATAGCCGCCCGGAGAAAGAATTTCTTTCAATCGGTCAAAATGAGCTGAAATGACGGTGACATTAATATTGGCCAAAATGATATCGAAATATTCATCCCCGATCAGGTCCAGCCCTCCTTCCAAAAAAGTACACATCGGTTTGACATCATTGAGGACCGCATGTTCAGCACTATTTTCAATGGATTCAGGTTGAATATCAATACCTATGATTTCACGAGCACCTTCGAGTGCGGCTACAACAGAGAGTATGCCTGTACCACAACCAAAATCCAATACACGGCGGTCCATGAAATCAAGACCGGACATCGCTTGAAGCATCATATATGTTGTGGCATGATGGCCTGTGCCAAACGCCATACGAGGCGCAATGACAACCTCATGCTTAAAGTTTTGATTCGGGGCCTGATGAAAATTCGCGCGGATATAACAGTAGTTATCCACCACCACCGGATTGAAGGAGCTCTCCCATACCGCGTTCCAGTTTTGATCCGGGACGGGCTCTAACTGGTAGTCTCGAAATCGAATACTTTTTTCGGCATCCATCGCTTCCAGCATATCCTGTGAAATGTCATGCTTCAGAATGTAACCTGTTATCTTGTTTGCTTCGTCGTAAAAGGATTCAAATGGCCAGTCGCTAAGTAAGGCCATCCAGATATCACTATCGTAGCCTTTCATATCGAACGTGATGGCAAAATATTCTGGTTTCATACTTGCCGCGGATAGATTTCACCCGTATAGGCTTTCCAGGTATTGAGCAAAAGCGACGTCACGGTCATAGGACCAACACCACCTGGCACTGGCGTAATAAAACTGCACAAAGGAGCCACATGGTCAAAATCGACATCCCCAACCAGGCGAAAACCGGTCTTTCGTGTAGGATCATCTACCCTATTGATGCCAACATCAATCACGACAGCTCCGGGCTTTACCATGTCGGCCGTCAGGAAATTTGGCCGGCCCAAAGCGACGATCACGACATCAGCGGAAGAGGAGATTTCTTTAATGTTGGGTGTCCGGCTATGACAGAGGATCACGGTAGCATCACCCGGTTTGGCCTTTCGGGACAACAGGATGGTGACGGGCGTTCCTACAATATTGCTGCGGCCGATGACACAGCAGGTTTTTCCGGAAATATCAATGTTGTAACGTTCCAGCATTTGAAGTATTCCCATGGGGGTGGCCGGAAGATAACTGGGCATGCCCAATGTCATCAATCCAATATTCATCGGATGAAAACCATCGACATCCTTTTCCGGACGAATCGCCAATGTGATGTCCATCTCCCGGATATGTTCCGGCAATGGAAGTTGTACAATAAATCCATCGATCTCCGGATCCTCATTGAGCATGGCGACAATATCCAGCAGACCTTGTTGTGAAATTTCAGAAGGTCGATGGATCAGCGTCGATTGAAAACCAGCATCAGAGCAACTGCGTACCTTATTTGTTACATACGAACGACTGGCAGGATGATCCCCGATCAGGACTGCTGCCAGATGAGGCGGTCGTCGCCCTCCTGCCACGGACTGATCCACCTGTGTTTTGAGTTCAGCTTTGATCTGCTGTGCCAATAGATTTCCGTCAATAAGCTTCATGTACAGAATTATATTTATGAAGTTGTGGTGTAAGTCTTTCAGCGCCCAAGGTACGGCAACTGAGTTGAGCGGATATCCCGGGAAGTGCTTTACCGGTCAGGAAATCCACTTCTGCAGAGAATTCCCATAGAACCTCCAATAAGAATGCCGAGAAGGCCCCCACCCAGAACGTCCAGTGGATAATGGAGTCCAACATACACCTGCGCGAGTGAGACCATTGCGGCCCAGACCCACCACAGATATTTCCAGCGGCGCATGTAGCGTCCAAAAACCATGATCAGAAAGGCTGCGAAACAAAAATGGTTGGCCGCATGTGATGAGGTGAAGCTGTATCCAATACCGCATTCGACCCGCTGAATGACCTGAGGCTCCATCTGCAACTCATGACAGGGCCGGGGGCGCTTGACCTGAAACTTGATCAGCTTCGAACTGATCGTATCAGAAGCAAATATGGAGATCGTAATAAAGAGCAATGTCTTCAGGCTGTGTCGAGAAGGCAGGTTGAGCAGTATCCAGGAGATCGCCAAAATGTAAAGTGGCAGCCAGACATATTTATTTCTCGCGGCGACAAGGATGACATCGAAGACCGGATGGCTCCAGCCATCGTTGATCCAATGCATGAGGGAGGTATCCCATTGAAGCAATGTCTCCATCATCGCTCAAATGTATAGTTTTACAGCTCAAAATCAAGTATCTGATTGTGACACTCATCAAATCTGTAAGTGGCTTTCGGGGTACCATCGGTGGTCAACCGGGGGACAACCTCACTCCGCCTGACATTGTGGCCTTTACCGGTGCGTATGGTACCCTGCTGTATCAAAACTTCCGTCATCCGTCTGTCGTCGTTGGACGTGATGGACGTATTTCCGGGGGCATGGTCAAAAACATGGTGATTGCCTCGTTGGTCGCGCAAGGCATCGATGTGATGGATCTCGATTATTCGACGACACCAACCGTCGAAATGTATGTAAAGCATTCCGGGGCCAGCGGTGGCATCATCATCACTGCCAGTCACAATCCTGCTGAATGGAATGCCCTGAAGTTTCTGGATGCCAATGGGGAGTTCATTAGTGAAAGCACAGGTCAAGCCTTATTGGCTTTAACTCTGGGGGGCGAATCCAGATTGGAGTATGCCCCGGTGGATCGTCTCGGCAGGATCATTCCGGTCTACGATGCAATAGAACAACATATCATGTCCATTGTCGATCATCCGCTGATCGATCATCGGGTGATCGCTGATGCCGGATTTAAAGTCGTGGTGGATTGTATCAACAGCACCGGCAGCATCAGCATACCCCCATTGCTGGATGCCCTGGGTGTCCGGTATGTACTGCTGCATGATGATCTCTCAGGTCATTTTGCCCATAATCCTGAACCCCTGCCGGAACATCTTGGCGTCCTGTGCGCTGCCGTGCCGGCCTATGAGGCCCATCTGGGCATTGCCGTTGATCCTGATGTGGATCGCCTTGCACTGGTGGCTGCAGATGGGACATGCTTCGGAGAGGAGTATACCTTGGTATGTGCAGCCGATTATGTACTTCGCCATCACCGGGGGCCAGTGGTGACGAATCTTTCTTCCAGCCGTGCCCTCCTGGATCTCGCCAAGACCTATGATGTGCCTTGTTATTTTGCTCCGGTCGGTGAAGTACATGTAGTGAGTGAAATGAAAAATCGAAATGCGGTACTCGGAGGTGAAGGCAATGGCGGGATTATTGATCCTCAACTTCATTATGGTCGTGATGCGTTGATGGGTATTGCCCTGATTTTAATGCACTTAGCCACCAGTGGCCAGTCTCTGTCTGCATTGAAATCGACCTTTGCTTCATACGCCATGATCAAGGACAAAATTGCTTTTGATCCTTCCCGGCCGGTAGATCAGTTGCTCGAACTTGTTAAGACTCATTTTTCTGCTTTCCCACAAGATAATCGGGATGGACTGAAAGTAGATTTGCCGGAGGCTTGGGTTCATATCCGGAAATCCAATACGGAACCTATATTGAGAATTTATGCAGAAGCACGGACTTCTGATGAGGCCAAAGCGCTGGTAGATCGCGTAAGAATACTGGTTTCAGACTGAGCCTGCTAAACTCTCTTAAGTTCCGTAAATTGCAGCCCACAGACACTTTGACCATGTCCAGAAGAGTATATCTCGACAATGCGGCCACAACGGCGCTCCGGAAAGAGGTTTTCGAGGCGATGATGCCTTACCTGACCACTTATTTCGGAAATCCTTCGTCCATTCATCAGGAAGGGCGTATTACACGTGCTGCTATAGAACAAGCTCGTAAGACGGTTGCTGGCCATATCGGGGCTTCGACAGGTGAAATTTTCTTTACCTCAGGTGGAACGGAATCGAATAATATGGCCATCAAATGTGCGGTATCCGACCTGGGTGTCAAACGAATTATTACCTCACCCGCTGAACATCATTGTGTCAAACATTCAGTCGAGCACCTGGTAGCCCTGAATCTGGTTAGGGTGGATTTCGTGAAAGTTGACCAATGTGCCCTCCCGGATATGGCCCATCTGGAATCACTTTTATCTTCTGACCCCACACCTACCCTGGTCACCCTCATGCACGCCAATAATGAAGTAGGGTCTATGCTTGATCTTTCTGCGTTGTCCGCTTTGTGTCGACAATATGGCGCCTGGCTGCATTCCGATACAGTACAGACCGTCGGCCATTTTCCAATCAATGTTCAAAACACCCCGGTTGATTTTCTCTCCGGTGCAGCGCATAAGTTTTATGGGCCTAAAGGCAATGGATTTATTTATATCAACAATCGCTGCCGCCTTCATCCGCTGATCGATGGTGGTTCGCAGGAACGAAATATGAGAGCCGGAACCGAGAATCTTGCCGGAATTGTGGGATTGGCCAAAGCGATGCAATTGGCCTATGCCGAACTTGAGGAAGATACTCAGCATATCACCGGGTTGAAACAATACATGCAGGACCGGCTGACTGAAATTTGTCCGGAGGTTTCCTTCAATGGTCATCCCACTCAATCTCTGTATACTGTCCTGAATGTTTCCTTTCCACCCTCTTCGCAGTCTGATCTCATGATCATGTCTCTCGATATAGCCGGTATAAGTGCCAGCGGAGGTAGTGCATGTAGTTCCGGGGCTGAAACCCAGTCGCATGTCCTCTCCGCTATCCAACATCCACCTAACCGTAAGGCAGTTCGCTTTTCTTTTAGCCGCACGACCACCCGGGATGATATCGACTTTGCCATAGAACAGATTGCAGGCATTTTGGCTGGAGGGGTGCCTGCTGTATCCTCATTCGCCTGAGGTGAAACCTGAAAAAAATCCATTTGCAGATTCAGCTAGATTCGCTGATCGTATCGCTGATGCAGATATTCGTATTCGTCCCCATACCCATTCGACCCGAATGATATGGGATGACACGTTTTCAGTTTGGTTGAAGTGTGAGAATGAGCAGGTGACTGGATCCTTTAAAGCCCGTGGAGCACTATCCAAAGGGAGTCAGTTGACTTCCGGTCAAACCGTTGTCACCGCCTCTACCGGCAATCATGGATTGGGAGTGGCCTACGCAGCAGAGCGATTCGGTCTCATCGCCATCGTCTTTGTTCCGACAGATGTTTCTAAAAGCAAACTGGCCCGGTTGAAGGAGAAGAATATTGAAATACGTCAGGTGGAAGGGGATTCCCTTGCCGCAGAACTGGCTGGCAAAGCTTTTGCTACTGCACATCATCTTCCCTGGATAAGTCCCTACAATGATCCTGATGTCATTGCGGGTCAAGGCACTATGGCCAGGGAGATCAGCGAACAACAACCCCATGTCGATAAAATTTACGTCACCGTTGGTGGTGGAGGCCTCATCAGTGGCATAGCGGGGTGGTATAAATATCATTTCCCGGAGACCGGGATCATAGGTTGCCAGCCGGTTCATTCCCCGGAGATGTATTTGAGCGTGATGGCCGGACATGTGGTGGAAGCACCGGAATCGCGGCCGACACTATCTGATGGATCTGCAGGTCCGCTGGAGATGGATAGCATAACCTTTGATATGTGCGCAGACTGGATTGACCGGTTTGTGCTGGTCACCGAAAGTGAAATTGAAGACGCTATCCGGCATGTATATCACCAACACCAATTGGTCATTGAAGGCGCTGCGGGAGTAGCCCTGGCCGCAGCGATTCAGGACGATCCCGGACCCTCATCTCAGATTCGAGTTGTAGTCCTGTGTGGAGGTAATATCGATCCCCTTATGCACGCCTTCATCTGTGGATATTGAAATGAAAGTTTCCGGTCCACTCCATATACTATCCGTTTGGGACTGGATGCTGGTAGCCCTCTTCTCCATTCCAGCCTTTTATTTGTTGGGCACACCTGCTATTTACATTTGGGATGAGGCGGTGTATGTAAATGCATCCTGGGATATTTTTACGGGATCTGCTTTGTGGATACCTGAGCATGGTGAATACAACACCAAGCCTCCGCTCGTGCTTTGGATGCAAGCACTCTGTCTACACCTCTTTCCTTCACCGGAATGGGCCGTCCGACTGCCCTCAGCTATAGCCGTGACCGGGATTCTCATTCTACTGACTTTAGCGCTCAGGCGATGGAGCTATTCTACCCTGACCTGCCTACTTGTTATGGTATGTTTTGTGGGTCACGAAGGATTTATTCGACATCATATTGCCAGAACAGGGGATCTGGATGCGGTGATGTCTTTTTTTACTATAGCCTATTCACTTGTCGTTCTTGATGCTGTGCATCAGCGTAGGTGGAGTCCCCGGCATCACCTATGGTTTTTTACCATGGTGATCTGTGCCTTTTTTGCCAAGTCCATTGGAGGTTGGCTTATGCTGGGTCCATTGCTAATCGTCTGGATTCTTACACCCATTCGCAAAGTTTTGGTTTCACGTTCCTTTTGGCTGGCAGGCCTGTTTGTGATTTCGGCATGTCTGCTTTACTATTTTTTACGTGAAATGGTTCAACCCGGATACTTGGCATTGGTATGGCATTCCGAATACAAGCGAATGCTGCAAAATGTCATGCCTTGGCATGAACATGGAGCCGCGTACTACTTTACCAATTTTGTCATCCTCCGAACCTATACGCCCTGGATATTTCTGCTGGCCATTTCTATCCTCGTCAGCCTGCTTTTGATCCGGGACAGATCTATAAAACAACAACTGCTTCATTGGATCATTCTCAGTCTGGGTTTCATGCTCCTGATCTCCTACCCTGCTGTCAAACTGGAATGGTATGATGCGCCCGCTTATGCTTTCTTTGCGTTGATTACGGGAGTTGTCATCGGACACTACCTGGACCGTTTGCCACTTCCTTGGCGCCATGCGATCTGGATTCCGATCCTCTTTGTTTTGGGACGCAAACTGAATTTTATCAGACAGGATACACACACCAGACATGCCTTTGAGCTTGAAGGAGCTATGCTGCGCAATACAGAGGCGGATCGTGTTGATAAAGTCTTTATGAAAGTGGACCATCCGGAACACCGGCTGCAACTCGATTTCTACAGGAAAGTAAAGATGCGTCAGACAGGACGGGATGTACCAGTTATCGATCACCCGGAACAAGCTGTCATGGGAGACAGAATCATCATCGCCCAGCAGCAAGGAATGCAGGAATTGCTCAACAGATATGAACTGGATACCCTGACCGGCAGTCCGGGTACTGGCTACATGATTATCATCAATAAGGTTAAATCTTCTGACTAAACCAGCTGCATGTGGTGCTCCAGATGAGGACGGATAAGGCGGTTAAGTCGTACGGCTTCCAGATGTGCCTTTTCTGCAAAGTCATGCCCATTACCGGCATAGAGAATGCTCCGGGATGCATTGATGAGAAGACCGCCAGCAGCATTCATCCCGGCGGCACATACATCATCCAAATCTCCCCCCTGAGCCCCAATACCGGGAAGAAGAAAAAAATGTTCCGGATATCGCTGGCGACATACGGCGATTTCATGCGGATGTGTGGCACCAAGGACAAACATGGTATTTCCGGCGTGTCCCCATTTGGAAGTTTCATCCATGACCGTCTCATACAAGGTCTGTCCGTTGTCCAAAATCCGGCGTTGAAAATCATTGCTTCCCGGATTAGAGGTCAGCACCAGCAGAATTACCCATTTCCCTTCACGATAAAATGGCTTAACACTATCATGACCCATGTAGGGGCTGACCGTAATGGCATCACAACCCAGGCGGTCAAATACAGCTTGGGCGTACATGGCAGATGTGTTACCGATGTCGCCACGCTTAGCATCCGCAATGATCAGATGCTTGTCGCCAATGTAGGTTATGGTTTCTTCCAGGATTGTCCAGCCTGGGTGTCCAAGCGCTTCATAAAAAGCAAAATTGGGTTTATACGCGACACAGTCCTGACGGGTCGCATCAACGATCGCTTTATTGAAAGAAAGGATATCTCCGTGAAGAAATTCAGGCAATCGACCGGGATCTGGATCAAGACCTATCGTAAGTACGGTTTTCCGGTCACGGATAAGGTCTGTGATAAATGTCTGCTCGCTGTGCACCTCAGGAGGTATGAACGGAATTGATGGCTTCGACCGCCCGGATCTGGGGAAGACGTGCTTTCACCACTTGTTCAACACCGGCTTTCATCGTCATGGCAGACATGGAGCAGGTTTCGCAGGCGCCAAGCCATTTCACCTTCAAGGTCATCTCATCTGTCAGCTCGACGACGGTGACGTCACCACCATCTACTGCCAAATGCGGCCGGATATCGTCGAGTGCCAATTCGATCTGAAGTAATATGTTTACTTTTTCCTGGTCTGACATGCGTAGGGCAAAAATAGGGTTTCTTTTAGAACCGGTTTGGTCAGGCGTAAGAATATCAATTCTTGAGCTCTACTATGCGAGTAGGCGCTTTCTTTTCATTCCGTTCGGCTGTCTGTTGGTGCAAGGCTTGTGCCAGTTCTATAAAGCGTTCCTGCAAACCTGTGTCATCATCATCCAAGACAGCCGGACGACCTGTATCCCCACATTCCCTGACGGATTGTACCAGGGGAATCTGTGCCAGCAATTTGGTTTGGCCGAGGTCAGCAAGTTTTTCACCACCACCGGTCCCAAAAAGAAAATACTGATGATCCGGTAATTCCGCCGGAGTAAACCAAGACATATTTTCTACGACACCCAGAATGGGTACATTGAGAGAATCCAGCAAAAACATATTCATGGCCTTGACAGCGTCTACTACCGCCAGTTCCTGCGGCGTGGTCACCAGCACAGCGCCTGTAAGCGGAACGGTTTGCACTAATGTCAACTGAATATCCCCAGTGCCCGGAGGCAGGTCGACAATCAGATAATCCAATGCCGGCCAAAGGGTATCGCTGATAAACTGCTTGATAATACCTGCAAGTCGCGGACCCCGAAGTACAACTGCCTGTTCGGGTTCCACCACAAATCCAATGGACATGACAGGCATCCCAAACGCTTCAAGGGGAACGATTTTATGCGCATTATGGATCATCTGCACCTTAGGCTTTTGTCCTTGAAGTCCCAGCATCGTTGGAGCGGAAGGGCCGTAGAGATCGGCATCGAGCAAACCGGTCCGGAAGCCTAATCGCTGAAGGCCCAGGGCCAGATTGACTGCGATCGTACTTTTACCAACACCCCCTTTTCCTGATGCAACAGCGATAATGTTCTTCACATGTGGGAGTGGACTGGATTTGACTTGGGTCTGATCAGAACGCTGCATATGAATGTGAACATCTGCCTGCGGATATACTCCCGATATAGCTTCCATACAAGCAAAATGAAGACTGGATTTTTGAGTATCCGGCAGATCTCCGGTGGCCAAATGAAACTGAATCTGATGTCCCTGAATCCGAAGGTCAGAAACCATCTTACGACTGATGATGTCCTGGCCTGTAGTCGGATCCTTCACGACACTCAAAGCAGCAACGATTTTATTGTTATCTATTTCCATAATTCAGCTATTCACTGGGGTAACAATCAAGAAGGTTTTTCGTTCCCCGATCTTATTGTCCCTCAGGAAGGTCCACACTCCAGACATGTGGCCAGTTTGAGATAGTCAGGCTTATCCGCGATGGACGCATGAATAAATTGATCCCGGATCTCACCCTCAAAGAGTAAGAAAACACCCGGCATCTGGAAGCCATCACCGATCAGCCGGGTTCGTATTCCCCGGCCTTTTATGACACCCTGGTCAAACGTACGCAGCCAGACTTTAAGACCCATCATTTGTTGCATCTCTCCTTTCATCAACCCGAATTGCTGATAGACCCGGGCTTCAGGATCTGTTATGTAATCGACATTATCCAATTCATTGGCTTGAAAAAATGATTCGGCAACCGCGGCATCGGCGAGGTGAGCGAGCACCAGATGGGTATGACTCTCCCGGATTTTGTCTTTTAGGGATCCCAGTTCAGCAAGGGCTTCCCGGCAAAAAACGCACCCGAAATGTCGCAGGAATACAACCAGCACAGGCTGCCGGAAGGACAGATCCCACAGGCTTTCATCCCGTTGGGTTTTAATCTGTTGTAGGAATTGAAGCTTTGTCAAATTATTAGATAGGGATTAGCTGAGGCCCATGTTGTCATAAGCGACCATCACTTCTTTTACATGGCCGGCGGATTGGTGTAATAAAGCCATTTCTTCTGGTGTAAGCGAAAGTTCTATGACAGATTCTACGCCGTTGCGGCCCAATTTGACCGGAACACCGACATAGACATCCTTCAGACCATATTGGCCTTCCAACTTGATACAACAGGGCAGGATTCGTTTCTCATCCCGAATGATTGTAGCTACCATCTGTGCTGCAGCAGCCCCGGGGGCGTACCAGGCGGAAGTACCCATCAACTGGACCAGTTCACCGCCTCCTTTTTTCGTGCGGTCGACGATCGCATCCAGTCGGGCGGCATCGATCATCTCTGTCACGGGTATGCCGGAAACAGTAGTATATCTTGGGAGTGGGACCATGGTATCTCCATGTCCCCCCAGTAACATAGCCTGAATATCCCGGGGGGAAACATCCAGTGCTTCCGCCAGGAAAGCCCGGTATCGTGCTGTGTCCAGGACACCCGCCATCCCGATGACTTTAGACGAAGGATGGCCTGAGACGACATGTGCCGCATAGGTCATGACATCCAATGGATTGGATACGACGATCAGGATGGCATCAGGGCTATGGGCCAGGATGGACTTTGTGACGGAAGAAACTATTTTGGCATTGGTGGAGATCAGATCGTCCCGGGTCATGCCGGGTTTACGAGGTACTCCGGCGGTTATAACAGCAATCGATGAACCAGCCGTATCTGCATAGTCGCCGGTGCCCGTGAGCCGGGTTGAATAATCATCTATTGGCGCCTGCTGCCAGGTATCCAAGGCTTTCCCTTTGGCCATGTCGCCCATCAGGTCCAATAGCACAATTTCATCTACAAGATTTTGGTGCGCCAGTACATTGGCGACTGTGGCCCCTACATTTCCGGCGCCGACAACAGTAATTTTGGACATAAATGAAGACGATTTTGACAGTAAATTGCCGTTATGACGGCAAAACTAAGAAGATTTCAGGATCGGAAAGGAATTCACCTCCCCTTTTGATTGTTATCTTTGACGGTGTAAACAATCTATCCTGTAAACTCAATCTCCTATGTTAAGAACTTTATGGCTCTGTACCGTCCTTGCTTTTACATCCCTGGCTTCTGCACAAATCTGCAGTACACCTCAGGAACCCCTTTTGGAACGTACAGATGAGAACAAGAAGAATATGATCTCGCGAGAAAGAGGAGCAATAAAGTATATCCCGGTGACTTTTCACCTGGTAGCCGCCACGAATGGTACCGGCCGCGTGACCGAAGAAGCTGTCCTCTCCCAACTGGCTAATCTCAATGTTCAATTTGCAGATCAAGAGATCATCTATTACATCGACCGGTTCAATTATTTCAATAATGATGCCGTCTATAATACACCGGCATCTACTGCTGCCAGATTTCAGATGCGCCTCCAAAAAGACAATAATTCTATTAATGTCTATATCACCAACATGGCTGACAGTGGCAGCGGGGGCCCGGGCGTTACCCTGGCGTACTATGATCCTTCAGAAGATTGGATTGTCTCCCGTAAAAACCAGATCGGTGGCGGTTCCTCCACTCTGGCTCATGAGTTAGGGCATTTTTTCAGTCTGGCGCATCCTCATGCCGGATGGGATTGTAATCCCTATACAATGGCCGTGTATGGCAACCCTGTAGTATTGAATTCTACCCTGCCCTGCGATGGAGGAGGTGGTTCGATGTTGATTGAATTACATAATCGGTCTAATTGCAATACAGCCGGAGACCGGATCTGTGATACTCCTGAAGATTTCAATCTGGGTTTGTTTCACCAAAATGGCTGCGCCCAGAATAATACGATCATGGATAAGAATGGTGAGGTTATAAAACCGATGGTCAACAACTTCATGGGCTATTATCGTGATTGCAGCAGTTATGAGTTTACCCCGACACAGAAAAACCTGATGAATACGGATTATTTTACCGGACAACGTCTCTACATCCGTACCGGGTACGTGCCCAATACCACACCGGTCACGGAAAGCGTAACCTATATCAACTATATCGGAGGTGAAGAAACTCCCGGCGCATCCAACATCATGCTCGATTGGGAAGATGTACCAGGTGCCACGCATTATCTGATTGTGTATGACCGCTTTTCGTCCTTCACCTTCAACCCACAGAAAGCGATTGTGACAGCGTCCCAGTTTACAATCGATGGTCCCCTGACCACCGGTATTCTGTATCATTGGCGGGTATGGCCCTACAACGAGTCACAGACGGGTGCGGGGTACAGTCCTACCCAGAATTTCAGAGTTGGGACTGGAGTCGGGATCAATGAGATCGTTGAAATACAGGAATATGCAATTACGCCCAATCCTTCTTCAGGATTCAGCACACCTGTCATGACATTTTCCTCAACCATCACCTTTGATGCACACCTGGGTATTTCGAATCTGTCGGGTAAGACACTTGCTTCATCCCGTATTACGATTCCGGCAGGTATGTCGCAGCAGTCCTTACCGACCTCTGGATTTCCGGCCGGTATCTACATCGTCACCTTGCATACCCCTCGGGGACGCCTCGTTGAAAGATTACTCATAATGGACTAAAAGTCCGGTGATACTACCAGATAAAAATAATCCCCAACGGCATGACGAGCGTTGGGGATTATTTTTTATTTTTCCCGTGATCAAAATCGAAAAATAATGAACGGATTTGTTAAATGGTATCTGATGGCCGGCATGATATTTTTTCTACTGGTACTCACAGGATGTGCAGAAGTGGTGCCCATCGATCCGTCCGTCACCGATCACACGTATGGTTTTCTGGGCGGGCTTTGGCATGGGGTGATTGCCCCGTTTAGTTTTGTGCTGAGTCTATTTATGGACGATGTGGCCATGTATGCGATGAATAACAACGGCGGCTGGTACGACTTTGGATTTGTACTTGGCGCCGGTATTCTGTTTGGCGGTAGTGGTCGATCCAGCAAGTAGCATACGCTACAGCTCAGCAGCCAAGCTCCTGAGCTTCCGCTGGAAGGAATTTGATCTGACTGCGTCAGGGGTTTTTTGTTCTTTTTCCGCCTTTGATCGCCGAGGCTTTAGCGAAGGAGATCCTTCGGTCGCCGAAGCTTCAGCGTTGGGCGATGCCAGATGCCAGAGCATCAGATGTCAGACTGGATGGTGCCGGATGGCACAGATTCCAGTCTAGGAGATGCTTTTTTTTAGATGCCAGTCGAGGCGCAGCGGAGTTTCCGACGCACTCACCACTCACTACGGTTGCTGAGCTGTAGCACGAGGATGTGTCAAGCGGGTCGAAGCACCCCACTCACCACGGTTGCTGAGCTGTAGCACGAGGATGTGTCAAGCGGGTCGAAGCACCCCACTCACCACGGTTGCTGAGCTGTAGCACG
>JBGTGP010000025.1:0-33667 GCA_041746735.1 Saprospiraceae bacterium
GTAGTGAGTGGTGAGTAGTGAGTGGTGAGTGGTGAGGATTGAGTTGATCTGCTGAATAGGAAAATCCTCTGATATCCACACGGAACAAAAGGTGACTGAGCGGAGTCGAAGGCACCGACTCCGCTGCGCTTCGACTGGCATTCCGCCTGGCGGTCGGAATCTTTGCTGTGCTTCGATCTGCTGCTTTCCGCCTGGCGGTCGGAATCTACGCTGTGCTCCGACTGGCATCTCCTGTTACCCGGCTTGTGCCATATTCCTCGCATGAACGAGTCGCTCTCGGGTTGAAGGTGTGGACCCCTTGAGATTCAAGACCTGCGTATAATACGATCGGGCTTTCCCGACATCGCGCATACCTTCTGCAGCCAATCCGGCACCATATAAAGAATTAAATCGGTTGGGACGGTTTTGCAGACAGGCTTCGTAGGCAGATAATGCCGGCTGATACTGTTTTGCAGCGAGAAGCATGTCTCCCAGAAGTTCTCGTGCAGGGAGCAATTCACCCGGCGAAACTGGATTCTTCTGTGTTCCATCTTCGAGGTCAGCGCTTTGCGTCATCAGGGCCAAAGCCTCACCGGTCTTACCTTCATGGAACAGGATCCAGGCCCGGATAGACAGTTGTTGCGCTTCCATCTGATCATACCAAAAACGGGTGGGGGCACCATCTCCCAACCGGGTTTGCAACGCTACCAGACGATCCAGGGCTTGCTGCGCCACTGGAACATTTCCGCTACGTGCGGCGCCAATCCCCTTTCCAAAATGCGCCAAGGCCTCCCATTGCGGGAACTTTCCCCAGGGGAACCGGGCCGTATCTGGTAATGGGACAGCCGCTGCAACATCCCACTCATGATTTTCAAGCGGAATCCGGGCCGGCATGGCCGCTAGTGCGTATGCTGTCGTCGGACCAACGTAGAAGGTTTCCTCTATCGTGTCAATACTTTGCAGGATCTCGCGTGCTTTTTCATCTTCTCCTAACTGTAGCCTTGCATAAACCTCATAGTCGAGAGCGTGAAACAGATGCGGCGATGCCTGTCCACTATAGGGCATTCTGGCTGCGGCAACAGCAGATCTGGTATTCCAGTCTATCGATTCCTGCCAGTAGCCTAGCCGGGTAAATATATGGGACGGCATATGCAACGCATGTGGAATCTCGGGGGCAATTTTGCCATACGACCTTGCGAGGTCCAATGCCTTTGGTGCCAGCGGAGGTACATCGTAAGCATGTATTCCATAATGAAAGGCTCCAGGATGATCCGGATACACTTTCAGAAAGCCTTCAGCCATCTCCCCGACCTCACGCTGCACCATAAACGATTTATCAGCCGGAGATACGGTGCCCAGGCGAAACAATCCATTAAACAAGGCTGCTTCAGGATCGTCAGGAAGCTGAGCTGTAGCCTTAGCCCACCCCTGTTGAAAATCGACCATACGCTCACGCTTGTTTTTTTCCCCCGGCTGATAGAAGGCCAACAAAGCGGCACCATACAGTTTCTCCTTATCCGTGTCCGCTAAGCTAAGGGCACGCTGCGCAAGCGTCAGACCCGAAGCCATTTCCTGCTCTGTAGGTGCATCCGGCCATAAGGGATGTATATAGGTCATGGCCTTACCCCAATGGCCCCAAAAACAATCCGGATCCTTCTGAATGACCTGGTCAAAGGTATAGGCCGCATCCTCGTAGGTCATGTGATGAATCAGCGCCAACCCAAACCGGATTAGCGTATCCAGGGATTCACTACATCCGTCAGTAAACTCCACGGTGCCGCACATAACCTCCGGCGTGAGGAAAGGATTTTGAACTTCAGCTGCGCTATTCCGGCCTGGATTGACGCATGCATATCCACTCCAAAGAGCGAACACAAGTAACAGGATTAAATTTTTCATGGTGTTGATTTAAATTTCACCTGAAAATTACTGCTTTACCTGAACAATTCCAATACCATAAATATGGGTCAGTGCCGGGACCACTTTCTAGCCAATCTTCAAAGAGGTCATGGAAATAGACCCCATGATGGTCCGGTCATTGAAAAACTGAATACCCTCTTTATCTTCCTTCAGACCGAGTGTGTACAATAGTGGTAGATAGTGCTCCGGTGTAGGTATACTCATTTGAACAGACTTGCCGAGGGACGCATATTGTATCAGGGGGGTAAAATCACCATTGCCGATATAGTGCTTGAACAAAGTGTTGGCCTCAATAGCCCAGTCATACCCGGCATCCTGATGACGCCAATCAATGATGCCCAGGTTATGGACCATATTGCCACTTCCGATGATCAGCACCCCCTTCCGCCTGAGGGCTGATAGTTCTCCGGCTAACTGGAAATGATACTGAGCCGCTTTTGTACGATCGAGGCTAAGCTGTAGTACAGGTATGTCCGCCTTTGGGTACAGGTGCCTGACCACACTCCAGGTACCATGGTCGAGACCCCATTGCTGATCGAGACCGACCTCCGTGGAGGTAATCGCGTCTTTGGTTTCTTTTGCGACTGCCAGGCTCCCCGGGGCCGGGTACTGAACATCAAACAATTCCTGCGGGAATCCTCCGAAGTCGTGAATGGTCCTCGGCTTTTCCATGGCGGTAACGAATGTACCCCGGGTCTCCCAGTGTGCCGATACACAGAGGATAGCACGAGGACGTGGCAGGGATTGGCCTATCGTCCGCCAGCCTTTACTAAACTCCGTCTCCTGAATCGCATTCATCGGACTGCCATGCCCCAAAAACAACACGGGCATCTTTTCGGTAGCCTCAAGCGTGGCGGTGATCTTGCGTAGATGATGAAGTTGCATTCCTAGTCCGGCTACAGGCAATAATGCCAGTGATTGTAGAAATTTTTTACGCTGCATGGTCAGGCTCAAGAGGCCCTCGATAACTGAAACTCGCAGCTGATCCGGACCTCATCACTGACCAGCACCCCACCCGCTTCGAGGGCCGCATTCCAATTGAGCTCCCAATCCTTACGATTGATCCTGGCATTGACCGTGATACCAGCTTTGTGATTACCCCAGGGATCTTTCATGATACCTCCGTACTCGACACTCAGCCGGATCTGGCGCTTGATCCCCTTGATCGTGAGGTCACCCCAGAGCTCATAGCTGCCATCATTGTCGATCTTATCGACAGCGTCATCTGACGTAAAATGGATCTGGGGGTGATGTTCCACATCGAAAAAATCTGCACTGCGCAAATGCTTGTCGCGACTTTCATCCCCGGTATCCACCGATTCGGCATTGATCACAAAATGAATCTCTGCTGTCATGAAATCTTCTTCCGTAGTATAAATACTGGCTTCAAAGTCCCTGAACACACCCTTGACATTGGTGATCATGAGATGTTTGACTTTAAAACCTACTTCACTGTGGGCTTTGTCTACGATCCATTTGGTTTTGACTGGTGCTGTTGCTTCTGACATGATGTTTATATTTTTTATAGTTTAAAGTTAAATTGGCATTGACGATAAGCGAAAAAAGTGCACTTTAAAAAGACCCATTTAGATCGCCATCGGTACATCCATCAACAGCACCTCTGCACCCTGTGAATCCGATTTGATGGAGATCTTGTCTGTGTCCCAGATCCCAAACCCATCACGTGCTTGCAGCGCCTGTCCGTCAATCGTCACGTTGCCTTTGATGACAAAAGCATAGACGCCATTTCCGCTACGTTTGATGGTATAGTCTGTAGTCACCCCTTTATCGAAGGTACCAAGATGAAACCAGGCATTTTGATGGATCCAAACGCCTGCGTCATCCGGACGGGGTGAAAGGATCTGCTGCAACCGGTTATGACGGTCTTTCAGATTGAGGGTAATCTGATCATACCTGGGCGTGACGCTTTTCTTGTTGGGAAATAACCAGATCTGCAAAAATTTCACCTCCCGGTCTTTATTCTTGTTAAACTCACTATGCGTGATTCCGGTACCGGCACTCATCACCTGGATATCGCCATGGCGGATGACGGAAACATTGCCCATGCTGTCTTTGTGCTCAAGATCCCCGTCGAGCGGAATGGAAATGATCTCCATGTTGTCATGCGGATGAGTACCAAAACCTCTTGCCGCTGCCACGATATCATCATTGAGTACACGGAGTACGCCAAAATGCATCCGCTCCGGGTTGTAGTAGTTGGCAAAACTAAAGGTATGCCGGCTGTGTAGCCAGCCATGATTGGCATCGCCACGGGTAGCCGCGCGATGCAGGACGGTATTGCGCATGACAACAGATTCCGGATTAGGTATGTGATTGAAACCAACAGGTTCAAGAGGCTGTAGCTCATCAATGTCATTTTTAATGACCTGCCCCATAGCCGCAGATGTGACCAGCATACCGGTACCCATCAGGCCTTTGCGAAGAAAATCTTTACGGTCCATAGTTTTGTTTATATTGAGTTACGGGATTAAAGCAATAGTAATTCATTTTCTGACAGATAGTTCAGGTGGATCATCCGGATTGTACTGACCTTTTCGCTTTTTAGATGCTGTACACCCCCAAATTACCTATATTTGCTATATAAAAGTAAGTACTATACTCCGGTATAGCACTGTACCCGGGTATAGTGACATGGGGTAGATCAAGTGCTTTTATGTAACCCAATCATTCAATATGACTCATACACAAGCCATCGAACGTGCCCGTACCTGCTCAACCGAATATGTGCTGGCCCTCAATGATACGCTCAACGTCATGAGCGGGAAGTGGAAGCTCCCCATCATCGGCGCGCTGATGTTTGGCAAAATGCGGTTTAAAGACCTCGAGCGACATCTCCCCAGGATAACACCCCGCATGCTGTCCAAAGAACTCAAAGATCTGGAGCTCAATGGCATGGTCCGCCGTTCGGTTTATGATAGCACACCTGTGATCATTGAATATGAATTGACCCGCTCCGGCTTTTCGCTCAGTGAGGTCCTGGATAAAATGATGGAATGGGGTATCGAGCATCGAAAAGCCGTGATGAAAAAACAGGAGGGTCGCCCGAAAGGCGCAACCTCCAAATAAAATAGCTGTCTTTCTGACAGTCCATACATACGAAACTATCTGCCACATTAAAATTCAATTTCTTCTGCACACCCCAGGCTCCTTCGCTGAAGCTATGGCGCCCAGGACAGGGGACTTTCATCTTAAACAGTCATGATTTAACCTGGCATTCAGCCTTGCGGTCGGAATCTCCGCTCTGCCTGCTGGCAGGATGTAAAGGATGGTGAGTACCAGGTTAGGCAACAGGTTCGATATGGATTAGGATATCAGCGACCTCGGGCAAATCTGCCCGTATTTTGTCCTTGAGTCTGTGCGCGATGGCGTGTCCTTCATTGACAGTGAGGTGGCCATCTACTTCGGCGTGCAGGTCGATATAAAAGCGCATACCCACTTTCCGCACCTGGCATTTTTCCGTTCCCCGCACGCCCTCTACCTGAAGGGCTTTGATCCTGATTTCGGCGACCAGCTCATCATGCAGATGTTCATCCATGATTTCCCCAAGAGCGGGCCGAAAGATGAGATAACTGTTGTACAGGATAAATCCGGAAGCGAGCAGGGCGGCCCAGTCATCGGCCTCTTCCCATCCTTCTCCCATAACGACCGCCATAGTAATACCAACGAAAGCAGCGCAAGAGGTGATCGCATCACTACGGTGATGCCACGCATCTGCTTGCAACAAGCTGCTCTTGGTCTCCCGGCTCTTCCTCAAGACTAAACGAAAGGAAATTTCCTTCCACAGGATGATGGCACCCAAGACGATCAAGGTAAAAGGTTTGGGGCCCTCGTGCGGTGTACGGATATTCTGGATACTCTGATAGGCAATCACAATGGCTGAGGTGATCAAAAATCCCACCACGAGGAATGTGATCAAAGGCTCAGCTTTGCCATGTCCATAGGGATGATTTTCATCCGCCGGGCGATTGGCATACCGTAATCCGAGCCAAACCAGCATCGAAGAAAAAAAATCGGTAGCCGATTCTATCGCATCGGCGATGAGCGCATACGAATGACCAAAATAACCTGTAAGACCTTTGATGATCGCGAGCAATCCATTACTGGCCATGCTAAACCAGGTGGTTCGAATTGCCTTCTGCTCATTGGATCGTTGCACGCTCAAATGTAGGTATTACTTGCGCGTACCGCGCGCAAGTGGGGTAAAAGGTGAAGGGTAAATGGTAAAGATGTAGATACGCCACATTGGGCGTAACGTAAGGTCGGGTCCCCGGGTACTTATGCAGGACCATAGTAACAAGCCTGATCCCACATAAGCCTGAAGGGCTTACATATCCCAACCCCGGGTCGCACCCGGGGCTTGCGAGAATGTCCCTCATTCCACTAATTTTACCCATCATGACCAAAACCCTAAATTTTCCTAAGCATCTCACCGGTCTGTCCGAAGCAGAAGTGCAAAAGGCGAGAGATCACTATGGTACGAACAGGCAGCAACAACCGAAGCGAAGCAACTGGGGCCGTATGATGCTGGATATCCTGAGTGAGCCCATGCTGGTCCTCCTCATCGCCATATCGGTCATTTACATCCTCCTTCAACAGTATGGTGAGGCCTGGTTTATGATGGCCGCTATCCTGATCGTGTCCGGTATTTCCCTTTACCAGGACAACCGAAGCCGAAAAGCACTGGAATCGTTGGAGACACTCAATGCACCGCTGAGCAACGTCATACGCGACAGTACTCCTCAAAAAATTCCCACAGAGGATATCGTACCTGGAGACCTCGTCATCGCGGAGGAAGGCAGTCCGATCAATGCGGATGGTCAAATCGTCTTCAGTCACGATTTCTCTGTCAATGAATCTACACTCACCGGGGAAGCTCATGCTCAATATAAAGCCGCCACTGCGGAAGATAACATGGTGTATAGCGGTACAATGGTATCCTCCGGCCTGGCCGTATATGAAGTGGTACAAACCGGCACGGCTACCCGTATCGGACAACTGGGAGCCTCTATCGTCAGCATTAAGGAAGAGCCTACTCCACTCCAGCAACAAATCGGAAACTTCGTCAGGCGAATGGCCATTCTGGGTGTGGTGGTATTCCTGTTGGTCTGGGGATACAATTATATGCACAGCCGCGATCTGCTGGCCAGTCTGCTCAAGGGTCTTACCCTGGCTATGTCCATCCTTCCGGAAGAAATCCCCGTTGCATTTACCACGTTTATGGCACTGGGATCCCGCAAGCTAATGCGCTCAGGTATCATTGTAAAAAAAACCCGGACGGTCGAAACCCTGGGAAGTGCGACCGTGATCTGTGCCGATAAAACCGGCACCATCACTGAAAACCGGATGGAACTCCAGGCCATGTATGTCCTGAGCAGCAACACCATGTACAATCCCCAGGATTCACCGGATGAATTTGTCATGGAACTGATCGAAACCGCCATGTGGGCTAGCGAACCGATCCCTTTTGATCCGATGGAAAAAACACTCCATGCGATTTACCAAAAACATGCCGCTCTGGATAATAGAGTGCACTACACTTTGGTTCATGAGTATCCACTAGGAGGTGTACCGCCCATGATGACCCATGTATTTCAGCATACGAATGGGGACAGGATCATTGCGACCAAAGGTGCGCCGGAGGCTATCCTGCCCCTATGCAACCTGTCTGCAGTGGAGGATGAGATGATCCGGAAAAGAATGGATACGCTGGCAGAGAACGGATACCGGTTGCTCGGTGTAGCCAGGTCTTCCTGGAGCCATGTCGATTTTCCCGCGACCCAACAGGAATTTCCTTTCGTATTTCTGGGCATTGTTGCGTTCCATGACCCTCCAAAACCTGGTATTCAACATGTATTTCAACAATTCTACGATGCTGGAATTGAGGTCAAGATCATCACAGGTGATAACCTAAAAACGACCCGGGCTATTGCGTCCATTGCTGGTATCCGGGATCCGGATAAGGTGATAGAAGGGCAGGAACTCATGGCACTGCCTGATGAAGCGTTGATAGACGCTGTGCAAAAAAATACACTCTTTACCCGGATGTTTCCAGAAGCCAAACTGGCAGCAATCAACGCTTTGAAGGAGCATCAGCAGATTGTGGCCATGGTCGGAGACGGGGTCAATGATGGCCCGGCCCTCAAGGCCGCCCATATTGGTATTGCTATGGGGCAGCGCGGGACCGAAACCGCCAAAAGTGCAGCGGCGCTCATTCTCATGCAGGATGATTTCTCTCGCATGGTCGAGGCAATCGCCACGGGGCGCCGCATCTATACCAACCTGAAGAAAGCGATCCGGTATATCATTTCCATTCATATCCCGATCATCCTGACAGTCGCCCTGCCTTTGTTCTTTGGATGGATCTACCCGGATATTTTTACCCCGGTACACGTTATTTTTCTCGAGTTGGTCATGGGTCCTACCTGCTCCATCGTGTATGAAAATGAACCCATGGAAAAAAATACCATGCTGCTTCCCCCGCGTCGCATGACCGAGACTTTCCTTGAATGGCGGGAATTGAGCATCAGCATTCTTCAGGGACTCATGATTACAGCCGGTATACTCTATATGTATCATCATGCCGTCAGTACAGGCGCGAGTGAGGAGCTTACGCGCACACTTGTGTTTTCCACCCTGATCCTGGCCAATATTTTTCTGACGCTGGTCAATCGTTCATTTTATTTTTCCTTTCTCACGACCTTGCGACTCAAGAATAACCTTTTGATTGGTATCATATTCATAACTCTTGCTTTATTGGCGGTCATTCTGTATGTACCTCCTGTGAGCCAATTTTTTCACCTTATTCGGCCTTCCGTCAGCGATCTGCTACGATGCGCGGGTATGGCGTCTATCGTTGTATTTTGGTTTGAGGGCCTGAAATGGATCAGACGACGAAAGTCACCCGTACATTTACATCCATAGTATTGGGGGTGGCCCGGGCCACGTAATTCAGTCGGAAAATGAGGAAGAATCAAGAAGGACAGTGCATGACCATCACCGGGATTTCCGGTTGCCTTAGCGCATTTTTAGTGACGCTGGTATGAAACAGCCCTTCAAAAAATCCACGCTGTTGGGTGATCAGCACTACTAACCCGGCTCTCACTTCATGCGCATAGCCAAAGAGAATATTGTGAATTCCGTGTTCCACATCCTCGTGGGATCTGATATTAAATCCACAAAGTAGTTCGCGGTGCACGACCAGTTTTTCATACAGTCTGGCTTTTAGGGTTTGAAACGCTTGTAGATCATTGGTGATGTGGACAAAATCGAAAAACACGTGATTTCGGGAGCCTATTTCAAGCAAATATTCCAGAACTCCATTCAGTATCAGTTCTTCTGTAAACCCAACGACCATTTTGCCCGGAAACCGGACAACGGTCTGGGGAGGAACGACGATAACGGGCTTACTGCCCATGCGGCTCACCTCAGACGATACCGTACCCAGTATGCTCCGGATGACGTTATCTGTAGCCTGGGTACCCATAATCATCATCTGATATCGGCCATGATTCAGGATTTCGAGGAGACTTCCGGCAGGTTCACCCACCTCAAGATGTGCTGTGACCGGAATTCGGAGTCCTTTGGCTTCATGTTCCCGGGTCAGTCTGTCGGCCAGATCGGTCAGGCGCTGTTGTGCATCCTTCAGTATTTCCACATCCAAAGCTCCTGCAGAGATGGGATCATACACGGTCTGATGAACATGGGCCAGGGTGACCCCCATACCCAAATGATGGGCCATCATGACACCATACTCAAGTGCACGCGTACTCACTTCAGTGAAATCAACCGGGATAAGAATATCGTTTGAATACTCATTCTGCAAATACTCCACCACCTTTTGGACCGTCTCTTCCGGTAATCCGTCATGCGGGTGCTGAAAAACTTTATCTCCAATCTTAACTGCAGGCACGGATGCCAACCCGGCCTTGATAAATTGATCGACATGATGAATCTCTGATACCCTATAAGGTAAATGCAAAATGTCAAGGGCATCCTCCAGCTTCTGCTTCAATGCACTGCCAGTATAACCCTTGACACTATACAATTCAATATTCATCCTTACACTTTATTAATCGGTTAGGAAGATTTGATCCGGGCATTATCCTCTTCGACCAGTGCCTTGATGATATCAAACGTTGTGAGCATTCCGACCAACTCCTCGTTGTCGACAATTGGGATGGCATGGAAGAGATTTTCCGAAAATAGCTGAAGGGCTACGTTGATCCGTTCACTTGACTCGAGGGTAGCCAACCCCTTAGTCATGATATCTTCAACCGTATAGTTATGCATCCGACTTTTCTCCACCATTTGATCGTACGGGGAGGATTCCACTCCCCGCAGGAAATGCATAAAATCAGTTTTACTGATCAATCCGACCAGCGTCGTGTATCGAACGACCGGAATGTGGTGAATCCGCTGTGTATCAAAAATTTCCTTGACCACAGACATCCGGTCGCTGGGTACAACGGTAACCAGTTTGGTGGTCATAAACTTCGAAATTGGAGCTGTAAATTCCATATAAGGGTAAGTGTTTGAATGACAGATATTGGCCCGGCTTACTCATGCGCCGTATGGGGCTGCCTGGAGGCCGCACCAAATGATCGCCCAATATCTGCCTTTTTTATGGGAGCCCTTCGCTTGAACTGGATCCCCATCAGGGCACTGAAAAACACAGGGAGTGCCAGCATGGAAAGCCACCAAACCCCTGAAAAGCCAGCAATAACAACGATCGCCATCATTAAATAAAACCTGAACATCAGGGTTACGAGTGATATGTGGAAAAGATTCATGTGCTATAGTTTTTAGGTTCAACAAAGATATTTTCCCGTCTCGATGCACTGTATGATACGCATCAGCCGGTTGATTGATATTGGTCACTCGTTTTATTGTCTGGAGTTGTGATATCTTAGTCAAATGTCTCTGTCACTCCTTTTTGCGAAAGACAATCCTCTCAGCATCCTGCAGTCGGTCGTAAAAACCGCTATTGACTGCATCATCCTGATTGATGTGGACGGTACGATCCTCATGATCAATCCGGCAGGTCTTACGCTCTTTGGGTATGAAGCGGAGGAGGTACTCGGAATGAATATTACACTTCTGATGCCCTCCCCTCACCGGGAGCAACACCATACCTACGTGAGCAACTACCTCCAGACCCGTAAACCCCGGATCATCGGTATCGGACGGGAAGTCGAAGGTTTACGAAAAGATGGAACTCAGTTTCCTCTTCGACTCGCGGTGAGTGAGATCATCCTGGATGACAAGCACTATTTCACCGGCATTATTCACGATCTGACGGAAATGAAAGTCGTAGAAAACCAGATCCGACAACTCAATCATGAACTGGAAGAGCTGGTTGAAGAACGCACGACCGAACTCCAGGACACGGTTAACTTATTGCTCGAAACCAATCAACAACTCAATCAATCCATAGAGAAACATAAGACCTACGAACTGGCTCTGCTAGCAACCCGGGATGAACTCCGAAAATCACTGGAAAAGGAAAAGGAACTCAATATCCTAAAGTCCAGGTTCGTCTCCATGGCCTCCCATGAATTTAAGACCCCCCTGGCCAGTATCCTTTCCTCAGCGGCCCTGATCACCCGATATGAGGACCCTGATCAGGCGGCTGATCGGCTCCGTCATGTAGAACGAATCAAATCCAGTGTAACCCACCTCAACAACATCCTCACTGATTTCCTCTCCATCACACGACTGGAGGAAGGGCAATTGGTCCCCATGATCTCGAGATTTCAAATGGACCTCCTGATTCAGGATCTGCAAGCAGAAGCATCGGGACTACTCAAAAAAGATCAACAACTTCTCTTTGAGGGAACACTTGAAGGAAGGGAAATGTTGACCGATAAAAATATTCTCCGGAATATCCTCTACAATCTTATCTCCAACGCCATCAAATACTCCGATGAAGGCAAAACCATTCGCTGCGTCATCCATCCGGGCGAAAACCAGTTGGTGATCAACATACAGGATCAGGGCATGGGGATACCGCCCGAGGATCAAAAACATATCGGGTCGAGGTTCTTCAGAGCTTCAAATGCGGTCAATATTCCGGGAACGGGACTCGGATTGAATATCGTGAAGTCGTATCTTCATGCCCTGAATGGAAGCTTATCCTTTGTCAGTGAACATGGGCAGGGAACAACCTTTACCGTCACCATACCATTTCGGGCATGAAACCCAGCATCCTTATCATTGAAGACCATCTGGACGTCCGGGAAAATCTGGGGGAAATTCTCACCCTTTCCGGATATACGACAACATTAGCTTCCAATGGCAAAGAGGGTGTGAAGGCTGCCCTACTTCACCCGCCTGATCTCATCCTGTGTGATATCATGATGCCGGAACTGGATGGCTATGGTGTGCTACGCATCCTGACACGAAATGAAACTACCGCCGGCATCCCTTTTATCTTTCTTTCCGCCAGGACCGAACTCAGTGATGTCCGGCGGGGCATGACTTTGGGTGCCGATGATTATATCACAAAACCCTTTGATGATGTTGAACTCCTCGACACCATTGCCATGCGACTTCAAAAAAGGAACCAAGGGCTTACGATACCATCTTCAAGCAGTTTGCATCATCCACCGTCTCCGGAGCAAATCCTCGAAACCTTGCGAGAATCTGTTCAGGACCCGGAACCCCGCATGGTTCGTAGAAAAGATCTTCTCTATGCCGAAGGCCAAACGTGCCGAAGTGTATTTTTACTCCTGTCGGGAAGAGCTATAGCCACCAAGATTGACGACTATTCCAAGGAGGTGATTACACAATTATATCAGTTCCCTTCGGTTATCGGCGTATCATCTGTCTTTGCGGGACACCAGTACAGGGAAACGGTCAGAGCGTTTGAGGATTTGGAGGTGCTGGCCGTACGGAAAGATGCCTTTATGCAATCTGTGCTTCAGCACCCGGCTATTTCCCTGCATTTTCTTCAACAACTGGCTCAATGGCAATTGAAAGCCGATGAGAAACTTCTTCTTCAGGCTTTTGGTTCTGTCCGCATGAAATTGGCCTCCACATTGCTGGACCTCTTCGAGGCTTACGTTGAGGATGATCAGGCCACCATACCTGTTTCACGCGAAGATCTGGCCGCCATGGCCGGAACCGCCAAGGAGACCATCATTCGTTGCCTATCTGAATTTAAGGAAGAAGGACTGGTCGTCATCCAGGGCTCAGATATCATCATTCACAACGTGAAAAAACTCGAGGCGCTCCGCTATTAAACATTCTGGAGCGGAAGAACTTTGCGTCCGCCGGCAATACTATACCTTCTCAGTGACTTGAATAGCAATGAGCGGAATATCGGAGTGGTAGGCCACACGTTTGGCAATACTATAGGAAAACAATTCCTGAAAAAGACTCCTCTGATGAACCTGCATCATCACCACATCTATGAAACCGGACTTCATAAACTCCAGTATCCGACTTTCCACATCCAGCCCGTATTCGGTATGAAACGAAATATCCGGCTCATCTTTGAAACCGTCCTTATACTCCACCAACCTGACTTTCACTTTGTCCGGATCGAAGATATCTACATGCAGACAATGGAGATGCGCTCCAAGCAAACGGGCAAACGCCAGCGACCGTTCGATCAACTCGAGTTCCCCACTCTTATATTCCAATGTAAGACCTATTTTTTGAATCCCCCTGTATGTGGCCGTTTCTGGTACGACAAAGACAGGACAAGGGGCTTGTTCCATCACCTTAGATGCCACACTCCCAAAAAACAACTCCTTTAAACCGGAGGCTCCGGTAGTCCCAATCACAATAAGATCCACCTCGGTCGCCTCTGCCTCTGTGATAATGGCATCAACCACATAGTCCGATTCCTTCAACGTATAGTGAACCGAAATATCAGCCAGTTGATGCTCCAGGGCGATCCGTTTCAGCACCTCAATCTGATCTTTAAATCGCTCAAACTCGCCAAGTGTAATTTTATCATTGACTTCCTGCGTATTCATGGACTCCTCGATCCAGGTATGAAACCGCAGTACTTCATATACATGGATGACATTGATGGATGCCCCAAAGCGGTCCGCCAACTTCAACGCATAGAGATACGCGTTCTCAGCGGCATTGGAAAAATCAGTGGGGAATAAAACCTTCATATATCGGTAGTGCAGGTCAAATGCCGGTTACATCATCGAAAGCAAGTTTAAGCAGATCCAATGGCGTGATCATACCGACCAATTCGCTCTTCTCATTGACAACGGGCAGCGCATGAAACAGGTTTTCGCGAAACAAATCTACGGCAATGCTGGCCGTATCGGTCTCTTTGAGCATGACCACGGCCTTGGTCATAATTTCAGATGCCAGGATCGTGGAAAAGATCTGGCGATTGCTCTCCAATGCCCGTTCGGATTTAAACAGGGTAAAGTGATGCTCCATCCGGTGCATATCACTCTTACTGATGATCCCCAGGATCTTTTTCCCCTCCACCACCGGTATATGCTGGATATGATTGGAGATGAGTTTATGCCTGACCGAATCCAATACCTCATCTGGATCGGCTGTGATCAGATCGGTTGTCATGATATGCTTAACTTCAATCCACTTATTCATGGTATCCGGAATTGTGGAGAAAGATAATCTTTTCCTGGAAAGATATCAAATCGGCTCCTTATAGGCATAGGCCAACAGGTCGTGTGATGTCACAATACCGACCAACTGGTCCTGTTCTACCACAGGCAGGGAATGCAGGGCATTTACCAAAAAAATATCTGCGGCCAGGCCAATACTGTCATCCGGCTCAATCCTGAGGGGCTCACGGGTCATAATATCGCCCGCACAAATATCTTTATATAAATCCTGCACCACCGCTTCACCACTCCAGGTGATGGCGATCATGTGCCGGATCTTATGATAATCCGATTTGGAAATGATTCCGACTAACTTTCCCTTTTCTGTCACAGGAATGTGGTGGAAAGTGTTGTTTTCAAACAAATCATGAATCTCCTCAATCCCGGCATCTGGCTTAATGGTCACCAAATCACGGGTCATAATATCGGAAACGGGAAGGCTGGCATCCATACGGTAGAGTTGAAAACAGGAATATCGGGGCCACAAATGTAAAAAAACCGGGACTTGTCGCCAAGCCCCGGCTATTGAAATCACACCACTTTTATCGTCTTGCTGTTTGCAGCAGGCAGGTCAGTTATCTTGGGCAGCTTCAACTTCAGCAACCCATCTTCATATACGGCTTCGATCGCTTCTGCTTTGACATAGTCAGGAAGCCAAAACGATCGTTGAAAATTCCGGAAACTGAATTCTCGACGACGAAATTCTTGTGTCTTTTCTTCCTTTTTTTCCTCAGCCGTTGCGCTAATCAAGAGAACCCCGCGATCTATTTCCACTTTAAAGTCCTCCTTCTTCATGCCAGGTGCTGCAACATCAATGCGGAATGCATCTTTTTCTTCTCTCACATTCATAGCCGGAACATCATTCATCCGATCCCATTCGAATGTTTTGAAGAAATCATCAGTTTCGGTAAAAAAGTTTTCAATCCAATTCCTACTTGTTGTCAACTTGGTAGGTTGATTCCATTTCATGAGTGACATGGTATACCATTTAGAAGGTTAAATAATAATGTCTCTCGACCTAACAAAAATGAGAGGATTCCAATAGTCTTGAAATGACGGTTGTCATAGGATGCCATGATCTGGAACAGTTGATCGCCCCTTATGGACAGATATATGCTGAAACACCGCGCAATGACGATCTTTACCCATCAATGAACACAACTACAGCCACGAGAGGCAAGAGATTCCTGTTATTTTGGACGTGCGTTTTGCATTGTACCGGCCTCATGCTATATGGCTCTACCCAACTCAGGAGTCAGGACCGTATTGATTTTGTAAAACTGATCGAGAAAGAAAACCTTATCCTGAACATTTCTCTCGACCCGCAAATCGTCATGGATACATTTGCTGTATGGAAAAGTGAATTCGACAAACACTTTCCGTCGAATGCTGAAATCCCGGTGGATTCGGTTTCTACTTTTTTATTTTATACCCTTCACATCAAGGCCGAAAGGGACTCCATTCGATTGCAGTCATTGATACGATCCCGTACCGGCAACTGTGTTACGATTTCCATGCTGTATCACATGCTCGCGGGTGACCGTTTGGGTAAAAGTTACGTCGTGCATGTCCCTGAACATTTTTTCATCCGGACATGTCCTGAGAATGGCGCGTGCCTGAACACAGAACCAACACAAAAGGGGTTTCACCTGCCGGACCGTTTCTACATCAGCTCAAAACAAATCAGTGATGAGGCGATCCGAAAGGGTCTCTATATGAGAGCGCATCCGTTTTCCTTTCTGGAACAAGCCTATATCCAAAATCTGCTGGTCCTGTTGCTGGCGCAGGGTGACCATCAAAAGGCTCTGGCGATCTACCTTTCACTTCCGGACAGCAGCATGCAGCATCCCGAATGGCTAGTCAATCGAGGAGATAGTTATTTTGCTCACGGCCTTCATGGAGATGCCATCCATGACTATTCATCAGCCATTTCTATGTATGACCAGGATAGCCGGTATTTTGAACGACGTGGGAAGGCCCTCGTCAATGCGGAAAGATGCGCGGAAGCCATCGAAGATTTTACGCGGGTACTGCATGATCTCCCGGAGTATTTCCTGATCCGCTTTTATCGCGGCAAAGCCTATTTCAATTGCCAGATGCTGAAAAAAGCCTGCGATGACTGGTCGGCTGCGGCCAAGGCGGGCCTACATGAAGCTGAGGTGATCTACCGACGTCACTGTCAATAGTTGGCCCTTGCGTTTCACCCGTCCTCAAACTGATGTCATCACTCGCTTACGACAGACCTGTGATATGGCCTTCATTGTCAATATCCATACCTTCTGCAGCGGGGATCAAAGGCAACCCGGGCATTCGCATTAAGTCTCCAAGAATAGGGATGACAAATCCGGCTCCTGCCGCTACTTCAAACTCCCTAATCGTCACATGAAAATTTTCAGGCCTTCCAATTTTACGCTCATCATCCGAAAATGACTTCTGTGTCTTGGCCATACATACCGGCAACTTTCCAAACCCGAGCTTATGAAACTCCTTCAACTGTGCTTTGGCTTTGGCGCTGTACTCCACATGGTTGGCTCCGTAAATCTGGGTCGCGATGGTATGAATCTTTTCTTCCACCGTCAGACTCATATCATACAGGGGATGATAGGCATTGGTACCGCTCTGAATATTTTCGACCACCGCTGTAGCCAGATCGGTGGTGCCTTCACCTCCATTGGCCCATCCTTCGGATACGACGGCTTTGGCGCCCATGACTGCACACTTGGTTTTGATATAGCTCACTTCTTCATCACTGTCGGCAAGAAAGGCATTGATGGCCACCACAGGCGTAATGCCAAATTTCTTACAATTCTCAATATGCTTCTCGAGGTTTTCAAAACCCTTCTGTACATAGGTGAGATTGGGTGTATTGTATTCTTCCTTTTTAGCTCCGCCATGATGCCGCAGGGCCCGGATGGTGGCGACCAGGACGATAGCTTTTGGTTTAAGGTTGCCGATAGGACATTTAAGGTCGAGGAACTTTTCAGCGCCCAAATCCGCTCCAAATCCGGCTTCAGTCACTACATAGTCGCAAAGTGATAGGCCCATTTTGGTCGCGATGATCGAATTGGTCCCTTGGGCTATATTGGCAAAAGGCCCTCCGTGGATAAGAGCGGGATTGCCTTCAAGCGTCTGGACCAGATTAGGCTTGATGGCATCTTTCAGTAATAACGCCATAGGTCCTTCGGCATGGAGGTCGCGGGCATAGACCGGTTTTTTGTCATAGGTATAGCCGATAAATATATTTCCCAACCGACGTTTGAGGTCTTCAAAGTCACGTGCCAGGCAGATGATGGCCATGACTTCGGAGGCAGCGGTGATATTGAAACCATCCTCTCTCGGGATACCATTGCTTGTACCTCCCAGACCAATGACAATCTGGCGCAACGCGCGGTCATTCATATCCATGACCCGCTTCCAAAGGATGGTCCGTGGATCGATATCCACCGGCTTGTTTCTGTGGTGCAGGGTATTGTCAATCAGGGCGGAAAGGAGATTATTTGCTTTCTCGATCGCAGCAAAATCACCTGTAAAATGCAGGTTGATATCGACCATGGGAATAACCTGGGAATAACCTCCACCAGCCGCGCCACCCTTCATCCCGAATACCGGTCCCAGGGAAGGTTCACGGAGGACCACCATGGCTTTCTTGCCGATCCTGTTGAGGCCATCGCAAAGACCAATGGAAACAGTGGTTTTCCCCTCACCTGCAGGCGTCGGATTAATGGCCGACACGAGGATCAGGTTGCTCCCGGTCGCCTTTCCTTCATCAATGAGGCTAAGCGGAAGTTTGGATTTAAACTTCCCATAATACTCCAGATCCTCCGAAGATATCCCAAGTTTTTCAGCAATCTCTTTGATATGCCGGATCGGAGCATTCTGGGCAATTTCCAGATCAATGTTGGTTTCTACTTTTTCCTTTTTAGTCGACATCCGTATGGTGGTGTTGTGATGTTGGTGATGTTATCTGCTGGCCTCTTTGCATACCGCGCGATCAGCAAATATCCTGCCAGTGTTCTGAGGCTGCGCAAAATACAATCCTTTGGGATTTCCTTCTATCCTAAAGCTTATCCTTCAAGGCACTACGGTTGCAGTACTTCTGGTACCATATTAGTAGAAAAATCCTGGGGTCGGGACTAAGGTGTGGTTGATGCGAAAAATCCATCTTTGAAATATCCATCCAGATAGATACATTGGCCATCTGCGTAAATTGCACCCCCATTCTTCATATCCGCAATCATATCCCAATGGATAGGGGATTGATTTTTACCCCCGGATTGCAGGTATGATTGACCAACTGCCATGTGGATACTGCCGCCAATTTTTTCATCAAATAAAATATTACGTGTGGCCCGTTGTATCCGGTAGTTAGTGCCAATTGCAACCTCGCCGAAATACCGGGCTCCTTCAATCGCAAAGATCTGATCCAGTATTTCCTTTCCTTCTTCAGCCTCCCATTTGACCACCTGCCCTTTTTCAACAGTCAGTGTGATCCCTTTCACATCATGACCTGAATACACGGAAGGAAAATCGAAATGCACCACACCTTCTACACTATCTTCCACAGGACCCGTAAACACTTCCCCGGAAGGCATATTGGCCCGGCCATCGCTGTTGATCCAGGTCCTCCCTTTTACAGAGAAACGGATGTCCGTCTTTTCATTTGTATAACGGATCTCATCACATCCGTTTAGAAAATCAACGATCCCCTGTTGATTCTTTCTGACCTCCAGCCAGGCTTTTACCGGATCATCCTCATCCAGCCGGCATGCCCCAAAGACAAATGCTGCATACGCATCCATCGTCATCCCGGCAGCTTCCGCCGCAGCTGGAGTTGGATATTGGCAGAGGCTCCGGACCAGGCTGCCCTCAGCTGTACGTTTAAAGTAAAAATCATTAGTCGCCTTACCGGCTGCGGCACGTCGCTTCTTCTGATCTGCAGTGGCACGGGCATCTTCATGGAGATTATACGGAGCGCGAATCGCGAGATACGCATCGAAATGCTCCATGGCATGTCGCTGAAAAGCGGATTCCAAATCGAGCACTCGTCCATGAGCTTCTTCCCAAAAGACGGACGATTTATGCTGAAAGGCCAGGTCATATTCAACCCATACATCCGCCCGAACAGCCTGGCGGTGAATCTCCAGTAACAAAGGCTCAGCAAGAAAAGTCGACGATACGAAAAGGCGCTGACCAGGCTGGATCTGAAGACAATACTGCAGAAGGAGATCCGCATACTTCTGCAACATGCTATTGTCAGGTCTGTAAAGGTCGTGCATCATACAGGTATTACCATTCTTTGATTCGGTACGGATACCGGACGGCATAGGCATCTGTGATACAGGTCGTCAACTGCTCGCGCAGGAGATCGATGTTCTCGCCTGTATAGGCTGATACCAGGACGGTATCTACGCTGTATTCATGGCGCAGCCTGTCCTGTATCTCATGTTCGATCTGAAGTTTGATCTCGTCTTCGAGAAAAGCATCATAGTGTATTTGACGATAGAGATCTATCTTATTGAGGACCATGATGGTGGGCTTCTGCTCGATCTTGATATCGAGCAAGGTCTGGTGGACGGCATGAATATGATCTTCATACTGCGGATGCGATATATCGACCACGTGGAGCAGAATATCCGCTTCCCGCACCTCGTCGAGCGTAGATTTAAAACTCTCCACCAGATGTGTTGGGAGTTTCCGGATAAATCCAACCGTGTCGCTGAGCAAAAACGGCATAGTGCCAAACACCACCTTCCGGACGGTGGTATCGAGTGTGGCAAATAATTTATTCTCTGCGAAAACATCACTCTTGCTCAGTACATTCATGAGGGTGGACTTCCCTACATTGGTATAGCCGACGAGAGAGACGCGGATGAGTTCGCCGCGACTCTTACGCTGGGTGATGTTTTGCTGATCGATCTTTTCCAGTTTTTTCTTGAGCAGGCTGATCTTATCCCGAACGATTCGTCGGTCGGTTTCAATCTCTTGCTCCCCTGGACCTCGCATGCCAATTCCTCCCCGCTGGCGTTCGAGGTGAGACCAAAGGCCACGAAGGCGGGGCAACAGATACTGTAATTGCGCCAACTCCACCTGTGTCCGGGCCTGAGCTGTCTGGGCCCTGCCAGCGAAGATATCGAGGATCAGACTGGTCCGGTCTACGATCTTTATCTTCCACTCTTCTTCCAGGATATTGGTTTGCTTGCCGGTGAGGTCATCATCAAAAATAGCCAGATCGATATCATGTGACTCGATATAGGCCCCAATCTCGGCCACCTTCCCACTCCCGATAAAGGTCTTGGAATCGGGCCGTTGAAGTTTCTGAACAAACCGCTTCACCGTATCTGCACCCGCTGTCTGGGCCAAAAACTCAAGTTCATCCAGAAACTCTGTAATCTTTTCTTCTGACTGTGGGGGTTGGACAAGCCCGATCAGGACAGCACGTTCTTTTCCAGGTTGCTCGGCGAGGCGCTGTTTTTCTCCGAGATTCCATTTATTTCTGGGTTGGGCCATGTATGGTTAACAGGTGATCAGACCGCAAAGTTATCGAAAAGGTTCTTGCGCGTACTCCGCTGCTTGTGCTGGGGCACAAGTTGGGTAAAAGGTGAAAGGTAAATGGTAAAGGCGTATTCGAAGGGATCATACGTAGGGGCAGGTTGCGACCCGACCATGCACCCTCACCATCATAGCCCACATAAGCCTATATGGTAGGTATGTCACAACCCAGGGTGATATAGAGGGGATCATACGTACGGCCAGATCATGGTGAATGTGTACGGGCGGGTCGCGGTGAGTGTGTATGGGCAGGTCGCGGTGAATGTGTATGGGCAGGTCGCGGTGAATGTGTGTGGGCAGGTCGTGGTGAATGTGTACGGGCGGGTCGCGGTAAATGTGTATGGGCAGGTCCTGGTAAGTGTGTATGGGCAGGTCGCGGTGATTGTGTGTGGGCAGGTCGCGGTGAATGTGTGTGGGCAGGTCGCGGTGAGTGTGTAGGGGCGGGTCCTGGTAAGTGTGTATGGGCAGGTCGCGGTGAGTGTGTACGGGCGGGTCGCGGTGAGTGTGTATGGGCAGGTCGCGGTGAATGTATACGGGCGGGTCGCGGTGAATGTATACGGGCGGGTCGCGACCCGCCCCTACAAAGTCACCATTGATTCCACAAAGCCTGAAGGGCTTACCCATCTATAACCCCGGGTCGCAACCCGGGGGTCCGAGGCACACCCCCTCATCCGACCCTGAAGGGGTCGCCCAAGATCTCGTTCCCGGAACGCCAGCCGTATCCATTAGTTCAACTCTGCCGGCAACATCATCATCAAAGCATAATCAACACTAAACACTAAACTCCTAAACACTAAACTCATCAACTTCTCCACCTCTCAACTTCTCAACTTCTCAACTCCTCAACCTCTCAACCTCTCAACTACCTTCTTGCTAACCACGTCTCCGGATTGAGCTTGGTCTTGTCCTGCCAGATCTCAAGATGCAATTCCGGCTCTTCACTACCCAAATATCCGATCGTTTGGCCCGTGGTGATCTGATCACCTTTCTTCACCGAAACAGAAACCATTTTGGAATAGACCGTAAAATACAATCCATGTCGCACCATGACCATGTAGTCATACCCGGGTATCTGATTCACAGATGCGACCGTGCCATTGAAAAGACTTTTGACCGCTGCCTTAGGCTCGGACTGAATATCAATGCCATTGTTGTGCAATTTAATCCCCTTGAGAACGGGATGCGGATGCTCTCCAAACCGACCCGTAACCAGACCCTTACTGACCGGCCATGGCAATTTCCCTTTGTTGGAGGCAAACTGATCATGAAGCGCTTTGGTTTCCGGAGCAGCGGCAAGACCCGAAGTATTCATTTTTTTTCCCTCCTCCCGGATCAGCCGGGCGATTTCATCATCGAGCTTCTTCTTTTTCTCCTGAGTGGTCGCCAATTGTGACTTTAGCTTTTTCTCCTCCTTACTCAGTGCATTCGCCACAGCTTCCTGTGATTTGCGTACCTCCTGGAGTTCTTGTTTATTCTTTTCTTCTTCGCTGAACAATATCTTCTTCGTCTTTTTATTTTCCTCCAACTGACGCAATAAAGCCTGATGCCGGGCTTTCTTCTCCACCAGCACACGCCATTGTCCCATGATATAACTTCTATATTGGCGGAGGTACACCCATCGACTGAGGGCATGTCCGATCGATTGAGCGCTGAGGAGGTAGATCCAGTCCGGTTGCAATTCCCTCCTGATATACGCCGTACGCAACGCCGATGATAGCCGCAATTCCAATTGCCCGATAGCCTGTTCGGCCTCGGATTTACTTTTTTCCTGTAACACAGTCTCCTGATCGACTTGCCGCAATTCGGCATTGATCGCATCCAACAAAGCCTGGCGCTGTTGAAGCTGAGCATTTAATGTCTTCAGTTGGTTGAGGGTCTTGGTTTTATCCTTCTGGGTCTTCTGGAGAATATCCGTGGTCGATTTGATCTGACTCTCGAGCGCCTTGCGCTGCGTCTCCAGATCCTTCCGGTCTTTCTGTGCCGAACACAACAAGACCATCCCCAAAAATCCAAGGGTTAGAAAAAACCTCCCGGACACATTATATTTTTTCATAATGTGAAGGTATGGAAAAAGGAAACTCCTGTGGCACATCCAGGACCATTTCACTGTACTGCAGATCAAAAATATTCGGCTGACCATCGATCATCAGCGTATTAGAACGCTTGTAAGGAAGTTGATGGCCGGCACTGGTTTTTTTATAGTCCGCATACACGGCCGACCATTCGCGATCCAGCGGATCGGTGATCAGAGAGCGTACCAGAAGGGAAGATCTGTCGAGCCAATGCTGGGCTTTCATGCCATTGCCCGCCTGCAGGAGTAACGAGCCATCCGTTTCTACCAGAGACCTCCGGATGACAGGTGGCATATATGCCCCCGCGGTAAACACCTTGGAAAACATTTCAAAATCTGCCGGAACATTATACTCCCGGAGAAATTCATCCGTCCCATATCGTGAATATGAACGCTCAAACCGGTTGATAAAAAAAGCCGAATCCGGTGTCACCAACATGCGGCCCACTTCAAAACCCAACTTCTGAATCTGTACCCATATTATACTATCGCGAAGAATTCGCACATGCACTCGCGCACTGAATCGCTGGCCGTCCCAATCGATCTTTCCCTGACCAGAAGCTGCAAACCAGGTATACGGCACTTCTGTTGAACGGATGATATTCATCATCGCTTCAGCGTCTGGTGTCATACCTTCCTCCACATGCGGCATGGATGGGTAGCCCATCCCTCGTGACTTCCTATTTTTACAGGAGGCTACAAGGAGCAACATCAGCAGTAGAAATATTGAATTTTTCATGTTGGGTTTATACTATGACGGTATGGCAACAGGTATGTAACAAGGGTATTGGTTTCACTGCGTCTTGTGTGCAGCTATTTTTCGTTTGATATCATCATCTGTGGAGCCTGCCTCCATGGCTTGCTGCCAAAGCAAAACGGCCCCTTGCGCATCTCCCATCTTAAGCCGTATATCTCCCGCCAGATCATATACCTCGCCATACGGAAGTGAGGCCAGCGCTTTCTCGGTCAATGTGTACGCCTCGTTATATTTCCCCTGGTGATACAGCACATTCGCCATGATTTCCTGAATCAACGGTGACATATTCTCTTGTGCCAGCACTTTTGCGGTCATCTCTGATCCTTTCTCACTCCGGGCTATCCGCCGGCTCAGGACCAGACTGTAATACGCCAATGTTTCAGTCCGCTTCGGGTCTATACCCAACGCCGTCTCAAACGCCAAAGATGATTTCTCGAAATCACCCAGTTCATCGTACACGAGTCCGAGTACGGTATACACACTGATCTTATGTCCGATCTGCCGGCCAGTCATGATCAGTGCTTCGTTGAGCATATCCAATGCCTGATCAAAGGCTCTTATTTTGTATAATGCATATCCTGCTGCATAGTAGAGATACGCCTGGTTGGGAAAATGATCGATGGCCAACTGAGCTGTACGGTACAACTCCTCATAGGAGCGCTCCGCCAATAACAATCCGGTCAACTGTTCCCATACGATATAGACACTGCTATTGAGTGATGTGGATTGCCGGTAGGAAGCAATGGCCTGCTCCTGCTGGCCCATGATGGTCAGAATATCGCCTTGCAAGGCAAAAGCGCGTGCATCCTTAGGGTGAGTTAGGACGAGTTCGCCGGAAAGTTGCTGCAGCGCTTTTCCCAGCGCAGGATTGCCGGATTTGGAATAATCAAGGACGTAGGGAAGGAGTTCCTGCAATTTCACATCCATTTCCAATGCCGGGTTGGTGATCACAGGCATAATGGAATGTAAATAGGAGGCTGGATCACCGCTTTCCTTCTGCACACCGGCCAGTGCCAGTTTGGCTCTGGAATTATCCGGATCCTCGTTCAGAATCGTCTGATAGTAATCAATGGCCCGATCTTCCATCCCGGATTTTCTGGCATAGGATGCCGCCAGGAACTTATACTCGATATGATGTGGGAAAACTTCTGTGAGCTTGTGGATTGCGGCGAGTGCTTCCTGTTTCCGGCCCAGTGCATCCAAAGTTTCAAAACGGGTACGGGTAAGGGTTTCATTAATACCACGCCATTTTTCATATTGGTCCAGCACCTGGAGCAATCGCTCCTGCTGTCCGGTCTTTTTGCAAAACTGGATTTGCATTTCAAAATAATGTGCTTTTCCGGGCCGTAGCACCATTAGGCGATCATAGATAACCATGGCTTCATGGATATCACCGGTGATTTCATGGATATCGGCTTCCATCAGCAGGTACCACTCATTATCGGGCTCCAGACGAATAGCCTTCCGGATGTAGGTGAGGGCTTCTTCCGGTCGTCCGGAAGCTGCCAATGTCCGCGACAGCTCATAGCAGGCTGCGCTGTTCTGTACATCCTGCTGGAGGATCGCTTTGAAGATGGCTTCAGCTTTCTCCCAATCGCCGAGAATGGTATACTTTTTTCCTTCAATGAGTTTCTTCTCCAGGGTCACGATTTCAGTAGAAGGACGATCCTGACCTAGCGCCGGAATATAAATGGCGGCTAGGAGGAAAATAACCCCAAAGAAAGAAGAACAACTTACCGGCCACCCGGGACGTACTCTCATGCTGTGATAAATATGATGAAGACTTAGCGTAAAAACGAAATAATCCGCCTGGCGGTATCCAATGGCCACCATATCAGTCCACTAACGTCAGTTTGAGCATATTGGTTCTATACCTTTTATGCATCGGCATACTGCCGGTATTGATGACGATATCGCCCTGCGTGACCTTTCCAGCTTTCAACAGGATCTCCACCACATCAGAGATGGTTTCATCCGTGGAAGAAAATTTGTCATAGTAAAAGGTCTGCACCCCCCATACCAGATTGAGCGCGGCGAGGATATTGCTTTGATCCGAAAAGACAAAAATCTTGCTGTGAATGGGTCGGTAGGACGAAATCTTAAAGGCAGTAAACCCGGAAGTTGTCAGGCCAATTATGGCTTTGGCATCAACGTCCTGGGCCATGCGGGCGGCATGATAGCAAACGGTGTCCGACCAAAAGGTCCTGGACTTAGGAGAAGGCACTGAAAACTGAACCTTTGGGGAGTAGTGTCGCTCGGCCTCTGCCACTATCTTTTTCATGGCTTCGACCACTTTGACCGGGTGTTTTCCAACGGAAGTTTCAGCACTGAGCATCAGGGCGTCCGCCCCATCGAGTACCGCGTTGGCCACATCGGTGATCTCGGCCCGTGTCGGACTTGGATTGTGGATCATGGAATCCATGAGCTGGGTCGCTACGATCACAGGACGGGATCGTTCGATGCAGAGCCTGATGATATCTTTCTGGATCGTAGGCAGTTTTTCCATCGCCACTTCCACCGCAAGGTCTCCACGGGCGATCATGATAGCGTTGGCCTGTTTGACAATCTTTCGGATGTTGCGTACCGCTTCCGGTTTCTCGATTTTGGCAATCGTCTTGGCCGGATGCCTGGCGGCATCGATGATATCCTGCAACTCATTGATATCCTCCGCCTTGCGCACAAAGGAGAGAGCAATCCAGTTGACCGGCTGGGTCAGAATAAAATCAAGATCCGCATGATCCTTCTCGGTAATAGAGGGGATCGTCAGACTTGTATCCGGCAGATTGACGCCTTTTCTGGAACTCAGAATACCACCGTGAATAACTTTAAGCCGTACTTCCCGTTGACGGTCTGTGGCGATAACTTCCAGAACGAGCTTACCATCATCCAGGAGGATCCGTTCTCCGGCCCGCACTTCTTTCGGAAAATTGTCATAGGAAATAAATATCCTTTCGGCTGTGCCAGGACATTTTTGGGTGGTAAAAATGACTTCTCGCCCGTTTTCCAGCAATACCTCTTTACTCTCAATGTCCCCAATCCTGATTTTCGGGCCCTGCAGGTCGGCCAGGATCCCAACATGAATGTTGAGTTCTTTATTGATTTGCAGTATCGACTGGATCACATCCCGATGCTCTTCATGGCTCCCATGCGAGAAGTTGAGCCGGAAGACATCCACTCCGGCCCGGGCGAGTTCTTTCAAATGCTCATAGGATGAACTGGCGGGGCCCACCGTAGCGACAATCTTGGTATTCTGGTGTGCTAAATCGGTCATAGAAGATAAGTCTGATCATCAAAAATTTCGGGAACGAAGCTATAATCCCCGTTTTGTTCTTGCAACCTGCCTATATTTGGAATACTATTTTGTACCCCTGTATAGAGGATTTGTAAAGCGGGGCATAAATTTACACCTTTGGGGACATCTGTAGGGTTCTGGTTTTATCCCTCCAATTCTTTTGGTTGAAAAGCCACGACTTTATTTACTTTTGCATCCTTAAATCAAACACAACTATTATGTCAGACATTGCTGAAAGAGTGAAGAAAATCATCGTGGACAAATTAGGTGTCGACGAATCTGAAGTGACTTCAGAAGCCAGCTTCACCAATGATCTCGGAGCCGACTCCCTGGATACCGTTGAACTTATCATGGAATTTGAGAAAGAATTTGACATCTCTATCCCTGATGAGCAGGCGGAAAACATCCAGACGGTCGGTCACGCCATAGAATATCTGGAATCTCAGGTCTCCGCCTAAAACCCGGATCTGCCTGCAGATGAAGTTCTACTTGTCCACAGAGGATCCTTATACTCCTCTGTGGATATTTTTTTATACCACCCCCGGCCTCCCCAATCCGGCTCCCTCACTACGGGTGCAAATACCGGTAGAGATCTGGTATAATACTGCGCTGAATGTTTACTTTGCAGCCGGTACCGGCTAGAAAAGTAGCACGTATATACTGTGACTTACACTATGAAACCGGCTTCTTCCTCCGATGGAATCAGGACGGTAAAGCACCTGTACCCAGTCAATCAACGCATCTGAACAGTTATGTCGAAGAGAATAGTTATCACCGGAATGGGCGCTCTGACACCGATCGGACTCGATGTCGCTTCCTATCTGACCGGTTTGCAGAACGGGACTTCGGGTGCCGGTACCATTACACGGTTTGATGCATCCGGATTCAGGACGACTTTCGCCTGTGAAGTCAAGAATTTCAATCCAGAAGACTTTCTGGACAAAAAGGAATCCAGACGGATCGACCCGTTTTCACAATATGCAATGGTGTCCGCTGATCAGGCAATCGTAGATAGTGGACTGGATCTGGAAAAAATTGACAAATCCCGTGTGGGGGTCATCTGGGCCAGTGGGATCGGGGGTTTCAGCACCTTTGAAGAAGAAATTGAATCTGCCGGTCGAGCGGTTGGTGTTCCGAAATACAGCCCTTTTCTGATCCCCAAACTGATTTCCAACATTGCATCCGGCCATATCAGTATCAAGTATGGGTTTTCCGGGATCAATTTTGCAACGGTCTCTGCATGTGCTTCAGCCAATCATGCCGTAATTGCGGGAGCTGATAATATCCGGCTAGGGCGCGCTGATGTTATCGTCTGTGGTGGCTCGGAAGCCGCCGTGACACGTGCAGGTATTGGCGGTTTCTCCAGTATGAAGGCGCTCTCCACGCGTAACGATGATCCCGCTACAGCCTCCAGGCCCTTTGATAAGAACCGGGATGGTTTCGTCCTCGGTGAAGGTGCCGGAAGTCTTATCCTTGAGTCCTACGAACATGCTACGGCCCGCGGCGCTACCATCTATGCTGAACTACTGGGGACCGGAATGAATGCAGATGCATACCACATCACCGCTCCTGAACCTACCGGCCGGGGTGTCATCCGCTGTATGCAGTTTGCCCTGCAGGAAGCAGGTCTCCGTACGGATCAGATCGACTATATCAATGTACATGGTACATCTACGCCTCTGGGCGATGTAGCCGAGACCCGGGCGATCCAGGCTGTCTTTGGCGAGCATGCCTATGCGCTCAATATAAGCTCCACCAAGTCCATGACCGGCCATCTCCTCGGAGCTGCAGGTGCGGTGGAAGCCATTGCCTCTATTCTCGCCCTCAATCACAACTTCATCCCCCCGACCATTAACCATTTTGAAGACGACCCCGAGATCGATGCCAGGCTCAATTTCACATTCAATGAAGCCCAATCACGGAAAGTTAAAACTGTGATGAGCAATGGATTTGGATTTGGAGGCCATAATACATCCCTTATCTTTGGTCGAATCTGAAAGCTGGTGCGTTAGGGTGATCCGAAAAATTTACAATCATTTTATATCGGCAGACAAGCAGTTTGCACGCAACATCGCTAACGTCATTGGCTTTACGCCACGTAACCTCCATATTTTCAAACAGGCGTTTGCTCACAAATCAGCCGTGGATCCTAAACTCCATACGGTCACCAGCAACGAGCGCCTGGAGTATCTGGGCGATTCCATTCTCAGCACCATCGTAGCGGAATACCTCTTTCAGAAATACCCCAACAGCGACGAGGGATTTCTCACTAAAATGCGCTCCAAAATCGTCAAGCGTAAAACGCTCAACCGCATCGCAGACGATATGGGCATCGATGTCATCCTCCAGGAACACAATGATACGCGGCTGAGTGAATCCATGAAAGGCAATGCTCTGGAAGCTCTGGTAGGTGCCATCTATCTCGAAAAAGGCTTTGATACCACCCGTGATATCGTAGTCCGCAAAATCCTGCGCCGGCATCTTAATATCCATGATCTGGAAGATACAGATGACAACTACAAAAGCCAGTTGTTGGAGTACTGTCAGAAAAATGGAAGTGAAATCGATTACAGGGTGATGGAACGCTTTAAAATGGAAAACCGTGACCGATTTAAAATTGCTGTCTTTGTTGATGGAAAGGAACTGGCCACCGGAGAAGATTTTAACAAGAAAAGCGCCGAACAAAATGCATCCTACAAAGCCCTTCAGCGGCTCGGACTGGAATCATAGAGTGCGGAACGTTTTTCCATTTCCTTTCTCAAGCTGCTGATATTGCTTTCACTCATTGGGGCGAGTGGCTGGCGCACTTCAGCAGAGGCAATACCCAAATACGATACCGCTTCTTTGATCCCGACCGGATTTCCTTCTATGTAGAGCCAGTGATGAAGATCCAGCAATTGCATGTGGAGGTCACGGGCTTTGTCCCACTGACCGGCCCGGGCAAAGCGGATCATCGAAGAAAATGCCCAGGGGAATGCATTGGCCATCACGGATATCACCCCGGTACCACCGATAGCAACTGCAGCCAGGGCTGTCGGATCATCGCCGGATAAGAGACAAAAATGCTCTGGTGTATCTCGTACAATGGCTGACCCCTGCACCAGGTCAGCGGAAGCATCCTTGACGCCTGCGAATACCTCTGAAGCAGCAGCCAGTCGCGCAATCGTACCCGCACTCAGGTTAGATGCCGTGCGGGAGGGTACATTATAAATTATAAGAGGCAGTGGTGAAACCTCTGCCAATGCCATATAGTGCCTATAAATACCTTCCTGCGAAGGCTTGACGTACGCAGGACTGCTGGACAAAATAGCGGCAACCCCTGTAGGATCAAACGAGCGGAGTTTATCACTCAACTGCGCAGTATTATTTCCACCAAACTGCCCCGCTACTATGGGTACACGACCCTGAGTCGTGGAGATGGTGTGCCGGAGTACGATCGATTGTTCCTCTTCTGTCAGGCTGGTGGCTTCACCCGTTGTCCCCAGCGATACAAGGTATTCCACACCCCCGTCGAGGACATATTCGATCAGGGTGGTGAGGGCATCAAGATCCGGTTGGCCATTCGAAAAAGGCGTGATCAGTGCGACTCCGGTGCCGGAAGGATCAAATCGGTTCATACTTGCCTTGATTTAACTGAGGATCAATAGATCTTTTGTAAGGTATGTAATAGTTCACGAACCCAGTCTTTCATCACCGGATTAGGGCCGGTGTCCAGACACAGATCATAGGGACTTTTGGATTGATGAGGATACCAGGGTCCAATCCGAAAGGAGGCATGTGTGACGGTACTCATGTAGTCCAATGCCGGATAATTGCGGCGTATGGACAAGTTAATGAGTACGTCAAAAGTCTGCGCGGCAAAGGCTTCAGCGATTCCACTTTTCGGAACACCGGATACACGGGATAAATCTGCAGACGTAATAAGGTCAAAAGGCATATTGATGCCCTCGGTTTTCCCTTCAATAAATCCGAGGATTTTGACGCGGTGGCCTTCCCGTCTGAGTTTTTCTGCCAGGGCCATCACTTCTGACCGGTCATCAGGTTGACCAGCATCAAGGAGGAGTGCAAAATGATTCTGCCGGTCCTTTTTGTAATGAGGTGAACGAAGCGGAGCCTCATTGATCCGTTTCTTCTTTTCCAGTTCAAAAAAATATGTTCGTAAGGGTCCAAGCATGTCCACTTATCTGCTTCGTGTAGTCGGTACAGACTAACGTGCTTCTTCGGTCTCAGATTTTACCTGATAGCGCCCCATCGCAGAATATTTTTCTATGCGGCGATTGATCCGTTCTTCCGGGCTCAGCTTCTTAAGTGCCTTAAGTTCTGCCTTGATATGTTTTGTCAACACTGAAGCCATACCCTCCGGATCATTGTGTGCGCCGCCCAAAGGTTCTTCCACGATACCATCGATCAGCCCAAATCCGGCCATGTGATCTGCAGTGAGTTTCAAAGCCTCGGCGGCTGTCTCCTTAAAATCCCAACTGCGCCAGAGGATAGAAGAACAAGATTCGGGAGAGATGACAGAATACCAGGTATTCTCCAGCATAAAAACTTTGTCCCCAAGTCCAATACCCAATGCACCACCTGAAGCCCCTTCGCCGATGATATAACACAGAATCGGAACACGGAGTTGGGTCATTTCCAGAAGATTTCGGGCAATGGCTTCAGCCTGCCCGCGTTCTTCTGCTTCCAATCCGGGAAATGCCCCCGGTGTATCGATAAAGGTAATGACGGGAATATCAAATTTTTCTGCCAGCTTCATCAGTCTGAGAGCTTTCCGGTATCCGTCCGGATTGGCCATTCCAAAATTGCGGTACTGTCGCATTTTGGTATTCAATCCTTTTTGGTGACCTATGACCATTACGGTGCGGCCGTCGAACTGCGCAAGGCCACCCACAATCGCTTTGTCATCACGGACAAGCCGATCACCATGAAGCTCGATAAAATGCTGACATATCTGCTGCACATAAAATAATGTATACGGACGCTCCGGATGGCGGGACAACTGTACTTTCTGCCAGCCGCTGAGGTTACCATAGATCTCCTTCTTGGTCTGTATGATCTTGCCCTCCAGATCGCGAATAGCAGCACTGACGTTCACATCCCCCTGAGCTTCGATCTGCCTGATCTGCTCAAGTTGGTCATACAGACTTTCCAGGGGTTGCTCAAACTCAAGAAACACCATAAATTATTGATTATCAGACCTTGTAAAGGGGGCTAATCTGTAAGGCTAAACAAAGGTAGGCAATTAAGGCGGAAGAAAGTCAGGATGGTTTTCGCGCTGTCTGTCTTACTTTCCGAGGTGAAAATAATCCGATATTCCGCACAATTGCTCGCTGAGTTTCCAAAGCTCATGACCAAGTTGAGGGTCCTGAGCGGATTTGAAAACCTCCTTTGGCGAGCAATTTTCCCAAAACAGTCCGCTCTGCCCAGCTATGACTGGCTCAGTCGCACAAAATACGGACGTGCGGGCTCCCTCCGCTGGTGTTTGACCTTTGCGTCGTCTGAACTTCCATGCCAGACGATGCAGCCACATGGTATTCTTTAGCCCGATGTCTGTTTTCACCAGACCCGGAGACACCGCATACGTGCTTATATGTTCATCAGGCTTCTGGACTTGCAGTTCAAACGTGAAATACAGGTTAGCCAGCTTGGACTGTCCGTTGGAACGGAGTCCATGATATTTCTTTGCATAGCCGGGATCCTGCAGATTGATCTTCCCGTACGAGTGCGCATTGCTTGATACATTGACGACCCGTGCGTGAGCAGCTCTTCGTAGTGAGGGATACAACTCATGCGTCATCAGGAAATAGCTCAGGTGATTGGTGGCAAATACCGTCTCGATCCCTTCCTTTGTCAGAACGTAATCGGACATCCAGGTGCCAACGTTATTGATCAGACCGTCTATCACCGGATGCCGGTCCCGGATAGCGGCGGCCACATTCCGGATATCCTGCAGCAAACTCATGTCGCCGGCATAGACATCCAACAGTGCATCAGGATATGTACGGCGGATATCTGCTATAGCCGTTTCTCCCTTCTCTATCGTCCGGGTGACGAGCAGTACATGCGCGCCTTGTGCCGAAAGGGCCCTGGAGGTCTCCAGTCCTATCCCATTATTAGCGCCGGTCACGACGTATGTTTTTCTTTCCACTGCTATTGGATGATCATTCGAGTCACAAACTTAAAGATTTGCACAAAGGTTTCGTGGACTGGTCGTATTTCATGTTCTATCTCTTTTATAAGATGCCAGTCGAAGCGCAGCGAAGATTCCAACTCACTCACCACGGTTGCTGAGCTGTAGCACGAGGATGTGTCAAGCGGGTCGAAGCACCCCACTCACCTGACCACGCCTGAAATAGGTTGACTTTTTTAAATACAATTAAAAGGTAACCATTATCATCATCACTTTTTCTTTTTTGCTTACTTTTTTCTTTTTGTTAGGAACTCAGATTTTGTGGATAATGTATGGTCCCATTTGT
>JBGTGP010000026.1:0-45210 GCA_041746735.1 Saprospiraceae bacterium
ACAAATGGGACCATACATTATCCACAAAATCTGAGTTCCTAACAAAAAGAAAAAAGTAAGCAAAAAAGAAAAAGTGATGATGATAATGGTTACCTTTTAATTGTATTTAAAAAAGTCAACCTATTTCAGGCGTGGTCAACCTTTTACCCTTTACCTTTTACCTTTTACCTTTTACCTTTTTAAGTATCCTACGATCTTCCTGACCCTGATGACCCCTTCATGCTTCAAGCTTACCGCATAAACTCCAAAAGGCAAAAACTCCATGTCCAGTAAGTAGGATGGCTGCAACTCATGCCATGTACCGTGATGCACCAATTTGCCGTCCATACTGAATACCCGAACTTCTTTTCTCCCAGAAAGGGCATCCGGATGATATATCACATAGCGGGACGACTCGGCATCAAAGGACCAGATTAACGACTCATACCATTGATTGAAAGAGGATGCAGGTACATGACAGGAACCTTCCCGCTCCAGGTCCGGATAATACACGCCTAACACCGTCCGCATACGCTGCGACTGAAGCGGTGTAAAAAAGGCAAGGCAACGATCGTCTGTAAAGTCCATAAAATTGTGATACATATCTGCCGAACCACATGTCATTTGTTCGCCTGAAGGACACCCAAAATATGGACCGGCTGCATTAGGTGTATCATCGATATCATCACTATCATCACAAGACGGGCTTAATCCTTCCCCCCAGATATGACGGAGTCCGAAAAAATGTCCCATCTCATGTGTGAGCGTATGCCCCCGGCTGAAAAATCCAGAATGCGCGGCGTCTCCCAATGCCCCGAAATATCGGATATCCACGATCACGCCGATTTCCTCCTCCTTAGATGCCATCCCGGGAAAGGTGGCAGACCCCAGCAACGTACCATACTCGCCTATCCATATATTGATGTATCGCGCAGGATCCCACCCTGACTTACCTCCTAACTGGTCATAATGGATCGCCAGCCTGCCACCGGGACCCGTCTGCAGGGCAATATCAGGAACATCCGTGACCGTATACGTAATGCCATCACTGGGCGCACCCTCAGGATCCTGATCCGCAAGACAAAACCGAATACCTGTATCGTTCACCAACGACCTGAATAGCACCGGGACCTTGGAGATGTTCTCTCCTCTTCCGCTAAAATCAGCATTCAGCACATCCAACTGCTGCAGGACCTGAGCTCTTGATACTGGCTTAAATCCATCTCTGTACACCACATGTACGACTACCGGCAGAAACATGGTGGTACGGGACTGTAATCGGCCTCTTTGTTCAATAGGATAAATCCGATTCAGGAAATCCTGATAGTACGAAAGCGATGAATCAATGAAAAATCGTTCATCTACATTACATGGTGGATGCTGAGACCATGAGATCCCTGGCGACCCAAATGTCAAACCCACCAGTAAAAGACCAAGACGCAGCACCTGCCAAAAATACGTGAAAATGACCGTCTGATCAGAAACCCTGGGAGGTATCATAGTTGCCCCGCCGGTATGGAAACTTGAGGAACTCAAAGGTGCCGGGCTTGACCGCGATGTGAAAAGCATATGTACCCCGGGTCGGCTGCCAGTTGAAGGACATCTGCCAGCAATGGAGATCTCTGCCAATGCCAATATCCGGATAGGTCAGTTGTCTGGATCTGAAGTCATAGCCGACATTACCAAAATTGAGGGACCAGTTTGGGGTCAGGCGCATACCTCCCACCATATTGATCGAATGTGTGGTGATGAGGGTCGTGTCACGTCCCGGCATACCCATGCGTACCACCCCCACCTCGTGGCTTATCGAAAAACTATTGAGGAGGTCCAGAAACTTGTCTCGGGTGTCCACCGGGATTTTGTGGCCCGATCGGGTGACGGCCGGCCGGGGTGATGCATCTTGTTTCGTTTTGGGTGTAAAAATGTTTTTGACATCATAGTAGGAAAGCCGCGTAGAAAATCGCAACCGCAAATTATCAAATCGCAACAACGAACCTTTGGTATCGGAATAAAAAGTATTGATGAGGCGCCCATGAGGATTGAGGTCATAAAATGAGTAGGTCGCTCCGACGGAGATCGTTGTGATACCTTTGAAAAAACGCGTGGTCCCACTGATATTGACGGGGCTGAATTTGAGGGAATCGGCAGCCATATTATAACTTCCGCCCACATTAATATTGTCAAAGAGTTTAAGCTTTTTATCTATACTATCACGACGGCTATGGTATTTGGCTTCGAAAAGATTGGTGATGGAGTAATTGATATTGGCTTGTCGAATATCTGTCGGTCGTACACTGTACAACAATTGATCAAACCGGCTGAACCGTCGGGTCTCATCACTTCGGATATCAAAACGGGATTGCTGATAATACGAATCCGGTGAAGCAGGTGAAAATGAAAATCCTACACTGGGCTTCATCACATGCCGGACACCGCGTAGCCAGCCTTTTTTAAACTGGAGCATGCCAAACACTTGTGTACTGACATTAACACTTGCAGACATCGACCTGAATGCTTCAAAACCAGGTTTTAGATCAGGATCAACTTTGCCATAGCTCACCGTATCGGGTACAATCACAAAACCAGTACCGTCCGGAAAATAGATTGTGTCATTGCGTACAAAGTCTGTATTGGTGGGATCAAAGCGAAACATCCGGTCCCGTGTCTTGAAAAACCACGTTTCTCCATAATCGATGGAAGGGGTGACATTGAAATACTTCAGAACATTAAAGTTGACATTCGCATTCGCGCGATGCTGTGTTCCCCACTGGGCATTCCGCCAGGTGGCCGCATCAAACAGACTTGTATCTGTTGACATGATTTGGGCTCTCCCCGAACCTGAATACTGAAATGCAATTTTCTCATACCATTGCTCCGGGCCAATCCGCTTTTTATGCTTGAACGGATAGATTCGGTTTAGCCTGAAATTGAGTTCAGGGGCATTGATGGTTACCTCATGTGAGCGGGTATTCTGACTATGATTGATGGCCGCTGTCAGGGAGTAAGGCTTACCAGGAAAAATGCGGCTGTAATTGAAGTTGGAGGAGTAGGTGTTAGTCAAGGCACTTTGCGCATCATTGAAATTAAGCGCATCAAAGTTATTGCTCGTGATGTTGATACTGCCGCCAATGGTTTGATACGGATGTGCTTTGGCATCCTGATTGTGCGTGATCCGGATGGAAAAGGATTTATCCTTGACCTTGCGGTAATCATTGGGAGGCTCACTGATCCGGTTGGAATAGCGTAGATCTACATTACCTCTGAACTTGTATTTTTTAACATAATTGGAGGTGACCCCCACGCCCCATGAACCATTGAAATAAATATCGCTGATGAGTTTAACATCCGCCCAGTCTTTAATCGGGAAATAATAGCCGAGTTCGCGCAGACCGAAGCCCCATTGAGGGGATTGCTCATAATCCCGGGGAAAGATCACACCTGCTGTGCGGGTTTCAGAGACCGGATAAAAGCCAAATGGCAGCCAGGCCGGTGTAGGGATACCAAAAATTTCCAGATTGGAGGCTCCGATTACGGCGAGTTTGTCCGGTATAGTCTTGATTTTGCGTGCCCGGATACCATAATGGGGTGTGGGGTGATTACAGGTGGTGATCAAGGCGCCGCTACCATACAGGATGTCATCTTTCTGGCCGGATTCAACAGTGCCGGCCACAAATTTTGTTTTCTCACCGTGAATAAAGAGATCACTTTCTTCGGTCAGCGCATTGTAGATGATCCCTTTTCGTTTCTTAAAATTATACCGGATCCGTTCAGCAGTAAATGATTCCTGCCCCATATTAAATTCCGGCTTCCCTATCCATTGCCCTATACTATCCAGTCGTCCCTGAGCCGTGGCGATGCTGCTGTCCAGATCGACGACGATATAATCGGCTTTCAGAGAGAGATCCTTATAGCGGACATAGGCTTCTCCGAAGAGATGCACCTGACGGGTGGAGTTGTCAAAATAATTGGAGTCAATCGAACCATACTCAACTGTGGCGTCGATACTGTCGCGGGACATGACGATTTGGGGTCGAACGGACATCGGAGGGGCGGGGATTGTATCCTGGCGGAGCGTATCTGACAGGTATTTCCGGGCCAGGGGATTGAAGTCCGGATCCTGGGCATAGGTCATCTCTGCTGCGAGGGTCAGGACCAGAAAGGTAAATATGAGGTGGTAGGACTTCAAGATACAGGTCAGCCGGTAGGGTCAGGAAATAACTGATTCCGTGTCATCGTTTTGATGCCGCTGCAGTTGGACGGCAAAAGTCGAGGTAGAAAGAGATGAAAAATAATCTAACAGACATTTTTGCATTTACTTACATATTAGTACTTTTGCTAATGCAATCCATAAGGATAAAGGTATGAAAGTTTGTTACGGATGTAAAACGTTGATCCCGGGCTTCCTGTCCCTGTCAGGAATGGTTTTAACGTTCGGGATGCTGTTTTCGATATCCGGACAGGCACAGCAGCCTTACAAAATCAAGAAAGTGGTGCTTGACCCGGGTCATGGCGGCAAAGATCCCGGCTGTCATGGTCATCACACCCGGGAGAAGGAAATCGCCCTGGCTATCGCCCTGGACCTGGGCAAAAAGCTAAAGTCCACCTACCCGGATATCCAGGTGATCTATACCCGGGAAACGGATATTTTCGTTCCGCTCAATGAACGAGCCGCTATTGCCAACCGTAACAAGGCAGATCTTTTCATTTCCATTCACTGCAATTATATCGGGGTACGTAACCGGGCCACCGGATCGGAGACGTATGTCATGGGACTCCACAGAGCAAATGACAATCTGGATGTCGCCAAACGGGAAAACGCTTCCATTCTGATGGAAGACAACTACGAAAAAACCTATGAGGGCTTTGATCCTTACTCACCGGAAGGGCATATCATCCTGTCGATGTTTCAAAATGCGCATCTGGAGCAGAGCATTCTTTTTGCCAACTACGTTGAAAATTCGTTTAAAAAACTGTCCCGTCTGCCCAGCCGGGGTGTCAAACAGGCCGGGTTTCTGGTATTGCGGGAGACTACAATGCCCAGTGTGCTGATCGAAACCGGTTTTCTGAGTACCGATGCGGATGAAAACTATCTGATGACAAAAGAGAATCAACAGGAAATGGCATCGGCTATCCTTCGTGCTTTTGGAAACTACAAGAAAGAGGTCGAAACATCCCGGCCCACTGATGTTGTCATACCGGCTGAAGAACTTAAAGTGCCTCACGGCGGAGGGCAAATCGCGAATGGCGGACAGCCGCAGACGATCTACCGGATCCAGATAGCGGCTTCCTCCTCATCCGCCGTGGATGCCCGGTACAACCGACTAGAGGATCTGGAAGTGATCCGGGAAGGGGATATGTACAAATTTGTCGTGGGTAAGTTTACCAGTTCAGATGCTGCCCGCCCAAGGCTTCTGTCACTCAAATCCAATGGTTTTGACGGGGCTTTTATCGTAGTGTACAAGGACGGGCAGCGTATTCGCACGTGATGTGCCTTGATGCAAAAGCCTTTTGTATGTTCACAGATTATCTGTCTCCGGCTAAAATCAATTCGGTAAAATGAGGTCAGCATGGTCGCAGGGCCTTACCTTTACGAGCTGAAACCAATTCCTGCCGGAGATTCTATATTCCGGTTTTCGTTGGGCATAAAACACATTTGAAGAGGGTAAACTGCATATCGTGAAGATCACAAATGAATTTAAGATTGGGTTGATGGCTGTCGTTGTCATTGCCTTGTCTGTTTGGGGCTATCAGTTTTTGAAAGGAAGAAATCTGCTGAAAGCTGCCAACACCTATTATGTACGCTATGAAAATATCGAATCCCTGGCGGCCACATCTCCTGTTTATATCCGGGGGATGAATGTCGGTACGGTGTCATCCGTTGCATTGTCTGACGATATGAAAACCATTATCGCCGCCCTGACCATCAAAGGGGGGATCCGGATCCCGGCTGATGCTGAGGCCATCATCATCAGTGCGGGTCTGATGGGGGGCAAAGCCATAGACCTTCGTGTAAGACAGGCTTGTTCGGGACCCGATTGTGCCAAACCCGGCAGCTATCTGAAAGGCAGTGTGAAAGGTATGTTCGAAACATTCCTGGATACCTCTGAAGGTGGAACTGTAGACCAAATAAAAGCCAATATCAGTGATATACTCCGCACCCTCGGTGATTCCCTTACCTCCCCAACTTCGGATAGCGAGATTGCCAAAACCTATACCCAGCTTTCAAATCTCATATCCAATCTGGCATCCATCACAAACACGCTCAACAATTCGATGAGCACCTATGACAGACAACTTCGTGCCACGCTTGGCAATGTTGAAATATTGACTGGCACACTGGCCAAAAACCAGGACAAAATCGCCAACTCGATCGCCCACCTCGAAAGTATCACGCAACAACTCGACCAGGCCAATGCCGGCAATCTCATTACAGAAGCCAAGGGTGCAGTTGAGCAAATGAATACCACGATGGTGGAGGCGAAGCAAACATTTGATCAGTTGTCCATCATCATGAAGGACCTTCAGCAGGGAAAAGGAACTATGGGCAAATTGCTCAAGGACGATCGAATGTATGACAATCTCACCCGAACGACCAAAAATCTGGATCTTCTGCTTCAGGACTTCCGTCTCAATCCCAAACGCTACGTCAACGTCTCGGTGTTTGGGAAAAAGCAGAAGGAGTATAATGTCCCCGAGGATGATCCGGCGTTTCAGGAAGAGGAGTAGCCAGTCATCTTTGGCCTTGATGCGCAAAAAAATTCCGCAAATAGCTTTTCTGTTTGACCATTTCCTCATTCAAGGTTACCGTTACCTATATCAGTGTAGCCGGTTCTTCAGAAGCGGATCCGGGTGCCTGTTCACTCCGTTAACTTGGCACAAAATAGAGAGATCCTTCCCAATGCGTCCTGAGGATGAATGGGAATCTACCGGATCGATTTATTGCTGAATTGAATATGGGTCAATAGGACACTCATCAAAATGCGGATCTAAATGAAATCTCTTCTTCCTTATTTGCTTCTGTCGTTGACGGGCATACCGGCCAGTACAACTGCCCAGATTTTTTCGGCGAAGCGTGTCCACCCCAGCGAACGTCAGGTAGTAGCCGAAATCCGTCACTATGAGGTCTTTGATCTGGATATTGGGGCTGTTCATTCTTATATTCAAAAGGCTGGAAATGGGGCACCATTGACACTGCTTTTGGGGGATCACACGTTTAACTGGCAGGTGTATGAAAATCCCATTCTGGCGGAAGATGTACAGGGCACAACTCAAGTCGATGGTCAGTATGTTCCGTTAGAATTTGATCAGCGATGCCGGACTTTTATTGCCGTCTCGACTGAAACCCGACAGGAAGCCAGGCTTTTGATCACACCCCGAAATTTATTCGCTTTCATGCCGGATGGTGCTGATACCAGGATGATCCAACCCTTTGGTCAATTCGTGCCGGATGCGGAGAAAGGCCATATTGTTCTCTATACGACAGCTGACCAAAAAAGTATCGGCATTCCTGCAGGCCATTGCAGTGTTCCACAAAAGACTTTAGCTCCACCCGGCAAACTATCAAAACCAAAAGGAAGTGGTGGACACACTCGTACCTACAATTGTGAAAAATTAAAGGTTTCCTTTGCTACGGACAGATCTATGTGGGAACAATTTGGAAGTGTAGATGATTTACTGGATTTTAATCTCATGCTGCTGAGTCAAACGGAGTTTTTCCTGCGCACCTTCGATCTGGATCTGGTCGTCACTGAATTTTTTATCGTGACGACCACGGGCAACAATGCTAATCCATGGGGAAACGCCACAAATGTGAATAACCTCATCGACAGCTTTGGCGATTGGGGTGAAGATTATTTTATAACTGAAGGTTTGGGACATCTCTGGAGCAATAACGATCTGCATAATGATGGTGACTATGGCAATATCGGTTTAGCATACGTCGGTGGCACCTGTGGTGATATTGGCATTTATCAGTGGGCTATACTGGAACGATTCACATCAAACTCCTTTAATCTTTCCCTACTGCAAACCCATGAGTACGGTCACCTGCTGGATGCAGATCATGAACCCGGTACTAATACCTTTATGGAGCCGTCCCTCAATGATATCACCCTATACCAATGGGCCAATGCCAACATAGTAGAAATGATTGATTTTATGGAGGATGAAGATTGCATTACCCTTTGTCAGAGTTGTCCATTTTATTTGGACCTCATTGATCATATCCAATATGGCGTCTGGGGCTACAATGCACAGTATGATATCTACAGCACGGCTGTCATCACAAACAACGCGAAAGTACGTTTGGAGGCAAATCAACGCATCAGGTTACTCCCAGGCTTTCAGGCTACCAGTCCGTGGTCCGACGATAGCTCCCGACTTATAGCGCGAATAGCAGGGTGTGACTGAAAACTTAATTAGCCCTGTAAGAAATATTAGAAAATGAATAGGTGGCATTAGGTACTGCATACACAGAATACGTAAACCCGCTTTCATTTACAATCAAATCTGCTTCAATGTGCGTCCCGGAATGTTGCAGAATCAGAAGCAATTGAGCATTGGGCCTGTATCCCGGCGGCATGGTAAATAATTCGTTCCAATTCGGATTCGCGCCGGCAGTGACGAATCCCTGAAAATGGACTCGCCCCATCTTGTCTTTATAATACACCACCGGATTATCCGGCGCATGGCTCCATTCAGGGCCAAGTGTGGCCTGTATCCAGGGCTCGGATTCAATGATGCCTGCGACAATTACATTTCCATTGCCCTTGATGCGCATGAGTTCATTGCTTGCTGAGGCCGTTGTTCCTGCAAAAAATACATGATCGTTAGCTGTCGCCGGTGCCTGGTAGCGTAAGGTACCATCTGCATTAACACCAAAACCGAAAAACTGATGATCGTTATTATTTAATTCATACAATACCATTTTTCTATTCTGCAATGCATTGGACATCTGCAATGGAGCATTTGGAGCGTTTGTACCTATTCCAATATATCCTTCCCCGGAGATTCTCATCCTTTCAATATTGTTAGTACTAAATAGCAAATGACCGGAAGGGCCTTTTGCCCACAATCCCAAATCCTGTGCGCCATTTGAACCTGCAGCATATATCGTATTTAACCCAAAGCCGATCCCCTGCGAACCATTTATATGGCGAAATTCAATGCCACTCCCCGGTCCGGCTAAATTATCTGTGACATAGAGTGCAAGCCCTGTAGGGTGAGAGCCTGTACGTACAGTCCCGTTATTAATATCCAGTCTGTTTACGGGATTGAGGCCAATGCCCACCCTGCCATTGCCTTTCATTCGCACATGTTCAGTCATGGAGGCGCTGCTGCCATGTCCAAAAGCAATATCCGAATGCGCAGCATCCGTATGAATCTGCAGCAAGGCAGGAGCTATTCCAAACCCAAAATGGTTTCCGCTCACCCCAAATAATGAAATTTTATCTCCTGTCGTAGTGGCAAAGTTCAATGGAAATCCAATGCTGGTAGTCCCAATCCCAAGACTATCGCTGATATAGGTTTTACCCGCAATGTGCAATTTATGCACTGGGGTATTCGTGCCAATCCCTACTTGCCCACCTCCCGTTATTCTCATTCTGTCCGTCGCATTTGTCCTCAAAATCAAACTACCTGTATTTCCTTTAGCAGACACTCCCAGGTCCTGATTATCATTCGATCCGGCAGCATAGATCGTATTAAATCCAAAGCCAACTCCCTGAGTCCCATTACTATGACGAAACTCGATCCCCTCTGCTCCACTCCCGATGTCACCTGTCACATACATGGGTCGGTTGGTCGGATGAATACCCAATCTGGGTACACCATGCGAAACGTCAAGCCTGTTGGAAGGTCCGGTTCCAATTCCGACCATCCCATCTAATACAGTACCACCGACTACATGCAGCTTATACATTGGAGTGGGTGTACCAAGGCCTATATTGCCATTGGGTAAAAGCGTAAATTGATTAAACCCGTCACCTGCGTATAAACTAAATGCATGACTACTCCTGGTACCTATCCACCCTCCAAGTGTAGTGGATGCATAGGTTGCGATATCAACCTCATGGGTCGTATGCGCGATGCCATATTGATTATCAGGCGTTTGAACATGTAATTTATAGGCAGGTTCATCGGTGCCCACACCGACACTATCTGTTAATCCCATAAATATTCGATCCGGTCCATTCCGTTTCACTTCTGAGCTTACTGAATCTATCAGCTGCACCCAACTGGTCGGATTCCGAAACCAAAATGAATTTGTCGTCATATCAAAAACCAGCAATCCCTGAGCAGGGGAAGCGATCAAATCCCGCTGAGCGGAGGTCATTCGGGGCACCAGCATTCCCTGGGTGATGCTGGAAACCTCCAAAGAAGCACTCGGATGTGGATCTTCTGTGCCAATCCCTATGCCCTGACCTAAACTCGATCCCCAAAGGATGACGGATATAAAAGTAAAAATGCACTGTTTCATGATACATGGTTTAATGATGACCTCATCCTGTCCTTGTCCAAGTGTTGTCCATGGAATGTGGCTGCCGGGCAGAAATCAGGCACGTAGGCATGCCTATACCCATGACGGCCTGGTATCAGATTCACTTGAAATCACTACACGGATAAGGATGAGCTTGCATAAAGGCAAATATATGGGGGGACCGCACCAGACCTGACCATTTGTGGTGGACAATGCAAAGACAGGGAGTGGACAAATTGTGGACAAGGTCCAGGACATCAAAGGTCATAGCCTTAATAGCAATGAAGTGAGTCGTCTAAAGAGTGTGTAATTTACTGGTTACCTTTCTGGTCTCGGATTGCGAACATTAAAATATCGAAAGCCCTGTCTTCGTCGTCAGGATCTCCAGAAAGTGCATCCCTTTTACGGAGTTCCCTTTGGGATTCAGGCGGGGACTCCACACGGCTACGGCATAGTGCCCGGGATGGATAGCGACGATACCGCCTCCAATGCCACTTTTCCCCGGAAGTCCGACCTTAAACGTATACTCGCCAGCTTCATCATAAAATCCACAGGTTTGCATAATGGCATTGATCCGCTTGGCCATACTGGAGGAGATCACCACCTCACCATCGGGGATGAGTTTGCCATGATTAGCATACAACAGGAAAGTGTTGGCGAGTTCGGCACATGACATTTCGATGGCACATTGATGGTAATACAAATCCAAAACCTGATCGATGTCATTTTGAATATTGCCGCAGGATTTCATCATGTTGATCAGCGCCGCATTGCGGTAACCCAGCTTTCTTTCGGAGGCAGCGACGGTTTCATTAAAACTGATCGTTGGTTGTCCGGAAATCTTTCGGACAAAGGCTAGAAAACTGTTCAGGGGATCCGGATAAATGCTGCACAGGATGTCACAGATCACGATGGCCCCGGAATTGATGAGAGGATTACGGGGTTTTCCTTTTTCGTATTCCAGTTGCCACAAGGAATTAAACGGATTGCCGGATGGCTCTACGCCGACCCGTTCCCACAAGGCGTCTCCTTTCTGTTGGAACGCCAGCGTCAGGGACATGACTTTGACAATGCTTTGGATGGAAAACCGGGTGAGATAATCACCCTGTCCGGTAGATTCTCCATTGACGGTCTGCAGATAAACACCAAATTTTGAAGCAGGGACTGTGGCCAGTTCGGGTATATAGGAGGCTACCTCGCCGTCATCCTCGATGTGCTTGACGACCCGGTAAAGGTCCGCCAATATCTGATCGTACGTTGTGTTCACGCCCGAATATACGATCCCTCTAGAATACGGTCACCCTGTCTGACCTTGTGAATCCCATTCTATCCGTCAATGACTACATCACTGACCAGAAAAAGAATAGTATACTGACCGGCAGCGCAATAAAAGTCATGAGGGCCATTTTTTTCCACCCTGTAAACCCGCCAAATATTATACGGCACCATAGCCATTGTCCCGCAAAGAATACGATCATATAGAGGCAGAAAACGATCCAGTGTCCCCAGCTCAACATCCAGGCAAAACTATAATACCCCTCATCAATAAAGAAAAGAAACTGCACAATGACAAAAGCACTGACAAACGGGAGAAACAGGTCCTCCCTCATGGAGGATGTTGGTTTGGGGGTCATTTCTATAAAAATTTAACAATAGATCCTGACATCTAAACGTCAGTTACACCTCATTGTTATCACTTTTCGTCTCTTCTTCTCCTTTCTTTTCCAGATATTGTCTTATTGGCGCCAGCGGTATGAAAAGTGGACAGCCCCCAATGACGCATATACGCCTACAGTAATCAGGGCTATCCGGATGTAATTGGAGGCGACCCATTTGGACGCAAATGCCTTTACCACCAAAGGGTCCGTTGGGATGGTATCGTCCAGGAAGAGATAGTCATTGATCGGGCTAAAATAGAATTCCGTGACCACATAGATCAGGACATCAATCATCAGGGAAATCAAAAGCAGTGTCCTGACCGGTGAACCTTTTGTCCAATACAGCAGCAGACACAATACCGATATGACCACGGATACCGGCCGGATATACATAAAGAAATGACGGGGATCTGCAACATCAAAAAAAGCATTGTACAACTTAATCTCCTCTACCGTACCAGACCTCCAGTTGGGTACAATGATAAAAATATCAAAGAGGTGTGCCGACAGGTACACGCAAAAGACCAGGGCATTGACCCATAGCAGAAATCGATTCTGTAAACCCACTTCTCCCGAATGCTCAAATGTTGTACCACTTTCAGGATTATAGTTTCAGGCCATATTCCAAACCCATCACAAATCCTCTAGTCAGACCATCCGGTCGGGCCTCCCTCACGATCAAGGGAAAGCCAAGACTGACGCGCAAACTGCTGCTTTCCCTGATCTGCATCTCGAAGACTACAGTAGCATTGAGGGTAAGTCCGGATGAGCCTTCTATAAACTGATCAGCACCATCCGCATCGGTATAAGCATCCTCTCCCAGATGATAGATTGGGAGCAGGCCCGGCATCATCGTCATCCGGTCATTGAGTCTGGCCAGGTAGGATGCCCGCAGCAAGAGATCACTCTTTCGCTGGAAGGCATTCGTATTTTGAAAAAGGGACAATTTCGATCCGGGACCAAAATTATCCGGTGTATACCTGTTCTCATTATCCGAAAGAGGCTGCTGATACCCCGCGACCCAATACCAGCGATCACTTTTATACGAGACACCTAATACCAAATCCAGCGTGCCGAGGCCTGGCTGATAATCCATCGGAAGCGGATGACCCATATACTCCCGGTCTGCCCGCATAAGCGGGATCTTGGAACCTCCTGTCAGACTGATCTGAGGGGAAAGATGATAGGTCAAATTGAGAAACACATCGCCCGGCCCGGAAACTGCAACACCATTGCCACTCATCGACTGGAATGTGACTCTGGTGTCAAATCCCCATTTGTCATGCATACGGTATGCATAGCCAACCGATGCGCCCAGCACCGAAATCGCCTGATCTGCAGCACCTGCCGATATCCCAGCCATGATGTGGTGTCGCTTCATGCTCCGGTCCGACGATACCACGGGCCTGAATCCAGGAAGCGTACAGATGCCTGCATCACTGCAACCCTGTGCCAATACACCAAACTGCAATGCGCTGCCAATTCCAATCAGAAAAACCAATATGATTTGCTTCATATCGTGGTGTACCTATTGAACGATCACTCTGCCTGAGCCTGAAGATTGTGATGTACTCACCTGCACCAGGTACATTCCAGGGACCATGTGCTGAGGCAGGGACAACCGGACCGGATCATTTCCTGAAAACAGTGCCTGTACTTGCCGGACCACCCTACCCCGCAGATCCGAAATGCTGATCCAGGCCTCCTTCGAACTGCTCCCTATCATGAGGGCCTTCACAAAGACATGATCTGTAGCCAGTGTTGGAAAAATATCTATTGGCATTGACGAATGGGCCACTGGTCCGGCCCCGACAGAACTGATCAGTTCAAGTTCTTCAACCGGAAAGGTCATAATCCCTCTGCTGAAGGTACCGGCAATAATAGTATTCTCTATCGGATGGTAGTCGATATCATAGACGGGCATATAGGGCATGTTCGTGCCCAGTCGCTCCCATGTGTTGCCCGCGGTAAGGCTCACATATACACCTCCGTCAGTAGCCGCAAAGAGAACTGCATCATTCCAGCCTGGCAATATCAGGAAGGCATTGACCCCCAACATCGGGAGGTCTGCCGCCACGGGTACCCAGGTAGCACCGGCATCCGCACTTCGGTAGATATAGGGCTGATGATCATTATCCCGGTACCCCGAATACGTAGCATACACCACCAGCGGATCCACTGTCGAACAAGTGATGGACGTGACATAAAACCCAGGGGTTCCGTCTGAAATATTGGTCCAGGACTGACCCCCATCCGGAGTGGTCCAGATCAGGCCATCCTGCGTACCAGCATACAACCGCATGGGGTCTACAGGTGACTCAGCGATGGCCGTTATAGCCGGATAGCGCGTGCCGAGTATGGTGTCCCCCCGGGTGAGATCCGGACTGATTTCTCTCCATTCCCGGTCTTCGTCCAGCATATTGATCCGGTGTACTTTGCTGGAACCGCAATACAGGATCTTCGATTGATGATGACTCATTTCAAGCGGCATATCCCAGTATCTCGTACCAGTGAGTCCACGGTTCAGACCACGCCAACCTGAGATATCATCTTCGTAAAACCAAACCGATCCGTTTTGGGTCAGGGCATACATCCAGGTGGGTTCGTCCGGATCAAAGCGGGGCTGGAACCCGTCTCCGCCAAAAATCCTGGGCCATTCATTGATAAAACCCGCATGACCTCCGGTTGTCCCATTATCCTGGGCGCCTCCAAAATACGCTTCCGGCTGATGCGGACTCCAGGCTACTCTGTAAAATTGGGTGGAAGGAATATTTTCAATATCTATCCATTCACTGCCCTGGTTGATATCTGTTCTGTACGCTCCTCCATCTGTGCCCAGATAGAGATGGCCATGGGCAAACACGAGATCATGCTTATCCGCATGGACTTCATACCACCACCATTCCGGAGCCGCAGGAAACCATGACAGACCTCCGTCCAGAGTCCTGTATATATCCACGCCGAGGAGGAACATATCCTTTGGATTGTCAGGATTGACTTTGAGTACTTCAAAATACCACCCAAACTGACCAAACAATTGACATGGCAAACCATGTTGCGGGGATGCAGGTATGGTATCCCAGTTCATACCACCATCTACAGACGTATAAATCCCCTGGAGCGATTCTCTATAACCTCCGCACTCTCCTTCATTCACGGTCCCGATATAGCTCATAAAGAGGGTTCCGTCATTCGCTATTTCTACACCTGTCCTGGAATGATTGCCGGCTGGCAGATCTTGCGTGATATTGGTCCAGGTGTTGCCATAATCTTCACTTTTGTAGAGTCCGGTGCCGGGTCCTGTGGTTGTGCCTTTTGTGTTGTTACGAATTCGTGTCCACGCAGAAGCAAACACCCGTCCCGGTGTCATCGGGTCTGTCACAACGTCGATAATGCCCGTGCTGTCATCGACGGTCAGGGTTTTCTGCCAGGAAGCGCCTCCGTCCGTAGTGCGGAACAATCCACGTTCATTGCCCTTGTGGGATGGATAGCCCATAGAGCCTACATAGAGGATACCCGGCGTAAAAGGATCGGGTATTACTTTGGACAGTACGCCTGTATTATCGAGGCCTGTATAGGCCCAATTTTCGCCACCGTTATCAGAGCGATAGATACCGGTACCCAGGAAAGGATAACCTGAAATATTGACATCACCGGTCGTCGCCCACAGGCGATCCTGTACATGTGGATCATAGGTGATATGACTGATCGAAAGGGAGGGCTGATCATCAAAGACCGGCATCCATTCTCCGCCGCCATCCGTCGTGAGGTAGATCCCACCTTGTGAATATCCGATCAGGATGGTCTGCGGGTCTGTCGGATGGACCGCGATAGCATTGACACGACCACCGAGATTGCCCGGTCCCTGCACGGTCCAGGGATGATCCAGACCACGATGCGTCCTGCTGGCCCGACGGTCATGAGCTATGGATTGTTGCCATTGTTTTCTGTATTGCCGGTGATCAAACTCAGCAGCAGGATACTGACGATCAAAGTAAAAGAACTCATGTGGCTGGAGTTTGTCGCCTGGCTTTTTGGCAGAATGCCGTGCAGGAGGAGTGGGCTCCGGATGTTGCCGCTGGTGTCGGATCACCAGCATCGTCAGGATGGCGGCAATGAAGACGTATAGGAGGAGAAGTAAAATGGTGTGCTTCGACGGTTTGTTCATACCCACCAAAAATAGGTAAAACACTCTTTGGGGGTGGTATTAAAAATTTCAACCTGAAATAACGGATGGTCAAACGGCCATTGTTCAGACCTGAAGAGGGAAACCAAATACTTACGTTCCCCATACATTCACCTCCGGGATCAGGTCTATTGCAAAACGCTGCTGCACTGAGGCCATGATCTCCCGGGCAAGTGACCAAACCTCCTGTCCGGTTGCGCCTCCGAGATTGACCAGTACCAGAGCTTGCTTTTCATAACATCCAGCGCGTCCGCGGGAGACACCTTTCCAACCCGCCTGTTCGATCAGCCAACCGGCCGGTACTTTTACCAGGTCACCCGCTGCAGGATACCCAGGCATATCCGGATGATCCTTAAATAGTTGCTCATACTTCTCCCTGGACAGGATGGGATTTTTAAAAAAGCTTCCCGCATTGCCCATAACGGTGGGATCGGGCAACTTGCTCTGCCGGATATTGATCACCGCGCGGCTTACATCCCGGATAGTGGGATGTTCAACAGACCATGCTGTCAACATATCCTGTATGGCGCCATAGGTAGTATGGAGCGTATGCTCACGTGAAAGTTGTAAGGTGACATTGGTGATCACATACTGATGTCGGAGTTCATTTTTAAAAATGCTGTCGCGATATCCAAACCGGCATTGTTCGCGGGTAAATACGCGCGTTGTACCGCTGTCTGCGCGCATGGCCTCCAGGGAATGAAATACCATATCCAGTTCGACACCATAGGCGCCGATGTTCTGGATAGGGGCGGCGCCCGTTGTACCGGGGATGAGGGACAGGTTTTCGATACCACCCAGATCCGCCTCCAGGGCCCAGAGGACTACATCGTGCCAGACCTCACCGGCGGCTATACGGATCAGGGATGTATCTCCTTCCCGGATGACTTCGATGCCTTTCAATTCTATGCGGAGTATATCCCGGTGGATATCTCCGACCGTCAGGATATTGCTCCCGCCCCCGAGGATCAGAGGATGGTCCAGATGCTGCAGGGCAAGGCGCAGCTCCTCCATATCCTCGATTCTGTACAGGCGGTCAGCGAAAGCTTCTACACCAAAGGTGGTATAGGCAGCCAGCGATGCGTTGTTAAATAGTTCCACAAGCGGAAAAATACGACTTAAAGTGGTGGCTTGATTTTACACATCAAACTGCAACCGCGCCAGTGCCCCATACACACCGTTATCACGAGTGATCAGCTCATCATGTGTCCCCTGCTCGACGACTCTGCCGTGTTCCAGGACGTAGATGGAGTCAACGTTGCGGATGGTCGCCAGCCGGTGCGCGATGATGATCGCCGTGCGGCCTTCGAGCAATCGATCCAGCGCCTCCTGCACGACCCGCTCTGATCCGGCATCGAGAGATGATGTGGCCTCATCCAGGATGAGGATATCCGGATGGCGAAGGACCGCACGGGCTATGGCTATGCGTTGCCGCTGCCCGCCACTGAGCTTGATCCCACGCTCCCCCACAAGTGTATCAAAACCATCCGGAAAGGACTGTATGAAATCCAGGCAGTTGGCCATACGGGCTGCATTGAGCAGAGCCTCTTCATCTGCCTCCGGCTGACCATACAGGATATTGTCCCGGATGGTGCCACCAAACAACAACACCTCCTGTGGCACCAGGGCATAGATGGACCTGTAGGACGAAAGATCCATATCCCGGATATCGGCTCCATCCAGCGTGATACGACCCTTCTCGAGCGGATACAGACGCATCAGCAGGGAGGCAATTGTACTTTTACCTGATCCACTCTGGCCGACCAGCGCTATCTTTTCTCCGGGACGGATGTCCATATTGATCCCCTGCAGCACCGCCATGTCAGGTCGGGAAGGATAATCAAAATACACATCTTCAAACCGGATATGACCTCTGACCCGTGAGCGATGGACAGCCGCCGGCACATGGACTTCTGCAGGTTCGGTCAGAATTTCGCGGATACGTTCCGTACCTCCCAGTGCGGTTACGATCTCGGTGTAGAAATTACCCAGACTCCCGATGGATGCTCCGATGATGGCTGTATAGCTGATAAAAGATACCAACTGGCCAATGGTCATTTCATCATTCTGTACCATAGTCGCGCCAAACCATAGAATAAAAAAGATCACCCCGAACAAAACGATAATGATAAAACTCGCAAACGCAGCCCGAAACTTCGCAAGTCGAAGAGAGGTGGTGATGACGTCGGCCATTTCGTTGCGGTACCGGTTGTACTCAAATGTCTCGTTGGTAAAGGCTTTTACCGTGTGAATATTTTGCAGGGTTTCTTCCACAACGGTGTTGGTATTGGCCAGGGATTTTTGTCGTTGCCTGGAGAGATTACGGACAAAGCGACCAAAAAACATAGCGCCGACAACGATCACCGGGAAGGTAGCCAGCATCGTCAGGCTCAACCGGGGTGTGGTAAATAACAAAAACGCTATACCGGTGATGAGTATCAATACCTGCCGGATCAACTCGGCCAGCGTGGTGGAAAAAACAGTTGATAGCCGGTTGACATCCTCAGAAATCCTGCTGGTGAGATCCCCGACCCTGTTGCGCTCGAAAAAATATACCGGTAATCCGATCAGGCGCTGATAAATACTGCTTCGTACATCGGCCATACCTTTCTCACTGACCACGGCAAACCAGGTCACACGAAAATAGCTCATCAATCCCTGAAGTACCAGTATGATGATGAGCAGAATTCCGATCTGATTGAGGTCCAGTCCGAGTTTGCTGGTTCCGGTCGCCACATCTGCCAGTTCACCAGCGAGGTACGGAAAGATCATAAACATCATGGATCCCAGAAAAAGCAGCACCAACCCTCCAATAAAATACCACCGGTAGGGCCGGATAAATCGAAGCATGCTTTTGGCCTCCCGCAATTGCTGCAGATTCAATCGTTTTGCTTTATCCGCTTCTGCTGCGTCGTGAGGGGTTTCTTGCGTTTTTGCCATACAGGGCAAAGGTATGGAGCTTTGGCGAAGGAGATGCCAGTCGCAGCGCAGCGGAGATTCCGACCGCAAGGCGGAAAGCAGAAGATGCCAGATTAAATAGTAACCATTTCACATGATCTTACCCTAAACGATTGGGTTACTCTTTCAAATAAACACTACACCCTAAACACTATACTCCTCAACCTCTCAACTTCTCAACTTCTCAGTCAAAGAGGTATTGAGCATCATATTCCACATGCTGCTCTTCCAGCAGGGAAACATACTCTTCCTCGAATTGAACACCGCGATGATGTAGTTCCTGATTCTCAATGTATCGCATGAGATTTGGCAATGCATTGCTGGAATAGGTAAATGCGCCATATCCATTTTGCCAGTTCTTGAAGTCGGGGAAAAGGCGATTCTTTTCGATGAAAGAATGGCTGCCCATTTTGATTTCTTTGACCAGTGTTGAAAGTGCCACTGTCGGATGGATGTGGGTGAGGATATGTACATGGTCTTCAATACCGTTGATGATAAAGGGTTTACACTTTCTATTCTTGAGAATACCTCCCATATAGGCAAAGACCTGGGGTCTGGTTTGTTTCAGCATGCATTTTCTTCTGTACTTGGTGCTGAAGACAATTTGATAAATGACTTGGATGTGGTTGCTCATAACAATAAGTTTTTCATTATCTGGTGTCTTAAGCATGGTGGTTTGTTACCCGTTTGAATGATGTTTTTTTTCCGTAGGCTGTGAGTACAACCCCTTCAGGGTTGAAATTCCTCCATCCTTATGGCCCCGGGCGGTGCCCGGGGCTATAAGCGTTTGACCCTTTCAGGGTCAGAATGAAAGTGATACAACCATGACCGTAACCCACGCCAAAACCAATACCATATCCCGAAGGGATAGACCCAGCATCCTGAAAGGATGCACGACCCAAATCATGGGCGAAGCCCATGCATGAAAAAGGCCTGAGTCCCACCTCAGGCCTATAAACCAACCTCAAGAAAGAGAATACGAGTTTATCCCTCTCTGCCGACCCTGCTTAGCAGGGCTTGTCGTACAGATAGGTGTTTCCTTTGATGACATCATCACCTTCATCATCCGTCACCGTCAGCCGGGACATCCTGATCTCAGAAGATGGGGTTACATCATCCAGTTGAATTTTGCGGCGCGCGAAAGCAGGCACCTTGGTCATCTCGGCAATCCATTCCGAATTTTGCATCCGGCTCGGATTCACATTCAGCGAGGGTTCGATGGGTTCTTCGCGCATGCGCTGGGCTTCCTTTTCTTTCAAGGTGCGGCGGATCTCTTCGCGCTTTTCAGCTTCGTCTGTCCGCATATAAGGTTCGCTGTACGTATGCCGGGGTTTCTCCTCGGTCGTTTCCCGTGGAAGTATGACCGGGTCCATATCCGTCACACGTTCATTGGTGATCTCAAAATCGGAATCATCCTGCATGCTGCCCGTCGCCACCATGTCTTCATCGATACCAACCATGATCTTATGATTCTCGGTGCGGTCCGATTTCATAATATTTGGCTCAAAACCGGTCGCGATGATCGTCACGGACAATTTCTCTCCCAGCGCTTCATCGAAACAGTTACCCCAGATCAGATCCGTTCCATAACCGGCTTCGGCCTGAACGTATTCTGTGATCTCAAATACCTCATCCATGGTGACTTCCACCCGGCCACTGGAGATATTGAGCAGGATATGTTGCGCACCCCGGATATCATTGTCCTCCAGCAACGGTGAATTGAGGGCAGCCTGAACCGCTTTGCGTGCGCGGCCCTCGCCATCAAAAGTTGCCGTACCCATGATGGCGACTCCACTATCCCGCATCACCGTATTCACATCTTCGAAATCTACATTGACATATCCTTCCATCGTGATGATCTCCGCAATGCCTCGAGCGGCAGTCGTCAGAATATTATCTGCCCGGCTAAACGCATCTGACAGTTTGAGATCGCCGTGAAGGTCCCGAAGCTTATCATTGGAGATGACGATCAGGGCATCGACATTGGCCTTCATCTCTTCCAGTCCTTCCAGAGCCTGACGACGTCTGCGACTCCCTTCAAATGTAAAAGGCAATGTCACGATCCCTACCGTCAGAATATCCGCCTCCCGTGCTGCTTTGGCGATAATCGGAGCAGCACCAGTACCGGTTCCACCGCCCATACCCGCGGTCACAAAAAGCATCTTGGTGCCATCCATGATAAAACTGCGAATATCATCGATCGACTCAATGCATGCCTGTTTACCCATCTGGGGTCTCGACCCGGCTCCGCGACCTCCGGTGAGCTCAGGTCCGAGACGGATCTTGACCGGAATAGGACTTGACTCCATCGCCTGGTTGTCGGTATTGCAGATCGCAAAATCGACACCTGTAATCCCCTGCTTGTACATGTACGAGACGGCATTGCTTCCACCACCGCCTACACCGAGGACTTTGATGATGCTCTTTTCAACTTTAGGTATATCAAATAACATGTTGCCTGAATTTTTAGATTTGGTAGTATAATTTGCGTCTGATATGTTGGCGGTTTAGAGAAAATCCTGATCCGGTGTTGCCTCAAAAAACTCCTTGGTCTTATTCAGCAATTTGTCATACCACTTCGACCCCTGAGGCCTTTCCTCTGCAGATTCTTTATCCTTATCCTCTGCGACAACCGGCATTTCCGTCATGGTAGTTTTCGGGATATCCGAAGCTTTGGTATTGACCAGTTTGTCAGTCTCATCTATGACATCCGGTGTCATCAGTCCGTGGATGATCAATCCGATGGCCGTGGCATAGATCGGACTGGAGACATCATCACGCTGTCGGGAAGCGATGTGCTCAATCGGTAATCCCACCCGTGCGCTCATACCGGTACGATATTCTGCCAGCAGATCTACTTTGCTCAGCAAGGCTCCTCCACCGGTGAGGACAATGCCCCCGATCAATTTGCGCTCGTATCCGGATTTCTTGATTTCGACCCGTACCAGTTCCAGTATCTCTTCCATACGGGCCTGAATGATCAAAGCGAGATTTTTTTCAGAGATCTCTTTGTAATCGCGTCCGTTGAAACTGGGGATCGTGATAATGCGATTATCGACGATGCACTCGGCAAGGGCGGAGCCGAACTTCTTTTTCAGTTTTTCTGCCTGCTCATACATGACGGTACATCCTTCTTTGATATCTGCCGTAATCACATCACCGCCAAATGGAACTACCGCCGTGTGGCGTATAATACCTTCCTGGAAAATGGTGATATCCGTCGTACCGCCACCTATATCCACCAGAGCGACACCGGCCTCTTTCTCTTCTTCACTCAGGACCGCTGCAGCAGATGCGATAGGCTCCAGCACAAAATCAGCGATCTTGAGTCCGGCTTTCTCCACACAGCGTTCTATATTCTTGTGGGCTGAGAGTTGTCCTGTGACGACATGGAAATTGCCAATCAGTCTGTGTCCGCACATACCGACTGGATCGAGGATACCTTCCTCATCATCTACTGTATATTCCTGTGGGAGGATATGCAATATTTTATCTCCGGGAGGCAAGGCGAGTCTATACATATCATCGAGCAGGGTCTGCAGATCGGACTTGGCGATCTCCTTGTCTGCATCGGCCAGCGTCAGGATGCCCTGATGTTGCAGGCTTTTGATATGTTGTCCGGCAATGCCGGCCACAACTTCCATGATCTCGATACCGGCGCTTTTCTCGGCCTGGATCACGGCTTCTTCGATCGAACGAACGGTCTTATCGATATTGGCCACTACCCCGCGACGCACGCCCTCAGAAGCCACTTTACCGACGCCCAGAATTTCGATGCTGCCATATTCATTACGGCGGCCCACCATGACGCAGATCTTGCTGGTCCCGATATCAAGGGCCACCACCGTTCTGGACTTGTGAATTTCTCTGTATCTCATGAGAAAAAAATTTATTGGTTTACTCTTTTTTTACCCACGATCTGCCCTGCAAATCGCGTATCGATATAGGTGTATGCATCCCACCCTATTGCGGGAAGCGCTTTTTTATAAAATTTATGGATGCGTTCGGCCTTACTGTCCAGTTCATTGCTGTCGCCCAGTAATATCCTGGAAGGACCCAATCGGGGCACCAGCCATATCTTATCCCGCTGCTCAACATAAATCTGATCCACCAGCGAACCCATAAAATCATTGCGATGCAATAGCGCCGCCACACGGTACAGATCATCCACCGGCCATTGCCGGACATCAGAGGTCGTCGGAAAATCTCCATTGACCAGCGGTACCCGAGCTGTAAAATGTCTGGAAACCGGCATCCGCACGGTATCCGTATCGATATACCAATGTCTTCCACTATTGTCCACCACCCGCATCAAGGGTACCCGCTGATGCAGATGCAGGACGAGGGTACCCGATGCGCCCAGATAGACATCCGCTTTCTTGATATAGGTATGTGTCATCAAATAGTCTTCAATAGCCCGCATATCCACCATATCTATCGGCAGCCCTTCCAGAGGTCCAAACTTCGTTGTCACCATATTGACAAATTCTTCCGGCTGGATCAGGTTATTACCTTTCGTCAGCAACACCACGTCAGCTTCCACCCCGCGTATCACTGCCTCTGCCTGATACCGCGCGGCCATAAGGGTGACCCCTGTCAACGTGGTGAGCAGCAACAGCCATACAAAGGCCCTGATGCGATGTTTAGTTATTATTTTCATTCGTATATAATCTCCTGATCAAGTCAGGAATATGTTGATCTAAATCTCCGGCGCCGAGTATAATCAAGACCCCGGGTTTATGTGATGCAATCCATTCCACCCAGCTATCTCCCCGGCACCACCGTTTATTTTTATTCTGCATACGATCATAGATCGTTTGGGAGCTTACACCTTCTATCGGCAGTTCGCGGGCTGGATAGATATCAATGATCACCGGTACATCCAAAAGGTCCAGTGCTGCAGCAAACTCATCTGCCAGATCGCGCGTCCGGGAATACAGATGCGGTTGAAACACACCTGTCACCGGCCCCCCGTACGTCTCACGGGCAGCTGTAATCGCGGCTACAAGCTCTGCCGGATGGTGGGCATAGTCATCGATCAATACCCGCTGATCATCCCTGTACCTGATTTCAAACCGCCTTGAGACACCTTTGTATCCAGGCATAGCCTTTTGCAATTTTTCTTCTGCACCACCTGCTTCCAGTATCATGGCGCTGGCTCCTGTTGCATTCTCCACATTATGTCTTCCCGGCATCATCAGGGCCAGGTCCCGCACTATGCCGTCTGGTGTCACCAGATCCCACCGCCACACACCCCGATCCACCTGAAGTCCCTGCGTATGATAATCTCCTTCCGCAAGACCGTAGGACTTCACATTTATATTTTTCTCTTTCAGTTCGCCCATCAAAGCATCTCCCAACAAAGGCAACAAATCATGCCGGTAGAGCAACACCCCGCCCGGTTGTATCTGCCGGATAAACTGGCGGTACCCTTCCAGCATCTGTGCATAGGTGCCATAGATATCCAGGTGATCCGGATCCATCGCGGTGACCACAGCCCAGCGCGGAAAAAGTCTCCAAAAAGAACGATCATACTCATCTGCCTCTGCCACAATCATCTCCAGACCATCTGAGTAAAAATTGGAGCCATAGTTGGCCGCGATGCCCCCCAGTAATGCGGTATGAGCGATATCACATTGCTGCATCAGAAAACTGATCATCGATGAGGTCGTGGTCTTTCCATGAGTTCCTGCTATGGCCATTGTATCCACGCCCCTTGTAAGTACTTCCAGTGCTTCCGAACGTTTGACCATCGGTACTCCCGACGTTTCGAAGTACAGTCTCAACCTGCTGGTCACCGGAATGGCGGGTGTATAAATTACCAGATCCGGCGGGTGCTGCAACAAAGCCGGATCATCTTCAAACAAGACCCGTGCACCATCATGTATCAGTGCTTCCGTTATACCCGAAGACTGGCGGTCATAGCCACTTACATGAATACCCCACCGCATACAAAACCTCGCCAATGCACTCATGCCAATGCCTCCTATACCCAGGAAAAAGATGTGACGGTATGAAGTCAGTTGCATCATCCCTTCTGACCTTTTACTGCTATCTGCAAAATGATTTCCGCAACTTCATCTGCCGCATGAGGTCTGGCAAGTTTGCGGATCTCCGTTTCCAGCTTCTGCAACCTTTCCGGCTCTCCGATCAACCGCAATGCCTCCAGCATCGCGCGGCCGGGTGCTTCGCGGTCCGGAATCAGGATCGCGGCACCCAATCGCTCCAGGGCACGTGCATTGTGCGTCTGATGATCGGCTGCTACATGCGGTGAGGGCACCAGTATGGCGGCTTTGCCGGTCAGACAAAGTTCACTGATGGTCATGGCTCCTGCACGGGCGATGACGACATCTGCCAACGCATACGCCATATCCATCCGGTCGATGTACACCGATGGTCTGACCTGTTGCAATTTCGCTACAGGCGTTTCCAGATAATGCACAGCGTAATGCTTCCCAATCTGCCAAAGAACTTGTATATCATTCCGATCCTGTAACAGATCGTAAGATTGTTGTATGATTTCATTGATTGTACGTGCACCCAGGCTCCCACCCACTGCGAGTATGGTTCTCTTGTCCGGATCCATTCCGAATACGGCTGCGGCTTCCTGTCTGGATATCGATTGTCCTAACTGACTACGCATCGGATTGCCGGTCATCTCCATTTTATGGAGTGGAAAAAATTTTTCCATACCCGGATAAGCCACACAGATCTTTGTTGCCTTTTTGGCCAGTAGCCGGTTCGTAATCCCTGGAAAACTGTTCTGCTCCTGTAGCACTGCCGGAATCTTCATCCGGCTTGCCACATTGACCAGCGGACCTGAGGCATACCCTCCGACACCTACAACTACATCAGGCTGAAAGGAGCGGATGATCCTGCGGCAACGCATCATACTGTGTATGACTTTGACCGGGAACATCAGATTGGCCATGGTCATACGGCGTTGAAGTCCGCTGATCCATAATCCTTCGATCTTATAGCCGGCTGCCGGTACTTTCTCCATTTCCATCCGGCCACGTGCACCTACAAACAATATGTCAATGAGCGGTTCGCGTCGTTTCAACGCATCGGCTATCGCTATAGCCGGGTATATATGGCCTCCCGTTCCACCACCACTAATGATGATCTTCATCGAGAGGTTTGATTTCAACTTTGCCTACATCATTCGCCGATTGTTCGATAAACCGGCTAACACTCAAAATCATCCCAAAAGCCATGCAGGTGATCAGCATCGAAGTCCCGCCTTTACTGACCAGTGGAAGCGTGAGCCCTGTTACTGGCACCAGATTGACCGATACCGCTATATTGGCAAAAGCCTGGATTACAATATTGAGACACAAACCCATCGCCAGCAACGCACCAAAAGTTTTAGGACTTCGGGTCACGATTCCGGTGCACTTGATAAATAGCATCAGGAATAAACCAATGATAAAAAATCCGCCGATCAACCCATACTCTTCACAGATGATCGCATAGATAAAATCCGCGTAAGAATACGGGAGATAATTTCGCTGCGTACTCAGACCGGGACCCACGCCAAACCATCCGCCATCCGCAATCGCGATTTTGGCCTGCTGGATTTGATAACCACCGTCTCCATTGCTAAAAAATTCTCCGAAACGATTGGTCCAGGTATCGACCCGGACGAAATCCGGAAATACCATGCCGATCAGTATTAATCCTCCAAGAAAACCAGCTCCAATCAGGATGAGCAGGAAAATATACTTGAGATGTACCCGCCCTACAAACATCAGGGTCATCGACGTCACAAACAGCAGCAACGCTGTACTCAGATTATTGGGGGCGATGAGTCCGCAGACCAGAATAACCGGCATAAGCAACGGCAGGAAAGCACTCTTAAAGTCTTTGATCACATCCTGCTTCATCGAGATCGATCGCGCGATATACATGATCAGACCGATCGAAGCAATGTCCGAGGTTTGAAAACTGAGACCAATACCCGGAATAGAGATCCATCTTCGTGCATCATTGATTTCCGGTCCGAAAAACATCGTATATAATAAGAGTGGAATCGAAATGACGAAAATAATCGGAGCCAGTTTGGCGTAGACTGTATAATGGGTATTGTAGCAGAGGTAACACAGGAAGAGTCCGACCATAGCGATCACGACGTGCTTGATCAGATGGATTTCGGCATGGCCCCCGTTGTATTTGAAGGCGATAGTGCCGGTCGAACTGTATACAGCCAGAATGGACGCCAGACATAGCAAAGCTACGATGACCCAGATACCCCGGTCACCTTTTAGATTCTTTGCAATATGGATGGCTTTATACATCGGTTAATTCATTCACTGCTTGTTTAAACTGTTCGCCGCGATCCTTATAATCTCGAAAGAGATCAAAACTCGCGCATGCAGGAGATAATAAAACGGTATCTCCGGAAGATGCAAGCGAAGCAGCTCGACGGACTGCTTCGCGCATCGATGTAGTTTCTGATAGTTGATTGACCCTTGTCGAAAAAGCTTCATATAGTTTACGATTATCCAGTCCCAGGCAAATCAAAGCCCTGACCTTCAGTGTGACCAGATCCGTTACCGGATCATAGTCATTTCCTTTATCCTGTCCTCCTGCGATCCAAATGATCGGCGTCTTCACAGCTTCCAGTGCATAATACACCGCATCCACATTGGTGGCCTTACTGTCATTGATGTATCGCACACCGGCATGTTCTCCAACCCACTCCATCCTGTGCGCCTCGTTGACAAAGGACTCCAATGCCTTCTGAAGCCCTTCTTCCGGACATCCGGCGAGTAAAGCAGCTCTTGCGGCAGCGATCACATTGATCTGATTGTGCCGACCCATCAGCCTTGAGCGTGACAGATCCAGGATTAAATCCTCTCTGACAAACACCCGGTCATGGCTGATAAGATCAGTTTCCCTCAAGGACCACAGCCTGGCATCTATCTGCGTCGATACAATCTTCGCCACCGTTACCGGATCCATGGCATTATAGATCAGCGTACCCTCATCTGTCATACCTCTGGCGATATTCATCTTTGCCTCCGCATACCGGTCCATGTTGTAATCATACCGATCCAGATGGTCCGGTGTGATATTGAGCAACACCGCGATATCGGGTCTGAATGTATCGATATCCTCCAGTTGAAAACTGCTCAGCTCACACACATACCAGTCTGCCTCGTGGTCTGCGAGATACTGACAAAACCCTTCACCTACATTTCCCACTTTCGCGGCAAGTATACCTGCCGATTGCAGGAAATGATGGCATAGCCCGGTGGTGGTGGTCTTACCGTTGCTCCCTGTGATGCCAATGATCCGGCCGGTTGCATTTCGGTAAGCCCATTCAATCTCTCCGATGATATCTCTTCCTGCCTCATTCAGTTGCTGAAGGATTTTACTTCGGTTGGAGATTCCCGGACTTTTGACGATGATGTCACATGTCACCAACGTTTCAAACGTATGTCCCTTTTCTTCAAAAGAGATCTGATATTGTTGTAATATTTCTTTCTGTTCCGCTTTGATCGCCATCCCATCACTGACCCACACATCATGGCCTCGTTTTCGGGCCAAAAGGGCCGCTCCTATCCCACTTATTCCTGCTCCCAATACGCCTACTTTCATGGTCGTGCTCACCGTACTTTCAGGGTGATCAGCGTCAATACAGCCAACATCACGCCGACAATCCAAAACCGCGTTACAATTTTTGCTTCATGCATTCCTAACTTTTGGAAATGATGATGGATCGGTGACATGCGGAAGATCCGTCGTCCCTCTCCATATTTTCGTTTGGTGTATTTGAAATACCACACCTGTATCAACACCGAGACGATCTCGACCAGGAAGATGCCGCACAACAAAGGCAACAGGAGTTCCTTTCGTAAGGCGATCGCCATGACGGCGATGATCGCACCGATCGTCAGACTGCCTGTATCGCCCATAAAGACTTTGGCCGGATAGGAGTTGTACCATAAAAACCCGATGCACGCCCCGAGAAAACAGGCGCTGAAAATCACCAGCTCACCGGTATACGGAATATACAGGATGTTGAGATAATCCGCGATGATCGTATTGCCGCTCACATACGCGAGTATGGCCAGGGCCAGTGCGATGATCGCCGACACTCCAGTGGCGAGGCCATCCAGGCCATCGGTCAGGTTCGAGCCATTGCTGATCGCCGTCACAATAAAAATGGTGATCGGAATGAAAACGATCCAAACCCACAAGCTGGCATTATCTCCCAAAAACCAGAGAAGTGTGCGGTAATCAAAAAGGTTGCCTTTGAAAAACGGTACATTGGTCATGGATGATTTGCAATAGACCATATCCTTCCACTCTCCATCTACTGAGGTATCATGGATTTGCACATAACTCATGATCTGGTAATTATTCCTTGCGGCTTCTTCCGGCGTCAGACGGACGACCACATCATGATGAAAAAGCATTGTGAGCGCGATGATGAGGCCGAGCACGATCTGTCCGAATAATTTGAACCGGGCCTGCAGGCCTTGTTTATTTTTCCGGAAGATCTTGATGTAGTCATCGATAAAGCCAATGGCACCCATCCATACGGTGGTCAGGACCATGATCAGGATATACACATTGTCCAATCGTGCCAGGAGCAGGCAAGGTACCAGGATCGCCAGCAGGATGATGAGTCCACCCATAGTAGGTGTACCTTCCTTTTGCTTTTGGCCTTCGAGACCCAGGTCCCGGACCGTCTCTCCGATCTGTAAGCGTTTCAAAGAACGTATGATCCTGCTGCCCAATAAGAGGGAAATAATCAGCGAGATCAGAATAGCTACACCAGCCCTGAATGAAATATACCGGAACATGCCCGCACCTGGCAGGTCAAACTCACGATCCAGATATTCAAAGAGGTGATACAACATGATGGCTTCAATTCAATTCGTTCGGCTATCATTCTTAAAAAACGCAGATGCAAGCGGGTGGCCTCATGATCTTTATCATGCAAGGATTCACCCGCTGCAACTGCTAAAACCAACCTGAGAATGATAATAGAACCTATCTTATATATCTTTCATGCCAGCGCTTCTGCCAGCACATTTTTATCATCAAAAGGAAAGCGGTGACCGTTAATTTCCTGATATTTTTCATGCCCCTTACCTGCTACCAGGAGGATATCGCCCGGCATGGCCATCATGACCCCTGTTCGAATAGCTTCTTTCCTGTCGGTGATTCGAAGCACCCGTGTTTGCTCTGCGACGGGTATTCCGCTCCACATTTGCTCTAGAATGGCAGCAGGATCTTCACTCCGTGGATTGTCGGAGGTCAGGATGACCTGATCTGCCAGGAGTACCGCTATTCGCGCCATTTCAGGACGCTTGGTCCTGTCGCGATCACCTCCGCATCCCACGATGCAGAGGATCCGTGATCCCGGTTGCCGGACTTGGGTAAGGGTGCTCAGGACATTGTGCAGTGCATCCGGAGTATGGGCATAATCCACCACCGCAAAAATCTGCTTGCTGCCGGTGACCAGGTCAAAACGACCCTCGGCCGGCTGCAATTTGCTCAATCCGGTCAGTACCTCGTCCCGATCCTCTCCCAGCAATAGTGCTGCACCATAAATAGCGAGGAGATTTGAGGCATTGAACTTTCCGACCAACCGCACATGCAGTGGCGTCCCATTGATTTCCAGATGCAAGCCGTCAATACGATTTTCAATTACACGGCATCTGAAGTCTGTCATTTTGGTAAGACTGTAATTTGAGACCTTAGCAACAGTATGCTGTACCATGACTTCAGCGTGTTTGTCATCCGCATTGAGTAAAGCAAACGCCTGAGCACCTAACCCGTCAAAAAATATTTTTTTCGTCTGTATGTATGTCGCAAAATCACCGTGATAATCCAGGTGATCATGTGTGATGTTGGTAAATATGGCCCCATCCCATTCTATCCCATCCACCCGGTGCTGGTCCAGCGCATGACTGCTCACTTCCATAAAGACATGTGAACAATCGGCTTTGACCATCCGGTGGAGGGTTTCCTGGATCGAGACTGCATCGGGTGTAGTATACCCTGTTGCTTCCACTTCATCTCCAATCCTGTTTTCCACAGTAGACAACAAACCGCACTTGTAGCCCAGGTCCGAAAAAAGCCTGTACAGCAAAGTCGCGACCGTTGTTTTTCCATTGGTGCCTGTCACACCGACCATCGTCAGCCCGGCAGAAGGATGCCCGTAAAAAGCAGCTGCAATCTTGGCCAGTACACTGGCGGACTGCTCTACCCGAATGCAACAAACATGATCTGGCAGATCCGTCGGAACGGATTCTGCTATCACACATACAGCTCCACGATCAACCGCCTTGTCAATGAACAAATGTCCGTCCGTCGCGCGGCCTTTCACCGCCACAAATACTGACCCCGGCTCTACGCGCCTCGAATCAAAGTGGATCGCATTTACCACCTGATCCTGATCGCCTTGTATTTCTTTTACCCGGATGCTGACAATCAACTCTTTGATAGTCATATCACCCCAGTGTCAAATGAATAGTTGTTCCTTTCTCAATCGGCTGCCCAGACTGGATCGATTGAGATCGCACCCGTCCCACGCCCTGGTATCGTACATGAATGCCCCGGTTTTCTAACAGATAAATCGCATCGCGAATACCCATGCCATAGAGTTCGGGGATGAGATTCTTTTCCAGAATGTCACCCACTTCTACTTCCATCTCCCGTCCCCCGGCCAGCCGGGCCCATTCACCCTGCCCTTCTACCTGCGTGTGCATTGACAATTCATCCACGATATCATAAAGCTCATCCTTCTGTGACCATCCTGCCAGCCGCAGACCTTCCTTGTAACAGAGGGTGTCCGGCAATTCGGATTTCGTCAGCAACTCCCGGTGAATACCCATACACCGATCGGCTATCTTTTTGAAAATGGGCAAGGCTGCCGTAGATCCATAATACCCTCCTACCACAGGGTCATACACCATGACCAGACAGGTATACTTTGGTTTTTCTGTCGGAAAATAACCGGCAAAGGATGCCATATACTGTTTACGCGGACTTTGAGGATCGTAATAATCAGTTCTGGCTGTTCCTGTTTTACCGCTGAATTTGTAGTGTTTGGGTTTATATTCTTTTGCTGTGCCTTTATCGACGACTGCCGAAAGAAGGTATTGCACTTTCATAAGCGTTTCATCTGAGGCAATCTTCGCGGTCACGACTTGCGGTTTAAAACGCTTGACGGTCCTTCCTTCGCGCGTGATGGATGACACGATATACGGCTTCATCATTTTTCCGTTATTGGCGACGGCATTATAAAGACGGAGAATCTGTAGCGGAGTGAGTCGGCACTCATAGCCGGTGGACATCCAGGGAAGTGTGGTCCCACTCCAGCGATCGTCCTTATTAGCCGGATCCTTGATCAAGGGCTTACCCTCACCGTCCAGTTCTATACCGGTAGGTTCGTGGAGGTACAACTCCCGCATACGTTTTGCAAACTGTCCGGCGCGACCATCACGACCATAGTGTTGCTGCACCAACCTGGCAATGCCGACATTGGATGATATAGCAAACGCCTCCTCGAGTGTGCTTTCCTGAATCCCATGTTCTTTGGAGTCCTTCATGATCCGGTCAAAAAACTTGCCCGTACCTCCTCCCAGATTGACAGGTGTCTGCAGATCTGCTCCCTGATCTTCCAGCAAGGCTATTACACTCGCAAGTTTAAAGGTTGAGCCTGGTTCCGCCGAAAATCCAACCGCATAATTGTAGTCTTCATCATAGCCACCACCGGGTCTGACACCCAGATTAGCCATCGCCACAATTGCTCCGGTTTCTACTTCCATCACAATGGCTGTACCCTTGGTGGCATGACTTTTTTCCAAGCCTTCAAGGAGTGCGTACTCCGCTATATCCTGAATCTGCGGATCGAGGGTGGTGACCACATCAGCGCCGCGCTGGCCTTCCAGGTCAGAAAGGTTACTGACCGGAATCCAGGCACCACCAGCCACCCGTTGCACAAGCCGTTGTCCTTCCTCTCCTTTCAGGTAATCATTATAGGTTCGTTCTAAACCTATAGGTTGTGCGTTCTCACGATGGAGTCCTAACGTCCGGCTGGCCAATAACTTATATGGCTTGACACGTGCCTGTTGACGATCGACGATAAGTCCACCTTTGTTCTTACCCAATCTAAAAATCGGAAAGGTTTTGATACGGTCTAATTCACGGATGGTCACATTTTTTGCCAGAAGAGCATAGCGATCGCCTTTTCTCCTCTTTTGGATGAGCCAATCCCGCATCTGGGATTTGCTCATCGATGGATTGACATAGGTGGATAGGTAGTACGCCAGGCTGTCGACATTCTCCCGGAAAACATCCTCCCGCAATCCATCCGCTTTGAAATCTACATGCAATTCAAAATAAGGCAAGGAGGTCACCAGCAGACTGCCATCCGCTGCCAGGATATCGCCGCGGTCTGCTATGATCGGTACATACTTGAGATACAGACTATCCCCCATGCTCCTCCATTGCTCACCCTCCACGATCGAGATGTCCACCGCCTTGTAGAGAAGCAGCCCGGCAAAGCCTATCATCGCTAATGCGACGATATACACCCGGGTCAGCAATTCTCTTTTCATCTCTTTCATCAGCGGGGGGCTGTTACCGGCTTACCGGATCACGACCGGATTTTGAGTGAGGAAATGAAGGTTCTGGTCTGCGACACTGCGCTCGATCATCGTAGGGGTAGACTGATACATGAGCTCCGATTTGACGGTCATGTAGTTCCATCGTTGTTCTCTCAATTCATATTGTAAAGCCTGCACACGACGCACGTTACGTTCAGCGTAGTGAACATTGCCTATATATATCACACCCAACCCGCACAGGAAATACAGGAACGGAAGATTTTTATAGATCATCTTCGCGCCCAGTAATCGGTACAATGAGTTCTTAATTGGCATAGGTATTGATATCGTTGTATTGTTATGTCTGCTCTATATTGATTATGAATAGACTCTGACGTCTTTACGCCATAAAGCATTCAGGGTGCACATCCGCGCCATCACGTCTTTCTCCTCTTCATCTTTTTATCCAGCGCTTCTATTCGTTGCGCTTCTCCCCTATTCTCAATCTCGCACTTCGAGATCTGGGATTCCGTTGCTGCTCTTCTGTATCCGGCTCTACCGGTCTGGGCGTTACGATGTCCCACATTTTTTTTCTTTGTCCAAACCAGTCTGTTTCAGGTTCTCCTTCGAAATTACCTGACTTAAAAAAACGCTTGACCAATCTGTCCTCAAGGGAATGGTAGCTGATGACCACCATTCTGCCTCCGGGTTTCAAAACATCAAAGGCTCCTTTCAACAAATCCCGCAGTGCACCCATCTCGTCATTCACTTCTATCCGCAGGGCCTGAAACAACTGCGAGAGATATCTCATTTTCTGACCCTTTACACACCCTTCCGCGATATCAGCCAGCTGGCCGGTGGTTCTGATAGAACTTCCACTGCGAGCTTGCACAATATGGTGGGCCAGTGTTCTGGCATTGGTGACTTCACCGTACCGGGAAAACATCTCCTGCAATCGTGCTGCATCATACTGCTCCAACACATCCGCTGCGGTCAAAACTTGCTGGCGGTTCATCCGCATATCGAGCGGCTCATCATACCGATAGGAAAATCCTCTGACCGGGTCATCAAACTGATGTGACGAAACACCCAGATCAGCGAGTATCCCATCCACCCGGCCATCGACCCCATAGTATTTCATCCATCGTTGCAGATGACGAAAATTGGAGACGATCAGCGTGATGCGCGCATCCGTCCAGATATTGGCTGCAGCATCTTCATCCTGGTCAAAAACAAACAGATGACCATTGTCATCCAGGCGGTCTGCTATGCTCCTGGCATGGCCTCCTCCGCCAAAGGTGGTATCGATATAATATCCATCCGGCCTGATCCGAAGCCCTTCAATAGAGGGTCCGAGTAACACCGGAACGTGATATTCACTCATTTGACCCTTTGGTCCTGAGCGGGGCAATCTTTTGAGCCAGCGCGGAAATATCTTCCGGCTCCCGGCTGATAATGTCTCTGTAGGCATCCGCATTCCACATTTCGAGATATTCGCCCACAGCCGTTAAAATCAATGTCTTTTCAATGCCCGCAAACTCGAGCAAAATCTTCGGCAGTAAAATCCGGTCTGCTTTATCCGGCACAAATTCAGTGGCACCCCGGTAGAAGTACCTTTTGAACTGCCTGACTTCGGGTAGATATTCATTGAGGCCCTGAACTTCACTGAGTTTCATCGTCCAGACACTTTTCGGAAAGAGGTAGAGACATCGCTCAAAACCTCTGTTGGCCACAAAATCACGGGATTGATTTTCGCCCAACTGATTGAGGATCGCTGCGGGCAGTTTGAGTCTGCCCTTATCATCCAGCTTACATTCATATTCCCCAAAAAAGTTGGTCATAATTCCATTCTCAGTCTTGTAACGACTCAAATGTAGAAATCCTTCCCACTTTCTACCACTTTTTCCCACCACTTATTTTTAAAAAACCACCGGAAATCTTCATCTCGGGTGGTGCGTATTCACAAATTAGTGAAATACTGTACCTGGTTCGTTTATATTATACATTTCAATAATGTAAATATATAACAATTTTATATAATGCAAATATACATGAAAATAAATCTAATACACCTGAAAAAAGCTTTGAATATAAATATAGTGTAATATGTACGGTGAAAGTCAGGGCACATATGCCTCTATGGAGCCTATGAATTCAAGGCCTTACATCCAAAGCACATCATCCTAGTCACCTCATGGCTGGCTCAGGCAGTCTGTTGGCCAATATATCGGGAGGGTGTGTCAGCATACAGCGTTCATCCGGCACCCAGCGACACTGCTCTGGCATTTCATCCATGGTGACCTGCTGTGGACTTCAGCCGTCGGGTCTTAAATACGGAGCTCAGCCGTAACCGGAGGACTCCCAATACGGCTTCGCGTATGATCCCGGTATTCATTTTGCTGACGCCAAACTCTCTTTCAGCAAATTGAATGGGTATTTCCCGAACAATAAATCCAGCTTTGTAGGCCAGATACTTCATTCCGATCTGAAAGGCGTATCCAACAAATTTAACCTTATCCAGATCGATTGTCTCCAACACAGCCCGGGTATAACATATAAACCCAGCTGTAGGATCCATGACGGGCATGCCGGTGATGATGCGGGTATATAAAGAAGCGCCTTTGGATAGGAAAAGCCTGTTTTTCGGCCAGTTGACCACTCCACCGCCCGGCACATACCGTGAGCCTATAGCGACGTCAGCACCCTCTTCTGCACAAGCATTGTACAATCGGATTAAGTCCGAAGGCGCATGGGAAAAATCGGCATCCATTTCAAAGAAGTACAGGTAGTCACGGTCCAGACCCCATTTGAATCCATAGATGTACGCCGTGCCCAATCCCAGTTTTCGCTCACGTTCGATCAAAAAGATCGAGGGCCCATACTCTTCCTGCTTCTCCCGGACAATATCAGCCGTACCATCAGGAGATCCATCATCGATGATGAGCAGATGAAAATGGCCATCCAGCGCCATGATGGCATCTATCATGCGCCCGATGTTCTCCTTCTCCTTATAGGTGGGAATGATGACAAGCTTGTCAGACAAATTGGTCGGTTTGAGGATCAAATATAAGGTTTCTTCACACCCCTGAAACCTGTTCGGGTTTTCTCTGAAACGCATATGAACCGGCACAGGAATCCCTCCTATTATATAGCTATTGATATGGGCTTGAAGAGGGACGGATTTACTTTCCAACCATATCCAACACCGTCCGAACTATATCTGCGATTTGTGGTTTGGAGAAATAATCCCCGTCTGATCCATAAGCAGGCCGGTGCGGCTGAGCTGTCAGACAAACCGGCTTCTGGTCGAGGTAGAAATATCCACCCTGATCCTGAAGCACATGCTGCATCATGTAAGCCGTACCACCTCCGGGTACATCCTCATCCAGGAATAATATCCGGCTGGTCTTTCGAAGTGAATGCACGATCACATGCTCCAGATCAAACGGCAACAACGTCTGTATATCAATCAACTCGACGGAAACTCCAGAGATCTTCAGGATATCCAATGCTTCGCGGGCAACTCTCACGCACGACCCATAGGTTACCAACGTAATGTCCTGCCCTTCGGCCAGCACCTCCGGCATTCCGAGGGGAATGGTGAATGTATCCAGATTGTCCGGACAGGCTTCCTTAAGTCTGTAGCCATTGAGGCACTCGATCACCAGTGCGGGTTCCTGTGCCTGCATCAGTGTATGGTACATGCCGGCAGCCTGTACCATATTTCGAGGCACACAGATATGCATACCCCGGAGAGAATGGATGAGCATCCCCATGGGTGACCCGGCGTGCCATATCCCTTCCAGCCGGTGGCCTCGAGTCCGGATGATGGCCGGAGCAGTCTGGATACCATTAGTGCGATACCGGAGTGAGGCCAGATCATCTGATAGTGGTGACAATCCGTATATCAGGTAGTCGAGGTATTGAATCTCAGCAATCGGGCGGAGCCCTCTCAGTGCCAGACCAATAGCCTGGCCCATGATGGTCCATTCCCGGATACCGGTATCAAAGACGCGGTCTTTACCATACTTTTCCTGCAAACCTGCAAAACCTTGATTGACATCCCCGATATGGCCGACATCTTCGCCAAATGCAACCACCCGGGGATCTTTGGACATCAGGTTGTCAAAGAAGCGGTTGAGTATCTGGTAGCCGTTGAGTGTTTCCGATGTCGTCGAATACACTGGAGCGACGACCGGTACTTCAAGGGCACTTCCGGGGCCTTCTGCATACAAATGGGTATTGAAAGCCCGGCATCCATCCTGTCGCATATCCGCTATCATGGTCTCGAGAGCAGGAAATTCATACTGAAACGATCCTCGGAGCAACAGACTTAGTTTTTCCGCCAGTGCCAGCACCTCTGAGAAAACAATTTCAAGTTGGGTGTGTATCTCAAGGCGCAGATGACCGAGCAACTCAGCCGACTGGATTTCGTCAGGTAACTGCCCGAAAATTGCAACCAACTCAAGTTTCTTTTCATGGATGGGAGCCATAAAAGCATCCCAGGCATTCCTCTTGCATGCACGTGTATACTGAATGGCATTATTGCGGAGTTCATCCACCTCCTCGCGGGTTGCGATTCCGGCATCGATCATCCAGTCCGCCATTTTCACGATGCAGTCCATCTCCGTCTCCCATTTGAGGCGATCCGCAGTCTTGTAGCGTTCATGACTGCCGGAAGTGCTATGACCCGTGGGCTGTGTGACGTCCTGTACATGGAAGACAGCTGGCAAGTGATACTTTCTCACTTTTTGAATACCGCGTTCATACATTTCGCACAGTCCCGGATAATCCCAGGCTTTGCAAGTATAGAGATAGATTCCTTCACCATTTTCATCGATATGGAATCCTTCGAGTAATCTGGAGATACTCCCCTTCGTCGTCTGGAGTGATGTGGGTACTGAGATGCCATAGCCGTCATCCCAGACGGATACGGCCATTGGAGCTTTAATTACTGCTGCTGCATTGATGGCTTCCCAAAATGCGCCTTCTGAGGTGCTCGCATCTCCGATGGTGACAAAACAGACTTCATCGCCATTATGGCTCATTTGGAGTTGTTGGCCTAATTCGGGATGCCTTCTATACCAGGAGGATGCCTGTGCTAATCCTACGGCACGGGCCATCTGACCGCCTGTAGATGATATATCTGCTGATATGTTGTACCGGTCATCTTGGGATAACCACTGGCCCTTTTCATCGATCAAGGGTGTGGCGAAATGACAATTCATCTGGCGTCCGCCGGAAAAAGGGTCATTCGCCGGATCGGCATAAAGCTGGGCAAAGAATTCTTCAACGGTAGATATTCCGTTGGCAAACATCCAGGTCTGATCCCGATAATAGCCTGAGCGCCAGTCACCTTTCTGGAAAAATCGTGCCAACGCTACCTGAGGGACTTCCTTGCCATCACCCACGATACCAAATTTGGCTTTTCCTCCCAGCACCTCCTTACGGGCGAGAATACTGGCTTCCCGACTTACGCAGCAGATCCAGAAGTCAGACAAAACCTCCCGAACAAATGCATCATCCCGATTCCGGACTTTCTGGGTATGGAGTTGTTCAACGGCGATATCTCTGAGCATGAAAAACGGTTGGGCGGTCAATGAAAGGCGAAAACAGGAGATTTTTACAACCCGTTTTCGGGTATAAAGGTAGGGGAAATCATGTGAATGTCCTTGCTCCGAGGCCCAAACACAGGCACATCCTTATAGGGTTTTCAGGCTTCTGATGCCCGGGATTAAGATTTACCTGCATGGACAGGCCCTGTCGACGTCCTGGTCTAAATGAATAATAAATCGTTAATAAACCCATTGATAATCAAAAAGCTGTATCTTTGCGCCTTAATTAATCACTTTATATTACAATTACAATGAACAAAGGAATTGTCAAATTCTTTAATGAGTCCAAAGGTTTCGGATTTATTAAGGACGAGTCTACCGGCAAAGAGTACTTCGTACACGTCAGTGGACTGACTGAAAAAGTCAAAGAAAACGATGAGGTCACATTCGAACTTATCGAAGGAAGAAAAGGACTCAATGCCGTAAATGTCAGAAGAGCATAACAACGCATAGTTTAATTCTCAAAGCAAAAAACCCTGCCCTACAGCAGGGTTTTTTGCTTTTATAGGCATTTCTTAACAGGTTTTAAGAAACCCGCCATACTATCTTTTCGTCATCCAAGCGAAACCAATACCACTATCCGCCATGAAAAATCTGTTACTCCTCGCAATGGCCATAACGCTGCTGACTTCCTGTGCTTCAGCCGACAAACTTCTGGAACGAGGTGATTACGATGCCTTGATCACACTGGCCACCAAGAAAATGTCTGGCAAAAAAAAGAAAGACGTCTATGTCACCGCGCTGGAAGAAGGATTTGAAAAGGTCACCCGCCGTGACATGACCCGTATCGAATCCCTGCGCCGCACCAATCGCCCCGAAGACTGGGAGTCCATCATGCGAATCGCCCGGGATATCCAACGCCGTCAGGACCGGATTGAACCCTTTCTCCCGCTGGTGAGTGAAGGCGGCTACCAGGCGAAATTCACTTTTGTGCGCACCGACCAGATCATGGAAGAAGCCAGGTCCAGCGCTGTCACGTTGTACGAGCGACGGCTCGATGATATGATCGCTGCAGCACGCAGAGGTGACAAGCCTTCGGCACGCCAGGCTGTCAGCTTACTGGATCACATCAGGTCCATCAGCAGTTATTACTATCGACCCGGCTTGCGCGATGAGTTGGTGGATCTCGGACTCAACAAGATCTATGTGCGTATCGAAAACCACAGCGCGGCACACATGCCTCCAGCGTATGAAGAAGAATTGCTGTCTGCGGATTTTGCCAACAGTGGTCACAAATGGAATCGGTTTTATACCGACATCGATGAGGGTATGCAGATGGATTACAGGGTTGTGCTCCGGATACTGGACATTGCCACGACCCGTGATGAATGGGGTGAAAAACAAACTCCATATACCAAAGAGATCGTAGATGGCTGGGAATACGTGCTGGATGATAGAGGAAATGTTAAAAAAGATTCCCTGGGTAATGATATCAAACGGGACAAAAAAGTCAAAGTCAACGCTACTGTAGTGGAAACCATCCAAACGAAAAGAGCCATGATCCATGGTCGCGTTGATATCACCAATCTGCATACGGGTTCGAGGATTTTCTCCCAACCCATGGAGGTAGAGATCGTCTTTGAGCATGTATCACGCACCTTCTATGGTGATGAACGTGCTTTGGACAAAAATCTGCGGCAACGGATTCCACCCGTGAGTTTTCCGTCTGATGCGGAGTTGGTCTGGGATGCCTTCAGGGTGATGAAACCCCGGTTTTTCAATGAAGTACGGCGGGTTAATTATTCTTCCTGATGCTCGTTTAGAATCAACCACACGACCGTGTAGACTGATATGGAAAGGTGGTAAGAAGTCATTCTTCCAGGGATCGGAGCGCTTACCTGTCTCCGTGATCATATAAGCCGGCAAAAGCTCCGGCCGGATCGCGGATGATACAAAATCTGGCTTTATCGCCCATCCTGCGCGGACCGTGGACGACCTCTCCCCCACCGTTCTTCACAGCTTCTATGCTAACATTCAGGTCCGCCACATTGATATACATAATCCACATAGGTGGGATACCCTGATTCGAGCCTCGATGGTGGCATATACCTGACCTGACTTTCTGATCTTCAGGAGAGCTCATACAATAGTCGTTGTATTCTCCCATGCTGATATCCGTTGTCTCCCAACCCACCACCTGTTTATAAAAGTCACGAACCCCCTCAGCGTCCACGATCGTGAGATCCATCCAGGTGATGGCCCCTACTGTTTTATCGGCTTCCATGATCTAAATATTATAGGACTTTATACGCCTCCAAACGCGATAAGAGATAAGCAACAAACTTCCCTTTAAAACTGAATATCAAATCTGACTTCTTTGCCATCCCGAAGTGCGATCAGGGAGGTCTTGTCGCCTTTATGAAAATGGCCCAGCGCTTCCATATAGGCATAGATATCCTTGATCTTCTTTTCGCCAATCCGGAGAATGATATCGCCTTTTGCCATTCCAGCCAGTTCCGCTGGACGTCCTTCCCGGACACCATCTAGACGCATGCCCTCTCCATCGTACAGGTAATCTGGCAATATGCCCAGCGTTACTTCCATACGTGGTGTGGATGAGGGGTCAGGGTCCTTGGTTTTAGTAAAGGGTAGCTTTTCATTGGCATCCATCATCAGGAGGAGTTTGCTGATCATATCCGCTATCATCTCCAGCCCTTGGGCGTTGATCAAATGGACATCATCACTCGGTTTGTGGTAGTCTTCATGCGCACCGGTAAAAAAGTGAATGGCGGGAACATCGACCAGATAGAATGAGGTATGGTCTGAGGGTCCTATTCCGGACGCACTTTTGGCAAAGCTCAGGCCATAGATATTGGAGACATTCAGCAGATCATCCCAGGCCGGAGAGGTCCCGGTGCCATTGATAGCCATGCGGTTCTCACTGAGGCGACCGACCATATCAAAATTGAGCATAGCGGTCACCTTGGTAATATCTATAGTGGGGTTTTTGCAGAAATAATTTGATCCCCACAGACCGTTTTCCTCACCGGTAAAGGCGATAAAAAGGTAGTTGAACTTTTTCTGACCCTGGAGTCGCTGCGCCATTTCCAGAATGAGGGCTACGCCGCTGGCATTGTCATCCGCGCCGTTGTGAATGGCGGGTTCACCGACATACAGGGATCCGAAATGACCATATCCCAAATGATCATAATGTGCGCCTAAGACAACCGTAAAGGGAGCGCCATGATCCAGATAGCCTATGACGTTGCGGCCTGTTTTGGCATCTGCATCACCTGCCTTTCCAAGCTCCATCGAATGCGGGTTGTTACCCTTGACCGTAATGGTTTGAAACCAGGTTCCTTTTTCACCCATTGGCTTAAGTCCGAGTTGTTTGTAGCGACGGGCGATATAGTCCCCGGCCATCCTTTCGCCTTTCGAACCAAAGGTTCTGCCTTCCAATTTGTCAGCGGCGAGATAGGTGATATCGGCGAGCATCTGCGCCTGATCATCGGCTTTCGATTGCCACCTGGTGGTACTGCAGGACCCTAAGCCCGTGAGGACAAGAAGGAAAATCAGGTTCTTAAAGGTGAGGGATAGAGGTATAAATTTCATGTTATCAGGTATAAAGCAAGGGCCATCAGTGGCCTATATTTGTGGGCTAAATTACAACGGATGAATCAATCACTCCTTTTTTGCGCCCTTTGCCTGGTTACTATTTATGCCTGTGTACCTAAAAATGATACCTCAAACACAGGTACAGACACGGCACAGGATACGTTGCGGTATGAGCATGAAAAACATTTAATGAATATGCGCCAATTGACATTTGGCGGCGATAATGCGGAGGCGTACTGGAGTTTTGATGGCTACAAACTCATCTTTCAGGCCACCCGACCTGCCTGGGGAGCTGCGTGTGATCAAATCTATATGTTTGACACCCGTGAACCTCTTGATACCTCCAAAATACCAGCCCTGATTTCCACCGGAAAAGGACGTACCACCTGTGCCTATTTCATGCCTGGAGATACCTCGATCCTCTATGCCAGCACACACCTCGGAGATGCTTCGTGTCCTCATGTGCCGGAGCGCCGATCAGATGGCAAATATGTCTGGCCTATCTATCCCGACTATGACATCTTTGTCTCCGATCTCAAAGGGAATATCCTCCGCCAGTTAACGAACGAACCGGGATATGATGCGGAGGCTACCGTTTCTCCCAGGGGCGATAAAATCGTTTTTACCAGCACGCGTTCCGGTGATCTGGAACTGTATACCATGAATATCGATGGCTCGGATGTACGTCAGATAACAGATGAACTGGGATATGATGGAGGTGCTTTCTTCTCCCCGGATGGCAGCAAACTGGTCTTCAGAGCTTCAAGACCCAAGACACCGGAGGATATTGCCGAGTATAAGGAACTCCTGGCACAAAATCTCGTGCAGCCTACTCACATGGAGCTTTTTGTCTGTAATGTAGACGGCTCTGATCTCCGGCAAGTGACCCGTCTGGGTAATGCCAATTGGGCACCTTTTTTCCATCCTTCCGGAGAAAAGATCTTGTTTTCATCCAATCATGCCAGTGAAAGAGGTTTCCCATTCAATCTTTGGATGATCCATCTGGATGGCACCGGGCTGGAACAGATCACCTTTGATAGCGTCTTTGATTCCTTCCCTATGTTCAGTCCGGATGGCATGAAACTGGTTTTTTCGTCCAACCGTCACAACGGAGGCACGCGAGAAACTAATCTTTTTGTAGCTGATTGGATGGATTAAAAAAAATTCAACCTCTTTTTTTATGTCCTCACCACTTTGGATAGAAAAACTAAAAACCCGCTGGATGGTAAAATCCGCCTGGCAGGTCATCATTATACTCATTGTATTTGCCTGTACGGGATTTACGGTCTTGTTGATCAAACCCTACATCACCGGTTGGTTGTTTCACGGTGGACATCCTGCCTGGTTTTCCATCCTCTATTGGGTGCTGATCTTTCCGATCTATAATCTATTTCTGCTTTTCTACGGATTCATCTTCGGTCAGTTTCACTTTTTTTGGGACTTTGAGAAGCGTTTTTTCAAACGGTTGTTTGGAAAAAAGAAAGGAGAACCGCGTTAGCGATTCTCCTGTAGTGCCGAAGGCGAGACTCGAACTCGCATGTCCTTGCGAACACACGCCCCTGAAACGTGCGTGTCTACCAATTTCACCACTTCGGCGGTGGGCATCTCATGCCGAGCATTTGATGAATAAAATTTTTAAGGTTACCGTAGGACTTAACCTCAAGGTCACCTGCATGAGGTTGATGAGGGTTAATTCTATGCTCCTTACAAAGTCTATTGCACTTAGAGCATAATACCGGCCGACCCGATAAGTTCTCTTCGTACCAGAGGCGGGACTCGAACCCGCACATTCTTGCGAACACTGGATTTTGAGTCCAGCGCGTCTACCAATTCCGCCACTCTGGCTCACATATTCTGTTCCATTCTTCAATGGGACCACAAAACTAAGGTTTTTCAGTATTCAAGCAATAAACCGGGTCACAATTTTAATTCTGTGGTGCTTGATTGCCATAGCTCTAACATAGTCGATTCGTTTGCCGTCACGCCTGGCAGTGATTCCGACCGCAAGGCGGAATTTTAGATGCCAGTCGAAGCGCAGCGAAGATTCCGACCGCCAGGCGGAAAGCAGAAGATGCCAGTCGAAGCGCAGCGGAGTCGGTGCCTTCGACTCCGCTCAGTCACCTTTTGTTCCGTGTGGATATCAGAGGATTTTCCTATTCAGCAGATCAACTCAATCCTCACCACTCACCACTCACTACTCACCACTCACTAC
>JBGTGP010000027.1:0-63393 GCA_041746735.1 Saprospiraceae bacterium
AGGTACCTGGGTCTCAAATACACAGTTACCCACCTGGGAAGGCTCATTATAGCCTACTACCTGATCGCATGCACCCGGATCCAATGAAATATGGATATTCGGTGGACATACGAGGACACATGGGTCATCGGGTGGAGGCGGGGCTGTTTGCCCAGCAAATGTAATAGACCATGCGATCATCATACCAGTGTCACCACCTGCATTATCGTGGATGCGGAGACTCCATGTCCCGGCTTGCCCCGGGGCAAATGCTGCAAGATTGGCAATATTACCTTGATAGGAACAGAACAAAGCTGTAGTACCTTCTGCTGAAAACGTGCCGGTAAAAGGCGGGGATCCAGTTGTAATAGATGGAAACCCATCCATAAAAATAGTATTGGTGTAATTGTCTCCTGAGCCACCGTTGCCTGTCGTCAATTCTAGACGCTGACCATTAGGGGCTTCCAGCCAAATACCCAAATCACCTGTCCAGGTGTGGGTCAGGTTGATCATGACACTCTGGACTCCCATAACGGTGCCCGGAGCAGTAGCTTGAAAGGTGGTCAGCGGTGTACAACCACCTGTCCCGGAGGACGGGATGAGATTGTTACCAGCCGTGTTGGTTGTATTTCCCATGACGACAATTTGGGCTGCAAGCCCGCCTATACTCACTAAAAACACAAACACCAATGAAGCCAGATTTGTAAAAAACTTGCTATTCATGAGTTTCAATTTGATTTGTTAAATGGTTTCAGTCGGTTTCCCAGTATTAAAACTGGCTAACGACTTCATTGTACAACCCGGCATACTGGGGAGATGTACTTCCGGTAAGGGTATTTCCAGCACCACCACCTACAAACTTGCCTGATTTCTTCAGTTCATCCAGTCTTTTGAGTATGGAAATCTCCACGGCAATCGAATAGGTCTGAACATCGGTCAACACGTTGCTGACATACGCATACTTCATTTTTTGGTATTGCGTACCTCCATGCTGCTGGATAATAGGCTTGAGTTCTGTACCGATAGCGGTAAGAGCGGCAATAGCTTCATCGCGATCGAAATGACCCAATGCATAGCCGAGAACCCCAAATGACTGGGCAATGTCTAAATGAGGGTTTTGAGTCCCCCGGGCAAGGTTTTGCGCTTGTGAATCATTTGTGCCCAACAGGAACATAAAGCCTGTAAGCATAAAAGATAAAAGCACATTCCTTTGTACGAAAAAAGAAAATGTGTTTTTCATGAGATTAGGTTTTGGTTTACGAATTAATCGGTTAAAAAATAAATGGATAACTGAACATTTAACTCAGTATAAATGAAAAGACCGAAACCAATCCACGAAGGCAGCGAAAACAGAGGTGCAGACACATTCATACAGTCATCAGGACAATGACTGTATTTCAGTTCTTCATTCTATCAGGCTGGCCCGGGTTGATCAGTATAATCTAATCAATCTCCCAAGTCAAAGTTTAATACGCCAAAAAGTATGCCAAAAGCATACATAGGTCTACTAAACCAGACAAAGATATGATAAGGGTTTTCAGGGATAATACCCGGTTATGGGTATTTATTACATTATAGGTAATAGCAATACTTATAAGTGTTATATCTCAGCACTTTACGAATATTATAATAGTTTAATTTGAAAAAACCTGTTCAATTATTTTTTTTACTCATAGATCAACTCCTGATATGGAGGTTCTTATAACAGACACTAAACTTATATATGTTAAGTAAAACCTGTGTTTACTATTGCAAAGCTCTTGTGGAACTTGACAATCGAAATGAGAAAACAGTGAATACTTTTCAGTGAAAGATCCTGGCTCTACACCTTTTATTGTGCACTGACCGGAATTCTTCCCGGAATGCGAAAGACCATTGTGAGCTCATGGGATCCGTTATTAAACTGCTGAATATCACCCAGGCTGACATCGTAGGAGTAATAGATCCGCAAATCATTGACCCGGGTCCCGAGCAGCAAAGCGGCCCGGCTGTTATCTCCAAGGGTGTAACCCAGTCCGCCGACCAATTGCTCGTCCAAAAAGGACAGTTTCACATTAGCGTCTATCAGGAACGGGCTATATCGAAGGTCCTTTACCGTCAGGGACGGCTCGATGACAAAGTCATAGTTTTGGATATTAAACCTGTATCCGACCAGAAAGGCATACGAGAAGTTGTCAAAATCTGGCAGATTGATATCGCCCGCGATATTGGTCAGGCGGTTTTTGACCAGATTGGGAAATGAAATCCCAAAAAACAGTTTTTCGTCTACTTCACCATAAACGCCGGCGGAGCCATCAAACAACAGATATCCATCAATAGCTTCATTGAGCAGGATATCGGTCGGATCCACTAAAGGATCATTCCGGGTGTCTTTTATAGCGTAAGTCTGGAGTCCGGTGGAAAGCCCAACACTTAGTTTCACATTGTCCAGATCAAATCTGTAGGCATAATTGATCTGGCCATGGAATAATTGTCCTACGCCTACCCGGTCGGACAACACCTGGAAACCCAATCCGATCTTGTCTGCGAAGGATCCATTGTATAAGGCAGTAAATGACCGGGGGGCTCCGGGAAAATCTGAATAGGAATGTTTATAGCCTGCCAGAATCTGGTGATCGCCCTGAAAACCTGTTGCACCGGGATTGATCAGGATAGGCTGAAGATACTGATGATTAAAATAACCAGCCTCCTGAGCGCCCACTTGCTGTGAACCTGTCAATACCAAGACAAGACTGAAAAGGATTGTAGCGCAGTAAGTGTTGAAGGTTGTATTCATGATTGCCACGTTCTTAAAATGATGATAGGTGCAAAAGTTATTCGATGATGGTTATGGTTAATCTGCAGTTCGCAATAAGGTTACTGTCCCCTTGATCAGTTGTGTTGTGCCATCAGGACGGAAGACTTCCAGTACCCACAGATATCCACCATCGGGTACGGGTTCATTATTCCGATCCACGCCGATCCAGGTATTCTGATAGTTATTGGTTTCATACACCAGCCCACCTACCCGGTTGAATATCCGGAGTCGGTTGTCAAAATCATTCACACAGGTAATGATGAAAAAATCATTCTTCCCGTCACTATTCGGGGTGAAAACAGACATCCCCTCATAACAACCCACATCCAGGTCGGGCAACAATAAATAATTATCCCGTATCTCACAACCACTCGCATCTGTCACGAGCAGCGTATAGGTTCCGGCAGGAACGTTATTGAGCGATGCCGTTGATCCACTCGCAGGGCCTGTCCATTGATAGGTATAGGGCGGTCTGCCGCCATTGACCACTACGGCCAATGCTCCGTTGCTCGAGATAAAATCTGAAGGGCTTGTCGCGATGTAACTCAATGTAATAGCCGGAGGCGATGTGATGACCACACTCGCTGTTGCCGTACGTCCTGCCTGATCGGTGACTGTGAGGGTATAAGTACCTGCGCAAATATTACTCAGATCTTCTGTCGTTGCGTTATTGGACCATTGATAGATAAGCGTACCTGATCCTCCTTGTACCACTGAGGTTATTTCACCATCGCATACCCCATTACAACTCGTCTGGAAGTTACCATACTGCGTAGCGACCAATTGGACAATCAGTCCACCGGCTAATACGGTAAAACACATTTCCTGGGAGCAGCCCTGAGGATAGGACACTGTGACACAATACTCACCCGGACACAACTGTATGATGTCCTGTGATGTCGGACCGTTGGACCAGCTATAACTATAAGGCATGACACCACCGGTTACATTCAGGTCTATAGCCCCCTGACAATTTTCGTTGACATCGTGTGAAATAGTGGCTGTGAGGGTGAGTGGTTCTGGTTGGGTGACATTAAAGCACGCGGTGCTGGTCGCATTACCACTGTCTGTCACCGTCACACAATACTGGCCTGCCATAAGGTTGCTTATATCCTCTGTAGTAGCCCCTCCCGGAGCCCAAAGGAAGGTATAGGGTCCGGTACCAAACCCAACCGAGAGATTGATGGCACCATTGGAACCGCCAGGGCAAGCAACATTGGTTACAGCGGCTGCCAGTTCAGCCCCCACGATATAGGGATCAGGAATAAATGTACATCCTTTGCTATCCGTAACTGTTACACTATATGAACCTGCAGGTACATTCGATATATCTTCTGTAGTGCTTCCTGGAGGAGTACTCCATTGAAATGTAAACGGTGGTGTGCCTCCTGTAACCGTTATATCAACTGCCCCAGTGCTGGTGCCAATTGGATTAGGATTAGTGACTGTACCTGTTACACCTATTGCGGGTGGGTCAGTTACAACTCCGGTGGCCACAACAATATTTGACCCGACTGTGATCGTGACGGTATATGAACCTGCTGCAATACCGTTTAAATCCTGAGTTGTAACGGGAGGTATGGTATTCCATAAATACGTAGGCGTTTCCGGGCAATTCGTTGTTACGGTTAGGTCCAGTCTTCCGGTGGTTTCTCTCGGACAATTGGGAGACGTAGGTATGAGGGTGAAGGACACATCACAGCCCTCGCAGGATTGCCGGATTTCTCCCCGGCCTTGCAACAAACCAAACACCAATAGACTGTCATCCGCATTGAGGATCTCGATATCCAGTGGTATACCCGAAAAGTTGATCGGAGAATTTTGACCCGCGGTCCCTCGGGCTCTAAGGCATAGCTTGAAAATGGTGGAATAATCCGGCAACGTAACACCAGCCAGACTGAGGTCGATCCAGCTTACAGTGAGTTGGCCCTGTTTAACATCAGGATTGCCAGGAACACCAAAACCACCCTCATCTAACCCTGGAAGTCCAAATCCTTCAACACGTACAAACTCAAAACGTGTGGAATCCCAGTTGATACTATACTGAAATGCTACGATTTCATCAAAGTCATTCACCTTCACATCCATGCACACCGTGCCACCCGGCGTCGTACATACCGTATCACCGATGAGGGCGAAACCTTCCAACGCACACTGCGCCGAAATGACGGCTGGCGTGATGGTCACATTGTGTATATTATTATCGACATCAGAGAACTCAACAACAGGAGCTGTCCCGAAGGTGATCTGACTAAATTGTCCACCGCTGCCTATCACATTAAAGCAAAGTTCAAATAATACCGTACCGTCGTTGAGGGACAAATTTTGAATATTTCCATTAAACCATACGACGATGAGCGAATCCGGTCCGGCCAGATTCGTAACTCCGGAATTAAATCCGGGAAGGGGTGCAAAGTTTCTGATTTCATTAAACTGTAAAACAGAACCGTCAAACACCAAGGAGAACCCCATTGCAACTACGTTCGTAAAATTCTGAACCGTAAACTGCACACAGGCTACTCCACCACATGACCCCGTGACGGAGTTCCCAATGATTTGGATATCCTCAATACAATTTTGTCCCGGAATGCGGACCTGCCCATTATTGGTTACAAGACCAACATCATTACCGGCTGGTGTTTCTCCAACTTCAATTTCAAGCGGATCGTCTGTAATCGCGATGACTGAGCTTTGACAAGGATTGCCCACGACCTCAAACTCGAGGGTAAATAACAACGACTGATCCGGCAAGGTAATGGGGTTGATGCTGGCTTCAAACCATTGTACTCTGAGTTTGCCGTCAGTCACCTCTTCTGTGCCTATCGATGAAGCAGACAGTCCAGGTACCGAGGCGTTAAAGCTTTTACTTCCTTTGTATTCAAGCACGTTTGGATTCCAGTTGATGGAAAACTGCATGCTTATGATTTCGGAAAAATCATCTACAGTAAATGTGATGTCGATCGTCTGGCCCGGATTGGCATCCGTGCTGCTGATATAGAAGATAGGTTGCTCTGCTCTCGCCTGAAGGCCAAGGAGCATGACGAAAATGAGACCTAGAATGGATTTACTCATGAGCAAATACGTTATTCGTTTCAAAAAACTTAAAATCAAGCAAATCAGCCGCAAATATAGTAATATTAGTTGCAATATTATATCTGCTGAAAAGCCTTTATCAGAATCAGCAGGAGCAGCTAAAACTGTACCGGCTTACCATGACGAAAAAGGAAGAGGGAGAGGTTGGTTATCGGATGAAAAATAAATCCTGCTGCAAACTTCGCAAATATATATGGTCCTGCAAAATTCACCAGTCGCGCCCTGTGATTCTAAGATTATTTTACTCAAGCATTAGTCATAAATTACTGTAATACAGCATAATAGAAATATCCCCCTGAACAGTCCAGGGCACTTGAGGGAATGGCTCTTGATTGGAAATGATCCAAAAAAAGAAGAGGCAATGTTCATTTAAAACATTGCCTCTTCTGAATTCAGATGACTATTGGCGGATAAACTTTCCGGAAAGTTCGCCCAAATCGGAGACGACCCGATAGTAATAAACTCCGGGAGCCCTGATGACCTCAGCACCGATAACGATCTCAGCCTGAGGAGTTAAAGACGAGTATGATTGGTTAAACAACTCTCGCCCATTCATGTCGACCAGGGTGACCCTAAAGGCTACCCCCGCAGGGATGGTCACTTGTAAGCGGGTAAAGTCCGTAAATGGATTTGGCGAAAGTCTGGTTTCAAAAGCAGCTACGGTGGCGACAGAACCATAAGGCAGGAACTCAATCTTTTGATTTTCAAGCCCCTGGGTATAGATTTCAGGATATAGGGCATCTTCATCCAAGATCAGCAATTCTTGGATAGGCATGCCAGTTGGCAGATTTGTTATGGTAAAAAGAACATCACCTGCTTTGGCAGACAGCGCTACAGACTGGCCCCAACTGATGTTGGAATACCCTTCTTTATCTGTAGCCAGATGATTTTGATTTACCGGAAGGATGCCTTCTGTCAGTCGAATCCCCTTTGTATTGAGCGACATCTGGAATCCATAGACATCAGCATCATCTGAAAGGATCACGTCTACTGACATACCAGACTCATTTTCACGCAGGTACAGTGGAAGAGATCGTGTGGTTCTTGGTGTCAGCATCCAGGCCATATTGACCATGTCGGCGTTGACGTCACCCATTTTCAGCGCTTTGAAGGATACTGAAGCTGGGAAACTGCCAAGACGGTCAACATCGACCGAGTTATGGCATTCATTTTGGAAAAGACCTTCTGGTGTATCAGGTGCACATGGATCGCCGAAAAATACCCAGGACAGATTACCCTGGAAGCCGGGTACTTTGTATGCGCCAAGCAATGCTTTTTTCAGCAACAACAAATCGTTCGCCCCTACCCTGCCATTACCATCGAGGTCGGCTGCATACAATTTATAGGGTTCCGTGATCGGTTGCTGACCGTTGATATGTCGCTGAAGTGCAATCAGATCAAGGGTTGAGACACCCTCCATCTTTTTTCCTTTGCGGGATAGCTTGATCATACGGTCATACTGGGTCGTTCCAAAGCCAAGCGTAAAGTGACCTGTAGCATCAGACATGGACTCCATATCATCGTCCAGCGTTTGGTTAGGCATGACTTTAAACATAGCAGCTTCTGCCTGCGGTAATGCGATCTCCGTGAAGGTGGTGACCAGGCCCTGAACTATATTCATGTTTGAGCAGGCTCCGGAATTATCATTGATTTTGATAAAGGTGGTGCAATAGTCTTTGTTTCCATACTCATCATGGACCCAAATCTGAATGGGTACCGTGCCGAGGTCATCGCAGGTAAAGGTTCTGGAAGCTTCCCATGGATTAGCGGAGAAGGAATACTTGAGTTTGTGTGCCGGCGTACAATTGTCGTAACTGGAGGAATTAAAATCTTTCGCCCAGATGGTCACCATCCCACCAAGTGGCATCACGACGGTGGACAGGCCATAATAACATATTGGGGATGGCGCTTTCTTATCTACCACATGGACTTTGTAGGTGCAGGTGGTGTAGTTACCACACTGATCCGAAACATTCCAAAGAATTCTGTGCCAGCCATGAGGTAATATCTTGTCCACAGTGGGTTGACCTGTACCTGCCTGGGTAATGTTGTATGACCCGTCATTCCAGAGGTCAATTTTATAATCCCATTTTAAATGCTCGGTGGGGGTACAGTCATCTACCACATGCGGCTGTTGGTAGAACCTGCCTGAACAATTGGGCTCATAGCCTTCGACAACGATGTCCTGGCATGTATAATGGAAGGATGGTGGATGACTGTTCATGAGTTTGATGACCTGGGTATGACGCCAGATTCCGGGACTCCATGGATTATTGGGTTGATATTTGCACCAGTCGATGACGGTCCACTCGCGAAGGATTTTATAGCAGGCACCTTCAGAAAAGGTAAACACCAGGTCATCGTAGGCATGGCCGATCAGCGCACAAGAGCTTCCATAACCGTATCCATGAATCGTTGGCTTGTTATAGGGTGGCGGGAGTTGCTCTGGTTTGATATCATGAGGGCCGTAGAGGCAGCCATCGGCTACATAGTCCCAGGGCCATGAAATGTTATAATAGGAGTTCGTAAAGTCTTTGACTGTAATGGTTTGGTAGCACCAATCGGTCCAGCCACCTACCTCGATCAGGAATTTTCGTTTGATGATGCCGACGCCGCAGGCATTACGGTAATCGATCACTTCGGGGATACTGACCCAGACATTTCCGCCGCCACAAACCCCGCCTCCGGCCGTTCCGTCAAGGCCCCAGTTTTTGGGCTGGGGGGCGGAGGTGTTTCCGGGATCGTTGATGATGATTGGCAGGCGTGGGGCACCATTGACTGCAATCGTACCAAATGTTCGGTTATAGGGGTTATTCAGCGCCTCATAGCTAAACCAAAAATTACAGCTCACAGTGATGTTTGGTGGGCAAAGGAAGTTGGGGTGGCTATTGTCCTGAACGATGACCTCGGCCATACATTCATTATAATTGCCTTTGGCATCCGTGACCTGCATGATCACCCAAATCGACTGTCCTACATCTTCGCAGCAAAACTCAACATAGGGTCTGAAGTAGATATCATCATCGACACCGGGAGGGCACCATCCGTGAAACATCCGGCGGACCTGATAACTTACAATTTGGCAGTTGTCATAACTACCGTCATCGATGTCCGTAGCATACACCTTGGCGGTTCCAAGGTTAGACAATGCGACCACGGTATGCGCATCGCAGATGGCCACCGGGGATATATTGTCGTAGTAGCAATTGACCTCACCCTGAAGGGGTTGGGTTATTAGCCAGGTTAAAAGGAGGGTAAATAAAAGGGTAAAAGAAGTTTTCATATGTGATCAGGATTATAGGATTTGTTCTAGCAGATTGATTTTCAGGCGGATACACCTTTCAAAAGGAGGGGATATCCAATCTAAAAGTAAATATAGCTTTAAATAAAATTGCAGGAGGGTCCTCAAAATTAACTTAAAAATCGAAATTTCACCTATTGGGCCAAAAATTGGTAAACTTTTTGCTTCATGCTTTCAGCCCAATTGATTTTCTATGGCGAAGCGCACCAGGCCTGCTGTCGTAGAGATATTGAGTTTTCGCATGATATTTTTCCGGTGAGCCCCCACTGTCTGTGGGCTGATAAACAGGCCGTCGGCAATCTCGTTATTGTTCTTGGCGTGGGCGATAAGGCCAAGGATTTCGAGTTCACGCCGTGTCAAATTATACCGGACCAGAAAATTTTCCTCAAAAGCGGATAACCCTTCTCCATTTTCCCCATTGTCCCGGGGATAGATCTGGAGACCTTTACTGATATACGACCCTCCCTGGCTTACGAGGACTATCCCTTCAATGAGCTCCTCCAGAGGGCTGGATTTAAGTACATAGCCGGCGATACTTTTCACCTGGAGGCATTCCCGGACAAACTTGGGGTCGTTGTATTTGGTGACGACGATGATGGGAAGCGTTGGATGATCCGTCTGCAGTACCGGGATGACGTCCAGGCCATTTAAAACAGGCATATTCAGATCCAGCAGGACGATATCAGGCGTTACAGACTTTAGCTGACGGAGCAATGACTCCCCGTTTGGCGCTGTGCCAATGACTTGCAACGATAACCGGGCCTGTTGATGGAGGGCCACGACCAGTGCATCCACAAAAAGGTGGTGGTCATCGGCAATAAACAATCTGATATAGTGCGTTTCGTCTGCCATCATACTTACTACTGAATCCTATGCCCTATCTCTGAGAAGGTTTGCGAAAAATCGCTTACAAATGTAACCGATCTGAGTTAATGCAGGAGTAGATATCTTTGAGCATGGCTTTCCTGCAGTATACCCTTGACCATATTCTGGGATTTCTGTTGCGGTGTATTTTTCGATACCGCCTGACCATCGTGCAGCGAAACCTGAAGGATTCTTTTCTTTACGAGCATGATGGTCGTCTCAAGCGGGATATCTATGGGTTCTATCTTTACCTTGCTAAAATCATCCGTCAGATTATCGTTCGACCAACAAAATCACTTCTGGAAAAGCGAATTCGATGGACTCCTTCCCTTCTGCTGGACGAAAAGGTGATGGAAGGGAAAAGTGTTATCGTCACCTTGGGTCATATCGGCAACTGGGAATGGACCGGTTCATTTCTGGGTGTCAAATATCCTGATCGTGTATGTGCTTTATTTAAACGTATCAAATCTGGGCCGGTCAATGCCCTGATGCAAAGGCGCCGAAGTTCCCACGGGAAGTTTTTGATCGACAACAAAAAAATCGGCGAGCTTATTCGACTTATGCGGCAGAAACCGCTCTTAATTCTCATGATCGCAGATCAGAACCCTGCTTCCGAAAAGAACATGGTCTGGGTGCCTTTTCTTGGGCGAAAGACCGCCTTTCTCAATGGCCCGGAAAATCTGGCCCGACGCTATAGTCTGCCGATCGTATACATTCGCTCTGAACCTGTCGGCTGGAATGATTATTCCCTGCGGTGTCAATGGCTCTATGACGGAGAGGAAATTACGGAACCAGGTGAATTGACCCGGAGATACGCTGCTGCCCTTGAAGAGAATATTCTGGCGCATCGATCACATTGGCTATGGTCACACAAGCGCTGGAAAAGGATCTATCCGGATACACCTGAATCCGCCATTCAATCAGGTTGAGTTTTCAAGCAAGGTGTTTTGCATGATTTGGCTGAATCCTAATGCCCACAACACCAACATACTTTTTCTACTTTTACCGTTCCAATATGATTGACAACTGATATGACCGGCAAAACACAGGGAGGATGGTTCGTCTACTTACAGAGCAGGGATTTCCGAAAAACGGGAATCGCTATTTTCCTCTTTTTCGGGATCTGTCTTTTAGTATCTTTTCTTTGGCTCAAGGTTTATACGCATCACGGCCAGCAACTTGCACTTCCGGATTATACGGGGTATCGGTATGAGGATGCACTGGAAGATGCCCGGCGAAAGAAATTCAGGATAAGCGTGCAGGATTCCCTTCATGTCCTGGGGAAACCCGGCGGTATGATATTGAAACAACATCCATCCGCAGGCTCTCTGGTCAAGGCACAGAGAATGATTTATGTGACGATCACCAAGCGCACCCCGGATAAGATTCTATCGGGTCGGCTGCCGGAAATGTATGGTAAAAATTTCGAACGAAAGAAAAGAGAACTGGAGGAACATTTCGAAATCAAATCCAGAATAATGGATACCCGGTTTGATCCGGGAGAGCCGGGTCAGGTCCTGGAAGTACAGTATCGGGGCACAACGATCATCGATGCCAGGGGCCGTAATAACGATGTGCAGGTTGAAAAAGGCGACTTTCTTGATTTCATCGTTTCGGGTAAATCGGGTGGTCAAGTTGCAATCCCCAATCTGATTTGTATGACCTATGAGGAGGTCGAGTTTTACCTTGAAAATCTGGGGCTTTCTATTGGTGATATCACACGGCAAAATGGGATTGTCCAAATTCAGGCAGCATACATCGTGTCCCAACAACCTGCTGCTGATGGAAGCGTCATGGACCTTGGCTCCTCCCTGCACATTACCGTGACCAGCGATAAACCTGATATTTGCGATTAACTTGTTTTCCAAAATCACTCACGCTCTTCTCTATGAAAGAAATAACCGCTGCTGAGCTTCGAGACCGGCTTGCTTCCGGCGAACATCTGGCTCTCCTTGATGTCAGAGAACCCTACGAACATGAAGAATTTGATATTGGGGGTACCAACATTCCGGTGACAGAACTTCCATTCCGAATGGATGAAGTCCGGCAACTCGGCCAGGGAGAGATTGTGCTCTATTGTCAATCCGGCAATCGCAGTACGCTGGCCCAAAAACTTCTGGCTACTCAATTTAGTATGGAGAACACACTCAACCTTATCGGGGGCATGAAGGCCTGGCGCAACTCACCGGAATAATATCACCCCGACCTACGGTTGTGGGCTGACACGGTAGTTAGAATTTATTTTTCCACATCATGCTTTCCAGAGGACGGTCTGTGCGCTGATTGTATTTAGCCCCGGGTTTGTGGTGATATAAATTCTCGATCCTCCCTTCCACAGTAAAATAGATCAACTGACCGATCGGCATACCGGAATAGATCCTGACGGGCTTGACACATGAAATCTCCAGTGTCCATGTATTGCAATAGCCCACATCCCCCTTGCCGGCTGTGGCGTGAATATCAATGCCTAACCGGCCGACACTTGATTTTCCTTCAAGAAAAGGTACGGCGCAGTGCGTCTCTGTATACTCCGTGGTGACACCCAGATACAATTCGCCGGGTTGTATGACAAATCCCTCCGGACCGATCTCAAAATGCTTAATCGTATTATGCAATTTAGCATCCAGCATTTCAGCTTCATACACTGCAAGATAGGGGGCCAGATGTACATCATACGAGTTCGTGCCCAGGCATGCACGATCAAATGGTGTAACGACGATATCGCCGCGGCTCATAGCGTCCAGAATCTGCAAGTCGGTCAGGATCATACTCGGTCAGGCTTAAAGAAATGCAAAAGTACATATTCACATCCGGGTCGACATGGCGAAGGGTATTTCACCGGATTGCGGGAGGCAATATGTAGATTTGCCGGAGTGGAATTGATGCATAAAATGGCATGGGATAAGGCTGTGGTGGCTGTGGGACATCATCGGGAAAATGATATCTATTCAGAGACAACGCTTGCCCCGGAAGAACAGAAACGGCTTGAGGATCTTTCACCTAGAAAAAAGAGTGAATGGCTGGCAAGTCGGGAACTTCTCTTTCAGATCGCCGAACTTAAGGCCCGGGCACAATGTCTTTACGACGATTTTGGTAAACCGTATCTCAAGGATTCATCCGTGCAAATCTCAGTAAGTCATAGCGACCGCTGGTGCGCTGCTATGGTCTGCGACAGGTCATGTGGTGTGGACATCCAGGTCTATTCGGATACAGTACGCCGGATCGCGGATCGCTTCCTGACCCCCGAAGATCTGGAGGCGGTGAGACGATCAAACGACCCACTTCGCTACCTTCATTTGTTATGGGGTGCCAAAGAGTGCCTGTACAAAGCTTACGGGAAGCGTAAACTTGGATTTCGTGAACATATTTTTATTCAGGCTCTTCATCCGGCGGGTCATCATGCTCTGGGCGAGATCCGGTACGAAGGCCTACATTTGTCGTATGATATTTACTTTCGTCTGTTGCCCGAAGTGGCGTGGGTGTGGTGTGTGGAGCATCCTGTTAATTATATTGTGGCTGGGAGAAAGTTGTAAACCTGCACTACCTTCTTCGGAGCATGAGGCCCCGGCACCCCAAAGTGTTGATACACTGCCTTCAGATTTTGCCAATTTTTTCAAGCGCTTTCATGAAGATTCGGTCTTTCAGTTAGCCCATATCAATTTTCCACTGGAAGGATTGCCTGCATCGTTGGGCGATGGGGATACCCTGCAGCATGGCCGTTATTTCTGGCAGAGAGAAGACTGGAAAAAGCACAATCGGTTTACGGATCCGGGGGGACATTTTGAGCAATGGTATATCGTCCTCAATGACCGCATCATCGAACACTGGATTCAGATGAAAGGGACGAATATGTATATGAAGCGCCGGTTTGCGAAGCTGGACGATGAATGGGTGCTGATTTATTTTCAGGGGCTTCGTCCCGGTACCTCCGATTGACCTTCTTTAATAGTGTTGTCCGGGTCGGAGAAATTGTTGTACATATTCGCTGACGCCCATTTCGAGTGATGTAGCAGGATGAGAAAGGCCTGCGGCATTCCATTTATGCATTTCGGCTTCAGTGAAATACTGATATTTTTCCCGAAGGTCTTGGGGCATATCGATATACACGATAGCGGGGTCAAGACCCATTGCATTGAAAACAGCTTTCCCCAGATCTTCAAATGTTCTGGAGTTGCCTGTCCCTACATTGTATAGACCTGATGGGGGGGATTGGGAATAAACATCCCACATCATCCGGAATACATCCATGACATAGATAAAATCCCGACGCTGACCTCCATCCACATAATCAGGGTGATGGGACCTGAATAAATTCAACGACCCTGAATCCTGGATTTGCTGAAAAGCATGACAAATCACAGATGCCATTCTGCCCTTATGGTATTCATTTGGACCATACACATTAAAAAATTTAAGTCCGTACCACCGGGGTGGATGTGAAGATTGCTGCAAGGCCCAAAGATCGAAAGCCTGCTTGGATCTCGCATAGGCGTTCAGCGGCTTCAATCGTTCTGCAAGTTCATGCGCATCTTCAAAACCCAATGATCCATCTCCATACGTTGCTGCACTCGAAGCATAGATCAACGGAATGTCATGCTGCGCGCAGATCGTCCAGATCGCTTTAGAATAGTCCCGATTGAGTGCATCAAAGATCGACTGATCCTCGCTGATGGTGTCGGTTCTCGCTCCCAGATGAAACACGACCCGGATTTGCGAAGCGCACTTTTCAAAATATCGGATAAAGAGATCGCGGTGCACCCATTCATGTACACGCTTGCCATGCAGGTTGATCTCCTTCTTCCACTGATAAAAGTCGTCAACGACGATGATGTTATGATGACCCAGGTGATTGAGGAAACTGACGAAACCGCTTCCAATAAAACCCATTGCCCCGGTTACTACGATCACGCGTCTACTGTATCTGGTGTTTGATAGGCTTCAATCGGAATGCAGGTACACACCAAATTGCGGTCTCCGTATGCATTGTCAACGCGGGCCACAGAAGGCCAGAACTTATGCCGCTGCCGCAATTGGGGTAACGGATATGCTGCCGCACTTCGGGCATAGGGATAGCTCCAGGTATCAGCCGTGATATCGCCTAAAGTATGAGGTGCATTGGTCAGGACATTATTATCAGCCGCATGACGTCCGGTGGCTACATCATCCATCTCCTTCCGGATCTGAATCATCGCGTCACAAAACAAATCCAGTTCTGCTTTGGACTCACTTTCAGTAGGTTCGATCATGATCGTCCCCGGCACCGGAAAGGACAGAGTGGGGGCATGGAATCCATAGTCTATCAATCGCTTGGCTACATCCTCTGCTGAAATACCTGCAGCTTTAAATGGACGCAAGTCAATGATAAGTTCATGCGCTGTGCGGCCGTTTTCACCGGTATATAATATTTCATACTGTGATTCCAGTCTCGACTTTATATAATTCGATCCCAGGATTGCATGTTGGGTGGCGAGCGTTACACCGGCAGCCCCCAGCATCCTGATGTATCCGTAGGAAATCAGGAGAATTGAAGCACTACCCCATGGTGTACTGTTGACGGCATGGATCGCCTGGTCGCCACCTACCGGTACAAGCGGATGTCCTGGCAGAAAGGGCATCAGTTTTTCGTTGACACAGATAGGTCCCATACCCGGGCCTCCACCTCCATGAGGGATGGCAAACGTTTTATGCAAATTGAGGTGGCAGACATCTGCACCAATGATGCCGGGGCTGGTCAGGCCTACCTGCGCATTCATATTGGCACCGTCCATGTATACCAATCCTCCGTGTTGATGTATCGTAGCGCACAACTCCATGATAGTCGTTTCGAAAACACCGTAGGTTGAAGGGTATGTGACCATGACAGCTGAAAGTCGGTCACTATACTTTTCTGCCTGTGCCCTAAGATCGGTCATATCTACATTTCCGCGATCATCACATTTGACGACAATCACCTCCATACCGGCCATAACAGCACTGGCCGGATTGGTACCGTGAGCAGAAGCCGGTATCAGCGTTACGTTCCGGTGCTGCTGTCCATGGGCTTCATGGTATGCGCGAATGGTAAGTAAGCCGGTGAGCTCGCCTTGTGCTCCGGAATTGGGTTGGAGTGAACAGGCCACCATACCGGTAATGTCACAGAGATATGAGGACAATTCTTCAAAGATGGTATAATAGCCTTCAGCTTGTTCTTTCGGAACAAAGGGATGAAGGGTTGAAAAGGCTGGAAGGCTGACCGGAAACATTTCGCTGGCTGCATTGAGTTTCATCGTGCAGGAACCCAGCGGGATCATGGCGTGCATGAGCGACAGGTCTTTATTCTCTAGTGATTTGATATACCGCATCATCTCGGTTTCTGTTCGGTAGAGATGAAATACAGGATGCGTAAGGTAGGGTTCTTTCCTGAACATCGCATCAGGAATCATGATGGCCTCCAGTGCTGTAATCGCATTGGCTTTAGATTTCGCAACTGTAGCAAAAACATTCCCAATATCTGAAAGATCCTGATCCGAGACCGTCTCATCAAGACTTAGCCGGATATCATTTGAGGTATACCACAAATTGATCTTGAGTCGCTCGGCTTCAATACGAACAGATTGGATCATCTCCGGTGATGCTGGTATCGTCAGGGTGTCGAAGAATGCGTTGTGTGAAGGTGTAAAGCCGAGGTTTTGAAGGAACTGGTGTAATGCAACCGTCTTCCTGTGGATGTCCAGTGCGATCGACTTCAGATGGTCAGGACCATGATAGACGGCATACATCCCGGCCATGATTGCCAGGAGTGCCTGAGCGGTGCAGATATTGGATGTGGCCTTTTCTCTTTTGATATGTTGTTCCCGGGTTTGCAACGCCATTCGAAGCGCATAGTTTCCATGACGGTCTACGGACACACCGATAATACGGCCCGGGATACTTCTTTTATACTCGTCCCGTGTAGCAAAAAAGGCAGCATGAGGTCCACCGAATCCAACAGGCACGCCAAAGCGCTGTGAATTCCCCACGACCACATCGGCTCCCCATTGTCCTGGAGGTACAAGTAATGTCAGCGCCATCAGATCACTGATGACTGCGACCCTGATTCCGTCTGTCTGCCAGGCATTGACGCTGTTGCGATAGTCATGTACTGCACCAGTCGAATCCGGATACTGAAGTAAGGCTCCAAAGAAATCATCCCCCCCACTCCATTGTTTCCAGTCGCCGGTTACAATTGTAATGCCAATGGGCTCGGCACGGGATTGAAGAACCGCCAGAGTCTGTGGAAAAATATTTTGGTCGACAAAAAAATGTGTGGAGTGGCCTTGTCCGTTTCTGGATTTCTTGGAAGATAGATTGTACAGCATGGTCATAGCTTCGGCAGCGGCTGTACCTTCATCGAGTAAGGAAGCATTTGCAATGGGCAGGCCGGTCAGATCGCTGACCACCGTCTGAAAATTGAGTAGTGCTTCGAGGCGGCCCTGTGATATTTCAGCCTGATAGGGTGTGTACTGGGTGTACCATCCCGGATTTTCAAACACATTCCTGCGAATGACGGAAGGTGTATGGGTTCCGTAATATCCCAGACCGATATACGAACGGAACACCTGGTTCTTTTCTGCTAAGGCGGCAATATGCCTGAGATACTCCTGCTCACTCATGGCATCCGGAATGCGGAGTGCACGTTGGGTTCGAATGGGTTCGGGCACTGTTTCCCGGATCAGTTGATCCAGGCTTTCGGCGTGCACAACATCCAACATTTCACGTACTATCTGAGGATCGGAAGTTCCGATATGCCGTTGTACGAAACCGGCATGAAGACCAGGTGCTGACATAAATTATATTGATAGCGGAATCCCTTTGCCTGAAATAATTGCGGGATGATCCGATTTATTTGAGATTAAATGCTTTTCTGATTTCGTTGACTTTATCCAGTTTCTCCCAGGTAAAAGTTTCAATTTTGATCTTCTTTTCTCTTCCGCCTCCATCGGTAAACGCAACAACCTTCTTCTCTGGTGTCCTGCCCATATGGCCATAAGAAGCCGTTTCACTATATATCGGCTTCCGGAGTTGAAGTCGTTGTTCGATGTCATAGGGACGCATGGAAAACAACTGTCTGATTTTCTCAGCAATCAGGCTATCCTCCATCTCTACATGGCTTGATCCAAAGGTGTTTATATACATGTTGGTAGGTTCAGCTACGCCAATGGCGTAAGAGACCTGAACCAAGACTTCGTCACAAACACCAGCAGCCACCAGGTTCTTTGCAATATGACGGGTAGCATAGGCTGCCGACCGGTCTACCTTACTGGGATCTTTTCCTGAAAAGGCTCCTCCCCCATGTGCGCCTTTCCCGCCATACGTATCGACGATGATCTTGCGGCCGGTAAGGCCGGTATCCCCATGTGGGCCTCCAATCACAAAATTACCGGTGGGATTTATATGATACTTGATCGAATCTGTAAATAGTTTTCGCAGGGCAGGCTTTAATTTTTTCTTCACCCGGGGCAATACGATCCCCATAATATCAGCAGCAATCAGAGACTGCATGGCTTTCTGTGCTTTAAGCTTCTCGGCCTCGCTATTATTTTTTGGGAGGACAAACTCATCATGCTGTGTACTCACCACAATGGAATCAATACGGGCTGGTTTATTGTCATCATTGTATTCAATCGTGACTTGTGATTTGGAATCCGGACGCAGATATTTCATCAGTTTCCCTTCCTTTCGGATCGCCGCTAGCTCAACAAGAATACGGTGAGCCAGATCGAGTGGCAATGGCATATAATTTTCGGTTTCATTGGTGGCATAGCCGAACATCATACCCTGATCGCCAGCCCCCTGCTCCTCTCTTTTCTGTCTGTCCACACCCTGATTGATATCGGAGGATTGCTCGTGGATGGAGGAGAGTATCCCGCAGGAGTTGCCCTCAAACATATACTCACTTTTATTATAGCCGATTCGATTGATGACATCGCGGGCTATTTTATGGAGGTCCAGGTAGGTTCTGGATTTCACTTCACCCGCCAGGACCACCTGGCCTGTGGTCACCAGGGTTTCGCAGGCTACTTTCGATTGAGGGTCAAAGGCCAGGAAATGGTCGACCAGGGCATCGGAAATCTGATCAGCGATCTTGTCCGGATGCCCCTCAGATACTGATTCTGAGGTAAATAAATACGGCATGAAACTTACGTGTTAGATGTGATTGACAAATACGTGATATACCCTGAAATAGCAGATGAAACGGAACACCCATTGCAGGGAGGCGCAAAAATAGGATTTTTTATGCTGTACGGCAGCCCACATGGCTTCCTCTTCGGAGTCTTCATCCAGACTGGCCCAATACCGGAAACGGCTTACTATTTGATCTCGCATTCCAGCATCTTGCGGCCTTCAATACTCCCGATCAGGATATCCCCCCGACTGACCGGACCCACTCCCGCCGGTGTCCCTGTATAAATCAGATCACCTGCCTGGAGCTTGAAAAAGCGGGAAGCATAACAGATGATATCATTAAACGAATACAACATCAAGGCACTGTCACCTGCCTGAACCTGCCGGCCATTGAGCGTCATTTCGAAATGAATAGAACGAGGATCCGGCAAATCTGACACCTCGTAAAACGCAAGACTGATCGCAGCACTATGATCCCATGCCTTGGCAATTTCCCAGGGATGACCCTTTTCTTTACAGCGATGTTGCAAATCGCGTGCTGTAAAGTCAATACCAAAACCGATCTGCTCATAATATGTATCTGCAAATTCAGGTTGCACATGTCGTCCATTTTTGCAAATCCTCAGCACCAGTTCAGCTTCATAGTGCAAATCCTGTGTAAAGTCCGGATAATAGAGCGGCCGGTTGTCGATCAACAGAGCTGTGGCAGGTTTCATAAACAACATGGGGGCGTCTGGGACTTCGTTTCCCAGTTCAGCCGCATGAGCTACGTAGTTACGTCCTACACAAATAATTTTCATACGGTCGGGTCTATTTGTTTTTAGAAGTATGCCGATTGTATCGCTTGTTCAGGTGTGACGAAATCGCATAGGGGAAATGATTTCGGTAGTCCATTGAACGGATAGACTACTGCCTGATGTTCATCAGCCCCACAAGCTCTTTCACTTCGAAGACGGTCTTTTGGGCTTTGCGGCGGATCATCTCGGAAGCCGCTTTTACCCTTTCCTTATACTGTTGTTTCTCCTCAGTAATGTGCTGTCGTTTCATTCTGAAGGATTCGGTCAATGTGATGATTCGCTCAGCTACGATTTCCTTAAACGGCCCATACTGTAGGTTCCCCGATATGGCTGAAGCCATAATTGCATCATATTCAGGGTGACCTCCGGCGGCTTTGAGTAAGAGGAATAAGTTCTCTACACCCGGGCTTAGCTGACCTGAAGGTGTATCACCTGAATCTGTAACGGCGCTCTTAATCTGCTTACGAATCGTCTCTGCATCCGAAAATACATTGACGTGATGTTTTGGTCCAAGCGAAGCACTCATCTTTTTTGAAGGATCGGCTGTTGACAATACTTTAGGCGCAGTTGTGTATAAAGGTTGCGGCAGAACGAAATAGTCCTTTCCCACCACCTGATTAAACCGACTGGCAATATGGCGTGACAACTCGAGATGTTGGTCCTGATCTTTGCCCACCGGCACATAATCTGCCTTATAGATCAGGATATCTGCGGCCTGCAAGACAGGATAGGTAAACAGACCGGTGGAAATAAAAGCGTCTTTATCCTTTTCATTGATCTGTTGGCTTTTGTCCTTGAACTGGGTCATGCGGGATACTTCACCATAAGAGCTCACGCAATTGAAGATCCAGCCGAGTTCCGTATGTTCTGGCACCAGGGATTGTATAAACAGGTTGTCCGGATTGACACCGACCGCTATCAGATCAAAGGCCAGACTCCACACTTGTTCACGCAGTTTTTTGGGATCATACGGCATCGTCATGGCGTGGTAGTCCACGATACCATAAACGCAATCATACTTCTCCTGCAGATCCACCCAGTTTTGGATGGCCCCAAAATAACGGCCAAGATGTAGGTTGCCAGTTGGTTGAATCGCCGATAATACCTGCTTGCGAGACGGGGGTGAAACGGTCGTTGTCATACGTTGGGATTTGGCTTAGGCTGGGAACTGAGCAATGGCCCCGATTTCGACGTTTACATTTTTGGGTAACCCTGAAACCGCTACAGTTGCCCTTGCAGGGGGAGTAGAATCTGTAAAATACAAAGCATATATTGTATTAATCCGGCTGAACATGCTCATATCGGAAATGTATACGGTACAACTGACCACATGTTCATATCCCAGTCCTGCGGCTTTCAGGATTTCGCCCAGATTCTTCAAAACTTGATGGGTTTCTTCTTCGATGTTAGTCAGGATGAGATCGCCGGAAGGCGGATGGATGGCGATTTGGCCTGAAATATAGAGATTATTGCCTGCGCGTATAGCCTGGCTATAAGGACCTATAGGTGCCGGAGCATGTGTAGTGAGAATGGCATCTTTCATGAGGGAACAAACTTACGGTTGGAAAGTGAAATGACACTCGATAAAACAGCAAAGGCTCCCTGATCGTAACGGACCGGGGAGCCTCAGCAATCGAAAATTGAATCTATCCTGCCGGATTAATCTTCCAGCCCCGGAGTTTTGACCAGCATTTGGCCTTTGTAGTACAGATGGCCTGCATGCTCATAGGCTTTGTGCCAGACATGCGGCTCGCCCGTCTCCTTGCAGACCGTGACTTGGGGTGCTGTTGCCTTATAGTGTGTGCGGCGTTTGTGTTTCCGCTGTTTGGACATTCGACTCTTAGGATGTGCCATTTTACTTCAATTGTATGTTAGTCAAAACGTTATTTCAGATATCTGATTGGAAATCCATCTGGATTTTACCCTCTGGATCAGTTGTCCAACCTTTTTTTCAATTCATCCCACAGGGAGGATGGTTCGCTTGGTTCAGGAGGTGAGATGAGTGCTTGCTGTGAGAGATAATTCAAGACAGAAACATCACAAGGTGACAGATCTAATTTCTCACAATCCGGGATGCGCTGGCTGATCGGAACAGACAGTATGACAAACTCATACAGATATTGTCCAACGTTTAAATCCGGTGCTTCCGGATCGATAAATACCACCTCATCTGTACTTTCTGCTGGGTTGCCAAATTTTACAACAACTTGATAATCAGCTAATATCGGCATCGTAATGGGCGCCATACAGCGATCACATATGGTGTCGACCTTTCCTTCGACATAAAAATCGAAGGTCGTGACACCTCCTGTCCGGCTGAGGGTCATATCCACAGAAAACAGGCCATCGGCTAAATGATGGTCTGGATCAAAAAGGGCCAAAAAATCGGGTCCAAGATCCCAGTGATACGCTGCTTCGTCGACTTTCAAGGCCGCCAATGGTATCCGGAAAGGGGCCAGTGCATCCATCACCCAAAGAACTTTTTAATAAATGGAGCGCAAAGATATGGATTATTTCAAACCTTTTGCCAGCAAATCACCAAAATTTTTACCTCATCTTGGGTCGGCGTCGTTTGCCACCGGGCTGGCTGGCCTGACCGCTTCGCTGATGGACGAGATTGCCGGTTTGGCCGAGGGCTTTCTCAAATTGTTTGACCTGATCCTTGAGCATGCCTTCAGTGATATTGAATTTTTTGATTTGGTGGAAATAGCTCTTCGCCTGGGTCCATTTCCCCTGGTTGGCTTTGATATTGGCCAGCTGAAGGTAGATCAGGGCTCTTTCATTATCGGAAGGCAGTTTGAGGTCCTTGGCCTGTTCGAAATAGCCTTCTGCTTCTTCATGACGGTTGAGGTTGGCTGCAATACTCCCTTTCATGATAAAGTAAAACGCCCGGTTAGTGACATAGAGGAATCTGGGATTGAAAGTCCATTTCAGTCGTTCTTCGGCCTGGACAAACTCCATTTTTTCCAGTAACTGGGCAGCTGATTGGACTGTACCGAGCAGGAGGAATGAGATCAGAAAACCTATTCCGATGAGAATAAAAGGAAAGCCATACCAAAACCCGGCTGTAAAGATGAGTGCCAGCCCCCCCCCGATCCCCAGGATGATGGCAGCAAATTTGATTTTATAATCTATGGTAAACATAGGTCAAAGGTAGACAGAATGGACTATACGGATGTAAAGACTTCACCTGGGGCTAATAAATCCTACGGCATGATGAAAGAATATTCAAAAAAGTTTGAATGTGTGATGAAATGTCGATCTTTTGGCGATCGAAAACCAACATAACGTAAATGGGTATGGCATTACAGGGTCTTGACTGGGGTATCGTGGCGGTCTATTTCCTCATTTCTTTGTTGATCGGACTTGCTGTATCACGGCGATCCGGAAGCAGTGTGGCGGAGTTTTTTCTCAGTGGGCGCAAAATGCCGTGGTGGCTTTTGGGAATCTCGATGGTAGCCACAACCTTTTCCGCGGATACACCTAATCTCGTGACCGATATCGTGCGTACGAACGGGGTCAGTGGAAACTGGGTATGGTGGGCATTTCTGCTGACCGGAATGATGACTGTCTTTGTGTATGCCAAACTTTGGAGACGTACCGGCATCCTGACGGATCTTGAGTTTTATGAGATGCGATATGGTGGTAAGCCTGCTTCCTTTTTGAGGGGATTCAGGGCCATATATCTTGGTTTGTTTTTCAATGTGATGATTATGGCCACCGTTTGTCTGGCGGCTATAAAGATTGGCAATGTACTTCTGGGTCTGACTCCGGTACAAACCCTTTTGATTTCAAGTCTGGTGACGGTATCGTATACCATGATCGGGGGGTTTAGGGGTGTATTGCTAACGGATCTTTTTCAATTTATACTGGCGATGGGAGGCATGATAGCTGCTGCCATTTTTCTCGTCAATCGTCCGGAGATCGGAGGGCTTTCCCATCTGCTTGCTGAGCCCCGGATACAGGAAGCCATGGCTATTTTTCCGGACTGGAGGGAGCCGGCATCCTGGGTGCCAGTCTTTCTGATACCTCTCGCGGTACAATGGTGGAGCAGCTGGTACCCAGGTGCAGAACCGGGTGGAGGTGGATATATAGCACAACGTATGCTGGCTGCGAAGAATGAAAGGCATGCCATGAGCGCAACCTTGTTTTTCAATATTGCCCATTATGCATTACGGCCCTGGCCATGGATTATCATTGCCTTGTGCTCCTTAGTCTATTTTCCTACGTTGGGGGATATTGGAAGGCAATTTCCTCATATTGATGCTTCTATAATCCGGCATGACCTTGCTTTTCCAGCCATGATCTCGTTTTTGCCAACCGGATTGTTGGGGCTGGTGGTAGCTGCTCTTATAGCGGCCTTCATGTCGACCATTGCTACGCATCTCAATTGGGGATCCTCCTATATCGTCAATGACTTCTATGGTCGGTTCGTCGATCAGGCTGCTTCGCAAAAAAAACTGGTAGGGATTGGCCGCTGGACGACTTTGGTGTTGATGCTCATAGCTTCTTTGGTGGCCACTCAACTCAACAATGCATTACAAGCCTTCCACATTCTGTTGCAGATTGGCGCTGGTACTGGGTTGATCTTTATTCTGCGTTGGTTTTGGTACCGGATAAATGCATGGTCAGAAATCTCCGGCATGATCATCAGTTTTTGCGTCGCTATATATTTCGAAATGATCTATACCGGTGATATGGCTTCGCATGAAAAACTTGTAACGGGAGTATTGATCACCAGTTTCGGATGGATCACCGTCACCTTGATGACTCCACCGGAATCGGATGAAGTGTTGCACCGTTTTTATAGGCGTGTCCGACCCCACCCCATTGGATGGAATCGCTGGCTACTCAAGACTTCGACTGTTTTGCCGGTGCGTGAGGGGAGTTCAGGCGTTATGCTTGAAGTCATCGCTATGGCGCTTGGCTGCCTGATGGTGTATGGGTTACTTTTTGGTCTGGGGTATTGGATTTATGGTGATTTCGCTGGGCTGTTGATCAGTTTTAGTGTCGCTGTGATATCCGCGTTTGGGCTATTTAAGATCTGGAGCAGGCTTTCTTTTGCATAAAGGGATTGACCTTGTAGTTGGCAAAATTGACAATATAATTTTGCTTAATTAAAGAAAAATATTTTATAACTCATTGATATTAAGAGAAATAAAACATTAGATGATTAAAAGTTTTGGCCCTTTAACCTCTCCCTAAAATCAGAAAAACAGTGTGGCACACCTAGGTGTGCCACACTGTTTTTGGTGATATCTGTGGATTTAGACAGGTAAATATTTTCACTCAAGTTAACTCCTAACTTTTTGAAAATCAACATTCATAGTAATAAAACCTATAAAAATCGCCCCGTGGTCTTTGTAAAAAACGACTGCCGTGGTACACCATTTCCTCTTTTTAACTCCCTTGAGATTGAAGATTTTAAATGTCAATTACAATTGACTGAGACCTGATTTGAATGAAACGGTGAGCCATGAATCCCCCGGAGCAACTTTACATGAGGTGCCTGGTTATTGTCGAGAAATTACATTGCGTTGATGTTTTATCACACAATATCATGATCCCAATGCAAACATCATCCTTGTCTTTGGCTTCCAGACCAATAGGTTTTCTCACGAAGCGGAAAGAATATTTTTGAAGACCTTTGCAAGGAGCCTACTATGGCCAGCGAGATTGCTTTTTAATCCGGATAGAATCGAAAAAACTTATTTCATGACACTTGACGAACGAATACAAGCCTCCGAAACCACGATTTTCAAGGCGGTATTTCCTAATACGACCAATCATTATGACACCCTTTTCGGCGGGACGGCCATGCACCTCATGGATGAGGTGGCTTTTATAACCGCCACCCGTTTCAGCCGGCAAAAGATGGTAACCGTCAGTAGTGACCGCATCGACTTTACGCGGCCGATTCCGGCCGGGACCATTATACAACTCACGGGACGTGTAGAACACATCGGACATACAAGTCTTAAAGTCCGTGTGGACATACACATCGAAGAAATGTATGCTGACCGTCGTGAAAAAGCAATCACGGGATTGTTTTCGCTGGTGGCCATCGACGAGCATAAAAGGCCGATCCCGGTTATCCGTTAACTGTATTTTACCAGCAATGTCCTAACCATATCCTGCCTGTTCATGCCAAAAAACCGCTTTCGGCATGGGACAAGAAAAGATCCAAGAGCGGTGCACAAGGCCACAAAAAAAATAGGTGTTTTATCAAAACCCAATGCACCAAAAAAGTGCTTCGCCATTTTGAATTTTGCCAATATTTTTACTTCTATCCCAGAAATAAAACCATGAGCCAAATGAGAATCGCTCGCTACCATATTGTCTCTGTTCGGGAGGCAGCACCATGGAGCATGTCCTGTCATGAGTGAGACCGCTTTGACTTTGGTCCCCGATATTGGTTTCTGCGCCAGAAATGACATTCCTATCAGTTTTATAGATACATTTGGGTATGAAAATAAACGCACATCCGATCATCCTTTTCTCCATTTGCATTTTTATTTCAATCCTATTCTTTTTATCTCACCCCCTTCGGGCCCAGATACCCCCGCCCGGATATGAGCGTGAGTTACAACTTAATGAGGAACGAACTAAAAGGCCGATAATGGAACGGGATAGCATCACCCTGATCGATACGTCCATTGTGTTTGATCCGGTTACGTATCAAAGCGAAACCATAATCACCCGCACGCGCTATTCCCTAAAAGATTATTGCATTCACTATCTGGGGATCGGGACACCTGAAAAACTACTGGATGGTAAGCCTCATACGATCATTGATCCCAAAACGTATGAGAATCTGATCATCCGGTATAATGCCGACCAACGAAAAATTGATACCATACCCCAAAAGCATATTCCGGATTAAAAATTCGAATTGATACAAATACTATTTTCCATTCATCGGAATGTCCTATGGGTATAGCCTCTTCTACCATCAACTTCCTGAAGTCTCTTGACAAAAACAATCACCGGGAGTGGTTTCAGACACATAAGGCTCAATATGAGGCTGCACTTTCAGATATCCAGGACCTGACTCATGAGGTGGAAGCCGGATTGAACAAAAAAGATGTCATTGCGCAGTCCAAGGTCTTCCGAATCTATAGGGATGTCAGATTTTCAAAAGACAAAACGCCATATAAAAACCATTTTGGTATTCACTTTACCCGGGCTACCGCTTTGCGTCGCGGGGGGTATTACCTCCAGATTGAGCCCGGAAAAAGTTTTGTATCAGGTGGCTTTTGGTCACCCAGCCCGGAGGATCTGAAACGGATCCGTGAGGAATTTGCCCTGGACGATAAAGCCATTCGCAAAATTTTATCCGGAAAAAAGTTTCAATCCCTTTTCGGTCAGTTGGAAGGTGAAGAACTAAAAACAGCACCTCCGGGACACGACCGGAATCACCCGGCGATCGATCTGATCCGCAAGAAACAATATATTCTTACCCGGTATTTCAAAGATAAGGATGTACTCGCCGCTGGATTTACGCGAGAGGTGATCCTGACTTTTGAAGGTATGCGGCCTTATCTGGACTATATGACTGAAGTATTGACGACTGATCTCAATGGTCAGCCCTTACACCCGTATCACCCTGACGAAAAGTAAATTTAACCGAACGTAAATTCGTCCACATTATCCAGTAAGATCGATTTCATATTTCATCTTTGTCACTATGAATCGGATCAAGTTCAGTCATATTACTGCCCTTATTCTGATCCTGAAGTTGTGTGTTGTCGGGTGGCTCCTCTGGCATTTCTTCACCACAGATCACCAGGAGTTGATCATCATGGATCGCGAATTCCTCTTGTTTTGTCTTGCTGGCTTTATCGCACAGTTGATCGATGGTACGCTGGGCATGGCCTATGGTGTGAGTTGTACCACCTTTCTGCTGCATCTCGGTGTGCCACCGGCACTGGCCTCAGCCAGTGTGCATACGGCGGAGGTCTTTACCACGGGGGTAAGTGGTTTATCTCATATTTATTTGAAGAATGTTGACAAATCACTTTTCCTCCGGTTGGCTATACCCGGTGTTATTGGTGCTGTAATTGGTGCTTTTCTTTTATCTAAAGTATTAAACGGTGATATGGTCAAGCCCTTTATTGCCGCGTATCTCATGATATTGGGGGTTCTCATTATCGTGAAGAGTATTCGGGAGCCGCTTTTTAAAGATGAAATCCGAAATGTATCTTCGCTGGGTTTCTTTGGCGGATTGCTCGATGCCATTGGTGGAGGCGGATGGGGTCCGGTGGTCACGACCAATATTATCCAACGAGGAAAAACACCAAAAATGACCATTGGAACGGTGAATACGGCAGAATTTTTCGTGGCTTTCTTCAGCACGGGTGTATTTCTCTTCTTTCTGGGCATGGAAGGCTGGAAGACGATCCTGGGGCTCATCATAGGCGGGGTGGTGGCGGCTCCGGTCGGGCCTATTTTGATACGGTTTATACGACCTCGATTTCTTATGCTGCTGGTGGGAATTGGAATTATTCTGACGTCAGGATACACCCTATATTTGTCCATTCGGTAATGATAGGTACTCCTGGCTGTATTTGAAACCCCATCTTTGCTATCTTCACATTCAATTCGAGCCGAAATTTGAATCATTTTTTAATGCTGGCCTGCTACCTCATCTACACCCATCAGCCATCCTTCAATCCTCTATATCATGGCCTGGCCGGTTGACAGTGCCTTACACGGCTCCCATGAAGGAATTATAATACTCCCTGTGTTATGGACACCGACGGATGGGCTAGCCTTTCGTACACAAGCAGCCTTATACTGCAAAAAGAGGTGTTGCAAAAAATTTAAGAAACCCGGGAAAAAACGCTGCAAAAAATGTCCGGACAGGAATTGATTTCAACACTAAAGCAAAAGAGCTGACCGGTCAATACCCAAGTCAGCCCCTTCCTTTATCGCTGTAAAAAAACAATCCGGTCTGAGTCTATGAACCCGCTGGGAATTCCTGGACATTATCTGATTTCCGGGTCTTTTTCTCTTTGTCCGATGACACGCATACGGGCTGGCAGGGAGTATCTGTTATAACAGCCTTCTGCTGAAGAGGAGCTACATGATTTTCGTCCGGTGTTGCTGCCATCTGGGCTGAGGTGCAGGCTGCCATGCAGGCTTTGATCTCCTTTTTGGACATTTTCTTTCCCCCGCAAGCCGCTGCCATTTCTTCAGAAGAAAAGGCCATCAATGCCGCTTCCCCTGTCGAAGTTGATGAAGCTGCCGCACCCTTACTGGGAGTACAACAAGTCGTGATACAGCATTCGGGCGGGCAAGGCCAGCATCCACTTTGTGCCTGCAGCCCGGAAACCGTGAAGCTGCCAAATACCATTTATGTCATCCATACATGTTTCATTGGAACATCATTTTAAAGTTAAACGTGAATTAAGATCATCCCTGCAAAAGTATTTCCTGACTCCCTTGACACTTGTCAACCGGCTGTTAGGCACCTGTTAAAAAGGTGTTATATAGGATGGGTGGCTTCCGGTTACAGCATACCTTTACTTCGTGAATACTAAAAACCATCATGTCCTCCTCCTCCTGATCGGCTCTGTGGTGGCTATGACCGGATTGGTCCTTTTTCAGTTTAAATGGATCCAGCACTCCCGGCATTTGGCGGAAGAGATCTTTCACCAACGCGCATCGATGGCACTTTGTTCGACGCTGGAGGAATACGGTGATGGTGCGATCTGTACCCCTTCTCAATGTGCCGTACTTTGCGGTGATGGGGTGGTGAAAGAGACGACAGATACAAGTCGCCAGGTACTGCTGGACAACGAACTATTTCAGGCCGATTTGCGTCGCACGCTGGATTTCTACAATATACATCTTCCGTTTCAGCTTGCGGAATCCGGACAAAACCCTGCTCAGGGGGCTTCGGGCGAAGCTGCTGGTTGCGTCGTCAATCTTCCCGCTCATGTCGATCGTCATGAGTCCTTTATCTCGCTGACATTCCCGGATAAAGACAACTATATGTTTGCCGGTATGAAATTCATGATCACCGCGACGATTCTGATTTTGTTTTTCACGGCGCTGGTCCTCTGGGTCGCTAACTGGTGGCTGCATAAGCAGCGAAAATTACTACGCCTGAATGTGGAGATGTATAACAATATGGCACATGAATTTCGCACTCCACTGACCAATATCCAGTTGGCATCCAATATGCTGTTAAAACACACCAACCCGGAGCAATCTTCAAAATGTATCGACATCATCCGGAAAGAAAATACCCGACTGATCCAGCAAGTGGAAAAAGTCCTGCATCTCGCCCGCATGGATAAAGGAGAATATGATCTGCAATCCGAAAAAGTGCAGGTCGCGGAGATCCTTCGTCATGTTGTGGAAGAACTGGACATTCAGATCGCGGGGCAAGAGGCGCAGGTAATCCTTGAACCTATTCCGCAGCAGTTTGAACTGGCCGGTGACCGGCACCATCTGGGTCAGGTATTTCGGAATCTCATTGACAATGCGCTCAAGTACGCAGGTGACAAGCCTGTCATCCACATCACCGCGCGGGAAGAAAAGGAACAAATCGTGATCTCCGTCCAGGACAATGGAAAGGGTATACCCCCAGAAAAGAGTAAAATTATTTTTGACAGCTTCAGCCGCATAGAAGACGCGGGTCACAGCAGCCAAAAAGGATTTGGCCTTGGATTGGCCTACGTCAAACGGATCATAGAGCTTCACCATGGCCGAGTCCAACTGGACCGGGATGTGATCCAGGGATGTCGCTTCAATGTATTTCTTCCCAAATGGACCTGACCGTAAAGCATATGGACCCACGAATACTGCTGGTAGAAGACGATGTGAGCATGCGTTATTTACTCAGCACTCTGTTGGAAGAAGAGGGGTATAGTCTGAAAGTTTGTCCGGATGCCGAAACCGGACTGAAAGAATACAAACCCGGTTACTTCCAGTTATGCATCCTGGATGTCATGATGCCCTACATGGATGGCTTCACGCTGGCGCAGCGGCTTAGAGAGATCGATCCACATGCGAGATTCTTGTTCCTGACGGCCAGATCCCTGAAAGAGGATATGTTGCAGGGCTTTGCGCTGGGCGCTGAAGATTATATCCGCAAGCCTTTTGACACGGACGAATTGCTGTGCCGGATCCAGGTGATGTTACGACGTCAGGAATCCACGGCGGTTTCCTCAGAAAATCTTGTCGGGAAATTTTCGCTGGGTGAGTATCTGTTTGACTATGCCCGACAAGAGTTAACGTGGAAAGAAGAGCGGTGGCGCATGACAGAAAAAGAAAATGAAGTCCTCCGATTGCTTTGTCTTCATCAAAACCAGATCCTGCGTCGGGATGATGCGGTAGAAATGATCTATGGCAAAAAAGACTATTTCCTCGGACGCAGTTTTGATGTGTTTATCTCCCGTATCCGGAAGCTCCTCCAAAAGGACCCCAGAATCACTATCGAAAATGTCTTCCGGGTTGGCTTTATACTTTCCGTTAAGGATACCTGACCCGGAATTTACGATGCTGTTTGGGATCGTCGTGCTTCGTCTACAGCATTTCGGATAGCTTCAATAGTTCTCCTCACATCAATTTCGCCGGTGCGCCATCCGCTGACGGAGACGCGCATACAGCGACGACCCTTATAGGTGGTCGGCTGAAAAAACGCTTCGCCTGACGTATTTACATTTTGTATCACTTTCTCGGTAAAGTGATCTGCTTCCGACACCTCTGAATTTTTAGCCCGTGGATGAAATCGCAACAATCCCTGGTTAATTACCGGGGCTGATACAATCTCTACACCTTCCAGTTGTCCGGCACCATGAACAATTTCCTTTGCATGCTGGCATGTCCGGTTGATCAGCTCTTCTATTCCCTCTGACCCTAATTCCCGGATAGCGGCCCACGTTGCAAACCCACGTGCTCTGCGTGAAAACTCCGGATTCCAATTCATCTGATCTCTGGCTTGCTGATCGTGTGTCAGATAAGTGGCCATTTGGGAAAGCGCTCTGGCGTGTGGTTCCGGATGAGCCACAAATGCATATCCGCTGTCATAGGGGACGTTGAGCCATTTGTGGCCATCCGTGGCCCAGGAGTCCGCTTGATCGGCACCTTCCGTGAGATGTGCATATGTTTTGCTGGCCGCTGCCCAAAGACCGAAAGCACCATCGACATGCACCCAGCATGGATATCGTCTGGCCAGCGGTATAATCGTTTTAAAATCATCAAACCCTCCTGTATTGACATCTCCGGCCTGCAGGAGGAGTAGTGTAGGAGTGTTGGACTCCCTGGCCAGGACGTCCTCTAATTGGATAAGATCAATCCGACCCTGATCGTCAGAAGGTACATCTGTGATACAGTTTATTCCGAAACCCAACATTCGGAGGGCACGGTTGACAGTGGCATGTTTCTGGTCACTACATACTACCCGTATTCCTGGCGCTCCAAAAATGCCATCGGCTTCAACATCCCATCCGGTCAACCGGAACAGATGATTACGGGCTGCAAGCATACAGGTAAAATGTGCCATCTGGCAGCCGGTGACAAAAGCAAAACTGGAGGTGGTGGGCAATTTGAGCAGTTTTTTCAGCCATTCACCCGCAATTTCTTCTACTATGGCACCTGAGGGCGCTACGGCAAAAAGCCCTGAATTCTGATCCCATACCGATGTGAGCCAGTCAGCTCCCAAGGCCGCAGGATGCGTCCCTCCGATCACCCAGGCATAAAAACGCCCGGACTGACTCAGCATTAATCCAGGCCTGGCTGAAGCATGCAACTCTTCCAATACCTTCTCAGGAGCTTCACCATGCTCAGGCAAAGCCTGGTTCCATGCAGACCTGAGCTGTTCATAGGAGGCTGTGACCCCTACCGGGTCTGAGTCAAGTGAATCCAAAAATTCGTTGGCAAGCCGGAAGGCGGTTTCCAGCGAGTTCTTATAGGGGTTGCGGGAATCTTGCATACTGATACTTCGATTAGTGGTAGGAAATCAAAGCCCGAAATTAAAGCAATCCTGCGCTCGGACACGACCGTACTATGTCATAGGATGAGAAGTTCTATACGAATGTCGCTCTGGAAACGATACTTCCACCCACTATGAAGTTAAAATGACGAATTTTGCCCCTATGGAAATAACCTCCCTGTTGATTGGATTGGCTTTAGGTATAGGTGTAGCTTATGGGCTGTTTTATATCTTTTCAAAAAGCAGGTCTGTCCCAAGGTCAACCCACGACACCCTGAGCGCTGTATACCAGGAGACACTCGCCCGACTCATGGTGGCCGATGAACGGTTGAAAGATCAGCTACAACAAAATCAAAAGTACCAGGACCAGGCCGGGGCGACCACTGCTGCATTATCCTCCCACATCAGTCGTACAGCCACACTAGAAGCTTCGTTACAATTAAACAGCGAACGATTACAGGAAGTGGTACAACAGTTGAATATCCAGACAGAGGTCAATGCAACACAACAAAAGAACTTGTCGGAACTTCAGCAATACAGCGCTGAACTCCGGGCTCAGAATGCCGCTTTATCCGAAAAATTGCAGACCCACAAACAGGAGATCATGGAGATGCAGAAAACGGCGCATCTGCAGTTTGAAAAGATTGCCCAGCAGATTTTTGAAGAGAAATCCGGAAAATTTACAGAAGCGAATAAACAGAATATTGAAGCTCTTTTGAAGCCGCTGGGCGAGAATATTGACACCTTCAAAAAGAAAGTAGAAGAAACCTATGACAAAGAGTCCAAGCAACGTTTTTCGTTGGAAGAAAAAGTCAAGGATCTCATTGAAAACACCCAAAAGATCAGTCAGGAGGCTAACAATCTGGCGTCTGCGCTGAAAGGTCAGGCTAAAAAGCAAGGGGATTGGGGGGAAACGATTCTTGAACGAATCTTGGAAATGTCAGGGCTTCAGCGTGACCGCGAGTACTTTGTCCAGGGGAATCTGAAAGATGAGCAAGGTAAAAACCAGAGACCAGACATTATCGTCCGCCTCCCGGATGACCGGAATATTATTATCGATTCCAAGGTATCCCTGAACGCCTATCTCCGCTACACCGAGACCGACACAAGAGAACAGCAGGATGTAGCGATCGCGAGTCACCTTCATGCCATTAGTCTGCATATAGATCAGCTCAGCGGTAAAAAGTATGATGAGTTGACGTCTTCATTGGATTTTGTGATCCTGTTTATTCCCATTGAACCCGCTTATATTCTGGCTGTGCAATCAGATCCTGAACTTTGGAGTTATGCGTATACCCGTCGGATTCTGCTGATCAGTCCGACCAATCTGATCGCCGTGCTCAAAATCGTGGCCGATCTCTGGAAACGGGAACTTCAGAATAAAAATGCCATGGAAATTGCCAGTGAGGGCGCACGGCTTTACGACAAGTTTGTGGGTTTTGCTGAATCATTGGAGGATATTGGTAAGCATATCTATAAATCTCAGGAATCATATATCCGCGCCATGGGTCAGCTTCGGGAAGGCAGAGGAAACCTGATTTCACGGGCATTGAAATTTAAAAGCCTTGGTCTTAAAAACACAAAGCAACTTCCGGCATCTATGACCGCGTCACAGGATGATGAAGATGCACATGAGACCAGTTCTGCAGACCCTGAAGCAGAAGAATCCTCCCGGTCGTGAGGATTTATCTGTTTCTCCTTTATTATTCAAAGAAGTATAAAGAAGAATACTCTAATTGTGCAGCAGTCTATTTCTTCCGTCCGACAATCAATCCGGGAGCTTCTTGTTGCAGAATGGCGGTCCAATCGGGGTAATGATGTAAGACCTTAAATACAGGTTCTATGGTGACATCCAGGAACGCCATATCCCTTATTTCCGCGGAAATTCGCAGCCATCGGAGTCCTTCCTGGTGTAAATTGATCCCGGTGAAGGCACATGCCGCTGCATAGGCCGCGTCGGGCTCCCGAGATGTTTCTGCTGCACTTTTCAAATCACGGAGCAATCTGAATGCCCTGTCGTGCTGATTGTCTTTATACAGTGCAATCACCTTGTACGCATATGACCTTAAATCCAGGTGCCAACCTAGGCCGTATACACTATCCATCAGTGCCACTACACCTCCCGGATTGTCTCCCATCATCAAGGCCACGGCTCCTCCAGCAACGGAACCCCGGTGAGGCATTTCGGATGCGAATCCGACCCGGAAGCAAGAATCAGCTTCGGACCAATGTTCGCGGACCAGGTTGATCCAACCTTGCCTGTAGGTCCAGTCGGGATTGAGTGGATCCAATGCTGCAGCATGGCTTGTTACTGCCATTGCTTCCGCAGTCCGACCCGTCCGTATCAGCACATCTGCCAATAACGCATAGCCCTTTTCATCTCCCTGCTGAATGGCCAACCTGGCGTGACGTTCGGCCGCTGATGCATCCCAATCCATATACCAATGCAGCGCAGCCTGTACACTGTGCAAATACACCATTTCTGGTTCTGATTGCACCGCTTCAGCTATATAGCCCGCCGCTGCTAACCGAATGCTGTCTCTGTCTGAAACGCCTGACGGAGAGACCCCACCCCATCCAGACAACGTGGTCACCCAGGCCAGATTAGACATAGGGGATGGATTTGATTTCATCCCTTGCACGAGACCTTCCAACATGCGTTTTCCTGATGATATCCCTTCTGCCGATACAGTGGCTAATTCATCCATTCCTCGCAAATACAAATCATATGTGACGGAACCAACCGAAAGTTGTCGATCCAATTTCCGTTTTTCTCTTCGGCTCAGTTGGGGCTCCAGTTGCGTTACGATATCAAATGCGATTTCCTCCTGAATCCGGAACAGATCCTCCTCGCTTCGTTCATACACCGGTGCCCAGGTCAACTGATCTAAAGCAGCGTCACTCATATGAATGCTAATCTTGATTCGCTGATCGGAGCGCTGAACTGTTCCTTCTAATATATAGGCTGCCTGGAGTTTCTCTCCTATTAAGGGCAGGCTTTGCTCGCGATTTTTAACATACATACAAGAGGTTCTGGAAATAACTTTCAGGGACGGTATGGAAGCCAGGCGCGTCCGTATCTCATCCGAGATGGACAGCGCCATATATTCCATTTCATGCTCCCCGGAAAGATTTTCAAATGGGAGTATAGCGATTGAATTTTCCCATGGCTTGCCCATAAAATGTTCTTTGGCGGGTTTTAAGAAAACCCACCATCCCAACCATAACAGGGTCAATATGCCCAAGAATGAATAGAGCTTCCCTTTTCTGGAGATGCCTTCACCCGCTACTCTCCGGCCTTTCGCAGTGGTATCGAGTTTACCTTCCATTTCCGATGGGATGGGCACAGTCAGCCCCTCATTCGAAATGGCATACAGGGTCACCGGATCTTCGATATTTTTAAAATGAAAGGCACCAATGGCCACCATTAGAATTTCGGGTTGGTTGCGCAACTGATTACGCACGGTTTCCGAAAGGAGGATACTGCCGGGTGCGCCAAGACTCTCAATACGGGAAGCCTGGTTGACGGTATCACCAAAGACCAGCCCATCCTTCAAGGTTACCTCACCGGCGTGTAGTCCTATTCGCACGGGGAGAAAAGGGTCCATCTGAAATGCCTGCTGGATCTCCATGGCGAACCGGGCAGCCTGCAGGGCACTCTTGAACAACAACAAACAACCATCGCCGTAGTATTGGATAATCGTGCCCTCATGCGGCAGGGCATGTTGTTCAAGCACGGTTTTGAATCGCTGCAATCGGCTAAGAGCCTCTTCCTCTGCCTGTTGCATCAGCGTTGTATATCCCACGATATCCGTAAACAAGATCACCGCCAACTGCCGGGATGCGCGCTGAGGAAGGGCCATTTTGAGTTTTTGAATTCTTGAATTCGACATACCGGGTCAAACCAGTCTCAAGTTAAGAAAAGAATAAATGAATCCTGCCATTCTTCATGACCGGCGCATTCCAGGCCATGTGCGGGCAGTATTTGTAAAATCGTATTCGTCTGATAAACCAAATTTAACTTTGCGGGTTATTAGGAATTCAAAAATGCCAAATCAGGACGTGTCGAGGGATGTCATTGTCATCGGCTCCGGGTTTTCCGGGCTTTCCGCAGCTTGTTGTCTGGCCCGTGACGGCTTTGTCGTCACTGTCCTGGAAAAGAACACCACCCCTGGTGGCCGGGCCCGGATGTTTGAAGCTGACGGATTTCGGTTTGACATGGGGCCAAGTTGGTATTGGATGCCGGATGTGTTTGAGCAGTTTTTCCAACGCTTTGGTAAAACCGTTTCCGACTATTACCAGCTTACCCGGCTGGATCCGTCGTACCGGATTTACTTTGGCCGTGAGGATATCATGGATCTGCCAGCGGGCTTGGATCCACTGTACAGCTTGTTTGAAACTTATGAACCCGGTAGCAGTGTTCAACTGAAAAAATTTCTATCGGATGCTGAGTTTAAATACAAAACCGGCATGCAGGAATTTGTCTTCAAGCCGGCCCATAGCCCTATGGAGTTTGTGAATTGGAAAATCATGAAAGCCGGACTGCGACTTCAATTGCTTAAATCCCTTTCTGCTGAAATCAAAGGACGGTTTAAGGATTCAAGATTGGTTCGTCTGCTGGAGTTCCCCGTGTTGTTTCTGGGGGCTACACCCAACAAAACACCAGCTATGTACAGCATGATGAATTATGCAGACATGGCATTGGGCACTTGGTATCCGGATGGAGGTATGGTCCGGATTGTAGACGCCATGGTGTCGCTTGCGAAAGAATTGGGTGTACGATTCGTATTTGAATCAGAAGTCAAAAAGATTCTGGTGACAGATCGTAAGGCTTCCGGAGTGGTCACGACCTCAGGGATGACCTATCCGGCGGATGTGGTTGTGGGGGGTGCGGACTACCATCATCTGGAGCAGCATGTACTTGATCCGCCATTTCGCCAATATAGTCCGGCTTACTGGGAGTCGCGTGTTATGGCGCCTTCGAGCCTGATATTTTACCTGGGTCTAAATAAAAAGCTACGAGATGTCCGGCATCACAATTTGTTTTTTGATGCTGATTTTACAAAGCACAGTGAGGAGATTTATACCTCAAAAAAATGGCCGACCGATCCATTATTCTATATGTCCGTACCCTCGGTAACAGACAGCAGTGTGGCACCTCCGGGACACGAGAATCTTTTTGTACTTATGCCTATCGCTCCGGGGCTTGACGATGGGCCTGAATTGCGGGATCACTATGATGATCTCATGATCCGCCGGATTGAGAATATCACCGGTCAATCTGTCCGGGATCATATCATCTACAAGCGTTCGTATGGGAGCAACGATTTCATATCCGACTATCACTCCTTTAAAGGCAATGCCTACGGGCTTGCCAATACCTTGCGTCAGACGGCTTTTTTGAAACCCCGGATGAAAAGTCGTAAATTAGAAAACTTGTTCTACACCGGGCAATTGACCGTTCCGGGCCCGGGGATACCGCCGGCGTTGATCTCCGGACAAATTGTAGCCAAAGAAGTACTGAACCTATATGCTTGATCTCTATCAATCTACCTGCCATGAATGTAGCCGCCTGATCACCCGGCGGTACAGCACTTCATTTTCAGCAGGTATCAGAGCTTTTGCCCCTGCTATACGTGGACCGATATATGCCATCTATGGATTTGTGCGCTTTGGGGATGAGATCGTCGACACCTTCTATGACTATCCGCAGGCTTCATTACTGGAAAAATTCGAAGCCGATACCTGGCATGCTCTGGATGACCGGATAAGCCTCAATCCGGTGCTCAATGCGTTTCAGGATGTGGTGCATACGTATGGCATTGACCGGGATCTCATCAAAGCCTTCCTTCATAGTATGGAGATGGACCTGACCCGGCAGACGTATTGTCCTGAAGGCTATGATACGTATATATACGGCTCAGCCGAAGTGGTTGGATTAATGTGTCTTCATGTTTTTTGTCAAGGAGATACAAGTTTGTACCAGCAACTCGGAGAACCCGCCCGTCGTTTAGGCGCTGCTTTTCAGAAAATCAATTTCCTTCGCGATCTTAAATCCGACTTTGAAGAACGTGGCCGGATTTATTTTCCTGGCGTGGATTTCAACCAATTTACGGAAGAAGTGAAAAAGCAAATCGAAGCCGACATCTATGCTGATTTTCAGGAAGGATATAAAGGCATATTGCTTCTTCCTTCCAGTTCTCGTTCCGGAGTGTATTTGGCGTATATTTACTACCTCAATCTGTTTAAAAAAATCCGGGAAACGCCTTGTCATATTTTACAGGAAAAAAGGATCCGGGTCAGTGATTTTGAAAAAATGCTGTTACTGGTCAAAACGTCTGTACGTGCGAAAATGAATTTACTGTGACCCGGGATCAGGTTCTCTAATGCTAAAGCAATTAATGTCATGAGTACGCTGCTTTTTATCGCACTTTGTCTTGGTGCCATCCTCGGCATGGAGTTTGTCGCCTGGTTTGCCCATAAATTCATTATGCATGGGATACTTTGGAACTGGCATGCCGATCATCATAAAAAAGACCATACGTCCGGAAGCTGGTGGGAAAAAAATGACCTCTTTTTTCTGGTTTTTGCTACACCGGGGATCGCGTGTCTCGCTGCCGGTTCATTTACCTCGTATACATGGCTTCTGCCTGTCGGGATAGGAATTACCATCTATGGATTTATCTACTTCATGATTCATGATGTATACATTCACAGGAGGTTTACTTGGTTTCGCCATCTGGACAACAAATATTCCAGGGCAGTGCTTCGGGCGCATGGAGCACATCATGCCAGAACTACGAAAGAAGAAGGTGAATCTTTTGGTCTGTTGTGGATCAACCGGAAATACATGAAACCTGGCAGGAGATAATGCCTACCTCAAGCCTGACATCCCGCGCATCAAAGTGGATACGCGGATTGTTTGTACTGTTCCTGCTGATAGCAGGTCTTATATGGGGTAATGACGGAGTCCGTTCCGGAATTCTGATGCGGGAGGTTGAGCCTGTTACCCGTATTCCTTTCTTTGAAAACCGATGGCTTTACGCCTGGCTATTACTTTTTACTGGTTTCTTCCCGCTTGTTTTTGGTTTTTTATCCCGGTTAAAATTCTATAGGGTATTACCGCTCGTGTTGCTGGCCAATCTGCCGGTGACCTTATTCTTTCTTGTTTGGGATGTCTATTTTACCCATCTTGAGGTATGGGGATTTTCTGACGTTTATACCTCCGGGATATCATGGTTTGGGCTTCCTGTGGAGGAATGTCTTTTTTTTATTGTTATACCTGTTGCCTGTACTTTTATATACTGGTCGATCAATGCTGTGATGCCGCGGGAGCCCTTTGCGGCTATCGAACGAAAAATCACCATAGCCCTGAGTGCTATACTGGCGATCACAGGTTGGATCTACTGGGATCACGTCTATACCTCCACAACAACATTGCTGACGGCCGCCTTCCTGATGTTCCACTGGCGGTATATCCCGGGAGGATACCGGGGACGATTTTATCTGGCATATCTTGTATCCTGCTTGCCTTTTCTGTTGGTCAATGGTGTCCTCACCGGTGGCTTCACGAAAGGTCCCGTCGTGATGTACAATCCTGAGGAATATCTGGGCATCCGTTTGGGGACGATTCCGCTTGACGATTTTGTCTATTCCTTTTTGCTCCTCTTGGCCAACATTACGATTTTCGAAGCTCTCCTTGGAAAAAAACGCCTGGTCATTTCGTCAAGGGGATTTCCAGTTGCAAAGCATTAATTTCCTTTCCCAGGAGTAAGCCCTGCCGCAGACCTTCTTCACAATCCATACGCCAGTGAACGCCAAGTAATATCCTGGACAGTGCATTCTCTTTAGCCATCTCATGAAAGGAATTAAAAGTGCGGGGCCGGACACTGAAGTCACGGAGGTTCTGATGACTTTTATCTGTGATGCGGAATGTATCACCATAAAGCTGCGTGAGTACTTCAGCTGTTGCTGCCCCCATCATCGCATGTCCGGAGGGATAAGCTGGAAATGAAGGCGAAGGTGTAGCAGGTCTCCAACTCTTATCAATATGTTTTTGAATAAATGTTTCGGGGCGTTCAAGGTTATAATGGTATTTAGAGTAGAAGCAGGTTATCATGACATCCGCCATGACAAGACCGAAACGCAGGTACGTTTCAAGGGTCTTTTCAAGTGAGGGACGTTCCATCTCAATGACCTGATTGGTGATGGCCAGCCAATGTCCTGGTGGTGTAAAGGTGAATCCGGATTGATCATCATTCCAAAATTCAGCGATCCATTGGTTTTCCGAAGACAAAGACTTGCTCAAGGAAATGAGTTCCAACGCCTGCACATAGTAAAGTTGGTTTGTGGCTGTAGAATAGGGTGGAAGAGGCTGCGCCAGATACATCTCCCGGTCTGCCAAAAACGTCCTAACACCACCCCAATAGGGTAAGAGTGCTGGCATGGGAAAATCCGCTGAGGTGACCCAAAGGCCTTCCCCCTCAGGTGGCGTGTAATTACGATCATAATTGTGATGATTGGCCCTGTAACCGAGACTATCCGTGGTCGACCACAGGTATACAGCCAGACCAACACTTCGTCCATATTCTCTGGAGATTCTGACTACAGCCGTGTCCAGATGTCTGGCGAATATCCGCTCCCACTTATCCTCCAGACTCACTCGTTTATGTCGGACTGGCTCTGGTGAGGAGAGATAAAACCTGCCAATCACTACCGAATAACAAGCATTCAAAGCAATGGCGGAATTGAAAACCGATTCTGAAGGACTTTCGGGCAGCTCCAGGTCTGGAAACCTGGCGCTCAATGACTGAAAATCACCTGCCAGTCCCGGCAGTGCGGCTTCATAAGCAGCCAATCCCACATACCCGTAGGTCCTGGCCACAATTGGCCCGCGATGACCTTCTGACACCACCTCTGCCTCCAACAGACATCGGTTCCATTCCAGCACCATATTGATTTCGTCATTTGGCTTTGGGGGCTCGGCCTGAAAGCAACCGTAGGCATAGCTCAGCAAAAGCAAGCCTGCCAGTACCCCGGATCCTGCAAGTGCCCATTTACGTAGGAGTGGCATCGATGTGAATTTCATGATGGTGAGGTTACGGGTTCTGGTTTACTTTCCGCCGGGAAGGTCAAAATAAAATGGGTTCCCTTTCCAGACTCACTTTTCAACTGAATATCCACCTGATGCAATTTCAGTATACTATCGACAAGAGATAACCCGATCCCTGACCCCTTTAGGCCCGATGTTTTGGGACTGCGGTAAAATGCATCAAAGACCAGATGCGATTCTTCCTGCGAAATACCAGGGCCCTGGTCAGCAATTTCCATTCTGGTCCGCCCATCATGGGTGTAGAGGAGACGCACTTCCACCTGATGGTCCGGGCTGTATTTGCATCCATTATCCATCAGGTTGACCAGGGCTGTTTTCAGCAGCTGTTCGTTACCCTTCACGTACAATTTCGATTCCTGATCCGGGAGATTAACGACTTCAAACCTGATTGTATACTCCGGATGATGTTTGAGTAACATTTCTTTGGCCTGCCAGATCAACTCATCGGCACGTACCTTTTCAAAGTGGATCGTAGCTCCATCCGAGCTAATTCGCGCCAGTTGCATCAACTTGTCTGTCACATTATTTAACTCCTTTACATCAGCCAGAACCGATTGGAGTGTTCCGCGGTAAACTTCTTTCTGACGTTCCTGTCCCAATGTCACTTCGACCTGGGAGGTAATAACGTTGAGTGGGTTCTTCAGTTCATGGCTGATATTGGACAAAAACATTTTCTGCATTCTGAACACGCTCTGGATGCGGTCCAAGAGTTTGTTGAAGGTGATGACCAGGCGGGACAACTCATCGTGCTGATTTGAGGCAACAAGACGGTGGCTCATATCGGTGGGCAGGAGGGCATCGACCTGATTCATGATCCGGCTGATCGGAGCAAGAGCCTGACGCGAAAACAGCCATCCCCCGCAGGCAATCATTGTGATGGCGATGAGAAAAACCAGGATCAAAATCCGGGTCAGATTATTCAAATGGACATTGTCAAAAACGGATTCGGCTACGATGATAAACCGCCCACCGGCTTTATTGGTATACAGGACCCCCAGCGCATTGAACTTGCGATGGATAAAGCGACATTCACCGTTGACCTTCACATCCATGAGGGCTACTTGCCGGATATCATCCGGTGCGGGATTGAAGGAATACAGCCGTCGGCCATCGAGATCATAGATGGATATATTTTCAGGGTACTCGCCGGACAGGAAACTTTCGGAGGCTGTGAAGGATTCGATTTTAAACTCCTCTCCACTTGATTTTTTGCCTGCGACCATTTCAGCGATGAGCAGGGCTTTGGACCTCAGATTAGCATAAAACTCGTCCTGCAGGTTCCGCTTAAACTGAAAGTAGATATAGCTGAACGCCGCCAGGAGTATTCCTGAAGCGATCAGTATAAACTGAAGCGTAAGCCGGACACGTATCTGCATGGTCGTGTGATCACCGGAAAGGCGGTGCACCAAAGGTAATGCCGAATAGGGACGTTCACCTTTCCTCTCTCAGAATATATCCTAAGCCAAAAACGGTATGGATAAGTTTCTTTCCGAAGGGTTTATCCATTTTATTGCGCAGATAGTTAATATACACCTCTACGACATTGGAGGTTGTCTCAAAATTGATATCCCAGACTTTCTCAGCGATCTCAGCTTTTGAAATCGCACGACCCTGGTGGCGAATAAAGTATTCCATCAACGCAAACTCCTTGGGGGTCAGTTCGATTTTATGGCCTTCTCTGAAAAACTCCTTGGTCAAGAGGTTCATTTCAATACCGGCATACTGGACCAGGGATTTGAGGGCCTGACTCTCATTTACCCGTCGATTGAGTGCCTTAATCCGGGCGAGAAGTTCCTTAAACTCATACGGCTTGGTCAGGTAATCGTCCGCGCCGGCTTCCAGACCTAAAACCTTATCATCTGTATCACTAAGAGCAGTCAGGAGCAATACCGGAACCCGGACTTCCCGATTCCGGAGCAACTTCGTCAGCTCAAACCCGTTGATGCCCGGAACGATGATATCTGAAATGATCACATCGTACTGATTTTCAGTAGCTAAACGAAACCCTTCCGTTCCGTCAAGGGCAAAATCAACCTCAATCTGATGCTCCATCAACCCCTGTCTCAGGGAATGTACTGCCTTAGCTTCGTCTTCAATAATCAGTACTTTCATACCTATTCGGACATATTAATGCCCAAAAGTGACACTTTAAGCCCGAATTCTGCCATTTCTAAGTATATTCTAAGCCACAAGAGGGTATTTTTTTTCATTTAATGAAGTAAATTTGGGCCTGATTTTTGAATCGATTACCTTGTGTACCTAATGCAAAAACCATGAACAAACATCAACCACTCCTTTTTCCATTCTTGCTCTTACTTTTTGTATCACTCTTTTTCGTGTCCTGTAAAGAAGAAGATGATATCATTTCAGGGAATGCTCTGGTTGCCAATTATGGCGCTGAGGCTGCTTTGGAATGGAACAAACTTTTCCTCGACATAGAGCGATATGCCTCTGGTTACCGACCGGGTCCTGCTCCGCGCGCCCTTGGCCATTTGGGTCTGGCAGCGTATGAAGCCTGCGTCACGGGTATGCCAAATTATAACTCTTTGGAGAATCTGTACAATGGCCTCAATATTCCGAATATAGATGGCTCCAAACAATACCATTGGCCTTCTGTAGTTCACGGTGTTTATTCGGTCATGATGCCTAACTTTTTTACGGAAGAACCCCCAACGCATGTACGGAATGAATGGGATGTATTGGTAAAACGCCTGAATGACAAATATCGTGCTGAGGCTGGTGACGAAGTATTCAATCGCTCAAAAACATATGGCGAATCTGTAGGTCTCGCTGTCTGGCAGTGGTCCACGACCGATCCGTATGGCCACGAGGCCTATAAAAATCCTTTTGGTAATTTCACCACCAATGAAACTTATGACTGGACTACCCATTATGACGGCCCCGGTAATTGGAGACCGACTGAGCCAGGCCCAACCAGTCCTATGGGTCCGTATTTCGGCCGGGTTCGCACCTTTGCCATCAAAAATGCAGACAAACTAGCTCTGCCTCCCTCTGCCTATTTTATGTCGTACAATGAAAATCCAAACTCTGAATATTATTCACAAGCCTTGCAAGTGTATACTAAAAATGCGGCTACGGACTATGTAACAGAATGGATCGGCGAATTTTGGAGTGACGACCTGCTCAACCTGACCTTTAGCCCCGGCCCTCGCTGGGTTGCTGTCGGCAATCAGGTGATTGAAAAAGACAAAGTAAATCTGGAGACTGCACTTGAGATGTATGCCAAAGTGGGCATGGCCCTCAATGACGCTGCAGTAGGTTGCTGGCATTCCAAGTATCATTACAATGTAGAACGTCCAGATACGTACATCAAAAAAGTAATAGATCCAACCTATGTCCCCAATCTCAACAATCCGTTGACTGGTGATATCGGATTTACACCTCCTTTCCCTGCTTATCCTTCTGGTCACTCCACCATGGGTGCGGCTGGCGCTGAAGCTCTGGCCAGCGTATTTGGATATGCCTATGCCATGACGGACAATTGCCACCTGGGCCGTACGGAGTTTGAAGGTGTACCGCGAACATTCGGCAGTTTTTATGAAATGGCACTTGAAAATGCCTGGTCACGGGTATTACTTGGTGTTCATTTTAGAATGGATTGTGATGAAGGTGTTCGGCATGGAACAGTCATCGGCCGCAAAGTCAATGCCTTGCCCTGGAAAAAATAATTTTGCACTTGGTTAATAAATGAAAAGAGACTGTGATCCCACCACAGTCTCTTTTCGTTTATAGCTTTGTCATCAAAATTCAGTCGAATGAAACAACGTTTGCACAATGCCATACTCATGACGGTCATGGGTATGATCCTGTCCTGTACCTCTGGCAAACCCCAAGCAGAAGAGATCATCCAATATTACGGAACCGGCGAGATCAGCCGGCGCCATACGATGGTCAATGGGAAGAAAGAAGGCCGCATGACCGAATACAATCCCGATGGCAGTATCCGCAGCGAGCGGGACTTTAAAGATGATATTCAGGTCGGCAAATCGGTCTTCTATTATCCAGGGGGTGAAATCAAGGAAGTCCAATATTATGAAAATGGACAGATCCATGGTGGCGACACGGTATTTTATACGAACGGAACACCCCAATTTCTGCGCAACTTTAATCAGGGACAATTGGATGGCTATATCCGCAAATGGGATAGCACCGGGGTGGTCATCTATGAAGCCCGGTATGAAAATTTTATTCTTGTCGAAGTCAATGGCGAGCCGATAGACCGCGATACTATTTCTCCCACACAATAAATGAACCTGCACCCCCTACAGGGAGACTCGCCTTTTTGATACCCTTATTTATCTCAGGGCGATGTACTCGACCAGCAATGAATTGCGGTCGATCCCCAGATATTGCTCAGGCGGCTCTTCTATGCGCTGAAGGACACTATAGGCATTGAGCAAAAAGATTTCGGATACAGGACTTTCTGAATCCAGATTGAAGGTATTTCGCATAACGATAAACAGAAAGTCCGCGTTGACCTTGTGTTTCTTCAGGCTTTCATACCGATTGCTAAGGTCGATGATTCCTTTGGCGCTGAGTTCTTCAATCGCCTGCGTAAACATCTCCCGTACATTGGGTTTGACTTTATAGCCCAGATTGAAATCAATCCGGAAAATCTTGCCCTTTACAATTTCATGAAAATCATACTCCTGTTGAAATGGTGTCTCCGTTTCATTGAAATGCAGCAACCAATACGCATCCGCCCGCTTGGGTTGCTTTTGATAGATGGATTTCAGGATTTGTTTCTCCATCCGGTGGATCGAATAGGCACTGGTCAGATAGACGATATTGGTGGCAAACCTGGGGATATCCGGATCATTGCTGACATCGGTGATAATGTCTTCGTATTGATGCACATCCACAAACTTCTTTTTGCGAAGCATGACATGTTTGGCCTGATAATAAATGACCATCACCAATGTAAACAGAATCATCAGGATGATCGTAAATCCGGCTCCGTGTGCCAGTTTGTGCAGGTTGGCCGCAAAAAAGAAACACTCTACCGTCATGAATATTGCCGTCACGATACCGACACTCAGCCAAGGCCAATGAAGTTTATAGCGAAAGAAAAAGATGAGCAACAAGGAGGTTGTCAGCATGGTGATGGTAATGGCCACACCATATACGGCTTCCATAGCGAGACTGGTCTGAAAATACAGGACGATGAAAACTGCTCCCGCAAAGAGGATGTGGTTGATCACCGGTATAAAGATCTGCTGACGATGCTTGCTGGGATAGAGGATCTGCACTCTGAACCAGGTATCCAGTTTAACGGCTTCATTGATCAGGGAAAATGACCCACTGATCAATGCCTGACTCGCTACAACTGAAGCCAGAGCTGCTATCCCCACGCCTGTACCGACAAACCACCTGGGCATCAGTTCGAAAAAAGGGTTCAATCCGTCCAGCGTCTGGCCTTCCAGATGCTGGATCACCCAGGCTCCCTGACCAAAATAATTGATCAGCAGAGCAGATTTGACGAGTACCCATGTGATACGAATGTTCGTTTTCCCTACGTGTCCAAGATCTGAATACATGGCCTCAGCACCAGTGACACAGAGGAACACAGCCCCGACAATCACCCACGCTCCGGGATGAGAAGTCAATAAATCGTAGGCATAGACCGGATTGATGGCTTTAAGAATGCCCGGGGTTTCACTCATTGACATCAGGCCGAAAATAGTCAGCATAGAAAACCAGACGAGCATGATGGGACCAAAAGACTTGCCGATCTTATCTGTCCCAAACTGCTGAAACGTAAAGAGTCCGACCAGGATCACAATGACGATAGGGATAACGGGTACACTCTCATTCAGGCTTTTCAACCCTTCTACCGATGCTGTAAGGGAAATGGCTGGTGTGATCATACCGTCGGCGATCAGTGCTGCGCATCCCAGCATCGCCACATAAATCGTCCATCTAGGTGCTACCCGTTTGATCAGAGAGTATAATGACAATACCCCTCCTTCTCCATGATTGTCAGCCCGCAGGGTCAGGATGATATACTTGAACGTCGCCTGTATGGTCAGCGTCCAGAAAATACAGGACAAGCCTCCCAGGATCAGATCGGAAGTGACTGTATTCTTGCCGATAATCGCGGCGATAACATAGAGAGGGGATGTACCGATATCGCCGAAGACGATACCGAGTGTTACCAACAGACTGGCGGCAGTAACTTTAGATTGTGCTGTTTTCATGCAAGCCCCATGTATGGGATTTTATGCCTAAAGAAATCAATAGTCAGAATGCCCGATCAACCTTCAAGTTTTCAAACTCCGGACGGCAAATATACCTTATGTGCCAAGGATCCCTGTAAAAAAGTAGTGTAGTAGGCTTCTACAATTTTCCACGATAAAGAACTTGTCTCGGCTGAATAGACCGTCGTCCGGGTACCTGATGTAAAGGTTCTACTTCAAGACGCTGCCAGATAAAGGGTATATTTGAAAACTCTAAACTCGAAATAATGAAATCAGCTCTTATCCTCATGGGGTTGTTGTTTTCAACAGGATATGACCTTTCAGCTCAATCGCATGCATCCCCTTCATTTGAATGGCTGGAAGGCAACTGGGCTATGAGCCGGCCCAATGGAAGTATTCGTCTTGAGACCTGGGGGCCACTTGAATCGCACATGATGGCTGGAAAAGGTCTGAAGGTTTCAGGCCGGGATACAATCCTGCTGGAGCATATCGTCATCGAATGGAAGGATGACCACTACTGGTATATCCCAACCTTGCCGGATCAGAATGATGGCAAAGCCGTTCCTTTTAAACTTGTTCAGTCCGATCCGGTGCGATTGGTTTTTGAGAATGCTGAACATGATTTTCCGCAGCGGATATTGTACACCTGGTTACCCGGAGCCACTTCAGGCGTGGACGATATGACAGATCGCCTTCGTGTACGGGTTGAATCGCTGGACGGGGAGGGCCTTGAATTCGATTTCAAACGACAATAACTAAAAAGGTGCGGCTTTTCAGGGCCACACCTTTTCTCACTTCTTTTTTGGTCCTGTGCATCTATTCTCCGCCATCGACGATCATACGAGCGACGACGTACTGCCCGACAACTTTACCCATTTCATTACCGGCCGTGATATCGAATCTGTAATGGATACCTCCATATAATCTGGATAGTGCTGCTTCATCCGACCAGGCCTGAAACCGGGATGCCTCTTGCGGGAAAATATGCGATAATACTTCAGCCCCGGCTGCGGAAAACATGGAATGTCCTGATGTATAGCTGGGGAAATTGGGTGTGCCCAGTATGGTTTTAAAGCCCGGCATAGCTTGTATAGGACGCGGGTAATGGTAATAATACTTGGCATCCCAGCAGGCAATACCCGCATCCTGCATGGCCATATTGAGGTAGGCCAAAGTCCGGGCAGCCCGGAGCGGATTGTTCCGGTATTCTACGATGTACTCGCAGGCAAACCGGTTCCAGTGGCCGGGTGGTGTATATGTACCTAAACCATCCGACCAAAAATTGGCTATCCGACGCTGCTCATTGGTAAGGTTATCAAGGGTATGTTCAAGTTCATCCGCGAAAGTCTTGAATTCAGCCGTACTGGGGACTGGAGGACGCACCGGACGTACGATCTCCACATTGGGCAAAACCCAAAGTTGCACCTTACTGAAAAATGGGGTAATCCCTACAGGCCGTGGAGGCGACTCCAGATTGACCCAATGCCAACCATGAGTGGCCTGTGCGGCGTCCCGAATTGAATCTGAGCGGGAACGCGGGGTTTGGGCATTACGCATACCATCATTTGCTGCCCGCATTCTGAATATTTGTCCGACTGCACGGCCCAACGAATCACCTGCGATGATATCACTTTGGACATTCATACCTGCCCAGAGAAGGCTGTTTTGATGCTCAGTTGCTTTCTCCAGAATGAAATCCTTTTCCAACGGAAACATAGCGGTCAGTATATCTTTGGATACCGCGGCGATGACGGCGCCATCCGACGGATAGCCCGGCAGGTCATGCTCCGGCAGATGGGTCACAATCGTTCCATCTGCATTGTAAGGTGCAGGCCGATTGAATTGATACTTATAATGCCATGCGGCAATCAAGGCATCATATTGTGCCGCTGCCCAATAAGCAAAGGCTCTGGAGGAATATGGTGGATGTGCGAAAGGAAACAGCGGATAGGTGGCCGGATTCATTGGATCTGGTCCCGGATAAGTACCATCTGCATTAGGTGCTGGTGCCAGGTTGTATTTGGCTGCCATCTCCCGGGCCAACTCATTCCACCGAATGAGTCCATTCCCTGCCCAGTATTCGACGGCTTTCCTTTGGTCACCGGTCAATTGACCGGAAATGGTTTTAAGCTCGGCTAGTTCTGCCAAATACGCTGGTGATGATGCATCAGCAGGTGCCGGAATACCTACCTGGGAAGCTGAGGACAGCAGGTTCGGGGTCCAGTTGCCTCCATCCTGATCGAGAGAAGCATATTCATATGGATCGTACGACAGATAGGTGGGCAGATCTTCAGTGCAGGACTGAAATCCCATCAGAATGACGACCAACAGACCCAAGGGAAATATATTGCGGAGAATATTCATTTCAAGTTCGTTTAAAAGCAAGAGATCTTATTGTTGTGTTGCGGATGAGCTGGTATTCCATAGTCCAAACTGATACGTCAGTCCGGCTGTTATCATGTTGGACTGGCCTACATTTCTACCTGTCAGGATCTTATTTGCCTGGGCGATAATGCCGAGCCCCGGAACGAAGGGTACAAAATAATGCAGGCCCCCACCAAAACGGGTAAAGATCATCTGGTTGGACGGAAAGCCGACATCCTGCCGCCGAATATCAAATCCTCCAAACGTATGCAATCCATCATAGGTCGCTTCCAGATTGAGCGAATTATTGAGCATCCAAATACCTAAAGTACCCCCATAGCCGAGTGCATTGGGCATATCCACTTTGTTGGAATATACTCCATGTGTAGTATAGTAGTAATCACGCTCAATCTTCGCATTTCCTCTGACCATATAGGCTGCCTGACCTCTTACATAAAGGCCCATATCAAGCCGGTACTGAAGGATACCCCTCAGCGACAAATCCGGGCATCCTAAACCCAGACTTAATGGCATATAATCCTCGAGATAGTCTGCGGCAGGAACTGTAAAGCCAAGTGTGGTATGGAATGTCAGGGTTCCTTGTCCAGGGTATATTTCGAGTGCGTTGGCTTTAATCCATAGGCTCAGGTCCTGAAAACCCGACACCCCCCTCAGCTGGCCTGCGCTGGCCTGAGAAGAGACAAACGGCAATGCAGCCAGAATATTGACCCTGTCTGTGATGCCCAATGAAAACATGGGCATAAACACCTGACGGGTGAGCGTGCCGATATTTCCGTTGGTTCGTTTGAGGGTTCCTTCCCAGTATTCATCCCAGGTATCCCGGGAATACAGGGCAGCAAAACATATCTGACCCTTGTCCATCATGAGGGCATCCGTTGGGGTCTGCGCCTGTAATGGACCAGTGGACAAAAACCAGGTCAGGATCAGGGAGCAAATGAGGAGAAATCTGCACATGTGTCAAATAAATTGAGTAAAAAGATGTGCAAAAGTACGACACACCGAAATCTCGCACCTGCATTTCGAAAAATCTAATGAGAATCTAATATCGAGGCGAGCTCTCTGCTTATGTAATATACGTTGGACCAAATACCCCATCATGGACCAGAAATGATGAGCCAGGACGAACATTAAAAGGGAACTACTCCTGTCCCACCAGCCACTTTTTAAAATCCGGTGAGCGCTCTTTACTGACAATGGCGTCTTCGTCTGTATGCGGGATTAGCTTGAGTTTTACACGTGACTTGGAGTATGCGATCATTTCTTCAATGGCAGTCATATTTACTATAAACTGGCGGTTGATTCTAAAAAAGTGCTTGGCATCCACCATCTGCTCAATCTGATCGAGACTATGATCCAAAGGATAGCGCTTGTTGCCAGGTAATACTGCAAAACTGATTTTATCCCTGGAATAGAAATAGGCTACCTGCTCCAGATCTACCAATTTGATGGATTGCCCCATCCGGACTAAAATTTTCCGGTTCTTTTTAATCAACCCGGCTTCCATGAGTCTTTGCACCAGATCCTGTGTTTCATCAGGAGGTGATGGCTGGCCCTGTACTTTTTGAAGCGCGTGTGCCAGTTCCGGTTGTTTGATCGGTTTGAGTAAATAATCGATTGCACTGACTTTAAAAGCTTTCAATGCATACTCGTCATACGCTGTGGCAAAAATAACCGGAGCCGTGAAACGTGCCTTTTCAAAAATCTCAAAAGCGGACCCGTCTGCCAGATGTATATCCATCAGGATGACATCAGGAGAAGGATGAGATCTGAGCCAGTCGACGGCTGTTTCGATACTACTCAATGATCCGATGACGACATGTTGCGGATCAATCTCGCCAATAAGCTTCTGCAATCGTCTGACTGCAGCAGGCTCATCCTCAATGATGAGTATATTCATAATGATGATTTTTGAATGATCGGAATACGAACGATAAAGCGCAGGTCATCCTGCTCCACCATGACTTTTCGATCTGTCAGCATTTGGTATCGTTTGATGATGGACTGGAGTCCAAAACGCGTTGAAGGTTCTGGTTGTGATTTCGCCTGTATAGTATTCATGACGGATATATAACCATCGGGATCTATCGAAATCCTGATCACCAGTGGATACTTCTCTGATATCACATTATGTTTGACAGCATTCTCTACCAGAATCTGCAATACCAGGGGCATGATAAAACCTTCTGCAGGAGGAGGATCCGCATTCAGACGAAGATTAGATCCGTAACGCTTTTCAAGCAGGTAGACAAAATGCTGTACCAGGCTCCACTCCTCTGAAAGTGAAATCAATTCCTGCTCCCTGTACTGCAATATACTCCGGTAGAAATCCGCAAGTTTCTCGACATACTCGATAGCGACGCGAGGATTCATTGCGTTTTCATCAATGAGCGTAATCAATGTATTGAAACTATTGAACAGAAAATGTGGATTGATTTGCGCTTTGAGGGTGGCCAATTGGGATTCGATCATTTCCTTTTTTAATAACGTCTGTCGTTGAAAACGATGTTCGCGGGCTTTCACGATCCAGTACAGGATACCTGCGCTCACACATCCCACAAGTCCTACAAACCAGGCCTGCCACCAAAATGGTTTCCGGATCGTAAAACTATAGGTTGCGGCAGGTTCGTCCAGGAAAAAATTATTTTCTGATGCTTTGACTATAAACGTGTATGCCCCTGGTCGGAGGTTGGAATAAGAAGCGGTCTTATCCCGGGATTCCTTCCATTCCAGATCATAACCCTCCAGTTTATACTGATACTTAACGGATGTGGGCGATGTATACCAAAGGCCAACGTAGTCAATGGAAATATAGTTACGATAGTACGGCATCCGATCTGTACGATAAAAGTCGATTTCCTGATCATACACGCGGACCCGTGTAATCAGTGTTTTTGGATGAATACTGAGTCTTTCTTTCGGTGCGAGATAGCGCACCAGTGTACTTCTGCCCCCCACATAAACATGACCTCTTGAATTCCTGGCGATGGCATTCAGTGCTGGTTCAAAATAGCGCAATCCGATTTCAGCTCGATAGTACATAAAGTGTTTGCGACCTGGTTCCAGTAGATCTACTCCACGGCCATGTGCGATCAAAAAATCTCCGGTGCCGCTGGCCAGAAATGCAGCAGATTGTGGGTGTCCCAAACCGTCTTTCACACCAAGTGGTGTAAATGTCGATCCATCAAATTCAATCAGCCCATGATCAGGTGTGTTGAGCCAGATATGGCCACGCTGATCTTCGCAAAGGGAATACACTGTGCGGATCCGGACCTCATCCTGACCCGTGTATTGGCGGATTTGTCCACCCTCCATACAAAACAACCCATTGCCATCTGTAGCAAACCATACCCGGTCTCCGGAGTCGACATACACCTGAAAAATAAAATGCAGATTGGATGGCCATGGATCTTCCAGTAAACCGAAAGCAGGATCAGGGTCATACATAATGTTTAGGAAGGATGGATAAGACACAACACCCTCTAAGGTAGCCAGCCAGATTTCTGCTGTCGATGTATCCATGGACATCACAGACAGGCCACCCTTCCGGATAATGGAGCCGATGTGCCTGACCTTTCCAGAAGCAGGATGATAGACATATAAACCCTGGTCAATCGTTCCAATCCACAGATTGTGAAACCGATCCTCTATCAAGCTGGCTATATTGAAATCATAATGAGTCGCCTCTCGAACGGTACGCGATATATCTTCCGGAAATTCTTCTACTCTGAATAATCCAAGACGCGTGCCGATCCAAACACGATCCTGATGGTCGCAATATAACGCCTGGATGTCAGGCACATTTGCAACAAGCGTTTCAAAAGGACGCACTGCGGAAAAAACGGTTCCCCGGGAGGTGACAATCCAGATATTGCCCTCCACATCGGTGAGCATATCCCTTACTTTCTCCTGACGCAACGCCACCGGGTTGAGGATCTTCCGTGGGAAAGGCCTGTTGTGTTCATAGCGCCACGCTCCGTTTGCCCGTGTACCAATCCAAATCTCATCCTGATCGAACAAGGTAAATGAGGTGATCTCATCGTGGATCTGGGGTTGAAATGGCACTACAATTTTTTGCAAGGTTACATCAAATCGTACCACCCCCTTTTCAAATGTGCCAATCCAGATATTGCCAGCTTCATCCGACTTCAGGGCGGTTACGATCTGATCCGGTAGTCCGTCTGCCAGACCCAGTGCGCGAATGTATTTTCGCTCATTCGTAAACGTGCATATATTAATCCCATCATCGGTGCCCAGCCACACTTCACCATGGGGTGTAATGGTCATGGCGTATATGTCGTCGCTCCGGAGTCCATCATCCATACCCAAGTGATAGAGCCTGGATCCGGAATAGACATAGGCACCTTCTCCATATGAAGCCATCCATATAAAACCCTGTGGGTCCTGACCTATAGCTGTGATGGGCTTGGTGGGATGACCTTCGTCGGGTAGAAACTCGCGCGAAGTGCGTGATGGATCGAGAATAAAGATCCGGCCACTGGATGTCCCGATCCATATATGGTGCGACTGATCCTCAAAAAGTGCAGTGACCGATATAGCAGTACCATCTGGTATGATCGGGTGATCTTGCCAAACTGTACCATCATATTGGACCAGTCCATTCTCCGTTCCCAGCCAGATCATGCATTGATGATCCTGAAATATCGCATGAATGGGTGATCCTTCATCTCCCTCGCTCATTTCATGCTGCATAAAGTAGGGGTCCTGAGCCTTTCCTGGAAATCCAAGCCCGACGCACCAGAGGATGGCCAACAGCCGGATCATGATTTCGATCCTTTCGTCATCGTCATCCGGAGCGTAACGACGATTTCTTCTGCGATTTTTTGACGCACGATACGGGGGATGCTAATACCATGATCTTCCAAGGGTACTATAAACAGGGCATCGAGAACCATGCTATCGTCCTGGATGGTCAGATCTCCACGGATGATCCGTTCTTTGGTCACGCCATGAATACTCAGCATTCCTTTTGCCCGGACGGAATAGGTACCGGGTATATCAAAAGGTGTATCCTCTATAATTTTACCACTGAAGGTCGCCACGGGGAATTTCTTTTCCTCCAAATAATTTTCCAGAAAATGTGTTTTCTGAATATCACTATTGAAGCCTTCAAAGCTATTGATCCGCAACGTAAAAGCAAAGGAGCGGGTGACCGGATCGAGTACACCCCGAAGTGCTTCGCTTTCGGCCCGAATCAACTCCAGGGGGGCATCTGAAATGAAAGAAACTTTACCCTGATCGGCTTTCCAGATTGTTGTATGCTCCCCAGATGTTTGGGCTGCAAGCAAACCTGTCCAACATACTATAAAACTTATCAAACGAAGCATACACGCCAAAATAAGTCTGATGGTGCTACCTGACATCACAAAACTTCGTTAGCCAGTCGCTTTTGGAGACGAAAAGGCAGAAAAAGGTAACGAAAAGTGTCAGATGAACTCAGTTCTCACTCCAGAACAACTTTGCCTACCGGATAATCATTGAAGGTCAGGATATACAATCCTCTTGGCCACTCGGCCACGTGAAGCTGTTGATGCCCCTCGTCCACTTGCCCGGTCCAGGCCACCACTCCATCTGCTCTGACTGCTGTGAGCTGGCCTCGCACGGGAAACTCCATATAGACAACATCCCGGGCCGGGTTGGGTCCCACCATCATGGATATCTGCTGACGACCAGCCAAGGATGAGGATAAGAGATTGTCAGTACTCACCTGATCAATACACATATAAGCTGGTGTATTCATACCAAAGATCCCGATATCGCTGGAGGTCAGTTTCAGCACGAGGGAGTCTACTCCGCCCAACACTGTAAGGTCCACATACGTCCAGTCATGGAGGATATAGTCTTTCTCCTTTTGCGGGAAGCGATAATCTGCCAGATAGAGAGTGATACTGTCATCGTGTACAGCTCCTCCCGCGTATTTCTTTATTGTCAGCAGCAGAAAGTCTGGGTCATTGCCGGTCTCGCCTCCAAACTTCTTGGCAAAACCATCACCATCCCGCATGCTCAGATACGCATAGGTGCTATTGGCCACATACATCCCGATCATAGGTTTTCCGATGGCGTTGGGGGCAAGGCGGATGACTGTAGGATCGTATATGTATCCGACAGCATAGGATGTCGTACCCAATGCGCCACCGCCTGCTATCGCACTATACTGATTGAGGAAGCCCGGCATAGTTGTGTTGGTATCTGCCGAGATGGCCCATCCGGACCAATAATTAAACTCCGGATCATAGAAATTGGGAAGTTCAATGGAACCACTGCTGAAGATGGCGCCCGGTGCGGCGTTATTGAGGTATTGACCCGGTTTCAATCCAAAGTTTTCAAAACCGGCAAGCACCTGAGCATGGCCAGCAACAGTAACCAAGAAAAACAATAAGCAAATAGCGTAATGACCAACTGACTTCATCGAGGTTCTATTTTCAAGGCAAATTAACCTTTTTTTATTCGGAAATGGATTAAATCTTTATCGCCCCCGCGACATTGTCTCAGGTTTTGCCAGGCAGGCCTTACTCAAAGCGCAACCGAACTCCCCCGACAAACGATCTCCCCGGCATCGGACGGCGCTCAATGATGCGATAAGGTACATTCCAGATATTTTCTGCCTGGAGATACAGGGATCCTCTGACATCGGCATGGCTGAAGTGAACAGCACCACCTGCCATACCCACTGTGGCTGCTTTCACCTCTTCATTGATACCCGGAGCAGAACCAAACCAATGTTGCCGGTAATACATGCTCCATCCTTTCCGGCTTACCGTGAGTCCACCGAGCACATTTTCAACGGGAACATAAAACAACTGATCGCCCTCTTCAATAGTAAATACCGGGAGGGCTGTACCAAATGTCGACCAGGTCATATCAATACCTCCATGCAGATCCAGTTGGAATGAACCCAGCATCCACATCGCCTCTTGTCTGAACTCAATCCCTTTGCTGTGCACCAGTGCCACATTGATCGGGGACCAAAAATTGCGCAAATCTCTGACTGGCGGCATCCACATGATCCACTGATCGAGTGTCCGTGTGTATGCTGTCAGAGAAGCCTGGAATTTTCTACGGGTTTGGCCCACGGTCAAGGTGATGCCACTTTCGACGGTCCAGCCTGACTCCGGCACAAGATCTTCATTGCCTCCTGGTCTCCAGTGAAGATCATTGAGGGATGGCACACGATAGTTGCGAGAGAGACTGGCTTTCCAGCGCAGGTTTTTAATTATTAGCCATTCGGTAGAAAGATCGAGCAACAACGGGGACCAGCTGGACTGGGTGACCTCTTCCCGAAGCTGAAATCTCCAGATCCAGGCATCTTGCACATATCGCAATGAAGCAAAGGCAGCGATCTGCCTGCGTTGTCGCATTGCATCCTGATAATTTACTGACGAGGCCTGAACCTGCTCCCCATAAAGTCCGGATGCCAGTCGCAGTCCGGGTGCCAACGTTAATGAAAACTCACCTTCTGCAAGCCACGTCCGAAACTGGTGATGTGTAAACAACTGGATCAGCGAATCCTGATAGTCGATGGATTCGTCCAGCATTGCTGCTTTCACCTGCCAGTCTATTCGGTCACCATTGCGGGCCCAATGTAATGAGGCTCGGACAGCATGATCTTGCTGGGCGGCAGCACTTGACTTTTGAGTTGACAACGGAGGAATCTGCCGGTCTGTGTCCTGAAACCACAAACGGCCTGTAAGTCTTTCCCGAGCGCTCATTTGCCAAGTGGCTTCCTGTAGCAATCCTGCGTTATCCAGTTTATGATGCACCTGATTGCGTTCCGGCAATTCCTTTAAGACGCGATACCGAAAATTATTGAGCATATACTGTGAAAAGACGCGGGTGGAAAAACGCAGGGCCTTTGATCCATAGTCGGCTCTGACCTCTGCAAGTCTGCGGTCCCAACTGCCGGCAGAAAGATGCAGATGCACCGTATTGGGATCCGGTGTGCGTTCATTGGCAAAAGAAATCAGCCCTCCAATAGCACCAGACCCAAATGCAGCCCCATGACCACCATAATGCACACTTGCGTTGTCAAAGAATACAGACGGAATAAGTGAAAGATCGACCATACCCAGCATCGGATTACGGAGTGGAATGCCATTCCAAAGCAACTGGGTATGATTGGCACTACCCCCCCGGATGCCGAGTGTGGCCAGGGTACCATTGCCATAGGATCTGACAAACAGAGGGGTTTGTCCCATCAGCAAGGTGGCAAGGTTGTCATACCGGATGCGCGCGAGATCCTGGCTGTCAATGCCATCCGTGTGTTTACCTACGTCCGTAAAATCAATCCGCAAGGCGGTCACTGTGACTTCCTTCAAACTTTGTAGCGTATCCATTTGTCCGGAACTGATCCAGGGAATGATCCACAGCAGGGCCGGAAGGCAGAACCTGTTGAGAACATCAGCATACAAGTGGCAACGGAACATCTGATAAAAGTATAACGAAATCCATCACCGCGGGCCTTCAAGATTATAAGCCGTCAGAAATCTGATTTGTTAAAAAACGGGAGGGGGTGGGAAGAAAAAGAGATCACTAATCCCTGGAAACCTTTGGTTTGTCGATAAAAGTATTTGACCAGCAACCTTTAAGCCGAATTTTGAGTCATGAAGTATTAAACAAAACCAAGCCAAATGAAAAGAATTAGTCTTTTGTTTTCCATAGTATTGCTCCATACGCTTATACTCCAAGCGCAAAATGTGGAGACAGGAGTACGTGGACGCGTTGTGGATGAAAACAAGGAGCCCATCGGCTTTGCCACCCTGACCCTTTTTTCCGTTACAGATTCGATCATGAAGAAAGCGGGGTACTCGGAAGATGACGGTTCATTTTCGTTTATCTATATCCAGCCAGGTACCTACTATCTCAATATTTCATTTGTCGGTTACGATGTACATAGTTCAACCCCCTTTGTCATTCAATCTGATAAAATAACGGTTTTAGGGCAAATAGAAATGATCCCGTTTGCGACACAATTGGGTGAGGTCATAGTCGCGTCTACACGGCCGGTCATAGAAGTCAAGCCGGATAAAACGGTATTCAACGTAGAAGGTTCCATCAATGCTATTGGAAATGATGCTCTTGAATTGCTACGCAAAGCGCCTGGCGTAGTGGTGGACAATAACGAACAACTCATGCTGATCGGGAAAACAGGTGTCAGGGTATATATCGATGGCAAACAATCCATCCTCAAAGGCAATGATTTGGCCAACTATCTCAAAACACTGCAGTCAACTCAGATCGAAGCTATTGAAGTGATCACGCAGCCTTCCAGCCGTTATGAGGCGGAGGGAAACGCCGGAATCATCAACATTCGGTTGATCAAGGACAAATCGTTGGGCACCAATGCCACGATCAGCCTCAACCACAACCAGGCGAAACATGGCCGGTCGAATGGCAACCTGAGTATCAATAACCGCACACGGAATCTCAATGTATTTGGCAATATCAATATTGCTCAAGGGGCCAATAGTAATTTTAACGACTTTGAGCGCATCACCCCCGGCATCTACGCTGACCAGAATAGTCATTCCAATAGAAACTGGGACAACAAATCACTGCGGGCCGGGGCAGATCTAACTACTGGGAAATTCTCAACCCTGGGTGTACTTGTGGATGGGTACCTCAATGATGATTTTTCGCGAAGCTCGGTCAATACCCGTATATCACCGGCGTTGGGCATTCCTACAACAGAAATACTCCTGGGCTCAAACGATATTGGCAATCATCGAAATAATTACAACGCCAATCTCAATTACAGACTGGATAAGAAAAATGGTACTGTGTTAAATCTTGATGCTGATTATGGTACTTTTTCCAGTGATGGTGACTCGTATCAGCCCAACTTTTACTACGATGCCACCACCGGGCAATTGCTGAGCGAGCGTATTTTCAATGCTCTTACCGAAACGATCATTGATATCCAAACTTTCAAATTGGACTATGAGAAAAATCTGCTGGGTGGAAGTGCTGGAGCTGGATTTAAAATAGCCATGGTCAATACCAATAATGACTACCAGTTTTTTGACATCATCGATGAAAGCCCTGTGGTGAATATAGACCGGACCAATCAGTTTGACTATACCGAGAATATCAATGCCGGGTACGTCAATTATAAAAGACAATGGAAGAAAATCGGTTTACAACTGGGGGTACGCGTGGAACAGACCGATTCAAAAGGAGAGCTCACCAGCCTGAAACCGCAGGATGATCAAACAGTGAAGCAAGACTATATCGACGTATTTCCAAGTGGGGGCCTAACGTACCAGTTGCATCAAAAACATACCCTGCGGCTCACGTACAGCCGGCGCATCGACCGTCCAAGCTATCAGGATCTGAATCCTTTTGAATTTCAGTTGGATGAGTTGACTTTTCAAAAGGGAAATCCCTTTCTCCGCCCCCAATATTCCAATAGTATCCAAGTGGGCCATACCTATAACTATACGCTGAATACGACGCTAACGTACACCCGGACCAACAATTTGATGGCGCAACTGACGGATACCGCCAGCACCAGAGCCGCATTTATCACCACAGCCAATGTGGCTGAACAGGATGTATATTCATTGGGTATCAGTTATCCGTTTGCAGTCTCCAAAGCCTGGAATGTCTTTGCCAATGCAAGTGTATCGAATACCCATAACCGGGCAGATTTTGGAGATGATAAGATCGTGGATATACGTGCGACTACGTTCAATATTTACGCACAGAATTCATTTATTCTGCCAAAAAACTTTACGCTGGAATTGTCCGGATGGTACAACTCGCCCGGGATTTGGGGAGGAAACTTTGCCACGGATGAAATTTGGGCGATCGATGCCGGCATCCAGAAAAAGATCTGGAAAAACCGGGGTAACATCAAGCTGGGTATATCGGACATCTTTTTCAGTCAACAATGGGCGGGAGAAAATCATTTTGGTGGTTTGTCCATGAAAGCCAGCGGAGGTTGGGAGAGTCGGCAGGTTAAAATGAATTTTACCTATCTGATGGGGAATACGCAGGTCAAAGGAAGCCGTCGTCGGGCCACCGGTCTGGAAGCGGAATCCAAACGCATAAAGAGCGAAAACTAATACACCTTAATAAAGGCGGATCTTGCGGTCCGCCTTTATTCTTATTGTTCTTCCTCATCGGTGAGCATGACCCGGACTTCTTCGATCTTTTTATCACTAACTTTTTCGATGATAAAACGAAAATGCTCCAACTCAATTTCATCTCCCATATCCGGAATTTCGCCAGAGGTCATGACGATATAGCCTGAGAGTGTCTCATACTCTCCGACCGGCAAACGCAACTGTGGATATTTTTCATTGAGGTAATCAATTTCCAGCCGGGCCGAAAACACAAATTCATATTCACTGATCTGCTGTTCTATGTATTCCTCCTGATCGTGTTCATCTTCGATTTCTCCAAATATTTCTTCTGCTATATCCTCGAGTGTGACGATACCAGCGGTCCCGCCATACTCATCGACCACCACGACCATATTATGTTTCTGGCGCTTAAAATGAGTCATGACATCCAGCACATTGGTGACTTCCGGTATATGCTGTATCGGCATGATCAGCTTGTCGAGTGGTCGCGGCTCCCCCAGGAGAGATTGATGATGCACATACCCCAGGATATGATCTATATCGTCTTTTGAAACGATAATCCGGGAATGCCGGGACTCCAAAAATACACGTCGTAGCTCCTCCAGCCCGTCTTCCAGATCGATATGGACGATTTCGGTTCGGGGTACCATACACTCCCGCACTTTTCGGTTTTTTAGTTGCAATGCATTTTTAAACATGCCGGCTTCCATTTCATCCGAGTCGGTATGGATAGAGCCTTCCACATAATCCTGGAGGTCCAGTCTGGTAAAAGCATCACGGGCGTGACCGGCAGGTGCCCGCAGTATATACCGTATGACCAGATTCGAAAACGTCATGATGATCCAGACTGGAAGACGGAGTATGACTTGCAGATAGCGGATTGGATAAGCAACCAGGACTATGGCCCGGTTGGGATAGGCCCGGAAAAGGATTTTGGGAAAATACTCTCCCAAAACCAGGATGGTGATGGTAGATAAAAGGATAATCAAAAGGTATCGGATCCATAGCGTCAGTATATACACGCTCAGCATCGGATCCAGAAGGAGAATCATACAATATCCAAAGATGACCAGAACGACCATATTGGCGACCATAAGGGTGCTGAGAAAGGTACCGGGTTGGGCGTAAAATCCGGCGATCAGCAAACTGCGTCGTGTTCCTTTATCACGTTCGATCTCAACCCCCAATTTGTTGGCCGACATAAAGGCTGTCTCCGTTCCGGAAAAGAAAGCCGAAAGGATCAGGGTGAGGAGCATGAGCAGGAACAGGTTCCACATAGGTGGTGCAAAGATACATGGGAGAAGTTGAGTGCTGAGAAGTTTAGTGTTGAGGAGTTTATGGGTGAGTGGTGAGTAGTGAGTGGTGAGTAGTGAGTGGGGTGCTTCGACCTGCTTGACACATCCTCGTGCTACAGCTCAGCAACCGTGGTGAGTGGGGTGCTTCGACCCGCTTGACACATCCTCGTGCTACAGCTCAGCAACCGTGGTGAGTGGGGTGCTTCGACCTGCTTGACACATCCCCGTGCTACAGCTCAGCAACCGTGGTGAGTGGGGTGCTTCGACCCGCTTGACACATCCTCGTGCTACAGCTCAGCAACCGTGGTGAGTGGGGTGCTTCGACCCGCTTGACACATCCTCGTGCTACAGCTCAGCAACCGT
>JBGTGP010000028.1:0-76359 GCA_041746735.1 Saprospiraceae bacterium
GTTGAGAAGTTGAGAGGTTGAGAGGTTGAGAAGTTGAGAGGTTTAGTGTTTATTGAAATGCTAGCCCAATCGATTAGGACAGAATCATGTCGCTCCAAATTGTCCGAGCACCGCGTTGTCCTGTTTCGGAGAAGTTTAGAAGTTGAAAGGTTGAGAGGTTGGAAAAGGGTAGCCATTCGATTAGGGTAAAATCATGTTAAATAGTTACGAATTAATCTGGCTTTCCGCCTTGCGGTCGGAATCACCGCCGCGCTTCGAATGCCATCTAACATTAAAAAAATCCCATCGATGAGTGCCAGACCCTGTGACGCCAAACTGTTCGAGCACCCCGGTGAAATGTTTCGTGGCACAACAAGACTCTTCTGGTAGAAATCAAATGAAAGAAACAGTCAAGTGAAACACCGCCAGGCGTGACAGCAAACCAGAAAGCCAAACATTCGCACAGCCATCAAAGTGAGTTTTTGGCGGCACGAGCTTGGTTGCTGAGCTGTAGCACATGGATGCGAGGTAGCAAGTCGAAGCATGGTTACTTTTTGGGCGATGCAAAAAGTGACAAATCCCCTGACGAAGTCAGATCCTATTCCTTCCAGCGGAAGCTTACAAGCCAGGTTGCTGTGCTACAGCACATGGAAATGCAAGTGGCGAACTATGCAGCCGCATGCAATGCAGTATGTCATTATCCGCGGACCAATCGAAAGGATTGCGACCCCACCTTCAACACATACATACCAGATGCAAGCCGGGACAGATCTATATCCTGTCGTTCGGATACAAGCCTCCCTGAAAGCAATGGCTTGCCTATGAGGTCATATATCATGTATGCTGTTGGCCCGTCATCCATCATCTCAATGGTGAGAAATGAGCCGGCGGGTTGAGGATAGTATCGGATGGATACACGTTCCGTGATATCTTGTGATGATGTGGTTTGGATCAGGCCATCCAGATCATACTGCGAGAAAAATCGCCAGATCTCGGCAGAGGCATTGATATCTCTGTTGGTTCCCCCTCCTCCAAATGCCGATCCGGGCCAGGTGTGTGCTCCATTATTGATTTTGAAATGCTCCACGACTGAACCAGCAGTTCCATTTGGGTACAGATGATGCTCGACGGTAGAGCCATCTGTCGGATCATGGTCATCGATCAGAGTGATAATGGGAGATGATTCGCAATTGTTTCTATTGGCCCAAAATGTCAGCACACCGCTGATCGGGGTAAATAAAATCCCGCCAGTATACGCTACGGTGGCATCCGCTGTACCGTGTATTTCCATCACGGGCACAGGTCGTGTAGGAGCGCAGGTGGCCGTGGTGCCTGCTGTCATCGTACCGGTCACGGAGGCAATCGCCGCGATCCGGCCACTCAGCTCACATGCCAGCCGGTAACTCATAAATCCACCATTGGACATACCAGTGCTGTAGATGCGGTTTTGATTGATAGCCCATTCTGCTGCGATTCGGTCGATCAGCGCTGAGGTAAAAACAACATCATCGACACTACTGGTACCCCATCCCACATTCCAGTGCGGATTGTTCAGCAGATCCCGCGTGCCCAACGGATGCACGATCAGAAATCCCGCCGTATCTGCTATAGGTCTGAAGTCCCCATAAAACATCTGCTCTACCGCATTGGAGGTATAGCCATGAAAGTTGAGGACCAGTGGTGCAGGCTGACCGGGTGAATATGTCTCCGGTACATACAGGATATACTCCCGTACGAGACCATTATGAGTAAAGGACTCTGTGATCGTTTGTTGTCCGTTCAAGATAAATGGCAGCAGGAACAGGCAAAGTAAAATGGATCTCATACACATAGGTGAGGTAGTATATCGGTTCTTGTAGCGGAGGTTATCCTCAAGCGCCCTACAAACCTATGGAAAAAAGGAAATGGTATGCACTTAATTCTATACATGAATGCCTGCTAGGATCATCGGTGACGTCTTCCCGGCACATATCCGACACACATGATGACTCGACTTTCAGTTCTTTGGAGCATGAATATCACGAAAGCGAGTGATTCCGTATATCAAACCCATGGTCATAGTCATCGAAAAATTGCCCGGAATAGATCAGCTCAGCTTCGTCTTCAAAAAAGAAGGTATCCGCTGTTGCGGGCACAAGATCATCCATCCAGATCGCATTGGGATCATATTTGGCAAAGAAAGGACGGGCGACCCAGTCCGGATTACGTCCCTGTAAAAACCGAAGAACAAACACCTTCTCCTTGTTGATCTTGGTGATACCCAGCACCTGCACCTTGCCGGGTGTACACGACATACTCGGGCCGCGGACCGTACGGCATACACCACTGACACTTTGATAGGCATGACGGAAGATATTCCACGCCTTCTCCAGCGTCAGGGCAAAGTAATGTTGCGCTCCTGTATCCCGGGGGACAAACATGTAATAAGGAATGCAGTTGAGGTTGACTTGCTTTCGCCACATGTCCGCCCAGATTTCAGGCGAATCATTGATGTGCCGGAGGACGGGCGATTGCGTGCGGATTTGCGCGCCGGTATTTCGTATCCGCTTGATGGCTTCCAGGACCACTTCGGTTTCCAGCTCCACCGGATGACTAAAGTGGGCCATAATGGCCAGGTTGATTCCTTTGGCCGTGATCTGTTCAAATAAACGCAGGAAGTTATCCGCATCCGCATCATGTACAAATTTGTGGGGCCAGAAACCCAATGCCTTGGTTCCGATACGAATGGTTTGAATATTGGTTTTGTTAGTATCTGCTAAAAAGGGTTTGATGTAATTTTCAAATACCTTGAATGACATGATCATCGGATCCCCTCCGGTAAAGAGCAGATCCGTGACTTCCTGATGCTCTTCCAGATAGGCGACCAACAACTCGGTTTCGCGCATGGCAAACTTAAATTCTTCCATGCCGACAAACTGAGGCCACCGAAAACAAAAGGTACAATAGCTGTGACAGGTCTGTCCGGAGCTCGGAAAAAAGAGCAGGGTCTCTCTGTATTTGTGTTGTACCCCGGTGAGTTTTACCCCCTCGATTTCCGGAACATTGTGCTCCTGTTGCCCGGCCGGATGGGGATTGAGTTGCAACCGGATATCATTGCTGATGCCTTTCAGGACGGATTTGTCCTGGGATTGTCGGAGTGCTTTCTCCATTTGAGTATAATGGCGAGGGAGCAACATATCCTTTTGGGGAAAAGTCAAATGAAATATGGGATCGTTTTCGAGGTTGTCCCAGTCAATAAGTTCGTCAATCACATAATTGTTGACCTTGAAAGGCAGTACGGACCCCACGACTTCTATATGCTGCTGCATAGCCTTGGGGATCTTATCGATTTGGGGGATGGTTTTAAAATTGTGGAGTGAATACGCTTTGTACTTTACCGTCATATCTTCCGATTTTCATTTATAAGGTTGGTTGGTGAAAATATAAAAAAAAGTCCGGCCACTAACGGCTGTATTTCAATGATTTAGATATTTGCTTTTTGTGGATACGGTAATTTTGGGTGAAATATGGGCAAAGCCAAACCAAGTTTCTCCGCTCTCCTTCGGACTGAGATTTCAACCAAAGCCCAAAGCAGGCATATTCCGGGGTCTTATGTATCTTCATTTTCATTAGTGGCATGAATCCAATAAAGCAAGATCGATTGAAGAAGGCAATACTGTTGAAGCTGCGTCTGAACGTTCGATATCCTGTTCAAGGCCATCTTCTCCGTATATCAATTTGTTTTATCCTGGTGGTCTCCTGTATCTCAGTCCCGGCACAAGAGCAAGTGGGACGCGGTGTCATCGTGCGGGAGCTGGGACCTAAGAAGCCGGTGAAGGCATTGGAGATAGATCGGGATGGATTTATCTGGGTAGGTACGTCATCAGGCCTTTACCGTTTTGATGGATTTGAATTTGAGCTCATGCAAGGTGATTCGATGGCGCTGTATCCGTCTGCCGGAGCAGGTATCAACGCGCTTCTCGAGGATCGGGCAGGCCATCTTTGGATCAGTACCCAACATAACCTCTTTATACTTACACCTGACCGCACGGAGCGACTGTATGTCAAGGCTCTGGTGCCTGACCCGACGGCCCTTCAGCGTATCGTCAATATTCAGGAAATCGGAAATGAGGTTTGGCTGTTCAACGAAACAAAAAAAATATTATGCCTGACCCAGGATGCGAAAGGAGCATTGCAATATAGCCGAACGATCGAATTACCCTCTTCAGTTGCGGCCGCTGCGTTAGAGCTTGCCGACGGTCAATACATGATTGAGCCCACCATACGAAATCATTATTACATCTTGTCACCAGATGGGACGGTGATGGAAAAAACGACTCCGGCGCTTGAAACGTTCAACTTTTATTTACATCCTGTTAGTAAGAGGATCTTTACGCTATCCTCCCCGGTGTTGTATGTATTTGATCCGGATCAAAAGATATTCCGGGAAGAGATTTCATTTCTTCCTTCATTTCTCAAACCCATCCCCAGTTGGATGACTGCGTCCAGACGAAGCCCCGGCAGTCTTTGGGTTGGTGGACGACTGGGTCATTTGTTGTGGTATTCCCCGGTGACCGGGACCTATTTGGAACTCACTGAATTGCTAAACGCCCGTTTATTTGAAGGCCGGTTTTTTTCTGCTACCGTGGGGGTGGAGGATGAATATGGTGGATTCTGGCTCGGCACTACGCTCGGCTTAGTTTATATCAAGTTGCCTGAACTGCAATATTTCAATCATCTCCGAAAACCGCAAACCCTTCTCTCCCGCCAATCCTTCAGCACGCGAGGTATGGTGCGCGGCAGGGATGGCAGTCTTTTTGTGGGCAGTTATGCCGGATTCTTCCGGTATGTCGACGAGCATCCTGAAAAGGAATATAAAATATGGAATGATATCATCGGCAAAAATGTAGATCCGGTCGTGTATGATTTACTTCCGGACGGAGACGAAATCCTCATAGCCTCGGAGGGCAATGGCCTGCTCAGGTACCGATACGATACAGACTCCATCTATAGGGTAAACCCATCTTCTTATTATCATCATCCGGGTGATCCGGAAATAACGGCCCAGCAATGGGTCTTTCGGCTATTCAGGGACCATTCCGGCACCAGGTGGGCTGGCGTGAATGCCGGACTCTTCCTCATCACTCCGGATGGCAAGGCGGAACGTCCTCCGGGATTGAGCGATAGCGGAAGGAAAATAGGCCGGGTCTATGATATCATGGAAGACACCACATCAGTGCTTTGGCTGGCGACGGCTACCGGCCTGTATAGTATATCCCCCGAAAGAAATCAAGTCCGGTTTCATGCCTTGCCGTTAGTGGCAGATACAGATATCCAATGCCTGTTGAATGGAGACAATGGCTCGATCTGGATCGGAACCAGAGGTCATGGATTGCTGCATTATCATCCGGCTACCGGTGCTGTATCATCCTATATGACTGATGATGGCCTGGCGGATAATATCGTATGTGCCATACAGCCGGGAGGCAACCGGACTTTATGGGTGAGTACGAACCAGGGATTGACGCTTTTCGATTTCACTCTGAAAACGTTTAATAGTTTTTATATCGAAGATGGTCTGCCGGACAATGAGTTCAATCACGGCTCCAGCATGAGAGATGATGATGGGCGTTTATATTTTGGTGGTGTCAATGGTGTCGTGACCTTTTACCCCGATAAGGATAATTTCAACCGAAACTTTTCCAAACTTCGCATTACTAAAATTGTGACACATGACGGCCGTCATGGGACCACCGTTCGAAAACTATACAACAGTCATCTCCGGCCAGAATTACGACTCCACTATAAGGACAAATACTTTACCGTCTACTTTGCCTCCAATGACCCTACACCGTATAAAAGAGAACGGTATGTCTACCGTTTGTCCGGCCTGGACAATACATGGCAGTTGGCCGGCATGAACAACAGCATTCAGTTTACCGGACTTCAGCCCGGCCGGTATTTTTTACAGATCAAAGCCACAGATCGGCATGATCATGACGCCATGTTGGAGGTGCCTGTTTTCATTGCCCGTCCCATATTCAGGCAATGGTGGGCGTACATTCTTTATGTATTGGCTTTTGCCGGTATCGGCATTCTGATCATCCGTGAATATTTTAAACGTCTGCACATCCATCGCCAACTCCAGCTCGAATTAGATCATAAAGCCAAATTGCAGGAAATCAACCGAAGCAAATCGACCTTTTTCACCAACATCACCCATGAATTTAAAACACCCTTAACCCTTATTCAGGGTCCGGCCGATGAAATCTCACGTTCGTCCAAAGATCCGCAAGTAGTACGGCAGGCCGGACTGATATCCAAAAGCGCAAAATCCATTTTGGCGCTTGTCAACCAGCTCCTGGAACTTGGAAAACTTGAGGCCAATCTGGAAGAACCTCAGTTTCATCGTCTGGACGTCGTGTATCACGTGCAGATGTGGATGGAAAAATTTGTGTCGCTGGCCCGACAGAAAGAAATCCGTCTGGGATTTGAAACAGAGCAAACCGCCTTTTATATAGATTTTGATCCTGTGAAGTTTGAAACAGTGATCAATAATCTCCTCTCCAATGCCATCAAGTTTGCTCCCGAAAAAGGGGTAGTCAAATGCCGCATAAGCACATCCCCCCCGAACATGATTGAAATCACAGTAGAGGATAATGGTCCGGGGATCCCGATGGCGGAACAGGCACTCATCTTTGAGCGCTTCTATCAGGGAAAAAACAGCAGGCTGGGCGGCACAGGTATTGGTCTCGCTTTTGTCAGGGAGATGGTCCGGCTACACGGTGGCACCGTCAGTGTCGCTTCAGCACCCGGACAAGGAACCGCCTTTACAATCCAGATGCCCACGTATCAATCGGATAGCATGGTGGCCGTGCGAACAACCGTCGATGTACCAGAAAAAATTGGAGCCATTACATCCTTCAGCAATGCGTCGGTGGATCATCAGGTGAAAGACGCGTCAGAAAAAGCAGTCATCCTCATCGCCGAGGATCACATGGATGTCGCTCAATTCATCATGGATATCCTGCAAAAGGAATATACGGTATGGCATGCCCAGAATGGACGGGATGCCCACCGTCTCGCGATCGACCATATACCCGACCTTATCATCACCGATGTCATGATGCCGGTCATGGATGGGTACAGCTTCACCCACCTGATCAAACAGGAGATCCACACCAGCCACATTCCGGTCATCATGCTGACGGCAAAAGATGGTGAAGCATCGCGTATCGAAGGCCGTAGCGCGGGGGCAGAAGTATATCTGCAAAAGCCATTTTCCATGCAGGAGCTACAGCTGACCATTCGTAATTTACTCCAGCTAAAAGCCAATATGGCTGAAAAGGCATCAAAGCAACTGGAGAAGAATGCAGATGAAGTAGAGTTTAGCACCCATGCCGATGCCTCATTTTATCAAAATTTCCTCGCCGTTCTGGACCAAAACCTTTCTGAGTCTTCACTGGCTGTGGAGGATTTTACAACCGCATTAGCGACCAGTCGAACCCAACTCCATCGTAAGTTAAAAGCGATCACAGGCCTCTCCGTCAACCAGATCGTCCGCAATGTGCGACTTCAGAAAGGACTCGCGCTGATCAGGGCAGGCAACCGAACGATAGGAGAGGTGGCGTATCAAGTGGGTTTCAGCAATCCAGCCTACTTCACCGAGCGGTTTAAAGAGTATTATGGTTATCCACCCTCAGAGGCAAATCAGAACCCGATGCCGGGACCGTCTTCCTAATATCGGATTTCTTGAAATTTATCTATAGTAACCCGCTGTAAATCAGTGCCTCTGATTTTTGGAACATCTGTTATAGGATTTGGGACAATCCAGTAAGCCGCATGATCTCTCTATCCCTTCCTTAGTTCAATCATTCCGAGGATGAATGCGCGGATAGCTGGTACTCCACTATACTGAAAGATCTATAGCAGTTACAATGGAACCCATTTTCCCTCCAGTGCCCTGACCGTCATTCTCACATCGCTGATCGAATGCAAAAACACAGGCCAATACCCCATTGAAACTATTCGGGCTTCTTGCCCAACAGCAGCAAACTTTATAATAATCTTAAAATTTTTAAACATGAAAATCACTTTCCGCTTACTTCTTGCAATCCTCATCGGGTCTGCCATGCCGGATCGGCTGGACGCATTCAACTTTAACACCAATACACACATGCAGGTCTACTATGACTACTGCGAAGAAGATGTACTGGTATCCTTTGTATACGGACAGACAGCAGGGATAGATGACCGGATGAACTACATGTACTTTCGGCACAACCCTGCATCCGGGGCTCCGGTCACATTGATTGACTTTAGGCATGAAAGTCAGTATAATAATACAACCGGCTGGACCCCGGTAGGGTCTCAGAATCCGTCCAATAAGTTTGGCTATAAGATTCTAAATCCTCCAGGACACGCCTGGTTTATCGTGTTAGATCATATCTGGGATGAAAATGATCACGAAGGGCATAAATTTTGGGTTCGATTTCGGCTCCGCGCCTTACCCCAATCCGTATTTGAAACGTTTAGCTGCGCCGGGTTTTGGAATGGCTCAGGTTCTAATAGTCCTGACTTTCAAATCAATACCACACATCCGCTCTCCTTATACCGACCGGATACGCCTTCCTCACTGACTGCTTCTCAGGGAGCTTGTCAAAAAGTCGACCTGAGTTGGACTTATGATAATTTCGAAATCTGTGCCGGCAAAACGTACAAGTTTCGTTTGTACCGGGATAATTCTTCCGATTATTTTGCACAAATCAATGCCAATACCGGCCAGACCACCTATGTCTACTCCGATCCCCAGACGCCTACAAGCACTACTCCGGAGAACCGATCGTATAAGATTAGAGTCATCATGGTCAATGGCGCTGGAACCCTCTATCATTCCTCCGATTTGTCCGGACCCGCCATCGGACACCCTTTGCCGCTCCCCCCAGCACCCAATAACCTGGCCATTACCTATCAGGGATGCGCTGGAAACATCAAACTCAACTGGCAGAATCCGCAGATCTACAGCTCCATGCTATTGCGCCTGACCACTACAGGTGGGGTCATCCCGGACATCATCATCACCGGTTCACCATCCTCCTGGGAAGGAATGATTGATCCGGGTACTACCTATACGGCAGAATTATTTGGTTACGACAACTGCAACCAGTCCCTGAGTTCTGCTGTATTGGCAAATATTCGGGTTCCGGAAGCACCGGGTGGGTTCACTCTGTCTCCGCCTGTCGAGGATAACGGCAGCATTTCCTTGAATTGGGAACCGGCTGCGGATGCCACCAGCTATAAGATCATACGGACCGGTGACGGCTCCAAAGAATACGCCATCAACGATCCAGGCATTACGGAATTCCTGGACAGCGATGTAAAGATCTGTACACAATATTCGTACAAAGTCATGGCCTACAACAACTGCGGAAACAGTAGTACCGACATCTTACAGGCACCAGTCATTCAGCAAAGTTTCAACGTCTGGACGAATCAGCGTCTGTCCGCCTCTAAAGGATACTTTGGCAATCGGGTGGAACTCGAATGGCAATCCCCCAATACCTTTGGCTTTGATCATTTCAAAATACTCAAGCGTACCCTGGGCAGCAATTCAACTCCCCAGTTTCTGGCCACAGTCAATAAAAATGAGCTTCGGTATGTGGATCACTTTGCGCCGGCCGGCGTGCTGAATGAATATTTTATTTCCGCGTATAGCGAGTGCAATGGCGTCATCAACGAATCAACAGCACTGAGCGATGCCGGGTTTCGACTCCCGATTGCGACCATCACCGGAAATGTAAAGTTTCAAAACGGCACAGGTGTGGATTCCGTCATCATCTCCGTGGAACGAAATTCCGGAGCACTGGGCAAGGGTCTGCATTTCAACGGTCAGGGATCTATGACAGTGCACCCTGACTATACCAGTGATCCTTTGAGCGTTTTAAACCTTAGCCCACAGATGACGATTGAGTTGTGGATAAAGCCTGATCAACTTGCAAATGACTTTACGTTGTTTTCCTATAGTCAGGGTGATAACAGCTATGGCTTGTATTTCGATGCCATGAATCAATCTCTGGTCCAGTATTTTACAAACGTTCAGAATGGTATTTCCAAGTCGTATCCGGTCAATCTGAGTACCGGCGTCTTCACGCATATCGCTTGGGCACGCAACATGACGAATCTGGCGCTGTATATCAACGGCCAACCAAAACCAGGAACGGAAGGCACCGCTACAGCTCCGGGAAGCTCATCCCCGCTCACCTTTGGAGGCGGATATGCAGGATACCTGGATGAGATTCGTTTCTGGAGCAAGCGGCGGACGACAGCTGAAATCAGCATGGAATACAGACATATTCTGCGAGGAGATGAATCTCATCTCGTGGGCTATTGGCGAATAGATGAAGGTGTGGGCAACGGCGTATATGACATTTCCGGAGTGGATGAAATCTTCAATGCCCGGCATCTGCAGATCAATTCAAATGTCACCTGGGTCGATCAGTTTCCCGCCGTTCATCAGTTGGGCAATGCAGCACTCACCGACAGTGTCGGAAATTATATAGTGAAAAACATCCGTTATTCCGGCACGGGCAACACCTTTACAGTTATTCCATTTTACAGCCCGGGCGGCACACCACACGAGTTTGATCCCGTCTCTACAGTGCTTTTCCTGGGAGAGGGCAACAGTGTACAAAATGCGGTCAACTTTATAGACAAATCGTCGTTTTTCGTCACCGGTACGATCATCTATTCGTACCCGGACTCCATGTGTCTCAATACCCAGGCATTCATCTATATTGATGATCAAGTCGCCCAGGTAAATGGAATGCCTGCCACGGTCAACCCCAATGGCACCTTCGCCATTGATGTGCCGATCGGTCGACACCGGCTTTCCATTAAGCAGGCGGGTCACGTATTTCATCATCAGGGATTTTGGCCAATAGATGGCTCCCTGTATGACTTCCAAAAAGATGAATCAGGTATTACATTCTATGATTCTACCGTCGTACGGGTCATTGGCCGGGTAGTAGGCGGAACACGGGAAGGGAATAAGAAGCTTGGTTTTGGAAAATCCACCAACAATATTGGTCAGGCTGTATTGACCTTCACCTCCCAAAACGGATGCCATCAATTGGTCGTGTTGACAGATGCATCCGGTGAATACCAAACCGATCTTCTACCTTTTAAGTATAACGTCAACATCAGCGTCCCGGGAAATTTAGGTCTGAGTTTTGGCACGCTGGGACTGCTCGACCTGTCCATCATTCGGCCGACGCTTCATGAGGTTGATACGATTTTCAATTTTGCAGGACAACCCGTTCGCATTGATTCGGTACGCTACAATATCAAGCAAAATTATATCTACCGTGCTGTCCCGGAAGTGGATGTCATGGATGCCATCACGGGAGGACCCATCCGGGGCGATAGCATTTTTATCTTCATCCATCAGGACACCCGGGATACGACCATTATACCACTCCAGGATTTGCCTTATCCGGTCTTTTTTGCCGGTAAGAAGTATCCTACGATCATTTCCGCATTTGAGCGATATATCAATTATGATGGTCATCCTTTGATCCTGGAGGACCGTGTACCGATTACAGACGCTTCCGTGACCATCAACAATGGTCTTGGAAATGCAGGCGGTACCGGGCAGGCCTACGAAGAAAAGTTTGATATCCGAAATGCAGAAGGCAATACCCCGTATACGTTTATCGGGGGCCAACCTGAATTTACAGCAGAAGGCAATCAACTGTACGACTTTACTCAAATCCTGGACTTGCAGCTGACTACCCCCCAACACACAGTGTCCTGGCGCGCCGGAATGGATCCCTTTCGCGGATATGTACTGGGCGTAAAACCAGTTGTTGGCGCCAGTTTCATCACGGAAGGTCCGGAGATGGTCGATTATATACTCCGCGATCCACCGGGGGGAAGCAGCAGTGCTAAATTTTTGAAAGGAGAAACCTATACCGATACGAAATCGTGGTTTCTTAATAATTCACTTACCATTGGCACCGGAGCTAAACTCAAAGCCGGACTACAATGGTTTATAGGCGGAGGTATTGTGGGTATTGGTTTTGACTCAGAAGTTAAAAACGATAACAATTTTAAACTTGCACTGAAAACCTCCACGAATTTCGATGGGGAGTATACTGAGTCCATAACGTTTGAAGAAGAAATTGCAACGAGCAGTGACCCGTCTTTTCCAGGTGATGCGTCTGATATCTTTATGGGTAAATCGCAAAACTTTCTCTTTGGAGGCGCGGACGAGTTGACGCTTGTCAGCACCAATACCTGCAATCTGATCACCGCTTGTATCGGACCGGAGATCATGGTGGATGGTCAAAGTTATCGACTCGGACGTCGGGACAACCTTTTCCTCGTTCCGCTGGGCTTCAAGACTACGTTTATTTATACCCAATTGCAGATCAAGGACTACCTGATCCCCAATATCAAATCACTGCGCAATGCACTCTTTACCTCGGGCCCCTATAACTCACATCTTCTTCCCTCCGATGCGCGCTTCGGACTCAATAATGATGATCCTGCTTTCGGCAGCCGTGCAACATCACCAACACCGGAGATTACAGAAGAAGTGGACTACGACGGAGACAGCTATACCTATACGCCACCGGCTGGCGAGGCACCAAATGACCGAATCCGTTGGTATAACCAACAGATCCGTCTTTGGGAAAATGCTTTAGCCCGTAATGAGCGGGAAAAATTCTTCGCCAGACAAACCCGAAACGTTTCCTTTGATGCCGGGGCAACTTTGTCGTATACCAGCACACACAAAAAAGCAAATAAACACAGCGAGAAATTTGAAGTTAATCTCAATACAGAAGCTGCGCTTTGGGTTGGTTTTACCATTGGAGGCTCAGGTGGTGAGTTCGCGTTTACTTTGGGGCTGGAGGTAGCTTCTGGCGGCTCTTTCTCACAACAAACAGAAGTGACCAATACGTATGGTTATACGTTGGCGGATGGGCAGCCCGGTGATTTCTTCAGCATTGATGTCAAAGATGACTTAGTTGGAAATGGTCCGGTATTTAGTCTCCGTGGCGGTCAAAGCATGTGCCCCTGGGAGCAAGGGTATATTACTGAATATTATAACCCCGGAACGCCCCTGAGTCAGTCGACCATCCGGCGCGAACTCCCGGATATCGATGTGGAGCCCAGCTTTCGGAATAATGTACCGGAGCATCAACCCGCCCGGTATGTACTCAAACTCCGGAATGCAAGTCCCACAGGTGATATCCAATGGTACGGCCTCCGTATACTGGATCAGACGAATCCGAATGGAGCCGTATTGAAAATCGATGGCGCCTCACCCAACCGGGTCTTCGAGATCCCGGCCGGACAAACGATATTGAAGACCCTTGAACTCTATAAAGGGACGGTGGATGAATATGAGATCAAACTCATGTTGTACTCCACTTGCGAATACGAAGCTTTTCAGAATGGCGCTGAAATATTTGCTACCGATACCATTACCGTCTATGCTCAGTTTGTCCCTGCCTGTTCACCCGTGAGCATTATGCAACCGGTGGATCAGTGGATTCATAATGTCAACCAAGGCAATACACTTCCGATCCAACTCCGGGATTATCAGGTCAATGATCCGAACCTGGAACAATTGCGGATTCAGTACAAACCGTCCTTCACCTCTACGTGGAATGGATTGACCACCATTTGGAAGACCAGACCTTCGGGAAGTGAAGATCCGGAGATCCCGCCGGGGTCCAGTTTCATGACCTATACCTGGAATATCGATGAGCTTCCGGATGGACCTTATGACATCCGGGTGGTCAGTCATTGTACCAATACCAACAATGATTATGCCAGCCCCCATGTGTCCGGTATCGTAGACCGGTTGCGCCCCCATGCTTTTGGCAATCCACAGCCCGCCGATGGTGTCCTGGATCCCAATGACGAAATTATGATTCAGTTTAATGAGCCCATCAATCCGGCCAGTGTTTCTGTCCTCGATTTCGATATCCGGGCCGTACTCAATGGCGCTCCGTTGCGTCATGAAACGTCCATCCAGCTCGACGGGATAAACGATCATGTGATTGTTCCAGCCGGCACCCGAATCGGAAGCCATGCCTTTACCTTTGAACTTTGGGTAAGGCGTCTCAGCAATGGTGCGCAGCTCCTTTGGTCGCAGGGTGAAAAATCAGATACCAGTATGGCCATTGGATTTAATGCCACCAACAAGCTCTTTTTCCGCTGGCACAATAATACGATCATCAGCAACGCCACCATCACGGCCGACGGTCAATGGCACCATATCGCCGTAACCTGTAATGAAAACCGGCAGGTCAACTTCTTCCATACGGGCCTGATCAGTGGATCTGGAACAGTCGATAGCCTTTGGTCCATCCCGGGTACTATGGTCTTTGGAAAAACAGCCTGGGCAAATCTATTCTTGTTTAAAGGCTATATGCATCAAGCCAGAATCTGGCGTACAGAACTTACAGAAGGCGCTATCCGAACCCAAATGCTAAAACGCCTCTCAGGTGTCGAAGCCGGTCTCTCTATGCTCTGGCCCATGGATGAGGGCATGGGAAGTAAGGTGCACGAGGTCGTAAGGAAAAAACACGCCACCCTCTTAGGAAACTGGTCTGTCCTGCCATCAGGCTATTCCCTGGCCTTTAATGGCAATGATGAAATCAAGGTCAATGCAGGCACAATGGTCTTTAGCCGGCAACATCATTTTACCATTGAGTTCTGGATGAAAGGAGGACCCACCGGTACCACCCAAACCCTAATCTCCAACGGACGGGGTGATGGTACAGATGAAAATAGTGCAGGATGGTCGATCAGTCTTCACCCCGACGGCCGGCTGTTGGTCTATCATGGTGGCCAAACATTTACCGCCATTACCAAAACTATTCTGGACAACAACTGGCACCATGTGGCGCTCGTGCTCAACCGCCAGGGCAATTTGAATACCTATCTGAACGGTTTGCTGCAAACGTCAATCTTCGGTGATGCGTTTGGTGAATTTGCAGGATCTGCCCTTTGGATTGGTAACCGGGGTTGGTATGAAGGCATTACAGAAATGCATGACCAGTATTTTTCAGGTTTGCTGGATGAAGTCAGAGTCTGGAATACCAAAATGACGGCCGACTTTATCCGCGCTTCCATGTCAAACCGTCTGCAAGGGGATGAGTTCGGACTCCAGTTATACTTACCTTTTGAGTCCTATGAGGAAATGGGCGGCATACCCATACTGTCCGAAAGTCTGGCGGATGCATCACCCTTTCAGCGGACGCTCACGGTATCAGGTGATCCACTTCACAATGAGGAAGATCCTAATATCAAACTGGCCGCTCCGTTTGAAAAAATCAACTTTACCTACTCCATTAGCAACGACAGAATTCTCATCACGCCCACCACAGATCCGTTACGAATAGAAAAAACAGTACTCTTTATTTCGGTTCGCAATATTCAGGATTTGAATGGCAATAACCTGGCCGGCCCTATTACCTGGACTGCCTTTGTCAACAAAAATCAACTGCAATGGGCGAACGACGAGTTTTACTTTGAAAAGCCGGAGAAGGAAGGCTTTGAATTCACTGCGGATATCGTCAATAGCGGGGGCATTGAACTGAGTTATGAGGTGCTGGGGCTTCCCGATTGGCTGACCGCCACTCCCGCCGTTGGATCGATCAATCCGGTATCCACCAAAGCGATCAGGTTTTCTATCCACCCGGATGTCCATATCGGAGACTATAGCACCGATATTAATTTATTGTCCGGAACGGGGTATAATGATAAGTTATCCATCGATCTCCATGTCTTCGGTGTACCACCGGCCTGGCATATCAATCCGGCAGACTATCAGCACTCCATGACCATAGTGGCCGATCTTGACATCCGCGGTGAATTATCTGCCGATCCTCTGGACCGGGTCGCGGCGTATATCAACGGAGAAGTCCGCGGACTGGCTACCATGGAATATATACCATCGTTGGACCGCTATCTGGCTTTTCTGGTGGTGTATAGCAATGTAATGTCCGGTGAGCAAGTGACCTTCAAAGTATGGGATGCCAGTACCGGTACTACGTATGCAGGTGTTAAACTCAAGAACGGGACACAGGAAAATCTACAGATCCCTTACGTTACCAATACGCTGGTGGGCAACGTCGTCACCCCCGCACGCTGGATCGTCACGGCAGACATCATTCAGGAGATTCAAATTAATGAAGGATGGTCCTGGATCTCCTTTAATGTGTTGTCGACTAAATTTGGAAATTTGGACTTGTTTTTCGCCGAATTGAATTTTGAAAATAATGATGAGATTCAAAGCCAAACCAAGACCGCCAGCTATAATCCTTCTTCAGGGTGGCAGGGCAATCTCAAAAACGAAGGGCTGGATATTCGCAAGATGTATAAATGCAATTTTTCTTATGCAGATATCCTGAGAGTTGTGGGTCCACGCGTCAACCCGAATGCCTATCCGATCAGCATCGCAAAAAACTGGAACTGGATACCCTATTTATCCAGCCAACGGATTGAAGTCAATGAGGCCATGAGTAGTTTTCAGGCCACAACCGGGGATATCCTCAAGAGCCAGAATCAGGTAGCAGTGTATCATCCTACGCAGGGATGGGTCGGTACGTTGCGGACTATGATGCCGGGCATGGGATATATGTTGTTTGCGGGAAATTCGGGTTCCATCGTGTATCCGCTGGCCGCAATAGTGCCACCGATAGTGGAGTCCGAAGGTCGATTTGAACACTTTGCACTGGATTGGCGCAGTGGGGGCCAGCCTTCCGGAATCGTGCCCCAGGCTTATAATATGACACTGGTTGCCCGGCTACAAAGTGATATTCAATTTGACCAGCCGCCCACCATTGCAGCTATTTCAGGATCACAACTGCTGCAGGTTGCGGAAGGCATGCGCCATACAACAGACGGAGACATCCTTTATTATTTTACCCTTCAGGGATATGAAAAACTGCCGCAGATACATTTTGAAGTCTACAATCACCATGGTCATTATGCCGGCGTGACAGATGAAAAGGTATTCTGGAACACGGATCTGATGCTGGGTGATCACAACGAACCCTTTATCCTCCACCTGACAGAAAAACCAACACTTCAATTTGAAGTGTATCCCAATCCGTTTGATCATGACTTGCATATCACGCTCGAAACAACAGGTACAGGTAAAGCGGAGATGTACATCATGGATGCTCAGGGCAAACAGGTACACTATTCTGTTCACACCTTCCTGCGGCCGGGGCTGCAATACTTTGGGTGGAATGGAAAAGCATTTGATGGCCGGATATTGCCTTCAGGCACTTACTTTCTTCAAGTGATCCATGGCGATCAGGTATATCATAAAAAACTGATCAAACCTTAGCGTCAGGAATATTGCACAACACTCCGGGATTTTTTGAGGCCGTCTCTTTCAGACGGCCTCTTTTTTTACACCAAAAAAGGATTGAACATCTTCTCATATCCAATCGTGGTATGCTGTCCATGGCCGGGATACACAATCGTATCACCAGGTAAATCAAAAAGCTGTGTCCGAATACTGCGAATTAAGGTAGCATGGTCTCCGCCCGGCAGATCCGTACGGCCGATGCTTTCATAAAACAACACATCACCCCCAATGAGCCACCCCCCAGCTTCGTGATATAAACATATACTTGCCGGAGAGTGCCCCGGTGTAAAAAGAACCTTCAGGATATGGTCATCCAATAGCACCTCATCTCCTTCCTTTAAAAAAGATGCAGGCGCAGGTGAAGGATCATAAGGAATCCCATACATATCGGCTACCTGTTGTCCGGCTTCCAGTACAGGCAATTCACCCGAGTGGATCTCAAGTTCCAGCCCATACTCCCGCGCCACAAAGGCATTGCCCAGGATGTGATCGATATGACAATGGGTATTGATCAGCCGTACAGGTCTGAGACCCTCCTCCCGGATAGTACGTTTCAGTTTTTCCCGTTCGCCGGCATCAAAACAACCGGGATCGATGATGATGCATTCTCCAGAAGATGCGGAGATGATATACGTATTTTCCTCAAACGGATTGAAGGTAAGGAGTTGGATATCCATGCACAAAAGTAGGAAAAGTGGTGAGTGGTGAGTGGTGAGTAGTGAGTAGTGAGTAGTGAGTGGTGAGTAGTGAGTAGTGAGTGGTGAGTAGCGTATAGTGTTGGTTATGCTTGTATTTGGTACCAGAGTTTGCCAATGGATACAGTTGATGCTCCTGGAACGAAATCTTGTTCGACCTATTCAGGGTCGGAGTGTGGTGTTGCCTACCCCGGGTGAAACCCGGGGTTATGAATGGGTAAGTCCTTCAGGCTTATGTATGATTTTGCTTTTGATTTAGGATCGTGCTCAAGTTTCATCCGGAGTAGGAAGTGTAACTTTGTTGGAACGCAGATAACTCAGAGCATTTTTCCATTAGCTCTTCTGATGGTTCTTTTCTATTCCATGATATGGCCGATACAAATCCTTTACCCTTTACCCTTCACCTTTTACCCCACTTGCGCGCAGTACGCGCAAGAATGTCTTTACCTTTTACCCTTCACCTTTTACCCCACTTGCGCGCAGTACGCGCAAGAATGTCTTTACCCTTCATCGTTTACCTTTTCAAAACAATTAGTGTTAATTTGCGAAAATTAGCGGCTAAACTGAATACATCCGATCCATGACATCCGTATTGTCTCAACGAGATATCCTTTACCCATTACTTTTTTGAAATTTTATGCGACTACTCCTCTTCATCCCGATTGTGCTGATCCTCCTCCGGTGCGAAGCACCAAAGCCAACTGACCAGCAGGGTGGACCCAAAGAAAATGTTGCACCGGTCTTTTGGACCGAGCTGCACAAGCTTTGTGGTGTTGCGTATGCCGGCACCATCACACATGCAGCAGCTCACGACACCACCTTTACAGGCAGGGACCTCATCATGCATGTCCGGTCATGTACGCCTGATACGATCCGGATCCCATTTGTAGTGGGAGATGACAGATCGAGAACCTGGGTACTCACGCTGGAAGACGGTCGTATCCGACTCCGACATGACCACCGACATGCAGATGGTTCTCCGGATGTAATCACCCAGTACGGAGGTCTGGCCACACATGCGGGTGCAGATACGCTGCAGATCTTTCCTGTAGATCCGTACACAGTAGACCTGTTGCCCGCGACCGCTGCGAATGTTTGGTGGCTGGAGCTGGTCCCGGGAAGCCACTTTACCTACAACCTCCGACGCGTCAACACGGACAGAAGATTTAGTGTCCGGTTTGATCTGACCACACCCGTACCTGCACCCGCAGGCCCATGGGGAGATGAATCAGATTAAAGGGAGAAATACTACATTTGAAAATGATGCAAACTCATTTTCATAAACACCTCTTTTCATTTCGGGTCAGTGTATGCCAAGTTCTAATGCTTGTTTTAATTTGCGCATCACAACCTTTACTCGCACAGCATGAGGGCCAGACAAGCCTACTAGAGCATATCGAGCATCATACATCCCAGTATACAGATGCTGCTTTGCAGATCTGGTCATTTGCCGAAGTAGGGTATCAGGAATACAAGTCCTCCGCCCTGTTGCAGCAACTTCTGCAGGATGCGGGATTCAGTATCACCTCGGGTGTGGCAGCGATGCCAACGGCCTTTATCGCCGAGTATGGTCATGGAACACCCGTAATCGGAATCCTCGGTGAGTTTGATGCCTTGCCAGGTCTGTCGCAGGACACCATACCCATAGAGCAACCCCTTCGCGCAGGTGCACCAGGTCATGCCTGTGGTCACCATCTGTTTGGTGTCGGCTCAGCCGCTGCGGCCATTGCCGTCAAAGAATGGCTGATCTCCTCCGGCACTCACGGCACGATCCGATACTACGGTACTCCCGCAGAAGAAGGCGGAGGAGGCAAAACCTATTTTGTGAAAGCCGGTCTCTTTGACGATACCGATGCTGTATTACACTGGCATCCATCCAACGGCAACAGTGCCGACGCTGCTTCATCTCTGGCCAATAAAAGCGCCAAGTTCAGATTCTATGGCAGCGCCTCACATGCATCAGGTTCCCCATGGCTCGGCCGTTCGGCCCTTGACGGTGTCGAAGCCATGAACCACATGGTCAATCTCATGCGCGAACACCTGCCCCCCGAATCCAGAATCCACTATATCATCACCAAAGGCGGTGATGCCCCTAATGTCGTACCGGCCTTTGCTGAAGTATTCTACTATTGCCGCCATCCGGAAATGCAGATGGTCCACAAAAATTTTGAATGGATCGTCAAAGCCGCCGAAGGTGCCGCACTCGGCACCGACACCCGCATGGACTATGAAGTGATCCATGGGCTCTACAATGTACTCCCTAATGAGACTCTCTCCAGAGTTATGAACCGGAACCTCAATCTCGCCGGAGGTTACACCTATACTATGGAGGAACGAGCCTTTGCCGAGAAGATACAGGAAACGCTACCCGCTCCTTCCAATCTCAACAACACGTCGATGGTCATGCCGTTCCGGATCGAAGAGAAAGGGAGTGGTGGCTCGACGGATGTAGGAGATGTAAGCTGGGTGGTGCCTACGACAGGTATGCGTGCCGCGACATGGGTCCCCGGTACCCAAAGCCATTCCTGGCAGGCTGTTGCGGCCGGCGGCACGTCCATTGGTATCAAAGGTATGCTCGTAGCGGCCAGGACGATGGCACTGACAGCAGCGGACCTCTTTACGGATCCGTCGGTGATTTCAGTCGCCCGTGAAGAATTGCATCGTCGTCGTGGACCCGACTTTAAATACACGCCTATGATCGGCGATCGTGAGCCACCTTTGGATTATAGGGAGTGAGTGAGTGAGTAGTGAGTAGTGAGTAGTGAGTAGTGAGTAGTGAGTAGTGAGTAGTGAGTAGTGAGTAGTGAGTGTGTGCATGAAATAGGTTGATTTGTTTCCTGGTAATGTAGATACGCCATAATTGGCATATACCATAATTGGCATATACCATTTATGGCCTATAAACAGATTTTATTTGTACCCTCCTAGATTGGGCACATCCTTTTTCCAAATCCTAACCCCTAACCTCCTAACCCCCTAACCTTCCCGCAAGATTCCCTAAAAACCCCTATATTTTACCTTCGTTTCGACGTTATATAAGGATCATGGGCAGGATCTTGGCTATATGTATTTGTTGGACCCTCCATTGGGGCGGGCTTTTGGGCCAGAGCGTCACGACGGAGTTTGGTAAAAACAGGATCCAGTACCACGATGACTTCAACGTCTGGAATATGTACGAGACGGAAAACTTTGTCACCTACTGGTATGGCAAAGGCCGTGAAATCGCACACACTGTCGTCCAACTGGCAGAACTGGATAATCCGTCCATCCAGAATGTGCTTGAGCACAAGATGAATGACAAGATTGAGCTCATCGTCTATCTCGATCTCACCGACATGAAGCAGAGCAACCTGGGGATAGAGGAGCAGTTTGTCAACCAGGGCGGAATCACCAAAGTCGTGGAAAACAAGGTCTTCCTCTATTTCAATGGTGATCACAATGATTTGCGCAAATCGCTTCGTCAGGGCATTGCTTCCGTGTACATCAACTCCATGCTGCATGGCAATAATCTTCAGGAAATCGTCCAGAACGCCGTGCTGCTCAACCTGCCGGAGTGGTTTCAGGCCGGCCTCGTCTCCTATATGGGTGAAGATTGGAATCCGGAAATCGACAGCCGGCTCAGTGATTATTTTACGTATCCAAACAAAAAGAAAAAGGACTTTGCCCGGCTGAGTAAAATCGATCCGCGACTTGCCGGACACTCCATGTGGAATTTCCTTGCCGCCACTTATGGCCGAGCCTCTATTTCCAATATCCTCTATCTGACACGAATCCACCGAAGTCTGGAGAATGGCTTCCTCTATGTCCTGGGTCTTGACTCCAAACAACTGGCCCGCCAATGGCAGGACTACTATGAAAAACGCTTTGTCGCTCTCGCCGAACCCCCTACCACCTTTCGCCATGATCTCGATCTGACCCGGCAAAAACGTCCCGTTCATATAGGACGTATGCGATTCAGCCCGGATGGAAACAAACTCGCCTACACCCTCAATGATAACAGCCGTGTCCGGGTCATCATCTATGATATGGCGACTGGCGAAAAGGATATCCTCCTCCGGTACGGCCTCCGCAACTATGAACAGGAAGCCGATCCCAACTATCCCATCCTCGCCTGGCAATCTGACGGCGCAGCTCTCAGTCTGATCTACGAGCGACGTGATATTTTATACCTCGCCCGCTTTGACCTCAATCAGGGGTCGGTCTACACCGACAAGCTCACTCCTGATTATCATCGCGTATACGACATGGACTATTGGTCTGCCGATACACTCATGCTGGCGGCATCTACAGATGGATTTTCAGACCTCTATTTCTTTGCGCCTATCACCCGTCAGAGTGTCCGGATCTCCGAAGATTTTTACGACGATCTCGATGCCTCGGTTGTTGAGCTTGAAGGACAGCGGTATATCCTGTTTTCTTCCAATCGCCCGGATGAAAATTTTCGGAAAATGCAATTAGATTCTATTCTGCCGATTGGTCCTTTTGATCTTTTTCTGCTGGAGTATTCGAAATCCAAAACGTCTATTCGCCAGCTCACCTTTACTCCCGATGTCAGCGAACGCCTGGCGAGATTGTCCGGGCCTGACGAACTGATTTGCCTGGCGGATATCTCCGGCAGATGGCAGCGCATCCGCGTCAGCCGACTATTGGAAGATCCACCTGTCACACAGCTCCATACCCGGTATGATCGTGATATTCTGTTGCATGAGTTTGTTCCGGAAAGTCCTGTTCTCATCGATTGGGTCCGGAAATGGAACAAACCGTATATACAGACAAGCGATCCTGACATTGGCTATAGATCGAGCCATCAACCCGGAGGAATCCGACCGGCCAGTACCTCCTCGCCTTTGGTGATCCTGGAAGAATTGAAAGAAGAAGAGGTCATCGATCCTAAGTATTTTTTCCAGACGCCGTTTCCCGCTCCACCAACCACTGCGCGCGAAACCCTAGCACAACAACCTGTTGCAGAAAAGCCAATGCCGGTAGTAGACATCTCATCTATTCTGCATCCTGCCTCCGGTCTTGTCCGATCCGATTATCGACCAGGGGATTTGGTACCGTTTATCCGTTCGAGAGTGATTGCGGCCAGGCTCCGATTCAAACTGGATTATTTCAACACCACCATGGACAACGAACTCCTCTTTGGAGGTCTGGATAGTTATGCTGGCACAAAAAGAGAATTTGAACCTTCTCCTTTAGGATTCCTCATCAAAGGTAGTGTTCGTGATTTGTTGGAGGACTATGTGATCACAGGAGGTGTACGCTACCCGACGACCTTCAATGGTTCGGAATATTTTTTAGTCTTTGACAACCGGAAACGCCGTATCGACCGGCAGTATGCGATCTATCGCAAATCGGTGATCAATCTCGATCCATCCGGCGGTAATTTTTTACGGCGCAATCAGTTTGTCAGTGTTCTTGGACTGTCCAGATGGAGTTATCCTTTTGATATATACAACAGCCTGAGGTTGACGACAACGTTGCGCAATGACCGCAGCATTGCTCTGGCCACAGACCGTCAGACGTTGGAGCAAAATATCGATGACGCTCAGCGCGTCGGCGCCCGACTGGAATGGGTCTATGACAATACACGCGCATTGGATATCAACAGTCGAACTGGTACCCGTGCGAAAGTGTGGACAGAAATGGTCAAGCGTTTTGATCTCAATCTTTTTGAGTCGGGCCGCAAGTTTCAGTTTGACAAAGGGATCATGACTGTGCTAGGGCTTGATGCGCGACACTATGTGTCCCCGGACCGCCGGACTATTTTTGCGGCAAGGATTACAGCCGCTACTTCTCTGGGATCGGAGCGCATACTCTATTATCTGGGCGGAGTGGAAAACTGGCTTTTCCCTTCCTTTGACAGAGGCATTGGGGTGCCGCCCGGCATCAATTTTGCGTATACCACCATTGCTGCCAATATGCGTGGCTTTAAATACAATGCGCGTAACGGCAGCAGTGTCGTCCTGATCAATACGGAGGTGCGAGTACCGTTTATGCAGTATATCTCCCGCCAAAAAATGCGGTCTACCTTTCTGCGAAATCTGCAGATCGTTGGTTTTGTCGATGCGGGAACGGCATGGCATGGTGCGGATCCCTTTTCATCCAGCAACCCGCTCAATACCGTCGTCCTGACCAATCCGCCAACTGTGGAGGTGATCGTCAATTATTACCGTAATCCACTTGTCGTGGGCTATGGTGCCGGACTGCGTACGATGCTTTTTGGATATCTCGTCAAGCTCGACTATGGATGGAATTGGGAGTCCAAAACCAACCGAAAGCCGTTGCTTCATATTTCTATGGGGGCTGATTTTTAAGTATGTCACGCTTCCTCCGCCACCATTTCCTTTAGACGCTCAGTGTTCTCTGCCAGTTTGAGGGCATCGATGATCGGATCAAGGTCGCCGAGGACGATACGATCCAGGTTATAGAGAGTGAGGTTGATGCGATGATCGGTGACTCTGTTTTGTGGATAGTTATAGGTCCGGATCTTATCGGATCGGTCGCCCGTGCCTACGAGAGATTTACGCTGGGCAGAATAAGCTGAAGTCGCAGCTTCACGCTGGGCTTCCCGGACCTTGTCATAGAGCCGGTTGAGTGCAATCTCGCGGTTTTTAATCTGGGAACGTCCATCCGTACTTTCCGCCACAATGCCGGTAGGCAAGTGGGTAAAACGCACACCCGATTCTGTTTTATTGACATGCTGGCCACCGGCACCACTTGAACGGAAGGTGTCGACCTTGAGCTCGTCCTTTCGGATGTTGATGTCCTCCAGTTCAAACTTTGGAAGAATTGCTACCGTCGCCGCGGAGGTATGGACTCGTCCCTGCGTTTCCGTTTTAGGGACGCGTTGTACGCGGTGTGCGCCGGATTCAAACTTGAGATGTCCAAAGACATCCTCCCCGTAGATCTCAAGTACGATTTTGTTATATCCGCCCGCAGTACCGAGGTTCTCATCGATGATCTCATGTTTCCACCCGCGGGTTTCAAAGTAGCGCGTATACATGCGGTACAGGTCACCGGCAAAAATACTGGCCTCATCTCCACCCGTACCGGACCGGATCTCCATGATGACATCTTTGTTATCGTCCGGGTCGCGTGGAATGAGCAGCCACCGGAGTTGCTCTTCGGCCTCTTCCTTTTTGGACTTAAGATCCTGGAGTTCGTCCTGAGCCATTTCCCGCATTTCGGAATCGGCTTCTTTGAGCATGCGGGTAGAAGAATCGATATTGGCCAGAACATTTTCATACTGGTCTATCACGGCTACAATCTCAGTCAGGTCTTTATACTCTTTATGGAGTTTGGAAAAAAGACGGATATCCCCGATCACTTCCGGGTCCGAAAGCCGGAGTTCGAGATCCTGGTATTTGTTTTTTATCGCACGTAGCCTGTCGATCATCATAGGGGCGCAAAGATACGCCCACCAGCAGGAATAGTGGCAGATACATGCATCGACGGGCAATGTCCCCCTGCCGGATATGAGATCAGGCCACCATTAAAGGCACGTTGTGTATATTCATCCTGATTTCAAACGCCGGACCTCCTGATGGATCCACTGCCCTTCATACCGCAACATGTATACAACCGCAGAGCGGATATACATCAGGTATATGGAGGCAATCCGCAAAGTGGTATTTCGGTCTCGGCCCGAAATCCGTATATTTTTATTTTTTCCGGATCATCCGGTCACCAGCATGGATATAAGGACCGGTGGGACAACCCCAATGTATTTGTCTATACCGGCGAAGGACAGATCGGTGATATGGCCTTTAGCCGCGGTAATCTGGCGCTGCGGGATCACAAACGCAACGGCAAACGGGTCTTTCTCTTCGAAAGTGATGGCCGGGGTCGGGCTGTTTTTATCTGTGAAGTAGAAGTGTTTGATGTCGACTTTTTTGAAACACACGATACGAAAGGTCAGATGCGACAGGGGATCAAGTTTTTCTTTAACCGCATGGGTGCTTTCGTTCCGAAGGACCTGGGAAAACAACTTGCTGTACCTCTGGCTGCGGACTTATTTCCCGGCTATGGTTTCAGAGTGCCCAATGAAACCGAACGACAGGGACTGGTTACATCAAGAGTGGGTCAGGGTGCTTACCGAAAACGGATCATTCATCGGTGGGAGTATACGTGTGCGGTGACGGGTTTTGACAAGCTGGAAGTGCTGGTCGCATCCCACATCGTCCCTTGGTCTGAATCCACGCATGAGCAGCGTCTTGATGTGCACAATGGCATTTTGCTCTCACCTGTGTATGATGCTTTGTTTGACCGGCATCTGATCACGTTTGAAAATTCCGGCAGGATTATTTTATCAGAGGGCATAGAGCCGCAGGCGTATCATAAGATCGGGGTCAGCGGACAGGAGTCAGTGCGAAATTTTAGTTTGGAAAATCATAACTATCTCGACCGGCACAGGCAACGGTTTCAGGAATACTGAGCCGGTTATTTCTCAGACCGCTTCGATCAGTCCTGGATCGTTTTCACGTACATGATTGACGCGGGTGGAAACTCTATACCAGTCATAGTATTCAGCAGGTATGGACGAGAGTTGGGTGAGGAGGTCTTTAGACGGTATGTCTGCATCAAGCCAAAGGGATTCTTCTTCTGGTAGGAGTATGAGGGGTTGGCGGTCGTGGAGGTGGCGGATGGTGGGATCGGCTTCATGGGTGATGAGGGTAAAGCTGTGGATCCATTCTCCCAGCGGACTTTTCCAGTGCTCGTAGAGTCCTGCAATGGTAAAGATGTCTGTGTTTTTAAGTCGGATGCGGTAGGGTATTTTGCCCTCTGGTGTGTTTTGCCATTCATAATACCCGTCGAAAGGGACGATACATCTCCTTTTGTGGAAGGCCTGTCGGAACGAGGGTTTTTCTTCAATGCTTTCAAGTCGGGCATTGATGAGTTTGTAGCCGATTTTGATGTCCTTGGCCCAGTGGGGGATCAGGCCCCAGCGATAGAGGTGGATGGCACGGGGTTCTTCCTGCGTGATGACCGGATGCATGTGCGTGGGGGCGACGTTAAAATTGGGCAGTGGATTATAGCGCTCCAATTCGTCGCTATAAAACGTGGCCCGGAAACGCTCCTCGAGTTCTTTTTCGGTTTTTGTTAGCGATGACCGTCCGCACATCAGCCCCCAATCCGCACATATGCATCAATCTTGTGATAATCTTTAAGTTTCCTGACCAGTTTCCTGGCCTCATTGACGTCCGAAAAACGTCCCGCACAAACTGTATGGTATTCTGACAGGTCAAAGTTGATCACCTCCGCATCCCCAAATCCTGCTTTCTTCAGCTCTTGCATGCGCTGCTGCGCATTGGTGAGTTGGGTGAAATTGCCCGCAATGACCAGATGCATTCCGGCTGTGGCGGAAGAGGTGGAGGTGGTCGGTTTGGGTGGGGTTGAAGTAGGCTTTGTGCCTGTAGTAGCAGGAGGAGTGGTCTTTTTTGGCTCTGCCTTAGGTTCAACCTTGGGCTCTGCCTTTTTGGGCTCTGCAGGTTTAGTTTCCGGAACGGGTTCAGACTTGACCAGTTCGCTGGTCACGGGTGCCGGTTCTTCTTTTTTAACTTCGGTGGTATATGTTTCATCGTCATCACGGCTGCCGGACGATGATGAGTCGCTACTGCCATTGTAGATGGAATCGGCATCCGACATCAGGTCATCACCTACACCAGTTTCCCTGGCATCGACGATCTGACGGGGATGACGAGGTTTGTCACCACCCCAGACATGACTGATCCAGATGTAGAGCAGGAGGAGGATAAAGATGGTGACGAGAATGGTGATGATCCGGTTCATAGCGCGTGCAGTTTTCGATTACAAATCTGAGATACCTTCCCACAAAGATAATAGTAATTTATAATATGTAACAATATGTTTTTTTGCAGATTATTTATGTGTTTTTTCTTGCATATTCCGCTTTTATGAATTTATTTCTTACCCATGGTCTGACACAGAGGGATACAACCTGAGGGCGTAATGTTTTTTATACGCCATTTATGACATATCTGCATGGCCAGAAAAGGATCAACTACTCACTACTCACTACTCACTACTCACCACTCTTTACCCTTTACCCTTTACCTTTTACCTTTTTAAACTTCATCTTTGCGTCTCTAACTACTCACATCATACATGCACCCACTCCAGCCTATCATCGAAGCCGCCTGGGACGACCGCAATCTCCTGACGGATAAAGACACCCAATATGCCATCCTCGAATCCATCAATCTGCTCAACCAGGGACAATTGCGTGTGGCAGAGCAGCAGGGACCTGGTCAGTGGACCGTCAATGACTGGGTGAAAAAAGCTATCACGCTCTATTTTCCGATTCAGAAAATGGAAACTATTGAAGTGGGGCCTTTTGAGTTTTATGACAAGATCCCGCTCCGAAAAGGGTTTGCCCGGCAGGGCGTAAGGGTCGTCCCGCATGCGCTGGTCCGTAATGGTGCCTACGTGGAATCCGGTGCCATCCTCATGCCGTCCTATGTCAATATCGGAGCATGGGTAGGATCCGGCACCATGGTGGATACCTGGGCTACCGTGGGCTCCTGCGCCCAGATCGGCCGCAACGTTCATCTGAGCGGGGGTGTCGGTATCGGAGGTGTGTTGGAACCACCTCAGGCCAGTCCGAATATCATAGAAGATGATTGCTTTATCGGATCACGGTGTATCATTGTGGAAGGAGTCATTGTAGAACAAGAGGCGGTATTGGGGGCCAACGTGGTCATCACCCAATCAACCCATATCATCGATGTGACGGGACCCGAACCTGTCACCTGGAAGGGTCGCGTACCTGCCCGGTCGGTCGTCATTCCAGGCACCTATGAAAAGAATTTTCCCGCCGGCAAGTATCATGTACCCTGCGCCCTGATCATAGGCAAGCGGCAGGCTTCGACCGACAAGAAAGTATCCCTCAATGCTGCCCTTCGCGAGCATCAGGTGGCGGTCTGAACTTTTCCCTTCGGGATATAGTATCTTCGGGGCTGTATGCAATTGGCCCATTATATTGATCACAGCTACCTCCGTCCTGACTGTAACGAAGCGATCATCGATCGCCTGATCTGGGAGTCAAAGGAATATGGCTTTAAAGCCATTTGCATACCGCCGATGTATCTGCAGTACGCCAAAGAAAAGGCCGGGGAACGATCCTTTCTTTTATGCACAGTAGCTGGCTTTCCCATTGGATATGATCATGTGGAAGCCAAGCTCGCTTCACTCCACCGCTCAGCTGATCTGGGCGCTGATGAGGTGGATGTCGTGATCAACCTTTCCGCAGTCAAAACCGGTCATTGGGTACTGACACGCAACGAACTGACAGTACTTCATCAGGCCGCCATCGAACGCGGTATCACCCTCAAATGTATCATCGAGGCCCAGTTGCTCACCGAAGATGAAATCATGCAGATCTGCGAGATCAGCAATGAACTCCGGTTGCATTACGTTAAGACTTCCACCGGATTTTTTGGTGATCCTGTACGCGAAGAAACACTTCGGTTGCTGCGCAGACATCTGGATCCTTTGATCCGCATCAAAGCTTCCGGGGGCATCAACCGATACAACCATGCGATGAAGATGATACGAGCTGGTGCAGACCGGCTGGGATGCAGCCAGAGTGTCGCCATTATTAAAGAAACTATTCAGGACCCTTCTTAGGTTTATGATGCCGTATACAACCTCCGCTTCTGTGATCCGGTTTTTACTTTCTGCCTCCCTGGTCAGTTTTATGCTGCTGGTTTCAGTATCTGATCTATCCGGTCAGCTGACCGAAGCGCCGCAGGTGTCGGCGCTGATGGAGCGATGGAAGGCCTATAACCGGGATCATCAGGAGATCCGGGGATGGCGTATACAGATTCTGGCCACGGTGGATCGCAGACAGGTTGAGTCGATTCGGCGACAGTTTGAAAACCGTTATCCGGATTATCCCGTCCACTTTGTGCACAATGACCCCTATTATCACCTTAAAGTAGGCGCGTTTATGACCATGCAGAAAGCGCAGGCATTTCTAAGAAAAATGCAGACCGACTATCCTCAGGCTATACCGGTAACTGACCATCTCAAGGTAGAGGAGTTACTCCTCTACGATCAATAAACAGCTACGGCCGATGAAACAATTTGACTGGATCAGTTTTGCCATTGTCATCAGCCTGATCATCATCGGCCTGATGATGGTATATGCTGCAGGGTATCAGCCGGAGGCGGACCGGTCCTTTCTCTCTACACAAGCAGGACGTCAAAGCATGTTTGCACTTGCCGCACTGCTTATCCTCGCCGGAGCACATCTGATCGACTGGAAATTCTGGAGCGGATTTGCCTATCCGTTTTATGCGTTTACGCTTATACTGCTGGTGCTGGTGTTGATTTTTGGTGCAACGATAAAAGGCTCCACAAGCTGGTTTCAAATAGCCGGTGCTTCTTTTCAACCTTCAGAGTTGGCCAAGGTAGGAACGATCATGGCGTTGGCGTCTTTTTTGAGCCATCACAGGACCCGTGTATCCGACACGCGCGATCTGTTGGTCGCTTCAGGGATCATCCTGCTACCCACCGCCCTGGTACTCGCACAAGGAGACGCTGGTTCGGCGCTGGTTTTCTTATCCATTTTTCTGGTTTTGTTCCGGGAAGGCATAGTGATCTGGGTACCGGTGCTCTCCTTCATCCTGGCCTCTTTGTTTGTCCTCACGCTCAAATTTGATGTGTTAGTGGTGCTTCCGGTGCTGCTCTTTGCCGGAGGCATATTTTTATTGACTCACCTCAAGCGCAAAGCCTCTCATCTGGTGGTCAGTGCTGCCGCCATTATCGCTGCGATTTTACTCACCATACTCCGCCAACTTGACATGGTGATCGGCTTGTCTTTTTTCTTTATGCTGTATGCGATAGTAGAAAATTTTCTGTCCCACCAAATTCGACAGGTTGTTTTATTATCGGTCGGGGTGGCGTTGTTGTTTGGATTCGCCTACACCAGTGAATATATTTTTGACAATGTGCTGAAGTCCCATCAGCAGGACCGGATCAATGTGTGGCTCAACCCCGAAGACTGTGATCCCCGCGGTTCATTATACAACATCCTGCAATCCAAAATCGCCATTGGTTCAGGTGGGTTTACCGGTAAGGGATATCTCGAGGGCACGATGACCAAGCTCAATTATGTGCCGGAGCAGAGCACGGATTTTATCTATAGCATCATCGGAGAGGAACATGGTTTTATCGGATCTGTGGCGGTCATCCTGCTCTTTTTGATCCTGATGCTCCGGATTATCAATATCGGAGAGCGGGCCCGTATTCCATTCATTCGGCATTATGCGTATGGGGCCGTAGGCATCATGTTTATCCACTTTTTTGTCAATATCGGCATGACGATGGGGATCATGCCGGTGATCGGTATTCCATTGCCGTTTATCAGTTCGGGTGGTTCCTCCTTGCTGGGCTTCAGCCTGCTCATTGGGGTTCTCCTCAGTATGGACTCCAGTTGGGTCCGATCGAGAAGAGTCCTGTAAAGGCCTTTAGTGCTGGTAGGTAACGGACGGCGGACCTATTTGTATCTTAGCCTTCACAATTCAACGAACTAAACCATCTACATGGGCACCATCCGCGCAGGCATTACCATAGGGGACATCAATGGCATCGGCCTCGAAGTCATCATCAAAGCGCTGTCACATCCGTCTGTCACCCAACTATGTACCCCGGTCATCTATGGTGCCAGTAAGGTGGTGAGTTATCATAAAAACATTGTCAATCCGCCTGATTTCACCTTTCATACCACCGGTACAGCAGACAAGATCTATCACCAGAAGATCAACGTAGTCAATGTCTGGCAGGATAATATCAATATCGAACTCGGTAAGGAAACCGAAGAGGCAGGCCGGATCGCCCATGTTGCATTGGACCGGGCCGTTCGGGATTTGAAGGAAGGTCATATCGATGTTCTGGTCACTGCGCCCATCAGTAAAAATGCTATGCATATGGCGGGCTTTGCCTATCCGGGTCATACCGAGTATCTCGCGCATGAGTTTGGCGGCAAGCCGGGATTGATGATGATGGTGGCGGATACTTTCCGGGTAGGCCTCGTCACGACCCACCTCCCATTGAGTCAGGTATCGGCCGCTATCACCAGAGAAAAGATTAAATCCGCGCTCGACATCCTCATCAATTCGTTGCGGATTGATTTTGGCATAGGCCGTCCGGTCATTGCGGTCTTGGGCCTGAATCCGCATGCCGGTGAAAACGGGCATCTCGGCAAAGAAGACGATGAGATCATCCAGCCCGTTATTCTTGAGGCAAAAAAATCAGGCGATCTGGTCATGGGTCCGTATCCGGCAGATGGTTTTTTCGGGGCCATGCAGCATCGTAAGTTTGATGGTGTGCTGGCGATGTATCATGATCAGGGGCTGATTCCCTTTAAAATGCTTCATTTTCAGGACGGCGTTAACTATACGGCCGGACTGCCATATGTGCGTACCTCCCCGGACCATGGTACGGCCTATGAGATCGCAGGTAAAAATGAAGCGGATCCCACTTCATTCAGAACAGCGCTGTTCACAGCCGTTGATATCTTCCGGGCCCGTGACCGGCATCGTAAAGACATCGCCCATTCGGTACGAAAAACGCCAAAGTCATCCGAGATTCCCGAGGAAATGTAATAATCAGGTGGCTGAGATTGGTTTCCGGGCCCGCGGTGACTTTGGCTTCTGAAAAATGAACAAGTTCAGTTCGGTGAGACGATCTGTTTCGTTGATATTTACTCGTCTTGCGCTGTGCCCACATCTACAGATGATGTGAGTGTCGAACGATCTACATATTTGACGGTATAGTAATCGAGTTCGTGTAAATGATACAGACGTATCGTTCGTATCAGCTTGTCGGCATAGGCTGGATCAGTGGCATAGCCACACAATTGAAGACCTTTGGCCCAGGCCTCAAATTCAGTCCGTCCATATCCAAACAACCCCTGATAATGCGGTGTCTGCATCAGAAAGTGGCTATGATCTTCATAGGAGGCCAGGACAGAGTCGTATTTCCTGAAGCAGGAAGGAATGAGATTGCCTGCTGCATCCCGGTCATCATCCGGATGATAATAGGCCTCTCCGGTCCAGTAGCTTTTACACTTGATCCCAAAATGATTATTCGATTGTCTGGCGAGCCAGGATGCACCGGCATTGGATTCAATGATAGCCTGAGCCATCGTGATGCTGGCCGGAATACCGGATCGTTCCATCTCATCGATCGCGGCATACTTATAGGTTTCAATGTAAGAGAGTACATTGGGTTTCATCTCTTCTTTCATGCGGCCCATGGTGAGCGGCATCAAAAACAGGAGGCTTTTTATCAGTATCATACGTTAGGTGGTGCGATGAAGTATTTTCTCACTCAGTCCTGCCAAATTCTGTGCCAAACACAACGACATAGAAGTGAAAGGGCAAAAAGGGTATTTTTGAAAGATGGAGCAAGAAGTTCCGATTCCTACTGTTCATCTCATCGCCGAAATCGACCTGATGCTCATCGGGTTGCTCGGTGCCTTGTCCCCGGAGGACTGGCTCAAACCCACCTGGGCCAGCGCATGGAGCGTGAAAGATGTTGTTGCCCATTTGCTTGATGGCAATATCAGGGGCTTATCAACTGGCCGTGATCAATACACGGGGTCACCCACTCCGAATATCGATGGATATACTGATCTGGTCGCCTATCTCAACGGGCTCAATGTATCGTGGGTAGAGGCGATGAAGCGGGCCAGCACGACGGTGCTCATCGATTTACTGGATCATACCAACCAGCAATATCAGACGCATCTGGCCTCACTGGACCCGTTCGCATCTGCCATCTTTTCTGTTGCCTGGGCTGGAGAAACCACATCCGAAAACTGGTTTCATATCGCTCGTGAATACACCGAAAAATGGCATCATCAGCAGCAAATCCGGGAGGCTACAGGACATCCGGATCCTTTGCTTGAGCCCAGGTATTATATCCCATACCTGGAGACGTGTATGCGGGCGTTCCCGTACCACCTCCGTGACAGTGGTGGTCAGCCCGGGGATTATATAACACTGACCATCACAGACACCGGTGTCTGGTATGTAGTGAAGAATACAGTTGGGTGGGCCGTTGGCAGAAATAAAGGTATCCGTATGGTCTGCTCCCTGGATATACAACGTGATGTGGCGTGGCGGATTTTTTCCGGCCAGATACGTGGACCTGAGCTGATACGATATATCCGACAGGATGGTAATCCGGTCCTGGCGAATCACTTGTTGCAGGCAAGAGCTTTTATGGTATAGAGGGTTTCTGTAAAAAATCCGTTTCTTCGTCCGGTTCGCTATTTACAATAAAAGAGTTCGATTCAATGTCATCTACCATGTCATCCCCACCAGAGGCGCCATCCGGAAACGATGAAAAGATTATCGCTGATCGGTATAATTATCTGGAAGGGCCGAAGTCAAGAACCAGTGAGCTGGCCTTCACCTTTAAAGTCTTCTGGCAGTTCATAAAGGGATTCAGGAAACTTCATTTTGTGGGTCCGTGTGTGACGGTATTTGGGTCGGCACGATTTCATCCTGATCATACCTATTACAAATTAGGAGAGGCGGTAGGTGCGGCGATTGTGCGCACGGGATTTACGGTCATGACGGGTGGAGGGCCGGGAGTGATGGAGGCGGCCAACAAAGGAGCCTATGAGGCCGGTGGGTTTAGTGTGGGATGTAATATCAGACTGCCTCACGAACAGGCACCCAATCTGTACATGCATGAGTGGGTGACACTGGATTATTTCTTTGTTCGCAAATTTATGCTGCTCAAGTATTCGTATGCCTTTGTCGTCTTGCCGGGTGGATGGGGTACCATGGATGAGCTCTTTGAAACCCTGACGCTGGTTCAGACAGGTATGATCCACCATTTTCCGGTTGTCGTGATGGGACGGGAGTACTATCAGCCTCTCATGGAGTACCTGGATATGATGATCGATCGTGGCACCATATCAAAGGATGATCTGCGCTATGTGACCCTCACTGATGATCCGGAAGAGGCCATGGATTTTCTGAACACCTATATCCGGGCACACTACAAAATCCACCAGCGAAAAAGGTTTTGGATGCTCGGGGAGCGAAAGATGCCAATATCAGGAAAGTAATTTTTCCTTTTTGCGTGCAAAATAACTTCGTACAGCCTTTTCCCCGAAGGTATAAAATACCGCTGGAGTCACCACCATATCCAGCAGGGTGCTACTGATCAATCCACCCAGGATGACAGTAGCAACAGGATATAGGATTTCCTTTCCCGGAGCTTGTGGATCCAGCGTCAGGGGTATGAGTGCCAGCGCTGCCACCAGGGCTGTCATCAAAACGGGTACCAGTCTTTCAAGGGATCCCCGAATGATCATTTTCTTATCAAATGATTCTCCCTCATGTTCGATCAGGTGGAGGTAGTGTGAAATCATCATAATGCCGTTTCGCGAAGCGATTCCTGTCAATGTGATAAAACCCACGAGCGTGGCCACGGAAAACACCCCTCCGGTCAGGATCACGGCCACCACACTTCCGATAAGCGCCAGCGGAATATTGAGCATGATCTGGACCACGATCTGATACGATTTGAAATGGGAGAACAGCACCAGAAAAATACCGGCAAAGGAGAAAATACTCAGCAGAAGAATAAGCTTAGTGGCAGATTGCTGGCTTTCAAACTGACCTCCATACTGAATATAAAATCCTTGTGGCAGCCTTACCTGCTCTTCAATTCGGCGTTGAATATCTTTGACGGTCGTTCCCAGGTCACGATCCTGTACATTACAACTCACGGTGATTTTACGCTGCGTATTCTCATGTGCGATGGTATTGATACTGGTCGTGTTTTCAATATGGGCGATCTGTTGTAATGGGATGAGACTGCCATCGGGGGCATCGATCAGTGTATTCCGTATAGCTTCGATATTGGTTCGCTCTTCTTCCGTAGCCCGCAGAAGAATATCGAACGTACGGTCGCCATCCAGAATTTGGCCCACCACTTTTCCATTGTGAAAGATCTCGAGGTCTTGTGCTACTTTTCCGGCCTGCAGACCATATCGTTGAAGGGCTTCCCGGTTGACTTTGATCAGGAGTTGAGGCACCATTACCTGTCGTTCGACCTGAATATCCACCACGCCATCTATAGGTAGGATCGTTGCGGCGATCTCATTGGCATAGGAACGTAAAGCAGTCAAATCATGACCATAGAGTTTAATGGCTACCTGGGCACGTACACCGGACAACAGATGATCAAGTCGATGCGAAATCGGCTGACCCACGTTGACTGACACCCCTTTGAGGATGCCCAGCTTCTGACGTATATCCATGACGATTTCATCTCTCGACCTGACCGGATCCGATATTAACTCCACATCAATCTCAGAGTTTGATACAGGTTCGACATGTTCATCCAATTCAGCACGACCTGTACGACGGCTCACATACTCGACTTCAGGAACCTGAAGCATGAGTTCTTCAGCCATCGTTCCGATTTTATTGCTTTCTTCCAATGATGTTCCCGGAGGCGTGGACAAGTTGATGGTAAATGAACCTTCATTGAATGGCGGAAGAAACTCGGTGCCCAAAAAAGGCAATACCCCAATAGATGTCACAATCAAAAGTGCTGCCATCCCGATGATGGTTCTGGGTCGATCAAGACTCCACCGCAATATGTGGGTATCCTTTGCTTTGAGCCAGCGGACCAGCGGACTTTCTTTCTGTGCGCCGGAGCCGGAGAAAAATGCTCTTATCCCTTTTCCCCATGCGCCCTTCACATTGGATTCGTCCGCGGGAGGAATACGTGGTTTCTGACCCAATAGATAACTGCAAAGTGCCGGAGTCAGAGTCAGGGACACCAGTAACGACGCCAGGATGGAGGTAATGTAGGCCACGCCCAGAGGTGCAAATATCCTGCCCTCAATCCCCTGCATATAAAAGAGAGGAATAAAGACCAGCACGACGATAATGGTGGCGTAGACGATCGAGTTTCTGATCTCACGACTGGCATTATACACCACCTGGAGTAAGGGTAATGGTTGGGGTGAGGTTTGATTTTCGCGAATACGCCGGAATACATTTTCCACATCGACAATGGCATCATCGACCAGTTCACCAATCGCTATGGCCAATCCGCCCAGGGTAAGGGTATTGATGCTCAATCCGAATAGCTTAAAGATAATGGCCGTAATCACCAGGGATAAGGGTATAGCCGTGAGCGTAATGAAAGTAGTTCGAAAGTTGAGCAGGAATAACAACAGGACAATGACGACCAGAATGAATCCATCCCGCAGAGCATGCTCGACATTGGTCAGCGCGGATTCAATAAAATTTTTCTGCTGAAATATATTGGCATTGAGCTGGACATCCGGTGGTAGAGAGGGCTTCAATTCTTCCAGCGCTTTTTCCACTTGCCGCGTTAGTGTTACTGTATTGAAAGCAGGTTGTTTTTCAACCGTCAGGATGACCGCGGGTCTGGCGTTGATGCTGGCATCACCACGTTTGACGGCTCCACCATATTGTACCTCTGCGACCTGCGAGAGCAGTACTGGCAATCCGTCACGGTTGGCCACCACCGTATTTTTGAGATCCTCCAGCGTATACGCCCTGCCGACATTTCGAATCAAGACTTCAGATCCGTATTGATTGAAAAAGCCGCCGGTACTATTCTGATTGGTCAGCTGGAGCGCTTTATCGAGTTCATCTATACTGAGATTGAATTGCTTCAGTCTGGAGGAAGATACCAGTACCTGATATTGCAGGCGTTCTCCGCCGATGGGGATGACCTGGGCTACCCCTTTGATGCTCATCAGGCGTCTCCGGATTGTAAAATCAGCCAGTGTTCGAAGATCAGCAGGGGATGTACTGTCTGCGGATATACCGACGAGCATAATCTGTCCCATGACACTACTGATAGGTCCCATGACCGGGACGATCGCATTGGGGAGTTGAACGGTCTGTAATTTTTCAGAGACCAGCTGTCGGGCCCGGTAAATATCGGTCGACCAGTCAAACTCAACAAAGACCATTCCGATCCCAATAGTCGAACTGCTGCGGACAGCTTCTACTCCAGGCGCTCCGTTAAGTGCTATTTCGACGGGAAGCACTACCTGTGTTTCGATTTCTTCCGGCGCCATACCATTGGCTTCCAGAAAGATGGTCACCCGCGGGCGGTTGAGATCGGGCAACACATCTACCGGTAAGTTTAGGAGGGCAAATATGCCATAGACCAGTAGTAAAGCAGCTACCGCTACAACAAGAAGCCGGTTTTGAAGTGAAAAACGAATCAGCTGATCTAACATAACGTAAGCGTCAAGTGATGGCTATACAAGTTTGAGTATCGACAGGTGCCTTCTATATTGCCCGGAATAACGGAGTCCGATCCTACTAATCGTGTTTGTGTTCAGTATGATTATTTGTTTCCGATGTCGACTTTACAGGAGGAGTCTTGCCCGGGTCGACCATCAGGTTAAAGTCAACCGTATGCAAAGTTTCACCCTCTAAAAACTGGAGCCAAACCCGGTACATACCGGATGAAGGGAATGTAGTATGGAAATGAAATTTTCCATTCTCCACCTCCGGATGCAGATGGACATACTCTTTTGTTTGCGTATGCACGGCCACCATGTGACCTTTGGCGCCCAGATATGAGGGGAGCTGTTGTACATCATATGGTTTTTCGTTCTTCATCAGCACACCATCAAAATGCATTGCTTCATGAGATAAGAACATTCCGGTATCGGATTTTAAGGTTATCGCAAAAGATCCGGAATTAGCCGTCATCTTTTTGGAGGTGTAGCTTACAGGGGTAGCGGGACGGCCACTCACCTGAATCGTTATTTTTTCCAACTGATGGACACTACCGCTGGGTTTATAATCGGCATACAACAGAAAGGTCCCCCCGTGTGGAAATGTCGCTTTTACCATATAGCTGCCATCTGATTGATATTCCGGATGGATGTGATCAAACCAGGATAAGTCTTCACTGACCAGGATCAGATGTATTTTCTTTTCATGTACCACGTCAAGCGGTATGGGTACACCGGTCCTTGTTTTATCGACAGGGATAAGGGAAAGATTTGCCGGGATGCCGGCAGCAATATTCGTCGGCAGGCTGGTAAACTGCATGGAATAGTTATCCGGCTGTATACCGTCATCCATATGCTCCAGCGCCATACCGCATTTGCTGCAGCGATCGCCTTCTTTTCCCTTCACTTCGGGGTGCATCGGACAGGCAAAGCTATGCGTATGTCCGTGATTGTCCTGGTGCTCCACCCCATCTGTTAATGCCGAATCCTGTCGCGGCCCAGGCTGACCACATGCCAGGAGAAATATCATCGCGTAAAGTGCGGGATATACAGAGGGTTGATCATTGAATAGTTTCATAATAGATATTTTTAAAGGATGTGAATTGAACTGGATGAGATGGATATCAAATTGATTTTCTGTGAGCATTTATGGGTTGAGATAAATCATTTTCATCTGGTAGCTTCCGTGGGTAACAACACGCTGACCCTCTTCCAGGCCTTTGAGAATGGAAGTAAATGAGCCGTTATCATCCCCCGTTTGGACATAGACGGGTGTATACGCTTCCGCCGCCTCTTTTACGAAAACAACAGGCTTTCCACTAATCTCGGTGATCGCACTGTTGGGCACAGAGATCTGACGGGATGTAGTCGTATCGAATACCCGGATATTGACAAACTCCCCAATCTTAAACTCTCCTTCCGGATTGTCGACCTCAAATAAGACCCGCTGGGATTGATTGGTGGAATTGATTTCCTGTGCATAGGAAAGCAACCTGACCCGACCGGAGGTATGACAATCATTAGCGCATTCAATTGTAAATACAGCATCTTTTACAATCTTACTGGCATCCCGATCAAAGACCTGGGCTTCAACGTATAGCGTAGAAAGATTCGTAATGGTAAACAGGCTCTGGCCGGCATTCACGGTCGATCCCGAAGCAGTCGAAAAATTTCCAACCACACCCTGAATGGGTGATCTGAGGGTGATAGATTTTCCGGTATTGCTGTTGAAAAGCTTGAGATTTTGGTCCGCCTTTTGAAATCGGGCCTGCGCTTCATCCAAATCTTTTTTAGCTGCAATATCCTGGATGGTACGCAATCGCTGCATGTCTTTGGAGGCAGCATCATATTCGGCTTCAAGGTTGTTTCGTTCCGCGAGCATATTGATCCGCGTCCCGGCATCCATATTCTGTTCCACCACCGCCAATACCTGCCCGGCCTGAACACGCATACCCACTTGAACCCGGATAGAACCGATAATCCCGGACTGGGGTGTGGAGACTACCGTCTGACCATTACTGCTGGGAACAATGGTGCCAAACAATTTGGTGCTTTGCGCAAAATTTCCCCGTACCATCTGTTGGGTATTGATGTCAAAAAGAAACTGGGTTTCCTTCGGAATATGAAGGTGACCCGAAAAGGCCTGACCCGCACCTGTCGTGAAGTGATCCTCATCTCCATGCGCTATAGTGGACTGAAACGGAATCGAAAAACCAAGTATCATCAATATCACCGAGATGGAAGTCCGGCCTTTTGAGGTGTTTCTTCTGCTCATCAAGAACCCCAGCCCCCCACCGAGCAACAAGGCAAGGATAAGATATACCCATAGTCCGGATTGGAATATTCCCGAGTGATCGTGGTCCGTGTCATTCGCAGGATCAAGTTCTCTGCCAACTTCTATATTCTGGATCAGCAGAAGATCTGCTCCTAATGCACCATCCAGTTGTACAATGACAGCATAGGGAATGGCTTTTGGAAATACAGCTTCCACTTCATACGTTCCGGCTCCATGCGGATGCAGGGTAAAGACAATACTGCTGTCTTCTTTGGCCGTGAGGGTGAAACGGGCGTCATTGACCGGTTTGTTGGTGGCATATTCACTTACAAAAAGGGTCATCGTGGTTTTCACACCCGGCTGAATCGGCTCATAGCGCAATAACAATTCATACTTTTCCGAAGAAACCTCAGTGGAAAAATAGTGGCTGGATTGGGACCGTTCAGCTGCAGACTTCGCATCGAGCGTATGATCATCATCCCCATGGGCCGGAGCGGATAGAGGAAGCAATACAAATAACAGCGACAGGTACCAGATGGCTGACCGGAGATATGTTTTCATCATTGTCCGTTTAAATATTGAATTTGAATAATCGCCAGATTAAAAGCATAAACAGCGTCCAGATATTGTTCCTGTACGCGATAGGCCTCCGAAACCGTCATCAGATACCGGATATAATCATACGCTCCGGCAGTGAACATCCGTTGTGAAGCGTCTATCATTTCTGCTGCCCCGGGTAAACCCTTTTGCTCATAATCAGACAAGGTGTTGAAACTTTTTAAAGCATCATTCCGTGCATCATTCCACTGAAAGGTCCATTCCTGAAGGACCGTATCAGATTCATCCTGACGAATTTCATAACGGGTTTTTGCAGCGCGTATATTCGCATTGTACTGCCAAAACCACAGCGGTACTGAAATACCAAAACGCATCCGCAATCCAAAAGGCGTGCTGGGCTCTGCCTGGTTGAAATACCCAATCATCAGGTCTGGCAAAGCTTTACTTTTTTCAAGCCGAACAGCGGCCATAGCCAAACTTTCATTCTGCCGACTATAGGCCAAAAGGGGTGACCGTTCCGGGCTGTCCGATCCTGAAGCAGGCCAACCCATAACAAAATCTATGGGGGCCTTACCAAAAGGAACAGGGATCAGCGTGTCGGTAAGTCCCGTATAGACTTGAATATTCTGCAAGGCATACACCATATCGGTTTGAGCCGCCATGCGGGCAATAGAGGTTTGCGTATATTGAAGTTCCACAAACGACTTCTCTACAAAATCAATTTGTCCTGCATCATACTGCCGGAAGGCCGATTGGGCCATTTGTGCGATAAGGCTGTCACGTGCCTTAAGTTGCTGATATTTTGCAATGGCAAATTGCCAGTGGAGATACAACTGTCTGATTCGGGCGTTTAAGGCCGCTTCGGAGATCAGATGTGATTTTTCGGACAATCGGGTTTGTTCCCGGGCCATTTGTTTTTGCCGTACATACACTGTGGGAAATTCAAAAGATTGCTCCAGACCAAAAGTCATAAAATCCCCCGTAGGACTTTCCAGGACGAATTGAGGATCCGGAAGGTTCCACGCGGCTTTTTCTAAAAGACGGTCATGTTTCTGTTGCTTACCTGAAGCAGCAAGCTGGGGACTCTGCATTCTCGCGGCAGATATAGCCTCGTCCAGCGTAAGGATACGCTGTCCGGATACTGCATGGAAAAGTAGACTGATCAGGATGACCAAACCACCGCTTTTGCCAAAAATCATAGTATATCTGATTTCGAAATAGAACTTATTACGTCCACTATGGAAGTGGAGTACTGCGTACTCCAACCTCAAGCCATCACTTACGTCTCAGTACGTAAAAGATCAGGCGGGGATGGCAGTTGGAGGTCCTCTCAGGGAATGAGAAGACCAAAGAGGCTCTGTCAGGTACACAACATGGTCTGGGGGTCGGAGCACAGCAAACTCTTCGTGGTCAACGAACCTCAAAAGGTAAGGGGCGTGAACCATGAAAGTCCAGCTGGTCAGTGACCCAAAATCCATCCAATTGAACTCCGGTTTGACCATCGCATGGCCAAACTCTGGCGAATGAACAAAATGATGGGATGAAAAAGGATCCTGAGACTCCGTGGTCCCGGGATGATGCTCATCCGTGTCATGATGATGATGACATACCATTATCCCATGATGGTACCGGACAGGACCTTCATGTTGAGGCGCATGATGATGATGCGGTATAACCGAGTGCAATACCAGCAAAACATAAGCTGGAAGCAACATAGCGATCATTAAAAAACGGTTTTGCATCTTAAGTAAAGGTAAGGTATTATTGATCATCCTGAATAAGCAGCCATGAACGACCTGTCATCAGTGTCCGGACCATCCGAACGTAGGATGCTGACACAGCATGGAAAAGAGGTATATGTTTTTGATACTGCAAAATTACCGGACCTCCGGAACCCAGATGTTTCACTTTTTTGATATTTTATTATATGATTTTGCAACTTATTCGGGCTAAACCAATAAAAAGAACGTGTCTCAAGCTTTTGGGATGTCAGGATTTTCCACCACGGTAGGCCCGGGTAGTGGGAAAAATGTATGAACCCGGGGCAGCAAATAGGATTGAGACGTATCTTTAGTATTGATTTACAGTGTTTTCTCCTTAATCTCAGTCAGAATCAATATGAAAAAATCCATACTTTCACTCCTCCCCTTTTTCCTTTTGGTGTTTTCCTCCCAGACTATGCAGGGTCAATGTCATGCATCGTTTACCTGGGAGCAAATCCCCGGTTCGCTTCAGGTGCATTTCCACAGTACCTCCACCAGCGAGCACGATATCGTGTCCTATCACTGGAACTTTGGTGACGGCCACGAGGGTCACGGTTCAAACCCCTATCATACCTATGCAGAGCCGGGTACGTATGTGGTGTGTCTGATCATTATGGACAATGCGGGTTGCGCCAGTGATGTGTGCCACGAAGTTCATGTGGGTGCCACAGGCGGGTTTCAGTCAAATTTTTCAATTGATATAGATGATGAAGGCATTGTGAGTTTCATCAATGCATCGACCGGCACTAATGAACATACGGTGTGGTTTTGGGATTTTGGTGATGGAAGTTCCTCTAACGCGCAACATCCGCAACATGGATATAACGTAGCCGGGGAATATACCGTATGTCTGATCATTACCGACACGATGGAGCAAAGAGCGGATACTTTTTGTCTGACCGCTGAGTTTCCGGAAGGAATGATCAGTACTGTTCATTCGATAGATGACGCATTTAAGTCTATATGGTATACCAATCCGGTATCGGATGAGTTGGTCATTCATTATGAAATGAAACAAGGGGCCGTTAAATGGTTGGAGTTGTATACCCTACAGGGAAAACGAATAAAGTTGCAGCAACTCAGCCCGGATGGTTCCGGGTTAAGAACCGGAGCTTTTGATATGCATGATGTACCCGGGGGATTGTACATTCTGGTGCTGCGTCATGGAGCGGGTCTTGCGTCAGGTATAGTATCGGTGATTCGGTAGGGTGGTGAGTGGGGTGCTTCGACCCGCTTGACACATCCTCGTGCTACAGCTCAGCAACCGTGGTGAATGGTGAGTGGGGTGCTTCGACCTGCTTGACATATCCTCGTGCTACAGCTCAGCAACCGTGGTGAGTGGTGAGTGTGTTGGTATCTCCGCTGCGCTTCGACTGGCGTTTAAAAAAAGTATCACCTACTGTGGCATCTGTGCCATCCGGCAGCATCCAATCTGGCATCTGGCATCTGCTTTTCTGGCATCTAAATAAGGCATCTGATATCCACACGGAACAAAAGGTGACTGGGCGGAGTCGAAGGCACTGACTCCGCTCGTTTCGACTCCGTTCAACGAGCTTGGATTTTTCTCTGCGTTTAAGATTGAGCTGGTCTTCGGAATAGGAAAATCCTACTTGTGCGAAGTCCGCAACCCTTACTTATGCGAAGTTTGCAACTTCACTTACCCCCCCTAATTCAACTGTGGGCTCGTGAACTAAAGGTTTTTGTATACTTGCGGCCCATGGAAAGACGAATTATCGGCCGCCACGAGGGTATGGATCCCGGCCCTCTCCTGATCTGTATTGGCGGGATGCATGGCAATGAGCCAGCAGGTCTGCAGGCCATTGAAGAAGTATTCCGTCTGTTGCACATTGAGCACCTGCATAATCCGGGGTTTATTTTTCGCGGAGCCATAGTCGGATTACGGGGCAACCTGGAAGCTATACGGCAGCAAAAACGATTTATCCATCGGGACCTCAACCGGATGCTGCTGCAGGAGGAGATAGACCGGATAGGATCTCTTCCGGAGGAGAATCTGGTTGTAGAAGATAAAGAATGTCTGGAGTTGATCCGGCAGGTTGAAATGGAAAAAATGCGTTACAACCCGTCGCTCACCCTGATTCTGGATTTGCACACAACGACGGCCGATGGTGGATTGTTTACCATTGCCGGAGATGACCCGATGAGCCGCACATTGGCCAAAGGACTTCATACCCCGGTCATATTGGGTTTTGAGGAAGAATTAAAGGGCACTACGCTTCATTATTTCAATCGACCAGCAGAGCATACACATTGCATTGTGTTTGAGGCCGGCCAGCATCAGGATCCGGGTTCGGTACACCGGACTGCGGCAGCCATTGTCAATTGCATGCGGGCAGTAGGTGCGGTAGATTCCAAAGATGTGGATCACCGGCATGATGGATTATTGATCTTGCTTTCTGAAGGGCTTCCCAAAGTAACGCGATTAGTGTATCACTATCGACTACGACCGGATGAAACCTTTACCATGCAGAATGGATTTAGAAACTTCCAGCCCGTCCAGCGTGGACAGATTCTCGCGCATAACGAATCAGGGCCGGTGACGGCACCAGTTGATGGACTGATCCTTATGCCCAAGTATCAACCTCAGGGGGATGATGGTTTTTTTATCGTGACACCGGTAGAGTAGCCATCAAAACCGGATATCACATACACCCAGTATGTGCATCATACCGGTATTCCGTATAGGAGATGCATTGCTCCCCACCGCACGGTGGACATCGCAATCCCGCAGCGTCAACGTACCGGCATTATCAATCGCACTGCCGTTAGTGGCTGTACCTCCGACAAGTTTTAAGTTTTGAATCTCTACGGACTTGCCGGCAGGAATAGAAAGAATACGAGAAACACCAGACGCCTTAATCTCAATATTGGAACCTGCTGCCGCCATCCACTTCCACTGTCCATTACAGGTGATAGAGCCTGCCGTGACATTGATGATCTGGCCATTGAGTGAAGGTGCAAATAAGACATCTTCACCAGCCGAAACACAGTTGGATACATTTCGAAGCGAACCATTTCCACTATCTGAGGTGGTGGTGACCATATTGCACCTGATATTGAGGGTATAATCTTCGACCTCCCCGAAGGCAAAAGCATCGCAAGCAGCAGGTGCCTGATTGTATCGCATAGACACCCGCATACGCGTGATGCCAGACGTGGCGGTCACGGGTATTGTTATTGTCCCGCTTACAGTGCCGGTACTTGGACCTGTACTAAAGACCTGCTCACCCGAATCAGCAAAATCACCGTCGCGGTTTAGATCCACCCACACCCTGTAATATTCATTCCTGGGGTTCTGGCTGAAGCCTGGCGTGATTTGGAGTGTATAGCTGTCACCCCTTGATACCGTAATGGTGTCATGTAGAAATGAGCTGTAATTGGATGCAGCAGATTGTTTGGTAAAGGATCCTAAGGAAACGGTTTTGATCCACTCAAAGGTGTTGCTGTTACCCTGCGACGCACAGTATAGGGGACCATCATAGCACGAACGCGTGATCGTAAAACTTCCCTGCTGACCATTCCAGCCCTGAACGAGTATGAAATAGTTAGTCCCGTTGGTGGTGGCGAAATTGAGCAGACTACCCGTATTGCAAAAATCATCATTCCCGGCTACGCAGGTCAGGTTGCCGCAGCTTCCGGAGTAGGCGTTGAGTTTGGTGTCGTAGCTATATTGACTACAGGTGGTGATGATGACATTCTCACCATTTCCTGTAAATGTATACCACAGACCCGGGGCATCCACCGACGTGCCACAGGAGGGGAGTCCGGGATCAGGAGTAGCGCTTGACGTATTGCCGGATATTGAACCATCACAAGGCAGCATGATGGCATTCGTACACAAATCTCCGTTGATGAGCGTCAGCGTAGTAAAACTCTGTGAGGCACATCCATTGATATCACCACCGGCCCAGTAGGGTGTGATTTTGACATACAAGGTGGTCTCATAGGGAAAAGAAGAAGGATGGTCATAGGATGTGACATTTCCCACATTGAGTTGATTGAGGATCTGGGTACCATTGAGCGTAGTTCCTATGGATATCTTATACCCAGTCTGATTACCCACTGAATGATTCCATTTGATGATGACATCCACGGATACATTGGTGGAGCCGTTTGCCGGCTGGGTCACTTGTGTGCATTGAGGAGCGGTGTTAGGTTCAGTAGTAAAGGTCTGATTAGAGCAACCGGTGGCATCGCCCTGCGCATTGTAGGGAACGATCTTGACATAGATCGTGGTATTGAAAGGGAGTGGATTGACAGGGTCATAGGTTGTGATCAATCCTACATCGACATTGTTCAGGATACTGCCATTGGTGGGAGATGTACCGATAGTGAGGCGGTATCCGGTAGCACCGCCAGCCGGATTCCAGGTGAGATTTTCGTTGATATCCACATTGGAGGAGAGCGGAGCCGGGAATGTCAGCGAAGTACATCCCGGAGGACCGCAGTCACCTGTATTACAAGGAGCCGAATTGTATTTGCTGCGAATCCGGTTGCCCGGCTCTGTACCAAAGCCATTGTTGAAGTTGATTCCTACCCCTGCGATAAGATGGCAGTAACTCATGATCGTACCACTGGGTGGAATGATCGGATTGTTGGGATTATAGCAGGCATTTCCTTCCGGGGTATAGCCGTTGTTGGATGCCCATTGATTGCCACAATCGTCCACCTGCGTATTGTTGCCATTCCATACACAGGCATGTGTATGCTGGGAGCCTATGTTATGACCCATTTCGTGTGTCACGACTTCTACGGTCCAGGAGTAAATTGGGAATTCCTGAATACTGGTACTCAGGCTGGCGCTGAAGGCTACCTGATAGGAGTTGGAACATAAGACATCCAGATACGCAATACCTCCGCCCAGCGTACGTGTACTCAGCAGGTGCGCGAGTCGACCGTTATAGGACATACCGGCTATGTGGGTCCGGAAGGCTCCCAGTACGGCACTGGTTGTATTATAACTTGCAAATGGATCTGTCGAGGTGTAGACAAACACATCGGAAACTGCTACCGGAATACTTTCGTTTTCATACAACGTGATGACTTCGTTCCACAATTCGGCCACCCACTCTTCTGTATTGGGGACACTGGAGCCATTGTCCTGGTAGGATTTGAAATCACATTCTACATAGACCTCGATACAGGTACCTGTCATCCGACTGCCGGAAGAAGTGCCACCGCTTTCGGACTTGGGAAGATCATCAAGCTCTTCTGTAAAACATTCAAGTTGTTTAGGAATCAGAATATCCCGGTCACGGAAAGTGACATAATTGCCATCCTTGTTTTTTTGGATCCGGCGGTTACCCTGCGCATCCGCAAAAAGGATCTGCACCCGTTCTTCAAATACACTCACGATCGCCAGCGAAGCAGGATCGCCCTGGATGATACCGCGGTAAAAAAGATGATGGGGATTGACGGCCAACACTCGCCCGTCAGAGGTCATGATCTTTGATTCAGCGCCAAACACGTCTGCCCGGTAGAGATCCAGACTGATATTGAGGGGTTCAGGAAGTTGAAGACGCACCAGCCCTGGAGCCTCTTGCCGCAACTGCTGCAAGATATCCTCACTGAGGCGCAAAATATGACCGGTTTCAATATACGATCTGAGATCCTCTTTGATCTCGGAGCTGGCAGTAAACAATGTATAGGTGGGAATGTTTTTTCCCTGGAACAGGGATAATGTCTTGACACTCACGGGCTTCTGAGCCCATATACCCCCGACCCCAAGACAGACGGTCATGCAAACCAATAACTTCCTCATAAGATCTATCATACCAATAAAAACCATGCCCTTTTATGGAATCATGCAAATACATCTTTTTCGGGGGAAAAGGGTGAGGCTGGAGAGCGAACAAAAATAGACAAATAAAGCTATCAAACCATAATTTAAATGCGCTGACCAGCTTCTGGTTGACGATGATGTCTTCCGGCACAGGATCAAACTATTGGGCTATCAGAATGTTCCATACCCGACACGTCTCCTTGGGAAGACAAACCTCAGTAAAAAAATCAACCGGCCATGCCTCATATCGCGATTATATCCTCCAGTGTACGCCAGGGGCGTAACAGTCACCGGGTAGCTCTGTTCTTTAAGCAATTTCTGGCCGAACACCAACTGGCTACTCCGGAAATACTGGATCTTCAGGAATATAATTTCCCCGTATTTACTGAACGGCTCCGGTTGCAAAAAGAGCCGTCAGAAGAACTACTCGACTTTGCCGCCAAAATCACAGCTGCTGACGGAGTCATCATCGTGACACCAGAATACAATGGTGGCTACCCGGCCAGCATCAAAAATGTGGTGGATGTCCTTTATGATGAATGGCGTCGTAAACCCATTGCCATTTCTACCGTGTCGGACGGAGTATTTGGGGGAACACAGGCCATCACCTCGCTCCAATGGGCCCTCTGGAAAATTCGGGCCTGGACTGTCCCGGCCATGTTTCCGGTCCCGAAAGTAAAGGAGAACTATGACGAAAATGGCGTACCCACTGATCGCGAAGCCATCGAAAAAAGAGCACGGGGTTTTGTAGACGAAATGCTCTGGTGCATCGAAGCCAGAAAGCGAATGGAGTCGAAGGCATAACCCTAACACGCTTTATTTTACTGGTGGTTCTTCATCACACTTTTTAAGCGGAATATGTACATTAGTTGAAATGTATCTCCATGATGATCATCCGGGTCACCTGCGCTATCATCTGCCATGAAGGGCTATACCTGGTCACGCAGCGAAGTGAACGGATGAGCCAACCCCTGCGATGGGAATTTCCCGGTGGAAAAATCGAACCCGGCGAAACCCCTGAAGCTTGTCTCCTGCGGGAAATCCGCGAAGAACTGAGTCTTGATATTGAACTGATAAGGCCACTCCAACCAGCAGCGTATTCGTATGAAGGATTCACGATCCGGCTTATCCCCTTCCTGGCTCAATACAAGGGGGGCACTATACATCTTGCAGAACATCAGGCGTACCGATGGGTATCCCAAGATGAATTAGGCAGCCTGGATTGGGCGCCTGCCGATATAGCTATTGTGGAAGAATTGCTTTCCGTTTAATCCACCTTTTCACTTCGCGCGTACATATTGGGATCTACCTTGAGAGAACGTACTGCAGTTTCCTGTCGCAGTTCCTGCCATTGGCCTGTGGGCTGCATCCAGAACTTGGGACCATCATCGATCATGACATGGAGAGGCATGGCAAAGCCGTCTACGGTATCCCGGTAGCGGTACATGAGTTTGCGTCCGCGGATCTTGTATTCCAGCACCGGAATACGGGTATCCCGCAGGTATTGATTGAAAAAGGCGCGAAGGTCTTTGCCGGTGTGTTGGGACATATAGGTTTCGATCTGATATGTCGTCACCGTTTGATGTCGGAAGGTTTCCTGCAATCCGCGCAGCACCTTTCTCCAGAGGACATCGTCCTGCAGCCAGGTGCGAAGGGTGTGCAGCATATTGCCTCCTTTATAGTACATATCGCCTGAGCCCCGCCGATTGACATTGTAGGTCCCGATGATGGGTTTGTCATTGAGGATCCCGCGACGTGTGCCGATGACATATTCGCTGGCCGCCTGAGATCCGAAGTGGTAGTCCAGGTAGAGAGATTCGGCATAGTTGGCAAACGACTCATGGATCCACATATCGGCGATATCCTGGTAGGTGATGCTGTTGGCCCACCATTCATGTGCTGCTTCATGCACGATGATAAAGTCCCACTTCAGTCCCCAGCCTGTGCCGGAAAGGTCGCTGCCGCGATAGCCTTTTTTATACTCATTCCCATACGTGACGCTACTCTGATGTTCCATCCCCAGGTAGGGTACTTCGACCAGCTTGAATCCATCCGCATAAAACGGATAGGGACCAAACCAATATTCAAAAGCCCGTATGGTTCGCTCCGCATCTTCAAAATGCTTGCGGGCTTTTTGAAAATTATCCCGCAGCACATAGTAATCCAGATCGAGCACACCTGCTTCACCGTGCATCGTATCGGACCAATGAGCATATCGGGCGATATTGATATTGACACCGTAGTTGTTGATCGGGTTGCTGACAAACCAGTGAAATGTCTTGCGACCATCCGGATGGTATTCGATACGACGCAGGCGTCCGTTGGAGACATCAGTGAGGGATGGAGGTACGGTGATGCGCATGAGCATGCTGTCCGGTTCATCGTACATGTGGTCTTTGCAGGGCCACCAAACACTGGCACCCACGCCCTGGCAGGAGGTGGCGATAAAGGGATGTCCATCGGGATCTTTGGACCAGGTCAGGCCACCATCCCAGGGCGGATTGCGGGCTTCTACCGGTACGCCGGAGTAGGACACGGTGATAGCGTCTCTGGATCCGGATGGCAGAGGTTTGGAAAAGCGAATCCAATACACATTTCCTTCCCGCGTATATAAAAGAGGCTGGCCCTGATGGAGGACGGAGGTGATGCGCAGTGGTTCCTGCAGATCGATCTGCATGACATCATGCGATCGGAGTACGGTAAAGTGGATGGTGTTGGTTCCGGACAGGGATTTGCCGGGAATATCAACTTCGAGGGCCAGATCGTAGAAGGTCAGATCCCACCAACTCCGCTCCGGCGTAACGGAACCGCGGAGGGAATCCTGGCGAGTGAAGGTTTGAGCATATTGGGGAATTGAAATGATCATGACCAGGCCAAGAACAAACAAGTACTTTTTCATACGTATACTATTCATACAAAATGGGATAAACCAATTGGGCGCTAATTTGTGAGGAACAAACAGAAAGATCAGGATTTTTCTTTCAGACGGTTAATTAATTCGACCAGCGCGTCTTCACGTTTTCCCTCACTAAAGGTACGCATGATATGTTCACGGGCTTCGCGACCGAGCATTGCTTTGTCCGGATGTGCCAATGCCTGCTGTATGGTGTTCATGATCACGGCGTCATCCCGTAAGGGGACCAGGAAGCCATAGGACGAAATAATGGCGGGAATGGCGGCTACGGCTGATCCAATAGGAACACATTCACACAGCATGGCCTCACAAATCGCACTGGGAAATCCCTCCGCAATCGACAGTTGAACATAGAATTGATGCCGGCTATAGTGATCGGGTAGTTCTTCATACGGGACAGGTGGGATCAGGTTCACATTGGGGGGGATGGAATGAGGAAACTCTTCCGGAGAACACCCCAATATGGTAAAAGAGCAATCCGGTAAGGCAGAAGCCAGCATGATCATTTTGTCAATACCTTTTCGAATATAGGAAGAACCTTCAATGCCAAAGGCGACAGTGAGAAAGCTGTTGACCCGTCTGTCAACAGCCCGGGGATGAAATAGGGAAGGGTTGTATTCGAGGGGTATTACACTATACGGAACGTGTAATGGACGGCACCAAAAATAAATACCTTGTCGCGTACTATCGGTGGTGTAATAACCGGATTCGCTTTCGATTAGATTTTCAGACACGGGCACCAGCAGTGTGGCGTTTTTGGCGGACATACAGGTGGCTTTTCCATAAAGCTTTCGGGTAAAATTTCCATATTGAAAAGAGGGGTAATGAAAGCAATCTGTTCCTCCAAGGAAAAGAATACATTTTTTGCCAGTGAGTCGGGCAAATAATGCAGGCCAGACACTGTGATATCCGGCAAAAAAACAAATAAAAAAATCATGCCGCCAGCCTTGGAAAAGGAGAAAAAAAAACTGTCGGATAAAACTCAATGGGGTGTATTTTTTTATTTCGGCTTTAAAGGTATACGGGGTGATGCTGAAATGTTTTTCCAGCATTTGCAGGTCCCGGGCGACGAAGGAGCGTCGGATTGTATAGGTGTATAAAATAGTTGTATTTTTACTGTTCATTCTACATTCACATCGTATTCATGATTCTTGGCCGCGGACTCATTGCATCTGCCTTCCGTAATTCTATCTTTGATCACACACCCGGTTATACCGTTTTTGCGTCGGGGGTGTCCAATTCGTCAGAAAATGATCCGGCAGCGTATGCAAGAGAATGGGCTTTACTGAACGACATTGCGCCCAAAAGTACGACAATCTTGTACTTCAGTACGATCAGCGTTTTCGATCCCACGAAGACGAAGACACCCTATATACAGCATAAACAGGCGGTAGAAAAGCACATCCGGCTGACGTTTGATTCCTATATGATCCTGCGCCTTCCCATTCTGGTCGGACGGACCGACAACCCACATACCTTGATGAACTATCTGATTAATGGATTGAGGGATGGGCACCAAATGAAATTGCATGCCCGGGCTTGCCGGTATTTGCTGGATGTCGAAGATGTAGTACCGATGATATTGCCTTTCACCGAGCCACCATCTCCTCAGGTAGCATTGAATATCCCCGGATCACACAAGATTCAACTTCCTCAATTAATACGTACTCTGGAGGCCGTTCTGGAACAGAAGGGAAATTACATTTGGGAAGAAGATGGTGCGTGTTATGATATTCCGGAATATCAGGGAGAAATTCTGTATGTGGAAGAAGAAAAATATATAGAAAAAATAATTAGAAAGTATTTTTCCAATTAAATACATTTGTACAATACTAAAACATGTCCATTGCTCAAAAATTAATTACGCTTTCAAACCGGTTTACCCATCGATTTCGAAAACAAGCTTATGAGAAGTATCCCGCTGACAATTTTGAAAACAAGCATGTACAGCACCTGGTGTCACTTCCCACGCGTCAGCACATGTTGCATCAGTTACCTAAACATGCGGTTATAGCAGAAATCGGTGTCAACAAAGGTGATTTTTCAGCCGAAATTCTTTCGACCTGTACACCCTTGAAACTAATGCTGATCGATGTTTGGACATCACAACGCTATCACGAAGGATTGTTTGAAGGCGTAAAGAATCGATTTAGCACAGGGATTCAAAGCGGGCAAATCGAAATCAAACGTGCCTTTTCTTTTGATGCCATTGCCACCTGCCCGGACGCCTATTTCGACTGGGTCTATCTCGACACGGATCATACGTTGGAAACCACACGCCGTGAATTGGAGTTATTACGGCTCAAAATGAAACCGGGAGGCATTATCGCAGGACATGATTATATTATGGGTAACTGGAACGGAGGTATACGATATGGGGTCATGGAAGCGGTGCGTGAATTCTGTCTGAAATATGATTGGGAAATGATTTTTCTGACTCACGAACTTCAGGATCATCCGAGTTTTGCTATTCGACCCATTTCAGAGTAGTAGCCTGCTCCTGGTAGGGTCATGATGAGTTTTGAACGCTAAGTGACGGATAGATGCCGTACCTTCTTTTAAGTGCACAGAAACAGAGCTTTAAAATACTACCGGATGAGTGTTATATCACCATGTCTCACCAATCTATCAGCACCGCAGGGGTAGGCCATGACATACGTATATACACCGGGTGGACACAACTGACCATCCTTATTGATTCCATTCCACGTAACTGGCCAGTCTTCCGTGTGATACAAGAGATTGCCCCACCGGTCGAATACGTCAAAATAATTAAAATCAAACCGCGAATCATTATTTGAAAAAATAAAAAACAAATCGTTAATTCCGTCGTCATTGGGCGAAAATACATTCGGAATATATAAATGAGTGTCATGCAGGAATATTGTTTGAACGCTGTCACAACCGGCAACAGATGTCAGTGTATCTGTGTATATGCCAGCTGCATGATACCCGAAACGCCTGCCTTCACAAACAGAACCTTCAAAGTGAGATTCGATTGGATTGAGGAAAGAAAGATTTAGCGTACGGATGCTGTCACAGCCTTGCACCGAAATTAACGTATCCGTATAGATACCAGGGGAGGTATATCCAAGATAGGCCTCACCATGGCAAGCCAGTGCCTCCATAAAAGTATAATCGGGTGAATGTGAAGTGAGATGCAGAATACGAACCGTATCACAAGGCCCTGTAATGCCAGTAAGCGTATCGAGATATACGCCGGTTTGTGTGTATTGCTCAAACGATTGACCCTCGCAAATGGATGCAAATACATGGCGCTCAAGCGGTATTACTTCAATGTGAAGATGGATGATGCTGTCACATCCAATCAACATAATAACAGTATCCAAATACACACCGGGCAAGGATATCCCCATATAAGAATCCCCTAAACAGATTTCAATATGGCGTTCATATTGATGATCGTTGGTTACAGTCAATTCAAGTCTACGCACGCTATCACACCCCGATAGAGTTGGAAATGTGTCCAGATATATACCACTTGTTTGGTAGCCTTCATAGATCTCGCCTTTGCAAATCTCTATTTCAAGAGTTGTCGGTATAGACGGTATAAAGATTACGTGAATAGAATCAGCGATCTTCACACAAGCTTGTTCAACTTCTACCCAATATACACCACTCTCAGAAATCCAACGAGTCAATGCTCCAGAGCCATCATCCCACCTCAGGGTAGTGCCACATCCCGGTCCGGGAGATACCGTAAGCTCCAGAATATTTCCCTGGCATAGAACCGTATCCGGACCCAGCAGGACAGGTGGGGATGACTCCTGAAGGAAAGAATAGGGTGCAAAATTGGGAAGACCATGTTGAGATCTTGTGCCGGTAAGTAATGGTTGGCCACCGATGACATACTGACATCCCCCACCCGCAATGTTAGGTTGATGAATTACATCTAAAGATCCCCTGTTTTCCCTGGCTACATAAAGTTTTTGATCTATACCCATTTGAATCGATCCAAAATGATAATTTCCGGAAATAGTATTGAGCTGTAGCAATGCTCCTGTGTTCAAATTGTATTGGAACAAATTACTGGTGACCCAGAAGGAAGATAAATAGAGTAGACTGTCATTGGGAGAAAACTCAACACCATATACAAACTGTGCGGAAGAAAAGATGTTGTTCAGGTTAATTCGGTTTGAAATTTGTCCGGTACTCTTATCGAAATCAAACAAATCACAAACGCCATGAAAGGATGCTGTGCTGACCAGTTTTGTACCGGAATGATTGGCTTTAATAGGCCCGATATACGCTTGAAAATTGTAATATCCCCCAACAGAGGAAATAACCGGAGTTGTATTTATTCCTGCTGATGTAAGTAAAAAGGATAAAAACTCATTAGAACCTAGTTTATGCGACAGAATCCAGATGTCAGTATTGTTGGAATGTAATACCGCGGTGATTTTCTCTGATGTTCTATTGGCCAGGACAATATTTTTATTGCCTGGCCTAACATCACCCCGGCCATGATCAAGGCACATATCCACCACCGAATAGGCCAGACCACCATCGGTAAATTGATCTTCTGTAGTAAAGAGATAGTAAATACCACAAGATCCGGGAAGCGGAACAATCAGTGCAGCCTGTGTAGAAGAAGCTCCACCGGCTAAACCTGATCCATTCGGCATGAGGTTGTGTTCACGATTCCATATGGCTGCTCCATTCGTATAAAAAAGTAATTCACCCGCCGGACTACAAATGGTAGCTGTACCTTCAAAGGCGTACAAGTCGCTGGAAATCGAAGTGGGCGGAGTAGTATTGAAATCAAGTCCGGCCCGGTCACCAAAATACCATATCGCATTTGAAAGCTGAGCATGCCCGGAAAGAGAGAGACCCATCAAGAATCCTAATCCCCAAAGCATACGCCAGATGTGTCTGGTCTTGAATGTATTATTCATTGGGTTATTGATTAAAATTCTAAACGAAGGGAGCCCTTATCAACCCCTCTCCACGTCCCTCCGCTCTTTTGCAATGCCCGGCCCCAATACCTTCACCCCATCAATGGTAACCAACACATTATCCTCAATCCGTATTCCGGTAAAATCACGATACGGAGCTAACTTGTCGAAACAGATATACTCCCTGAACCTGCCCTCTGACTGCCACAGATCGATCAGCTCAGGAATAAAATATATGCCCGGCTCCACTGTGAGTACAAAACCAGGTTCCAGCGTCCGCGCCATCCGCAAATACGCCGTACCAAATTGCTCACTGCGTTGCACACTATCATCATACCCTACATGATTTTCACCCAGCCCCTCAAGATCATGTACATCCAGACCTATCGTGTGTCCCAACCCATGCGGAAAAAACAAGGCATGGGCCCCCGCCGCAACGGCCTCTTCCGTATCTCCTTGCATCAATCCGAGCTGTTTTAACCCATCTGCGATAATCTTCGCCGCACCCAGATGAACATCCAGATAACGTACACCGGGTCTTACGGCCTGAATGGAGTCAGTCTCCGCTTTGAGCACCAGATCATAGATCTCCGCCTGCTGTGTACTGAACGTCGGACTGACCGGATAAGAGCGGGTGATATCACCAGCATATCCCATCGCATTTTCGGCTCCGATATCGCAGAGCAACATATCTCCCTCACGAAGCTTGCGATGATATGCATTGTTGTGCAAGGTCTGTCCCTGAACGGTACAAATCGCCTGGTAGGCAAGCCGTCCATGATTAGCAAATGCGATACCTTCAGCAATGCCGCGCAGCTCTGCTTCGTACCTTCCAGGTCGAACCGCCGTACGAAGATGCTGATGGATAGAAGCTGTGATACCGAGCGCTTCTTCCATCTGCACGATCTCTTCCGGTGCTTTAACCATACGCTGACCAATCACCGCATGCACCAGTGACATGGAGTGTCCGCTGCGAATCTCATCCACGGTGCGGTCCAGCAAATCTGCGAGATACAATATTCTGTCGGCATGATAGGGGGGTAGATAATGCACATCCTTACCCTGTAGCCAGTCTTTGAGTTGCTCTTTTCCCAATACATCCTCAACGCCGATCATTTGTATCCTTTCCTGTATGGACGGTTGAGGACCCATCCAGATCACCTCTTCTATATCTGCATCATCACCTACCAGGATGGATTTGCCCTGATCGGCATTGATGATGCCACAAAGGCCTGGTTGTGCAAAACCAAAATAATAGAGGAAGTGACTGTCCTGCCGAAATGGAAACGTATTGGCTTTATAATTGATCGGTTGCTCCGTCGCGGCCGGGAAAAGGAGTATCCCTTTTCCCATCTTTTCCATCAGCATCTGACGGCGATTGGCATAAATAGCGGGCTCAAAAAGTTTCATCCCGACAAGATAGGGAAAATTGAAAAGTCCTTTTTCCTACATCAAACAGGATGTCCGGTCACTGAGCTTTTCGTCTGAACACAATTACCCTGTAGTTGGATTGAGATTGATGGCGGGCCAGTGCATCATCCCAAACGATCACACCCGGCTTATCCTCGCGGGACTCCGCCAGACCATTGGGGAGATAATGGGTCTCTACCCATTGCATGAGCTGCTTGAAAAACTGAAGCTGATCATATCCGCGGGTCCACGAACCGGACACAGTACTCCATACAATATACTCTGGCATACAGGCCTGAATCTCCCGTATGTATTCCTGCTGCATTGGTGGAGACCGGACCGGATCGCTTAGCAGGCTATAGACCATCAGGTGTTTGGAGCAGCTTTCACGGCCGGCTGCTACGAGCAACTCAGGCTCGGATCCCAGGACTGCAATTCGTTGTCCTTCCGGAACGCGTTTGGCAAGGTCCCGACCCAGCTTTTCCAGTTCGGGAAACATATTTTGATTGTAGGTCTTAAAATGGATCTGGGCATAATCAGGGTTAAAGTAATAGGATGTGCGACCCAGTATGGAGAGTATGATGAGAATCGAAGCTACTCCCAATCCGCTGATGGCTCCAACTGTACCGGCTTTCCGAGCCAGCCACTGCAGGGCGACAGCTGCCAATAATGCTATGCCCGGTAAAGCCGGTACAAAGTAATGCTGATAATAGGCTGCCCCTATTACGACACTTGCAAAAGCTGCCACAGAAAAGACGGCCCCAAAGACGGCAGCTTCCTTTTTATATCCGGAAAGAAAGATGAGAACTAACCCTACTGCTGCCAGGATCCAGAGACCTTCAAATCCCTTAATGACACGAGGCAGGATGTTCATAAACATGGAAGTGCGGGATTCAGCAAAAGAATCGGCCAGGTAAATAGGCTGCAGAACCGTCCAATTGATAAATTCATCAAGTCGACCCACAAGCGCAAAATAGAGAACGACCGAAACCAAAGGAAGGAATCCGCCCAGGCCGAGCATCACCCATTCCCGCCAAGGAAGCCGATTATTTTTCATCGGATTCCACCAAAGACGCATCGGCCACCACAGCAAGGCCAGCACAATGCCTAAGACCGCAGCCTGCTGTTTGACTGTGAAGGCAAGGCCAATGCACAGGCCGGCCAGAAAGAATCTCAAAAGTCGGCCCGAATCAATACCCTGCCAGAACAGTAGTGCTCCGGCCAGTACAAACGGGGTCAACAACTGTGTGGCGTGAGCTGCAAATCCCACCACATTGAGACTGATCGTGAGAAATAAATAGAAGGACGTGGCGATGGCCGCCACATAAGGGGTATAGATTTTCCTGGCCAGCGCATACAGACACCATGCGGACACGATATTGGCTGTAAGGAGTGCTATATGCACGCCGGTGGCACTCAATCCAAAAAGAGTGGTAAACAGTCCGTAGATACCATATAAGCCGGGCAGCTTGCTGTCCAGCATATCGGTATACAACTCGCGGCCGCGCCAGATCCAATGACCGATATAGGCAAAACTACCCTCATCTCGCTCCAACGGAATGGCGAGCAGCCTGATGCGGGCCCAGAGAAACACGAGTGCACACAGCCCCAGAAATAGAAACGCAGCTTTGCCGGAGAGTGGATCTGCCTTCCCTTTCCGGGGAGCGGATTTGTTTTTCACTATGGGGGTGCCGGAAGGTGTTGCAGGAGTTTCTTTCTTGGGCTTCGCCTTCTTTGACATACAGGGGATGGAGACGGGATGAAGGAATCAGGAGTTCAATCCAGCGTCAGGGTCGGGAGCGCTTATACTTTTTCCAGAGGGCTGAAAAATGTGCTGCCATAGCCTTTGCCGTTTCTTTTTTAAAGGTGATCACTTCGTTGCTGTCATCCGTGGCCGGAGCACCGCACGCAATGCAATCTGTGGATGCATCATAGATCGCGACCTCGATGACAAAAGGATTGAATTCAGAAGGCGGCAACAATAAAAAGTTAGTATCGATCTCCCGCTCAGTGACGTTAAATTTTTTCTTGTAGGTCTTGAGGTTATTCAGGACTTCCGACGTTGCTGGCACGATGTAGCGGTACTTGGTCTTCTGATCCAGATTGACGCTGACAAGTTCGGAGAAGTCTTTATTGGCTGTGTCATAATGCAGGGTGGGGCTGACCACCCAGACTTCCTTGGCCTTGTTTTCGAGTTTGATCAGTTGCTTTAAGTTCATATACAATTGGTTTGGGACAAATGTACATAATAACCACATGCATGTAATGACATACACCTTGTATTTCTGTCGCCGCAGCGCTTTCCGGAATCTCTATACGAAATGATTTCAGGCCATACCCACGAGCATAGAAGCATTCAAACATAAATGCCTCCTTGCCGCGCCCGAAAGGATACTTTTATTTCACATTAAACACCCTTGAAATATTAAATCCGAAATGTACATCACCATCGCCCCAGGCACCCACCGTCTCCGCGATAAATCCCTTTTCGATCATCGACGTGCTATTGGTAAAATGTAACTGAAAAACGTGACCGCCGGTCTCGATATCAAAGCCGATACTGAGACTATTACGGAAACCATTGGCCAATTGATCCGGGAGCACGTAGATATACTCAGTATTGAGTGATGTTCGTTTGCTGAGTTTGATTCGACCGCCAATACCCAAGGCCAGGACATCGTTTTCTTCAGCTACGGTGGCGACGAGATTGCGATGAACGAGCGTCGGAGAAAGCTGAAGACTAAAACCTTCCGAAAATTTACGTCCGATGATCCCCTGAAAGGTATAGTAGAGCTTACTGCTGAAATAATTGTCCCGGTCCGGATCGGCGAAGCGAGTGGTCTTGACAGCCATCGTCGTGAGGAGGGCCGCCGTCACAGGCATTTTTTTCGCACCAGATGATTGGCGCAGAAGTTTGAACTTGATGTACCCATCATAGGTCTTCTCAAAACTGCTCCGACCTACTCCGATCATCAACCGGTCACTTACCCCATAATCTCCCCCGATGCGGATCGTGGCCTGATCCAGTCCAAAGAGCTCGTAAAAACTGCCACTCAGAAATCCAAACCGATGCGAGATCTTGATGTCAAGCTCGCCTCCGGCTGTGTTTTCCAGCGAGTGCAAATTGATTACACGGTTGGCCTTAAAACTGGCGGAAGCAAAGTTGGTGATCTCTTCTTCTCCCAGTAAGCCGAGCAAATCATCTTCCTGGCCATGCCCCATCAAAGGAAGTAACAGACTCCAGCTTATCAATAGTAAAATCCTGCGGTTCATTGTAGATCTAAGTTAACCCGACACAAACGATTGGACAAGGTAGAACAAAAAAAAGAACCTCTGATGACTTTATGCAAGCGTAATCAGAGGTTCTTTCGTGTTCCTTGTTGAATTCTTATTTACTGTGCAGCGGCCATGATCTGGTAGTCTGCCGAAATGGTAATGTCGACCTTCTTCGCAATTTTGTCCGCAACGACTTTGGGAATTTGAATTTTGTAGTCGGCTACGGCAATCGAGATTTTACTCGTTGCGGATATATTTCCGCCTTTCACAGTAATCGTTCCTTCGGATGTGACCGGTTGCGTGACACCATGGATCTCCAACTGACCACTGACGGTCACCGGATAGCGGCCATCTTGCGTGAACCTGACTTCAGACAGATTGTCAATTTTCCCTTTGAACTTCGCTTTCGGATAGGTGCTGCTTTCCATATAGTTTTCATTGAAATGGTCCTGCATCAGAGCTTTTTCAAACTGGAAGGCCTTGATCATCACGGCCCATTCCATCTGACCGGTAGAGGCATCGATGACGGTACTGGCAGACGTATTGTGTGCCTCGATCTTCTCCATCGGGGCATCGGAATAAAACGAGATCTTTCCGCTTTTGGAAAAGTATTTCTGACCGAAGGCGAGTTGGCTGATGAGCAGTAAGCTCAATATCATGTACGGTTTCATAGCTGTTGTATTTAGTGAATGAAATAGATGAAGTAATGGTGTTTCGTATAAATTACAGCTCTATTTAACAATGGTGGATTGTACCAATATGATATCTCCAAAACCTGCCACGGACTGAAAGCCTGTGCACTTTCCTTTGATCCGGGCTTCCTGGCCTTTCGAAAGCGTGACAGCTTCCTGACCTTTTTCGATTTCACAGATGACGGTTGCCATAGGGCTGCCGGTAAAGAGAACGACTTTTTGCTGATCCCCTTCGGTGATGATATCAGCGATGGTGCCGCTGACCTGCACCAGTTTACCCAGGTATTTGGCATCGGCTGCTGTCTCATTTTCCTCATAATCAATATGCATCTGGGTGGCGGTGATGTCCAGTTCAGGCTTCTTTTTCGAGAGGCTTGCGACGGGTTTGTTGTAGAGATAGTATCCGATCGCACCGCCGGCGAGGGCCAGAACCAGAATAGAGATCAATATTTTTTTCATCAATGTGTGTTTTGTAGTAAAGCGAATCTCGTGGTGTAATAGATATGAGTTAAATAAACCTCTTAATTATTGGGCGCTCCATCGGCGATCCACTGTTCGATTTTGGCAATATCACAGGGAATCAACTTGGCAGCGTTTTGCGGCATAGGTGAAAAACCGGATTCGTGCCGTATGGCCCCCAACAATCTTCCATTGTTGACAAATTGAATCAGTTGGCTATATCCTTCCAACGTAATGCCGGAGATATTCGCAGCAGCGCTGTGACAGACATAACAGTTGCGCTCCAGTATGGGCGCAATATTGTTTTGATAACTCATATTGGCCGTTTGGCATCCTGAATTCGGGTACAGCAATTCTTCCACATCATAATAACAGGAGGAAAGGACCAGCACCACCATCCAAAACGTGGTTTTAATTGTTAAGCGCTCCATGATGAATCCAGGCTTTTATTTTATCAATCGTACAATCCGCCAGACGAGCAGAACCTCTGGGCATCGGCTGGTATCCCGGTGCATGGGTGATGGCACCTGCCAGTCTTCCATTGAGGGCTACCGTCTGGACAGCAGCGTGCGAATTTAGTAAGATACCGCCAGATGGAGCGCCTCCGGAATGACAACCTATACAATGAGTCTGCAGCACCGGAGCTACAAATGCGGCGAACGATACAGCTGTCGTATCACAGATACCGGCCGTTTCATCACATGTCAGATTCTTGGCACCCTGCTGGATCCATCTCTTGATAATGTCAATCTGGTCCGTGGTCAGGGGTTGGTTGGGCGGAGGTGGCATTCGTTTGTCCGGATCATTCTCCCGAATGACTTCATAGAGATCTGATTTATTCAGATCATATGGACGCACCTCTCCGCTCTTCATAACGTTGGCATAAGAGTCCAGAATGATATCTTTTTCCTGAGTGATCGCATCATGACATCCGCTTTTAGCGCAATTGGATCGCAAAATCGGTAATACATCCTTTTCAAAATACACCACATCAGGCAGACAGGGATCTCCCATCGGGTCTGGATCCAGCGTGTCTACCGGATTTTGAGTGGTGTCCATCGGATCCGGATCTATCGGATCCATCGGTTCGTGGACACAAGCCGGAAGAAAAATCATCCAGCCCATCAGTACCAACAGCGCAGGTAATGCCGCCTGATACAGCACCGAATGTCGCGTATGGTTTGGCCTTGATCCAGTCATGATGTGTGGTCATATAACGAGGGGTGTGTTAAATGTATTCCTTACAACTTGATTTTGTGGTCTGTACGACTCCGAAACGACGATCCATAGACCCCAGCCGGCCATTAACCAGGATGAATATGGATTGAAAATGATCGCAGGCGTAAACGTCCCATTATGGAAATTCGTCTGCATCAGCCTCCATGACCCTTATATCTGTGCTCCGGGGAATGCAGGGCATTGGAATATCGCTAAATGACAAGATTCCGCTGCCGCTGCACTCCGGAGTTACCACACCCTTGAATGCGAAGAGTATCAGTCCGCCGGGAACGACCTCTTTTCCTTGCGGCCTGTCCTCATGTGTTCAGGCCGTTTCAGCATAATAGATAGGTGGGCGATGGCGCTCTCGTGTGCCTCAGGTCTACATCGCCCACCGTAAGTTAGATCATAGGGGAACATGAATCGTCATGCCTTTCATGATCATGTCACAAAAAAAAGCCCATGAAGGTTGCTTTGCAAAAGCAATGTGCTGAAGCTGCCAAATCAGCAGATGAAAGGGAGAATTCCCCGGACATCACTCAAACAGGTACTGATGACCCGCATCCCAGCAGGGCGGATATAAAGGAAAGCATGATCAGGAATCGGGTGTTCATCGAAGGTGAAATCTCCAATCGCGGAAATACGGATAACGACACAGTGTCGTTAAAGTGATACTTTCACCCTGACATGTTTGCATCACTTACGCCTTCACAACGCATCCTGGCTATACAGCGGATCACAGCGCTTTGGGCCCTCAATGAATGTGGCCTTGGTGGCATCATGCATGCGCTCAATTCGCCCTTTACCGGACTCCTGGTCGGCAGTATCGCGATGACCTGTGTCGCGATGATCTGTGCGCTCTCGGGAAATAAATGGAGTACAGTCATGACCAGCCTGGCGATCGTCCTGATCATCAAAGCGCTGGTAAGCCCGCAGTCCACCCCTACAGCGTATCTGGCTGTTACCTTCCAGGGCGTCACCGGTGCCCTGATCTACCGGTATATACCGAATCTGCTTTTCTCCTCCATCTTTTTTTTGACGTTGGGTCTGATCGAGTCGGCCGTGCAGCGGATTATCGTCCTCACGCTGCTTTATGGCAATACCCTTTGGGACGCAATCAATATCTGGGGCGCCATGATCACGCAACGATGGGGTGTGATCATTCCGGTGTCCTCGTCCCGGCTGATCATCTATTCCTATCTCGGTATATACACCTTTTCCGGACTTCTTGTAGGCTGGCTGGTGTACCGGACCATACGCGCTGTCGATCAGTTGTGGGGTGACCAACAGTATATGCTGATCCTGGGCGAGGAAGACCGGAAAACTTTTTTTAAATCCAGTGGGAGAACACGCCGGAAATGGAAAAGGTATGTTTTGTTTTTCGTGCTCGTGGTGGTCATCATCGTGGCGTATAGCGGCATGGGTGATCAGACATCCAATATCGGAAGAGGCCTTTTATCCATCATCCGGGCATCGGCCATCCTGACCGTGTGGTTTGTTTTTCTGGCACCCTGGGTGATGCGGTGGGTACAAAAGCTGTTGAGGCATAAACAACAACAACTGGCAGAAGATGTGGAAAGAACCATGGATATGTTTCCGCATCTGCTCTATATTCTGGACAAAGCCCGGAAGGAAACGGCACATCTCCGGTGGTGGCGCAGATGGCGACCATTTCTCATCCATACCCTATTGTATATCCTGCAATACCAGTCAACCCATGATTCTGATCCTGTCCGGAGCGGTGCAGAGCGGTAAGACAACCACCCTGATGCGTTGGTGTATGCATCGCCACGATTGCGGTGGTATACTCAGTCCTGATGTAGAGGGGATGCGACAGCTGTATGATGTACGATATAAAACATTTTGGCCCTGGCAAAAATCACATCGGACCTCCCCTACGGATCAATCCGTGGGTCGTTTTGTATTTGATGGTGAATCGTTTTCAAGAGCTATCGACGTGCTGCGCCGGGATCTTGAAGATCCGGCAGTCCGATATCTGATCCTCGACGAAGTGGGCCCGCTCGAACTGTCGGGCGGTGGATGGGATCGTTGGCTGCGGTCAGCGCTGCCCTTTCAGCAGGATAAATCGTTGATCCTGGTGGTTCGGGATACGCTGATAAATGAAGTGATAGTAAGTTATAAACTGGAAGAAAACCAGATAATAAATAGGGTCTGGTTTGATAGAGACTTAACGGGTATCTGAGCATTTTCAATTCTTCACTTTTCACTACTTTTGCACCCCTGGTCCCGTAGTACAACGGATAGTATGTAGGTTTCCGGAACCTAAGATACAGGTTCGATTCCTGTCGGGACTACCTGAACAGAGCGCTGTGGTGCTCTGTTTTTTGTTTGAATGCAACAGACAGGAAAATATATTCTTTTGGCGGGTCTGATCCTCGTGGTCATAGGCGGAGTGGTTTGGCTTCTTGGCCATAAGCTTTCCTTTCTGGGGCGGCTCCCCGGTGATATCCGGATAGAAAAGGAAAACTTTTCCTTGTATATTCCCTTGACGACAATGATCCTGCTAAGCTTGCTTTTTAGTGGTATACTGTGGGTGATACGAAGGATGATATCATAAAAAAAGGCCCGGTTGTCCGGGCCTTTTTTACGTTGAATCGATATAGTTTCTGGTGACGAAAAAGCGTCTACTTTTCTGTACTGAGCACCATCTTGAGATTGAGCTTGGCGGCGATGGACATGACATCCACGAGATCCTGGACAGTTAGATTCTTGGCGATACGAAGCACCACGGTGGGGTCTTCGTTGCGCTGTATGGCATCAGACAGGGCGCTTTCGAGTCTGCCGGCCGGAACTTCTGTAGAATTGACATAGTACTTGAGCTCTTCCGTCACCGTCAGGGTCAGGGGTTGCTTGGCCATCTGGCTGGTGGTATCGGATTTGGGAAGGAGGATCTTGATGATGTTGGCATTTGACATCGTGGCGATGATCAGAAAGAACAACAGCAGGAAGAACATGATGTCGTTCATTGCGGACATCGCGTCTTCGTCATGAAAAGGTCTCCTTTTGCGGAATTCCATCATCTTATTTTACCGGTTTTTGCAGCCCCTTGATAAATTCCAGTACTTCTTTCTGCAGATGCAGGGAGAAGCTGTCGATCTTGGTCAGCAGGTAGTTGTAGCCCATAAAGGCCACTACACCTACGATCAGACCTGTCGCGGAAGAGATCATTTTCTGATACAGACCCGCGGAAATGGTCCCGATCGAGATATCGGCCGTCTGCGAGATGTTGTAGAAGATGAGAATAACTCCGATGATCGTACCGATAAATCCGAGCCGGGGTGCGATACCGGAGACCATACTGATATAGCCCATCTTGCTTTCCATCTCGGTCAGCTCGATATTGGACTGTACGGTAAGGGCTTTTTCAATGTATTCGATCGGTTTTCCGATCTGGGAAACCCCGGCTTTAATGACATTACCGAGGGAACTGTTGGCCTGATCGCACATCAGGTTGGCAGAGTCCATCTGGCCCAGGGAAACTTTGTCGAGGACACTGTTGACCAGATTGTGCTGAATCTTGGACCGTTCGCGGATGAAGAGGTATTTGCTGATGATAAAGGCGATCGAGATGAGCGAGAGGATGATCAGCGGGATCATCACCGGTCCTCCTTTAAAGAGAATATCGATCATCCGTGCAGTGCCTTCGCCAGCGACGTCCACTGAATCTACGGCTGTAGTAGCCTGTAAGAAAAATCCTATCATGTTTTGTGATTTGATGCTTTTTAATGCTTAAACCCGGAAGTTCACTACAAAGGAAAGAAAATTTATATACATAATACAAATTATGTTTTGTCGGCTGACAATCAGCCGTATAATACCCCCTGTGGGGTTCCTAACCATGACTGCGGGGGGCAGGACAGGGATAACGCTGAGGAGGAGGGTCTTCGTATGTGGTGACTGATCGAGGGTACAAGGTGAAGGGTAAAGGGTAAAGAGAGTTGGGGAGTGGCTTACTGGAAGCTTAGGAGGTTAGAGGGTTAGGAGGTTAGAAGTAGGAACATGCTTTACCAAACGCCTGGTCCGATAATCCACCAACCTGCTTACTGCATAAACCTGAGAGCGCAGCGGAGATTCCAACTGCAAGGCGGAAAGCAGGAAACTTGTGGAGAGCTGAGCCGAAACGTGCGGAGTGAAAACGACCTTCACGAGCCCACAGTTGCATTAGGGGGGGTAAGTGAAGTTACAAACTTCAAAAAGAAACATTTCTATGCGAAGTTGCAAACTTCGCATAAGTAGCACGAGGATATGTCAAGCGGGTCGAAGCACCCCACTCACCACGGTTGCTGAGCTGTAGCACGAGGATGTGTCAAGCGGGTCGAAGCACCCCACTCACCCCCCCACTCACTACTCACTACTCACTACTCCCCCCTCCCCCCTTTGGTCAACTGCGATTTATTGACGTATTTTTCTGATCTGAATAGAGAAATCTATCGACTGGCTTTTTAACAAACAAACCAACTCATTATGAAACAAACATTGTTTTTTCTCCTGACTCTGATCACCTGTACCTTGTCTGCCCAACTGACCGTCACTGGAAAAGTGACCGATATCACCGGCGAAGTGCTGGTCGGAGTTAATATCGCTGAAAAAGGTACAACGCAGGGAACCGTCACCGATTTTGACGGATTGTACCGGATTACTGTCAATCATTCCAATGCCATCCTGGTCTTTAGCTATGTCGGGTATGAATCTACTGACATACCAGTGGCGGGCCGGACGTCTGTCAATGTGGTGATGCAGGAAGGGATCAGTCTGGGTGAAGTGCAGGTCGTTGGTTCCAGAAGTTATCGTCGGTCTGCTACGGATTCACCTGTAGGCATTGATGTCATCGATGTCGCCCAACTGGCCGGGATCAGCGGCAAATCCGAGATCAATCAGGTACTCCAATATGCCGCCCCTTCCTTCAATGCCACTAAACAATCCGGTTCGGACGGAGCCGATCACATTGACCCTGCTTCCCTTCGGGGATTGGGCCCCGACCAAACCCTGGTCCTGATCAATGGTAAGCGTAGACACCAGTCCTCCCTTGTCAATGTATTTGGTACCCGTGGCCGGGGCAATACGGGCACGGATCTGAATGCACTTCCTGCCTCCGCCATCAAACGCATCGAGATATTGCGCGACGGTGCTTCCGCTCAATATGGCAGTGATGCTATTGCCGGTGTCATCAATATCGTACTCCATGATCAGTCCGAGGGTCTCACCGGTGGTCTGATGGTGGGCGCACACAGTACCAATATCGGAACGGGGTTTGAGGAAATGGCCGGCGATGTATTGTACAATATCAATGGCAGCAATAGGCTGGACGGTAAAAACAGAACGCTGGATGGCCAAACCCTCAAACTCGATCTGAACTACGGTATGCCATTGGGCGACAAAGGTGGTTTTGCCAATATTACAACAGAGTTTCTTTCCAAAGATCGTACTCTGCGTCCTTCCTGGTCGTGGCGTAAAGGCTATGGTACAGCCGCAGTGGATGGTTTCAATTTGATGGTCAACAGCGCTATGCCGTTGGGCACTAAAACCGAGTTGTATGCTTTTGGCGGCAGAAATTTCAGAGATACAGATGCCTATGCTTTTTCCCGGGAAAGTTTTGCAGATGGTGACAACCGGTCAGTGCCGAGTCTGTATCCCAATGGATTTACACCCCATATCACTTCGATTATCACGGATGCTTCTGTCTCCGCCGGTATCCGGCACACCAACGACAATGGCTGGGTCGTGGATATCAATAACACGTATGGTAAAAATCTCTTCCACTACTATATCACTGGTACAAACAATGCCTCCCTCAAAGATGCTTCCCCAACCGATTTCGATGCCGGCGGACACAGCTTGTCGATGAATGTCACCGGACTGGATTTCAGTAAATACTTCGAAGACATCGCGTCGGGATTCAACCTGGCGTATGGACTGGAATACCGAACAGAGAACTTTAAAATTTTTGCGGGAGAGGAAGCGTCTTACGCGCAGTATGACAATGCAGGACGTCCCATTATAGATCCGGCTACGCAATCACCGGCTACTGATATCAATGGAGATCCACTGCCAGCAGGTTCACAGGGATTTCCCGGCTATAGTCCGGCCAATGTGGTCGACCGCAGCCGTACCAATATCGGATTGTACATTGATGGTGAACTCAGCGTCACCGATGCTTTCCTATTAGGCGCTGCCTTGCGGTATGAAAACTACAGTGACTTTGGCAGCACCTTCAATGTAAAAGGATCAGGCCGGTATACGTTCAATGATCATTTTTCATTGCGGGGCAGTGTGTCGACGGGATTCCGGGCGCCTTCGCTGGCTCAGATCCATTACAATCTCATCTTCAATAATTTTGTTGCCGGCGAATCGCTGCCCTCACTTTTGGCCTCCAATACCAGCACCATCACACGTGCTTTTGGTATCGGTCCGTTGCAGGAAGAAACAGCCGTCAACGGGAGTCTTGGATTCACGCTTTCAATGGGTGACTTTACAGCGACCGTTGATGCCTATTCGATTTCCGTCAAAGACCGGATCGTCCTGACGGACAACTTTGATGCTTCCCATCTGGGACTGGGCGTTGATGTCGCCCAGTTTTTTGCCAACGGCGTGGATACCCGCACACAAGGTCTCGATATCGTCCTCGGCTACCGCCGGTATTTCAACAATCGCAATAGTCTTTCGCTCAGCCTGGCTGGTAATGTTAACGAGCTGACCATTGAGAAAATCCACAACGGTGACCTCAATCCGTTTACCTTCTTTGGTCCGTTTTCCCAGGCCTATCTCAAAGCCGCAGCACCGGATTATAAGTTTGGTCTTAACCTCATGTACTCGATGCCCCGGTTTGATTTTGCAGCCAATCTCACGCAATTCAGTCGTGTACTCCTGCAGGATTTTCAATGGGTCGATACACCGGCTACCAATCAGGAAGAAGCCAATGCATTGCGAGAGGTCGCTACGGATATCTATGATCCCGCCCTGACTTTGGACCTGAGTGCATCATGGTCCATAACGGACAAACTCAAGCTGACGATTGGAGCCAACAACCTGTTGAATGTCTATCCGACGCCACAGTTTGACGGCTGGACCGATCAGGGCGGATTCAATGATTCTGTGCAGATGGGGGCTGACGGTGCATTCTACTTTACCCGGATCGGATTTAGATTCTAACTCTTCTTTTTACCAGGGATCTCCATACCTCCCTGATAGAGGATTAGAGATGAATACGAGCCGGCATCATCAGGGAAGAATTCAATCTGGGCTTCAACGACTTTGAGGAAGAACCGGGTTTCTGTTTCGGCATAGAGTTCGAGTTTCGGCTGGCCTGTTGCCTGTGCCATGAGTTTGCCCTCTTCTACCATGACGTTGAGGAGAAACTCAGGCATGAGTTCATATACACCGGCATACCGTTGAAGGAGGTCTGCCTCGACCACCATTTCGGTTTGAACGGGTATGGGTTTGTTGGTCTTCATGCCTTCCGTTTTGTCGATGCGGTTGGCAAAAAGTGCTTTGACGGTATTCCCTTCCCGCGTCAACCGAAGGGTGGACATGCTGTTTTCAAAAACAAACAAATCCGGCTGGACGGGATAGATTTTAAAGCGGGTACCTCCCGGTCGTTGGCTGTGCAGTTGATTTCCTTCCAGGGTAATGATCCTTGTGGCACTGTCATCAAAATCATAGACGCCCACATAAGGCTCGAGATCCGCAGCGGAGAGCTGTATGGCATCTTTGGCTTGTGGAATGGGCTTCCCGATCGTAAGCGCTGCTATACGTTGGGCCAAAGTCTGATCCGTCATGCAATCGCAGTTGGCAAAAATGGCGACAAAGACATCTTCGACAGGCAGATACACGGCATCTGCGACAAAACCAAAGATGCCGCCGTTGTGCTCAAGGGTCTTACTGCCATTGATTTCATTGAGGGACCACCCATAGCCATAATTGATCCTCTTACCATTTGGTAGCGTATAGTTGGTAAAGGCTTTTTCCAGTGATTCCTTTTTGACGAGCCTATATTGGTGTAAGGCGCGATTCCAGGTATACAGATCCTTGACGGTCGACATCAGAGAGCCTGCGGCATAGGGCTGCGTCATACTGAGGTATTCGGCATTCTGATATTCACGATCCCGCTGATATCCGGAAGCGCGGCGCGGGATGATCTCGGTCGCATGACCATAATAGGAGGAGTTCATGCCGAGGGGTTTGAAGAGTTCGTTTTCTACAAAAGATTCATACGTCTGTCCTGATGCTTTTTCAATAATAAAACCCAGGATAATATAGTCAGAATTGCTATAGACAAAATTTTCACCCGGAGCAAAATCCATCGGTTCATCCCGGAAGAATTTGATTAATTCTTCCGGCGTAAAATCCTGTCGCCACACTTTGGTCCACTTTTGCAGAGAGGTATAGTTTTTTATACCCGATGTATGGGTCAATAAATGATGAATGCTGATAGGCTTGCCATAGGTCGGATAATCCGGAATATAGCGGGTAATATCATCTTCGAGTTTCAATTTCCCCTGTTCCATCAGCATGAGGATGGAGATGGCGGTAAACTGTTTGGTAATCGATCCGATCTGAAATACCATATCCGGCTCCATGGGCACGCGCAGTTCCACATTAGCAAGTCCCATGCCCTTCTGATACAGGATATCTTCTCCGCGGGCTACGAGGATGGCGGCTCCGGGTTCGTCCGGTGAAAAGCGGGTGGCCAGAAGTTCATCGATTTGGTGGGAAAGGGTCTGCGCATGGATGGTAGCAGACCCTACAAAAAGTACGATCAGCATCAGGAGTGTACAGGCTCGGTGGTTCATGAATGTATTGATTTATATTTCAAAACAAAAATACATGGTATCAATACTTTGAAACCCCTATCCAGGAGAATGGTTTTGGAAAAATGGAAATCAATGTAGCACGTGAACATCATGCTGCACAGGGTCAAACTAAAGGAAAGAGAATAGTGATTATGGCAGTTATTCATTCAACGGTCGCCCGAAATGAGTAAAAGGAAAATAGATACCCGGCTCAGGAAGGACATGATGATCAGGTGAGTTTAGCCACCATCTCCTGCGTCAGTGGATCTGAACTGATCCCATAACCATTGATGAGGATTCCTTTCAAATCATATTTTTCAGAAGAAATAGCATAGAGAATACTCTCATCATCCGGGTCAGAAGGACCAAAAAAGCGGAACACTTTGTCAATGTCAAATTCATCGGGATTCAACAGTAAGGTAGCCTGCCTGCAATCCAGACAGTTGGGCTGCAGGTTGAAATCCTCCGTATAGCCCTGTTTTCTAAGGGCATCAATAGCCTGGGGCAGCGAATCATATTGTTCTTCAATCATTTTAGAAAGTTAAGGTATTTTGAGGAATCAATCCAGATTGCGAGAGTTCCGGATGGTTGAATCGAAGTGCGTAAGCAATTTGGGTCGATATTTGATGTGAAAGTAAGGGAGTAAAGTGCCCTACACGACTGAAAGCGCGAATGGACGAGTATATCATCAATACAATTGATTGGAAGGTTACGCAACTGGATTTTCTGATCCGGTTGCTGGTAGCCACGGGTATTGGTATCCTGTTGGGTCTCGAGCGAGAGCATTCGGCGATGATCAAAAGTGAACAAAAATTCGCAGGCATCCGGACGTTTGTTTTTCTTACGCTGCTGGGCTTTGTAGGTACAGCACTTCACTATCTGATCAGCCCCTGGATTCTGGCGGGCGTATTCTTTGCGGTCGTTACACTGACGAGTGTATCGTATTGGTTTACGGCCAAGCAAGGTGACATTGGCGGTACATCAGAGTTGACCGGCATCATGGCGGTATTGCTTGGATGTCTGGTTTTCATGGGTTATTTTGAAATCAGTCTTGTCATTACGGTCATTGCGTTGGTGTTTTTGTCCTCCAAGGTCCAGTTGCAATTGGTCATTGGACAGATCACACAGGAGGAGATGTATGCCTTTGTCCGATTTGTCGTGATCGCCTTGTTGATCTTTCCCTTTTTACCCGATCAGAACTTTGGCCCTTACAATGCGATCAATCCCCGTGAAGTGGGACTGGTCATCCTGTTGACTTCGGGCTTGGGTTTTATGGGCTATGTGCTCATGCGCGTTTTGGGTACGGGCAAAGGAATATTACTCACCGGAATTGTCGGTGGTCTGGTATCCAGCACACTGGTAACCTGGATCTTTGCCAAGAAAAGTAAGGAGCATCCCACTCTCGCTACTGTATATGCTTCAGGGATTCTGGCGGCCTCGACGATTATGGTGCTTCGGGTTTTTCTATGGGTCTTTCTTTTCAACAAATTTTTGATACCGGGGCTTTCGTTGTCGCTCGGATTGATGCTTCTGACGGCTGCGGGTATTACCGTGTATTTTTTTCTTAAAGGGCGCAAAGATGAAAACAAGGAAGCCTCTATTCCCCTGGGAAAGCCGCTTGATCTAGGGAGTGCGATTTTGTTTGGTGGGTTGTATGTGCTGATCCTCATCGGCATTCATTTTGCCAATGACTGGATCGGGCCTGAAGGTACACTCATCACCAGTGGCCTGGCCGGCTTGTCGGATGTGGATGCAATTTCAATATCGATTGCCAAACTTTCAACAACATCCCTTCCGCTGAATACGGCACACCAGGCCATTCTGATTGCGACACTGGCCAATACGCTGATGAAATTTGGCATCGCCGTATGGGCAGGTCATCCCGTACTGCGAAGGTTTATGCTCATTGGATACGGCGTTATTTTTGTCGCTGCCCTGATCGGATTTGGAATATTGCTCTTCTGATCTCTCTGGTGAACGGACAAGTCTTGTTTAAACTGGAACCCGGATCGTTTTAGTGGATCGTCCCGGTATACGATTCATTTCCTTTCGGAACGGGTGAAGTTCAATATTGAATTTTATCTTCTTTCTGTTTCCATTTTTCAAATACAGCCCATCCTTCATCCCGCATCATCTGGTGCATGGGTATGGCCCGTTGATCCGGCAGCAGGTCAAGCTGCGCATAGATAAACTGATCATCAAATGCGATAGCAGCAGCATCTTCTTTGGTACACGCATAATACACGACATCCGGCCGGGCCCAATAGATAGCACCAAGACACATCGGACAGGGCTCACAGGAGGTATACAATTCGCATCCGGTCAATTGAAAAGTGTTGAGCCGCATGCATGCATCACGAATGGCCACGATTTCGGCATGCGCTGTCGGATCACAGTTCGATGTCACCATGTTGTGTCCACGCCCGACGACCAGACCTTCACGGACAATAATACATCCAAAAGGGCCGCCTTCGTTGCGCAGCATTCCGGCTTCGGCAAGCCGGATCGCTTCAGTCATATGGTCAGTGTGGGACATAGGCGCAAGATAGGAAGGGAATGCGAATCAGGAAGAGGACTGACAGTTCAATGACCGCTGCTGCTCACCAACTTGAGTCCAACTATAGAAGCAATCAGCGTCGTGATGAAAAACATCCGCCAAAATGTCGCCGGTTCTTTGAAAAGGATGATTCCAGCCAGGACAATACCCGCTGCTCCCAGACCCGTCCATACGGCATAAGCCGTTCCGAGCGGAAGAGACTGAGTGGCTTTAAATAAAAAGTACACACTGAGTATGAGACATACCGCAAATCCACCAAACCAGAGTTGTGCGGTATAACCTGTGGCGTATTTCAGTTTGCCCAGACATATGGCAAAGCCAATTTCAAATACACTGGCAATGATCAGGATGATCCACGGCATAGGTTACAGCGTTAAGTATGATATCAAAGATAGCAGGGTTACAGCGTTACTCTGTTAAGAAACTGATCCGTTAATATCACCTCGATGCCATCACTTGACAACTGCCGGAGGCTGTATCTTGCCGGCCTCAACTACACAATCGAATCCGGCTATCTTGACTACGTATACCACACCTGACATGAAGCCCGCTGAATACGTGAAGCGTATTCAGGATCTCCTGGTCCGTGCCGGTGAACCGGCAAGAGCGGAGCAACAAGCGGCGTATATGCGCCACCAGTTTGACTATTGTGGTCTGGGTGCTCCGCAATGGATGGCACTGGTCAAATCATTTTATGCTACACATGGCATGTATACAGGTAAGCCCCTGAAGGCATTTGTGCTTTTGTGTTTCGACCAGGATTATCGTGAGGTGCATTACGCCGGACTGACCATGATGGAGCGGATGTTGAAACTCCAGGACCGCGACTGGATCCGCGTCCTGGAGCAATGTATCACCACGCGCTCCTGGTGGGACAGTGTCGACTGGCTCGCCAAACTGACGGGCATACATATCCTCCGGTTTCCGGAGCTGCAGGAGAGATATGCATATGCCTGGATCAATGGCTCTAATATGTGGCTACAACGTGTCGCGATTATCCATCAGTTATCCTACAAGGAAAATACCAATGAGGTGTTGTTGTTTGAACTGATACAGCGCAGTGCAGAAAGCCGTGAGTTTTTTATTCAGAAAGCATGTGGTTGGGCCCTTCGTCAATATGCCCGCACCCGTCCAGAGGAGGTTCTTGCTTTTCTCCGGCATCAGCCGGTTTCCAAGCTCACCTACCGCGAGGCGGTGAAGCATTTGAAAGGGTAATAGAGAATGTTCCTGCTGGATCTACCCCTATATCCCCTAAAGGGGACTGTCATTGGTACGCAAATGCATATAGTCAATGTTCCTGCTGGATCTGCCCCTATATCCCCTAAAGGGGACTGTCATTGGTACGCAAATGCATATAGTCAATGTTCCTGCTGGAT
>JBGTGP010000029.1:0-113403 GCA_041746735.1 Saprospiraceae bacterium
GATAGCGAAGGGCTCTACCACTTCGCTGGATGATGTCGCCCCTTCAGGGCTTATGATCAGGAGCGTCGAGTTATCCTTTCAAATAAACAAAACTCCTAAACCCTTAACTTCTCAACTTCTCAACTTCTCAACCCCTCAACCCCTCAACCTCTCAACCCCTCAACCTCTCAACCTCGGTCAGATTGTGTTTGATTTTTGAATAATGGGTAACTTTCCGCTTCTATTATGATCGAAGATATCATCAGGGCTGTTCTGGGGATGCCTCCCGGAGCTGCGAAAATCAACCGTGATCTGGCTGCGATGCGCGAGATCACGGCACCTATGCGTGAGCGACTGATTCCGTGGGAGGAGGACCGGGAACTGGAGTTGATGTCGCTCAAGATGGACAGCCGGACGCAGAAAATTGGGGTAGATAAAGTGACGATGGGATCGATCCAGTCCATCTACTTCGAGCCCATGGTGGTATTCGCCTACAAGGATTATGTCAAAGGCAGCCGGGAGGCACTGCTGTATTGCAGGACGCAGCAGATGGAGTTTGTATACAGGCTCAAGAAGCGGGATACGGATGTTTTTTATAATGGCAACCATGTAGCAGTCTTGGATTCCCAACAGGTCTTGCATGGACGACGTTCAGGCGTGGTGCTGGGAAAGGTAAGGCCTTATGGGGCGGATATGCTGACGATCATGGTGCAGGACCGGGAGGCCGGACATCTGTTCAATCCATCGCGACCGCACTCAGATGTGCAGCGGGCTTTCTACCTGCTCAATGCCTTACAGGAAGATGAGACGGGTATTTTTCTGGCCATGGGGTTTTACGAGTTGATCATACGGATGCTGGCGAACAAAAAAAAGAAATAAACGTTTTTGTGACGTACATTTAACCTTGTGTTAACTGAATGGCTTTGCCCATGAATGTATTTGACAGTGTCCGGGTGATCGTCTACCGCTTCCATGAGAAGGGGCTGGAGATTTTTTTAGAAAACAGTGGCCTGGAGGAGGACAACTGGCGGATTCCGTTTGAGGATATAGCCAAGTATCCCGAAGACGACGGTGTGGACACCGATGGACGCTTTATTTTCCTCGAGGGTGAACTACAGCCTGATGGAACAAATAGTCTAACCTGTGCCATTGAAGGTGACTGGCATGACATCCCGTCCATCCGCAAGCTTATCAAAGAAGATATCAGACTTGTGTCCACCAAGATCGACAAATATGTTCTTCCGGATATCGAAAAGAAGGGGGCTTATTTTGCCATAAAAGAGGCCTTCAAAAAAGTCATGCCCAACGAATACAAGGCATTGCATGAGCTTAAGGATATCCTCCTCCACCGGAATATGGTGAAGAATATTTGATCGGGGATCCCCGGGGATAAATACATCTTACTGACTTCTTCTTAATAGCATTTTCTCTTCAACTTCCCCTGGGGTAGTGTTCTACAGTATATGTTGTATCTGCATTAAACAAATAGGACCTCATCTTAGGAGGTCCTTAATATTGTAAAGGAGACTGCAAAAACGATTAGGCCTTATCCGGCTGAGGGGTGGTCCTCAGATAGGGTCGGATGTGCGTGGCGCCTTTTGGAAATTTGGCAGGAATGTCCGCATCCGGCACAGAAGGCAATATGACCACATCTTCGCCTTGTTCCCAATTGGCAGGCGTGGCGACGCTGTGATATGCGGTAAGTTGGAGCGAGTCGATCACCCGTAGGATCTCCGCGAAGTTGCGACCGGTACTGGCCGGGTAGGTCAGCGTCAGTTTGATTTTCTTGTCTGGCCCGATGATAAAGACACTGCGCACAGTGGTCTTTTCTGTCGCATTGGGATGGATCATATCATAGAGCACAGCCACTTTCTTGTCATGGTCGGCGATCAGCGGAAAGTTGACAGTAGTGTGCTGGGTCTCATTGATATCAGCGATCCACCTTTCGTGCGATTCCACCGGATCCACACTTAGGGCCAACACTTTTACATTCCGCTTTTCAAACTCCTGTTTGAGTTTGGCCACCTGACCGAGCTCCGTGGTACACACGGGTGTAAAGTCGGCCGGATGAGAAAACAACACACCCCAGGCATCACCCAGGTAATTGTAAAAATCAACAGGCCCTTCATTCGTTTCGGCCTGGAAATTGGGGGCGATATCGCCAAGTTTAATGGACATACTTTAAAGTTTTATAAGGATTACAAATTGATCTATGCGAGCTGTCTGCTAAGATAAAGTGTTCGCTCAATACTTCGCCATGTCCGGATCGATTTGATCGGCCCATGCCAGGATACCGCCCTGCAGATTGTGCAGACGGGTGAAACCGGCTTCTCGACGCAAGAGATCGATAACCTCCTGACTTCGTTTTCCGGAACGACAATGAATGACCACTTCCCGATGTCGATCGATCTGGTCAAGATGCTCCGGTATCTGTGCTTTCGGAATCAGGAGCCCGTCCAGATTGGCAATTTCATATTCATACGGTTCACGCACATCGATCAGTTGAAAATCTTTTCCACTCCGGATCCATTCGTCCAGTGTCGTGACGGTAATCTGGCCATTGGTCTCCGATGTTGTTTCCGCATTCTCTTGCGGATTACCCTCTTGAGGTATACCACAGAAGTGATCATAATCGATGAGCTCGTGCTGTGTAGGGTGGCTCCCGGTCAGCGGATTGTCAGGATCACTGGAGAGTGTGAGCAACCGGGTCCGGAATTCTGCAGCATCAATCTGAAAAAATTTACCCGCCAAAGGCGTTCCGATACCGGTGATGACTTTGATGACTTCGTTGGCCTGAATACTGCCCAGTATACCGGGCATTACACCCAGCACGCCGCCCTCGGCACAACTGGGTACCAACCCGGGAGGAGGTGGGGTAGGAAACAGATCACGATAATTGGGGCCCCGACGCCCATCCGGATAGAGGTAGTTGAAGACACTGGCCTGACCTTCGAAGCGAAAGATGGAAGCAAACACATTGACCTTACCGGTCAAGACACAGGCATCATTGACCAGATATCGTGTGGGGAAGTTGTCCGTTCCATCTGCGATAATATCATAGCGGGAGATGAGGTCCAGCGCATTGCTGCGGTCGAGCCACATGTTGTGCAATTCAAACTGCACAAACGGATTCAAGGCTGCCAATCTTTCTTTAGCGGCCTCCACCTTCGGACGCCCTACATCAGCGGTAGAAAAAAGGACTTGCCGCTGCAGATTACTTCGGTCCACCACATCCGCATCGACTATCCCAATGGTGCCAACACCCGCGGCGGTCAGATAGAGGAGCAATGGGGCTCCAAGTCCCCCGGTGCCGATCACCAGTACTCTGGCGGCTTTCAATTTTCGCTGTCCTTCGATATTGAACTCCGGTATGATGATATGCCGGCTGTAGCGTTCGAGTTCCTCTTTTTGGAATGTAATTTCTTCTAAGGGTTTCATGTTTTGCGGTATGGATTAGATTGAGCCTCCGGCGATCGCGGGAATGATGCTGATTTCGTCACCTTCTTTGAGCCGGGTGCTGATGCCGTCTTGTGTCCGGATATCCTGTTCTCCCAGATAAAGACGTACATGCTGACGTAGCTGATCTGCATCATCATAGATATATGGCCGGAGCCCGGGATGAATGGAGATCAATGAGCGAATGGCATCAGCGACAGTTTCCGCCCGGAGATGCACGATGGTTTGTTCAGCAGCAAAGCGGCGCAGAGGGGTAGGAATGAAAATGGAGATCATAAACTGTGTTTTTTATCTTGGTTAATAATAGGTCAATTACAAAATGGGATGATGCTTTAGTGAAAGGCACATTAGGTTTTTATTCAATGATGATTCGTACAGTATAAATCGTGTCAGTCATGGGATGACAACGAGGGCGTGTGTTTAGGGATAGCCGGTTGGAGTGAAAAGTGGATACAGTATCTCTCTTCGGCCAACTGTCCTTGCTCAAGCCGGTAGCTGCGGGTGTCGGTCATGGTGCCATCCCGGATAGAATGGATAAAATAGGAGAACCAGGGTTGTGCATATTCCAGATCATGGACGGAGGGAATAGCCGGATGATCCGGATGGGAATGATAGATCCCCAGCAGTAGCAGATTCTCCCTGGCAGCGATTCGTTCTGTCTGAAGATATTCCAGCGGGTCTATGACAAACCGCCGCCGCTGATTTTCTTCGGATATGTTTTCAGCCTGGATCGTGCGCGAGATGATACGTCTCCGGTCATCCGCTACACCAAGCAAAAAGCCACATGCCTCAAAGGGATATGCCGCTTCCAAATGGTCCCGGATCTGATCCAGCGCGATTTTTTTTATGATGGTGCTCATGTTCCAAAAATTTCTTTGTGAACTTCCTCGTACCGGTCCAGTGTATCGGCTATGGTGGTGACAATATCTCCGCTGGTGATTTTTTTTGACACTTTATGCGCCCCCAGCAGATTGGCGGCACCGGATGGGGAAATATAAAGGCCTTCGTGTCTGGCTATATCACGAATCATGTCCGGGACAGCGCTGCTGTTCACGATATGGATCTCATCCGCAAGGGATGCATCATAGATGCCGGGTATATGGGCGGTGTCAAGATGTTTCCATCCTTCCATCGGATGAAAGGGATGATCCGGCTGCAGTGCGATGAGCGTGACATCTCCTAATTCTTTGAGTCGTCTGCCTGTCCCGATAAATGTTCCTGTAGTGCCGAGGCCCGCTACAAAATGGGAAACCTGACCCTTAGATTGTTTCCATATTTCCGCTGCAGTATGGTGGTAGTGAGCTTTCCAGTTTTCAGCATTATTATATTGATCGGCATAGTAATAGTTCTCGGGATGAGCCTGGCTCATCTCTCTCGCGATTTGTTGCGCCCCGTCAGTGCCTTCCAGCGGGGAGGTCAGTATCAATTCAGCCCCAAGGTCCCGGAGTAATTGCTTTCGGGCAGATGAAGCATTGGACGGCATACAGATGACCGGGCGCCAGCTCGTGTTTTGGAGGAGCGTGGCATAGGCGATAGCGGTATTGCCGCTTGAGGCATCCAGCAGGGTGTTACCAGCGTGCAGAAGACCATTTTGCAGCGCTGCCCGAATGATGCCGGAGGCTGCCCTTGCTTTGACGCTGCCGCCGGGTTGCTGCCATTCAGCTTTGGCCCATATCCGGACATGAGGGGTGCTCAGGCTTTGGATCAGAAGCAGCGGGGTCTGACCGACTGAGGGGAGTAGTGGCAGACTTTGAGGGCGTTGTAAGGTTTGTGTTGTCATTTTGTGTTCAGGATTGGGATAAAAGAAAAAAGCCTTTCAATTCGGACGAACTGAAAGGCTCTGTGTTTTTCTACTATAGCTATAGTACACTCCCAGTTCAACCCGATGGTTGAGCAGCGTAACAACAACAAGCACAGCAGAAGTGTAGATTCATCTTTTTCATGTATTGAGGCAAATATATAGGGGTTTATTTCACTTTATCAAGACCATCCTTCAAATTTGTGGCCGGATATCCTATATAACAACTCTAGAGTCCAAATGTTATGCCAATCTCTGCCACACAGTTTTCACTTCCCGGTCAGACGGGTTTCTATAAGGGTAAGGTCCGGGATGTCTATTATATCGATGACCTGATGGTAGCAGTGGCGACCGACCGGATATCCGCCTTTGACCATATTCTTCCCCGTCCTATCCCGTTCAAGGGGCAGGTGCTGAATCGGCTCGCCGGGTTTTTTCTGGATGCCACCCGTGATATTGTGCCTAACTGGAAGCTGAGTATGCCACATCCCAATGTGACGATCGGTCTATTGTGTGAGCCTATCCGGATTGAGATGGTGATACGGGGTTATCTGGCAGGCCATGCGCTACGGGAGTACAAATCGGGGAAGCGTATGCTCTGCGGTGAGCCGATGCCAGACGGGATGTTGGACCATCAGGCTTTCCCACAGCCCATCATCACACCGGCAACCAAAGCGGAGACCGGACATGATGTAGATATTTCCGGTGCTGACATCATCCAGCAGGGGTTACTGCCATCGGACGTCTATCAGGAACTTGAGCGTATCACCCGCGCCCTCTTTGCGAGAGGGACGGAGATGGCTGCACGTCAGGGCCTGATCCTGGTCGATACGAAATATGAGTTTGGCTGGTATCGGGACCAACTCTATATCATCGATGAAGTGCATACGCCGGACAGCAGCCGATATTGGTATGCGGATCTGTATGAGCAACATCTGGCACAGGGCGTACCACAAGAGCATCTGTCCAAGGAGTTTGTCCGTGAATGGTTGATGGAGAATGGCTTTCAGGGACTGGAAGGTCAGCAGATGCCGGTGATGGATGATGCTTTTGTCGGGTTGGTCAGTGCCAGATATATTCACCTGTATGAGCAGATGACGGGCACGGCATTTGAGCAGGTGTCGGATGATCCGCAGGTCATAGAAGCGGCTATCGAAAAGGGACTTCGGCTGTAATACGCTGCTTGAAGTTGCTCACTATTTTATTCTGGCATATTACGATACTGCTTTGGGTTGGGGATGAAGAGCCGTTTGATCAGGTACGTTTCAAACGGGAAGAAGTACCAGATCTTGCGTAGCAGATTCATCCTGGCAGGTCTGATGTCCTGATCCAGGATTTTGGCATACAGTTGGATTCGACCTACATCATCATACGTTTCCTGATGGGCGATTAAAGTAGAAGCAGGCACCTCCTGGCATTGGTCAAAGAAGGTAGACGTCATGAGGATATATTCTTTTGAAGGCAAGGTGTTCTTCAACAGTCTGTGGCTCATAATGACATCGAATCCTGATATCTTACGCGTCGTGTGCACATGGGTAAAAGCCGCATGGCCGTGATGAAGGATCGCTTTGAGTTTCAATCGGCCCACTTGTTGGCATGCATGACATCTGCAAAGGGTACAGGCACTGATGAGCCTGGCCTCGCAATCCTGAAACGCCTCAAAATAGTGTTGTAGCTGTGTATAGATCGAATCTGCCTGACCGACAACACCTTCATCCAGTGCGTACATGGTAATGGCATCTCCGAGTATCTCATGGGCAATGACAGGTGCTTTGACTTGCCGCAGTATGGATTCCATGAGTTCGCCGATGATTTTTTCAGCATGTAAAAGTGAAATTTTATGATACTGAATAAAACGCGTGTACCCGCTGATATCCACCAGGATCATATATATGGGTCTGATTTCACCCGCCCTTGATGTAGCGATGAAGACCTTGGATGAAGATTGGACATTAGGAATCATGATGCTGCAGGATAGCCTGTGCTATAGCTTCCGCATCTTCGCAGACACCATAGATCAGGGATGATTTCAGTTTACGCTGCCAGTGCAAACCCATGAAGTACAATCCGGGAATGATCGATTTTCCGTCCGTATGAATGGGTTTGCCATCCGGATCAAAGGCAGGCAGTTTCAGCCATTCATAGTTTGCCCCATATCCTGTAGCCCAGATGATCGAGGTAATCGTATGGTCTGACCAGGATAATTGCGATTGGCCTGTGGCGGACAACACATCATCATCAGGCGTGTCTGCTTCATCATTATCAGGAGGAGCGGCAGGGAGACCGACACTCTGGACATACTGATCCACAGCGGATTTAAATTGCGTCGAAAAGGTGTCACCGAAACGGATGTGGTCCGCTGCATTGGGTTCAAATTCAAGTTTATTTTCATCAACATCCCTCAGGTAACCCATAATCGTCGCTCCTTTTTTATGAAGCGATTGTAAGCTTACGGTATGACCAAACTCACCGATACCGGATAGTAGGGGGGCGGGCATTTTTAGTTCATGGGGTTGAGCCATTGAGGCAGGCTTGTCGAAGATTTGGAGTTCGGCCAGCCAGGCCATGATATCCCGGCCCCGGTACCGCCTTGGAATACGACCGACAGGGCTGGTCACCAAGTACACTTTTCTTCCGGCATCAAGCAGTTCTTCGGTGATCTGAACGCCGGATGTAGCACTTCCTACGACCAGAGTGGCCCCTTTGGGAAGCTGAGTCGGATTTCTGTACGCACTCGAATGAATCTGGAAGATGTGACTGGGAACTTTATTAGAATGAGATGGAATCTTAGGATGATTTTGGGCGCCGGAAGCGACGACGAGCTGTCTGGCTTTTATTTTTTTGACGTGATTATTTTCTTCAACGGTTACAATAAAGGCAGGGTCGTCAGGCGATTTTTCGGCTGAAAGGACTTTTGTTTTCTCGATAACCGGTAGTCCGTGGTGGGTGACATACAAATTCAATCGTGTAGCAAATTCATGAGCAGTCCAGAACGCCTCAGGATGTTCTCCATTGATGGAGTCACCCGGGAGAAGATTCAATTGATTGGGAGAATTCATTTTAAAGGAATCCCATCGCTGCGATTGCCAACTGGCTCCGATCACGTCCTGCTCGAGTACAAAATGAGGGATGTTGTGGTTCTTGAGAAAATAGCTCACGCTGAGTCCGGACTGGCCGGCACCTGCGATCAGGATATCAGTATGGTCTCCAACTTGCATGTTATAGCGATTTGAATTGCGAACAGTAATACAGTCCATGAAAGATTGACCTTGCAAAAGTACCGGCGGACCGCTCCGGATCGCAATCCCATAAGTATGGGATTGGACTACACGACAGACGTATATCTTAAGGAATGAAGTTCTTGGAAGTTGCTCAGCAACAGCGACAAAAATAAATGATGGATGTTGAAGATGCCTACTCCAGCGCCTCTTGCAGCGTGGCTACCACGAAGTCAATTTCTTCAGCCGAATTGTACACGGCTATGCCCATGCGGGTCACTCCGCCCTGACCCATAAGGCCCATGACTTCAACCGCGCGGATGGCGTAAAAATGTCCGTTCCAGGCACAAATCCCTTTGTCAGCCAATATATCGCATATCGCTTCCGGCCGTTTGTGATCGACCGTAAAGGAAATCGTCGGGGCACGTTGAGTTTCTTTCAGCGGTGGTCCATAAATATCGATCCCATCGATATCGCGCAGGCCGAGGTAGAGTTGTTGTGCCAGACTTCGCTCATAGGTTTGGATGATCCCCATCGCGGTGATGATTCGTTCACGCTGCGTCAGTCCTTCCCCAAAGGAGGCGATAAAATCGACTGCGGCGGAGATGCCAGCCAGCGCGGCATGATTGAGCGTACCTCGTTCTATCCGGTAAGGAGCGTGCTGCGTCTGTACGCGGAGTCTGTCTGTATCCAGTCGATCCAGCGCACCGGGACGAGCGTACAGAATGCCCACATGCGGGCCGTAAAATTTATAGGAGGAGCACAGTAGAAAATCACAATCAAGCGCCATCACATCCGTCAGAAGGTGTGGGACAAAATGGACGGCATCTACTACCAGCAGCGCTCCGACTTCATACGCCAGTTGGCGCACACGGTCTATTTCATTGACCGTTCCAAATATATTGGAGGCAAGACCAATGGCGATGACTCTGGTTTTTTCACTGATTTTTTTTTCCAGATCGGCATAGTCCAGGCTGCCATCTTCTTCCAGCAACACTTCCCGGACGACGATACCATGCCGGCGTTGCTGCAGCCAGGGGCCGCGATTGGCTTCATGATCCAGTTGGGTGATCAGGATCTCATCGTCGGGTTGAAGGGATCGGCTGATCGCATTGGCCAGCACGAAATTGAGGCTGGTCATGTTGGCGCCAAAGGAAATCGTATGTCCACCTTCTGCACCCAGAAGGGCCGCCACTTGCGATCGGGCATGATCAATCAGGATATCAGTTTCTCTGGACATGGTAAACCGTCCATGGGAATTGGCATTGCTATGTGCGTATACCTGGACCATAGCATCTATGACGGACTGGGGTACTTGCGTACCTGCGGGACCATCAAGATGGACGACCTGTCGTCCCTGGATGATTCGGTTCAGGGACGGGAACTGACTACGTATAAGATCATTCATGATGCCGGGTTCGCTTTTGTCGCAAGTTAGTAAAAAGGTGAAACTGAGGGTAAAATAGGGGGATAGGAGGGGGACAGGGGAGAAACGGGTTGGAAACTTTACCTTTGCCATGCCTGTTTACAGGGCAATACGATCTTTTGAAAATTGGGATGACCCTCCTTTGCTGAAGCTACGGCGGGTGCACCAAGACATTGCCAGGAAGATGGCAAAGGATTATTGTAAATAAATTAATGTTCATTGAAAATAGGGGCTGACAGGAATCGACAGTAAATGTCTTGTGTCAGTAAGCATGCCGGGGGATGATGGTGTACCCCGTTATCAAATAGTCATCGAACCACAATTGGCGATCGTTCTTTCGCTTTGGCTGCCTAATTCAAGGAATTAGTAGGCCTTTATGCCGCGGGCTTGATATCTGCTACAAAGTCTGCCGCGTACAATCAAATGCAGAATAAGCTGAGGGGAGGTCCCGACCCAACGCCGACAATCTCAGGGAATCGGATGGCACCGCGTTGTTGCAGTACCTGGTGTCATCTCAAATCTGATCTGCAACTAAGCATGTAGAAGGCTGATGTGAACTTTATCTGGACGGGGGTTCAATTCCCCCCAGCTCCACCACCAATAGAAACAAATACGAACATTAGCGAACAATATAATATATAAATAACTGTAAATCAATTAAAAATACAATTTTTTGCTATAAGTTTGTTCGCTTTGGCTCGTTTCTGTTCTAAATTCGTGTGATTTTTACGTGGAATGCTTGGGTTGATTATCTTTATTTAGTCAAACATTCAAGCATATGGTTTCGCTCACGTTCTCATTCAATTCTCACCTTGCTATATGACAGGGCCTGCTCAAATCTCCAGGAGTCTTCCGTAGGTAGACTCCACACTTTATGTTTACTTTTAGGCAATCATAATGGGGCATCCTCTTTTTGCTTCCTTGCAGCAACAGCATACTGATGCAACATATATCTAAAAAGGCATTTCCGAATCACTTTAAAATCCAAATAAAATGAATAGACCTCTACTTTTCATCATCCTCGTTTTGGCTATAAATATTGCTTCAGCGCAAGTTAATGTTACCTTATACATGGCTCAAAAATTGGGGGGACAACCATTTGCATACAATACCTCTATCGAAGCTGACATGGGTTATTCATTCAATATGACACGCATGCAGTACTATATTTCAGAAATCAAACTCATTCATGATGGGGGAGTTGTCACGCCTGTAACCGATTTGTACTTTCTTGTTGATCCTGCTGTGGACGCGGAGTTTCAATTGGGCGAGTTCACGATTACAGCATTAGAAAGCATCCAATTTTCGATAGGGGTGGATCAGGCTCATAACCATCTTGATCCTGCAAGCTATCCAAATGGGCACCCATTGGCTCCACAGAATCCCTCTATGCATTGGGGATGGGCATCAGGCTATCGTTTCATTGCCATTGAAGGCCTCGCTGGTGATGATAGCAATTCTCTGAACAACACCTATCAGATTCATACAATTGGAAATACCAATTACAAAACTGTTATCATTGATGTGGCAGGTGAGATAAATAAAGATGATATGTCAATCTATGTCCAGGCTGATTATGATAAATTTTTAATCAACATTGATGCATCAAATTGAATAATATCTCATGCTTCATCAGGTGCTTCAAAGACAATTGCTGATAACACACGATTAGTTTTCAGTTCGGCTGATTTGACACAAACAAGAGACATGAATATGACGGGATCTTTTATTATTTATCCTAATCCGGTTAAAGACTTTGCAAACATACAATATGAAATGGAAGGATATGGAAAGCTCTTTCTTTCAATTTCTGACCTCATGGGAAGAGAAGTGTATCATAAAACTCTTGACAACACCCATGACAATATTAAATTAGAAATGGATTGGGCATCAGGGATATACATAGCACGTTTGTTCAATGCTGAACAAATATTAGCCATTGAGAAATTGGCCCTTCAATAAATAGTGGAATCGGTGCTAAAATATCTGGCCACACTATCCATTATAATTCTTATTGCTTGCGATAGGGAGGTAATTGAACAACCAATAGATTCACTGCTTGAAGTACCCAAAGGATTTCCGGCTCCGGTATTTCCAGTCGACAATCAACTGACGGAAGAGCGATGGGCATTAGGAAAACGCTTGTTTTATGATCCTGGTTTATCAAAGGATGGAACGATTTCATGTGCTTCATGTCATTTGGCGCAATATGCATTTACGGATGCAAGAACAGTTAGTGAAGGTGTGGATCAGCGTTTGGGGGATCGAAATGCTCCTACACTTGCGAATATTGCCTATCATCCATACCTAACCCGTGAAGGCGGTGTGCCAAGTTTAGAAATGCAAATTCTGGTACCCATTCAGGAGCACGCCGAGTTTGATTTCAATATCCTTCTTATCGCAGAGAGATTGAAAACTGATAGTTCCTATGTACAGGCGAGTTGGAACGCATATAACAGAGCTCCTGATGCGTTTGTAATCACAAGAGCTATAAGTTGTTTTGAACGAACGCTATTAAGCGGTCAAAGCAGGTACGATCATTATATAAATGGCATCAAATCTGCCATTTCTGAAAGTGAAATACGGGGAAGGAATTTATTTTTCAGTGAGCGATTGGCCTGCGCCCAATGTCATAGTGGTTTTAATTTCACAAATTACGCCTTTGAGAATAATGGTTTATATGATGTATATATGGATCAAGGCCGGTTTCGCTTAACTGAGGATACTTTAGATGAGGCATTGTTCAAGGTTCCAACGCTCCGAAATGTAGACGTTACCGCACCTTATATGCATAATGGATCGCTTTCCAATTTAGAAGAAGTTGTGGAACACTACAACTCCGGAGGGAAAAGCCACAAACATAAGAGTTCGCTTGTAAAGCAACTTTACTTGACTAATTCGGAGAAGGAAGATTTAATTGCTTTCCTTAAATCATTGACAGATATTGATTTTTTAAATAATCCTAAATTTCGGAATTGAAAATTATGGAAATGAAAAGTAAATTCTACATACTGATTGTTATTGCATCTTTAATAGCTGCCTGTGGTCCGGAAGAAGAACCACAAGTGGAATATGATCCAATGCTCTACACAATTAATATAGGGCATTTTCCAAATCCAAATCTTCCACCCGATAACCTGCCTACTAATGCAGGCGTTCAATTGGGCCGTATGCTTTTTTATGAAAAAGCACTGTCGAAGGATGGTTCTATAGCATGTGCAGATTGTCATCAACAAAAGGATGGTTTCTCAGATATCCGGAAATTCAGTTTGGGGGTGGGTGATCAACAGGGAAAGCGACAGGCGATGCCTATTTTTAACCTTGCCTGGCATAAGAATGGTATGTTTTGGGATGGCCGTTCAACACATGTACGCGATCAGGCCCTCCAACCTATTCAGGACCCACTGGAGATGAATGAAACACTGGAAAACGTGATAGTCAAATTAGGTGCAAAAAAAGCATACAGGGATCAATTTATCAGGGCATTTGGAGATGATATCATTTCATCTGAGCGTATAAGCTTGGCTATTGAACAATTTGAATTCACCATGATTTCAAACAACTCAAAATTTGACCAATTCCAAAAAGGAGAAACCGTGTTAACTGAAAGCGAAGAGAGAGGTAGAATTCTTTTTTTCCAGGAATTGGATCCTTTTCTTGGCCAAAAAGGAGGAGAATGTTTTCATTGTCATGGAGGATTTAATTTCACAAATGACCAGTACATGAATAATGGATTGGATTCAGATGCAGGGTTTACTGACTCGGGTCGATATATTGTCACTAATGATCCTGCAGATAAAGCCCGATTCAAAGTTCCAAGTTTACGCAATGTGGCATTAACGCCACCCTATATGCATGATGGAAGGTTTTCAACCCTTGAAGAGGTCATTGAACATTATGCTACCGAAGTTAAATCATCTTCAACGCTGGATGAGCTTATGTTTCACAATATTGAACCCGGAGGGTTACAATTAACTGAACAGGATAAAGCTGATCTGGTAGCATTTTTAAAGGCATTGACGGATGAAACATTCCTGAATGATGTGCGATTTTCATCACCATTTTGATGATAATGTCTTTTTTCTAAAAGAGCCACCACACGAATTGACCCATGTCCAAGTCCGCCAAAAAGAAGGCAAGTTCAGGAAAGAAAAAACAGGAGTATAGCATTATCCACTGGCCTTTAAGCGCCGGGAAGTCCCTTTGGCTATCAGTTGGCCTTATATTGCTGATCAGCCTGGTTGCTTTTTGGCGCTTTGTCTCCGGGGAGTATCTGTTCCTCTTTGAAGATATCGGGAGTGATACGCTGACCGTTTTCTATCCCAACATGGTCCATCTGGCACGGTATATCCGGGAAGTTGGATTTCCAGGCTGGTCCTTTTATATGGGGCCCGGGCAAGGCATCTATCCGAGCGGCTTGCTCAACCCGTTCGACTGGATCTATTTCCCTATGGGACCCAAAGCCATCGCCCATAGCATCACGTATGTACAATTGTTGAAGCTGGTATTGTCCGGGGTCATTTTTGCTCTTTTTTTACGAAAGACAGGTGTGGCGGATGCGGTCATGGTGATCGGGGGTATTCTGTATGCTTTTGGAGGTTATTTGGTAGTAGGCAGCGGGTGGTATGTACACACGACACACATATTCTGGATGACCGTGGCCCTGCTCGGGTTTGAGATGTTACTCCGCGATCAGCGATGGTGGTTGTTTCCGATCCCGTTTGTGTTTCTGGCAGGAACGAGAGGCTACTTTCTCATCCTCTTCATGACTCTGTATGCAGCAGTCCGCACAATTGATTACTACGGTCTGGACTGGAAGAAGATCTTACGCGTCTACGGACGTATGGCGATCTGCGGTGTGCTGGCTTTGATGCTTACAGCTCCATTCCTGGGGGGCAAGGTGTCCAAACTCAAAGACAGTCCACGCGTCACCGGTGATGTATCAAAAGTTGAGTCACTCAGGGATAAACCCATGTTTGAAATGGGCCAGGGTAAGCATAACCCCACCGCTATCCTCCGCTGGTTTTCCAGTGATCTGATCGGTACCGGCGACACCTATAAAGGTTGGCGAAATTATCTGGAAGGTCCGTTGTTTTATATCGGTCTTTTATCCCTCTTATTACTTCCACAGTTTTTCTGGTTGGCCGACAAGCGTCAGAAATGGTTATACGGTGGTTTCCTTTTGTTTTGGTTGCTGCTCATTGTATTTCCATGGTTTCGATATGCCTTTTATGCTTTTGCCGGAAATTATTACAAAGGAGCCTTATCCTTATTTATTCCCTTCAGTGTTCTGCTGGTCGCCATGATGGCCCTTGACCGGATTGTCCGGGAAAAGGCAGTCCATCTGCCTGTACTGGGTGTGACATTGGCACTGTGCCTTGGAGCACTGTGGTATCCGTACGCCAGTTTGCCGGAAGGGATAGTGCCCGGGATCAGAAGCCTGGTAACTGTGTTCCTGGTACTTCAGGCGGTACTGCTGGCTGGTTTTAATTTTCAGGCTGTACGCAACCTTGTTTTTCCTGTATTGCTGGGCGTGGTCTGTATAGAAACAGCTGTATTTTCTTCTGTAAGCAACAATCGCAGGACAGCCGTTCCGGCTGAAGATCTGGCCAAACCTGTCCGGCATTTTGACGAAACCTGGCAAGCACTCGAATATGTCAAACGACAGGAAAACCCGATGTTTTACAGAACTGATAAAATTTATGGTTCGGTTAAAACCGGTTATAATGATGCGCTGGTACAGGATTTTTTTGGCACCAAAATGTATCAGTCCCATAACAGCAAGTATTATGTGGGTTTCCTGGAAGATATGGGCGTCATTCCGCGCGGGAATGAAGCTTCCAGCCGGTGGCTGGTAGGTGTCTCTAAACGGAGTTTTCTTCATCCCCTCATGTCGATCCAATATGTGTTGTCAAAAAAGGAAACACGCGGGGACCTCAATAAGGATATGTATCAACTTGCGGAGAAAACAGGGCAGATCGAGATTTACAAATCGAAATATTTTATTCCTTTCGGGATTCCCTTCGACCAGTATATCCGAAGGGCAGATTTCATGCAGTTGGGCACAGGACAGAAAATGGAGGCTATCTATCACGGCATTGTGTTGGAGGATGAATCGCTCCGGTATGCTGCTGATATGCCCCTTCTTTCTACAGACACGATTACCTATGGGGGCAATGCTATGCCCCGCCGATGGACCAATCTTGCGCAGAAATCGATGAAGATGAACACCTTCGAGCATAATCACATCACAGGTACGATCGACATCGAATCACCCTCCGTCCTCTTCTTTTCTCTGGTGTATGATGAGGCCTGGCATGTCTGGGTGAACGGTCAGCGCAAGGAGCTCTTGTTAGTGGATCTCGGTTTTTCAGGTATAAAACTTGAGCCTGGATCACATTCGATTGAGCTGAAGTATATTCCTCCCATGTCCAGATGGGGGTGGCTCATCTTTGCTGCCGGCCTGGCTATCGGTGGTTTTCTTTTGGTTAAAAAAATCAGGATCCTTCCCATAGATTAGACTGAACATTTTCAATGTTTCTGCTGACTGAGCAGCCACCCGATATCACTTTTTCGTAATAACAATATTTCGGAAAGGCGAGCGTGTGTTTGCTGCATAAAGTGATACAACAGGAACAGAAGACTGGTGGTATAGGCCAACACACTGGCCCATGCAGCACCTTCGATGCCGAATCCGGGAATCAACAACAGATCTAAAAGAATCGTCACCACAACAGCCAGCCAGTTGGACTGAATGTTGAACCGAAGCCGGTTACCGGATTGAAAGTAGACGGACAAACCGATGCGAAGTGTAATAACCAGTGCGGTGATGGACAGGATTTGGGTAGCGGCTATAGCACCGGTAAACGCTTTGCCAAATATCAACGGGATCATCAGAGGAGCAAGCAGCATGATCGCCAGTGCCAGAAGAGCTGTTAGCGTAACTATAATTCTGGTCATCCTTGTCGTGATGGCTACCCGTTCATGCTCGTCGCTTCGAACCAGATACGGTGTCATGACTTGCGTAAAGGGCAGAATGGCTTCCTGCGCAAAATTATTGATCTGCGATGCCAGCCCGTATTGTCCAAGTGAACCCATGCCTTTCATACTCTCCACAAAATAAACATCCACCCTTCGGTTGATAAATTTGGCTATGGCGTCCAACGTGGTTTTGAAGCTAAAGGTGTAGAAAGGCTTTATGAGTGATTTGAAATGGAATGATATGCTCATCTGCTGACCTGCAAAAATCATCACAGCTCCTATTGCAGTGACGAGGGCCTGGCCCAGCAGGATAAAATTAAAAATGGTCATCAGGTCCTGTGTGGTGGCCGCCATTTGGGCTGCCACAAAGCCATATAGATATAAACCCGCCGGGATGATTTGCGCCCAAAGCTGATACGTGGTGTATGCCTTGAAGGCCAGGGTAGCACGCTGAATGGCCAGAAAGGTGTTTTGTGATTTACGCAACAAAAAGGAAAGAAGAATGAACCAAAGGAAATAAGGAATAGGCTGCCCTTCCGGTGTCAGAAAGTCTCGTAGAAAGGGGACGAAATAACCGGCGAGCGCCAATAGTATAGCACATCCCAATGTACTGACAGCCACTGCGGTCAGTGCCAAACCAGCGGTGCTTTTCGTATCCGCTGAAGGCCTTGACATAAAGTGAAGGACCGCTGTCTCGGATTGTAGCCCGATGAGTAACAACAGTAGATTGATATTGGTCAGGATAAAGGTGTATACCCCATTACCTTCCGGACCGAGCCATCGGGTGAGAAGGGTCATGGACAATAAGCTCAACACCAGAACGGGGATCCTGCTCAACAGCGTCAGCCGTGTATCCTGGCGTAACATGCTCATGTTCTTGTAAAAGTATTGGGCGTTGACGATCCAAGGCGCGCGTCGTGCAGCAGCTCAAGATATTGACTGGTAATCCTGTCCCAATCATACACATCTACAGCCCGGGTCCTGGCTAGAAGACCCAGTGCCTTCAGTTTATCCGGAGACTGTATGAGAGTCGAAATGGCTTCTGCTATAGCGTGAGGCTGACCTGGTGAAACCAATAGACCTGTATCAGCCACCATTTCCGGACATCCGGAATCATCAGCTGTAATGATTGCGCATCCTGATGCCATGGCTTCAAGAATGGCGATACTCGCGTTTTCGCGGGAGGATACCAGGCAGTATATGGCTGCCGATCCCAACATTTCTTTATAGACCGGCTGACGGTGATCCATCCAGCCATGAAAGATGATGGCGGATTTGGATTCCTTTGCATCGAGTTCCAGTTCGTAGCGCAAAGGCCCATCTCCCAGGATGTGCACACCCGCAGGTATGTCGAGTTCCTTAACAGCATGTACCAATTCCCTGAATCCTTTTCGGGGTAGCAACCTTCCGGAGGAAACCACGCTCATTATTTTCTCACCCGGTTTGAAATGATGACTATTTATACCGTTTGGGATGACGCGTATTTTCTCTTTTTGACCGGGTATCACGTTTTGGATCAGTCCGGCCAGATATAACGATGGTGAGGTGATCGCAAAAACAGAAGCGGTGATCTGACGGATGAGTGGCGGCGTAAAATGATGTAAAAACGTAAAACGGTCCGGATTAAACCCCGGTATATCACTTCCATGGGATGTGATTATACAAGGGATTTTATAGCGACGGTGTAGCCATGATGTCAGTATGCCCGTGGGCAAGACAAAATGGGCATGACAAATGTCGATCGTATTGTGTTTTAGCCACTGCTTTAAAAATCGCTTCGCGGCCAGTAAGTAACTGGCCTGCTCATACGGTTGACAGATATGAATATGTCGTCGCAAGCAAGGGACACGATAAATGGTAACGCCTGAAATAATTTCATGAGCCGGAAGATTTTTAAATCCCATCGTGACCACGGAAACCTGATGACCAGCTTGAGCATACCGGGAATTGATCTCATGACACACGGGACTGGCACCGCCGCCTAAAGGAGGGTATTCAAAATTGAGTACGAGTATATGCATGTGTGTCTGATCCGGACACAAATATTAAATATAATCGCCAATCTCCCGGTATGCAATACGTTCTGGGGATACGACGCAAAGGATCACGTTTTTCGCTTCTTCTTTTCAGCAGCAGGAAATAATACGTTGTTGAGGATCAGCCGGTAGCCCGGACTGTTCGGATGCAGGTTGAGATCTGTGTCCGGATCGGTGACATAGTGACGATAGTCTTCAGGATCATGCCCGCCATAGAACGTCCATGTACCGTAGCCAAAAGTACCGTGGATGTACCGGGCCTCATTTTCAGGTTTATTTTCCCCCAGGATCAATACATCAGGTTTAATATAATTTTTATCAAACGCGGTCGTCTGACCCATAAATCCTTTCACGGTAGTCGTATGGTTTTGCGTCAGCATGGTCGGAATAGGATCCCATTTGGCAGAGAAATTGAACAGCGTAAAATAGTCCCGCTCCGGCAATACGGTGCGGTCCCGGTGATCGATCGTCGAGAACTCATATTCCATCGGATTGGTCACCAGTGAAAAGTTGCGGAAGGCAAAACACTGGCTGTAATCGAGCTTGTCCTGCGCATGCGGATCCTGTGGATCACCATCAAAGATTTCGGCGCAGATGTCCAGCCCTTCTGCCGCGAGCGCGATATCATACGTGTCTGTTGCACTGCACATCGCAAACATGAAACCACCTCCTCCCACATACTCCCGGATCTGCTTGACGACCGCAAGTTTGAGCTGAGAAACTTTTGCAAAACCAAGATTTTGGGCAAGCTCTTCTTGCCTTCTTTGATTTTCTCTATACCAGGGCTGCATACCAAAGGACCGGTAAAATTTCCCGTACTGCCCAGTAAAATCTTCATGATGCAGGTGAAGCCAATCATATTGAGCAAGTTTGCCTTCGACGACTTCACGATCGTATATTTTGTCATACGGGATTTCGGCATAGGTCAGCACGAGCGTGACAGCATCATCCCAGGGCTGGATTCGTTCACCACGGGTATTGAAATCCGGCGTGTACACAGCAATCTTGGGAGCGACCTCGAGTTTGATTGTTTCCATATTGACCTCCGGACCACTGATTTCAGTCCGGATGCGGCTAAATTCTCCATTGGAAATCACCTGAAAAGACACATCACGGGTCTTACACTCTTTTTCAAACAGGGCATTATGCTCAAAAGCGAACGAGCCTCCGCGATAGTTGAGGAGCCAGTAAGCTTCCATACCTGCATCCAGGACCCAATAGGCGATGCCGTAGGCTTTGAGGTGATTTCGCTGGCTTTCATCCATAGGGATCAGGATAAATGCCGCCTTGACCTGGCCGACAATCATGAATAATCCCATTAAAATCAGAAAAGTCTTCACCTTCAAAAACCGGAGCATATTGGATTGTGTTTTAGCAGTTACCTACAAAGATACCGCTAAAACGCCCTAAAGGTTCAAAAATTGGCCTGCCGGGCCTGTGATGCCAGAATAGCAGATGGCATATTTTTTCAATCTTTACGGTCGTTTAGTACCTGTGTCATTGAATCTGAAACTTATCCGCGATCGTGCAGCACCTTAACTGGCAATATCCCACCTGGTATCTTATTTTTTGTGTTTTAGCCGGTATCGGAGCTGCAATACTACTATACCGGAGAGACAAGACCTTTGTGGATCAATCCCCGTTTTTACGTTACCTGATGGCGGCACTAAGAGGCACCGTTGTTTTCGTTCTGTGCAGCCTCTTGCTGGCCCCTTTGCTCAAGTTACTCCAAACCCGCGCAGAGCCGCCCGTCATCATTCTGGCCCAGGATCAATCCGCAAGTATCCGGGAAGGTATGTCAAGTCAGGATTCCGCTGCGTACCTAACCGCTCTCCTCAGATTGAGTTCCAGATTAAGTGAAAAGTATACCGTCCATCAGCTCGGCTTTGGTGAAAAAGTAGAAGAAGTCGAATCCTGGACGATGAACGATCAGGCCAGTGACCTGGGGGAACTGATGACCTGGCTCCAGGAGCAATACAGAGGCATGAATGTCGGGGCTGTGATCATCGGGACGGATGGGATGATCAACCGGGGCCGAAATCCTATCTATGTGTCATCGGGGCAAAAAGCACCTGTCTCCGTCATTGCGCTTGGCGATACGACACAAAAAACAGATTTGCAAATCCGCGATGTATTTCACAATAGTATTGCTTATATGGGCGATCGGTTTGTCGTTCAAGCGGATCTATCGGCCATAAAGCTACAAGGGGCTGTATCCGCACTGGAAGTCCGGCATATCCAGGATCAGCAAAATGTACTGTTGGAACGTATTCCGGTCAGTATCACATCGGATCCCTGGTTTGAAACCCGTGAAATCATCATTGAAGCTAAACAAAGTGGTGTCCAGCGTTACAGATTGCAACTGACACAAGTGAGCAATGAAGTGACGTATGTGAATAATATCCGTGATTTTTTTGTGGAGGTCATCGATGGTCGACTCAAAGTGCTGGTATTGGCCAATAGTCCGCATCCCGATCTCGCCGTCTGGCGAGCAGCTCTGCTGTCTCAAAAGAATTATGAGGTCAAAGTTGACATGATGGCTGACTTTTCAGTCCCAACGTTGAAAGAATATGATCTGGTCATTCTCCACCAGCTCCCTTCCAGCAAACATCTCATTCGAAATGTTGCAGATGAATTACGCAAGCTGGCTATGCCAGTGATCTATGTCACCGGATATCAGTCGGACCTGTATGCATTGAATCAGTTTCAGAATGTATTGCGGATCGAGTCCGGTGGAAACCGGAGCCCGAATGAAGTGACGATGATATATAATCCGGCTTTTGGAAGTTTCAAGACATCCGAAGACCTGAGGACTAAGTTGGCATCCTTCAGTCCACTGGTATCACCGTATGGAGAATATATCGCCATGCCTTCAACTCAGGTGTTGGCCTATCAGCGTATCGGCCGGGTGGATACCCAGTTTCCTTTGATTGCAATGGGCGAATCTCAGGAGGTGAGAACAGTTGTGATCGCCGGGGAAGGGATATGGAAGTGGCAATTGTACGACCAGTTGCAACATGGATCTAAGGAAATCACGCATGAACTCATTCATCAGTTATGCCAGTATGCCTCTACCAAATCAGATAAAAGAAAATTTCGGGTGACCCCGTTAAAGAAATTGTATACCGAGCTGGAGGATATTTCATTTCAGGCCGAATTGTATAATGATAATTATGAGCCAGTCAATATACCTGAAGTTCGGATCCGGATACGAAATGAAGAACGCAAAGAGTTCGACTACACCTTTAATACGACTGGTGACGGGTATACCCTTCAGATCGGTCGCTTTCCGGAAGGCAGCTATTCTTATTCATCCACGACAGAGCTCAACGGGGTCCGCCATACCCAGGAAGGGAAGTTTGTGGTTCAGCCCGTACAGTTGGAGTCTATGGCGGCTTCTGCGGATCATGGATTGCTCCGACAACTCGCGGGCCAAAACGGGGGTCAATTTGTCTACCCGGCTCAAATGGAACAATTGGCGGACCAGATCCTGGCCAACAGCGCCATCAAACCGGTCCTCTATAGCAGTACCCGTACCCGTCCATTGATTCATCTCAAATGGCTATGCCTGGTATTGCTGTGTGCACTCTCATTGGAGTGGTTTTTGCGGAGATACTACGGCGGGTATTAAAAAACGTCCTACATTCGAAGTCTAACCTGTGGAATATGAGTGATCGCAACAGAATCATCACCCTGGATGAGTTTATCATCAAGCAACAGAAAGAGTACACCAGTTCGACCGGTGAGCTAACCAACTTGTTGCGCGATATCGGCGTCGCCGCGAAGATTATCAACCGCGAAGTCAACAAGGCGGGTCTTGTCAATATCCTGGGTGTCGCCGGCGCAGAAAATGAATCGGGTGACATGGTGCAGAAACTGGATGTATATGCCAATGACAAACTGATCGAATGTCTGGGCAACAGTGGTGAATGTGCCGCAATAGCGTCCGAGGAACTCGAAAATTATGTCGTGCTGCCTCCGGTAGCCAATAAAAAACCCAAGTATGTTGTCGTCTTTGATCCGTTGGATGGATCGAGTAATATTGATGTCAATGTTTCCGTAGGGACCATTTTTAGTATCTACCGGAGAGTTACAGATCTTGCTGGTCCTGCAGGACTGGAAGACTTCTTACAGCCGGGTACCTCACTTGTGGCAGCCGGATATGTGCTGTATGGCACCTCGACGATTCTGGTGTATACGACAGGTTTTGGGGTGAATGGATTTACGCTGGATCCCACGATCGGCGAATTCTGTATTTCACACCGCGATATCCGAATACCGGAAGACGGGGCCTATTATGCGGTCAACCAAGGCTATTATTTAAAGTTTGACCTTGAAATGCGCCGGTATATCGATCATTGTTCCGATATGAATTTTGGGTTGCGGTATATCGGTTCGATGGTATCGGATATTCATCGGATCATGATCCAAGGCGGAATTTTTCTTTACCCCCATACACGTAAGTATCCCAAAGGGAAACTCCGACTACTGTATGAGTGCAATCCCATGGCTATGATCGTCGAACAGGCCGGAGGCACCGCTATCACCTGCAACCTGGAGCGCATCCTGGATCTGCCTGTCACGGATCTGCATCAACGCGTCACCATCGCCATCGGAAGCCCCAAGATGGTCCGGGAGATGAAGGCCTTCGTGGAAAAGTACAGCGCATCAGTTAAACTGTAACCTTCTCCTCCGCTCCAGATTTACTCATCAAACGCCAAGTAGGGCAGGAGTCTTTCGCACCACGCTGTGTCCGGTGGAAAAATCTGACGTAGTTCCGATAAGGTCCGAATGTCACCATGTTGTTTTTTATACGCCTTCAGGATACGGGCCATTTTCGGAGTGAGGTAAGGATGTCGAAGAGAGTCAGTTTGGATGTCCTTGATAGGTATGCGATCAGGAGGGTGTGCCAGTGTCAGACGAGGAGCAATGGCACTGAGTGTTTCAGGAGGTAGGCCATAACATTCTTGCAGTTGGTCGAGTGTATGGAATCCGCCAAGCGACTCCCGGAATTTAATAATTCGGCCTGCCAGAACAGGTCCGATGCCATTCAGCGTCTGAAGTTCAGCCGCAGTCGCCAAGTTGAGATCTAAACGGGCACGAGCGTCTGTTCTGAATCGTCTGTCCGGTCTGTCCGGATCAGCATAATTTCGATTTTCTGATGGAGGAAAGATGATGTAAGGCAAAGCAGTATGAAGCTGTACCGAATCCATACCAAAGATTTTACTCAGACCTGTTTCATCCCGAATCGAGCCACCAGCCTGCAGATATTTTTGAATATTGTATACCACTTTTGATGACAAGCCTATCGCTCTCAATTCTTCAGCACTGGCGGTAGGGATTTCGACAGGCTTTGGCTCCGGAAGATTTTCAGCCGATGCATAGGTTTTAGGTTTGAATGATCTTTGCGCTGTCTTGTTCCTGAATTTAGACGATCTGGTAGTGCGGGATTGGGCCGGAATACTCGGGTTATTGCTTGGCCCAATTTCAACCTGCATTTTCGTAATTCCTATTTCCTTCTCGGGCATCGCATATTTTATAAGTTCCCAGCCCAGTAAAAGCAGGACAAAGACAGTCAGATAGATTCTATCCGTTCTTGAAAGCGTCAGGTGATATTCTTTTTTCATAAAGCGTACCGATAGAAACCTTCTTTGGAAATATCATAGTAGGGGAGTCCGTGCAATTCAAGTTGTCTGCACAATGCATATTTGACCGAACCTCGGAAATGTGCAGGTAGGATTGTGATCTGGGGTTGGCAAAGCAGAATCATTTCCAACACCACAGTGGCATCCTGTGCGTGGTCAACTATGAAATGCGTGATCCGTGAATCCGGAGGTTTTGCATCTGCATCATCCCGAAAAATAAAAAGGCCCACAGATCCGAAATGCATACCCCGAGCGGCATATCCTAGGCTGTCATCCAGGGGCGTTATGTAGGCTAGCAATGGGGCTCTCCGAATGATGTCACGGTGACTCCGATAACCTCGTGCAGCAAATTCTGCCTGACTCTCCGAAATCGTGGGGTCCATCAGGGTATAACAATGCCCTTTCATCATGATGTCGGCCAGCAAGCCATTGTACGTGTGATAGATGAGCAGTTCATCCGTCTTCCATTGTTGGATACGATGGTGAAGTAACACGGAGAAAAACGTCAGACCCATCACATAAGCAATATTTCGGCCTGTCTGCCATCGAAACAGGATCGCGATACTGAAGATGATCGCCATCCACAGCATGATGATGCCTGCCAGTTGGGGCATGGCGAAATGCATTTCAGGATTGAGTTGTGCCAGCCATTTCATACAATCAATAAACCACACGGCGGCACGGTCCAGCAGGAGCCAGGGAATCGACCATTGAAGAAAAGAAAGGACAATATTGGCCAGCGCCCCAAAAATGATCACATATCCGGCCGGCATAGCCACCAGACTACTCGCAATGAAGGTCAGTGGAAACTGGTGAAACTGCCAGAGCAGTACCGGCAGAATGAAGATTTGAGCTGCAACCGAAACAGATATGACTTCCCAGGTTCGATGTAGCCAGATTTGTTTAAACGTTATAGCTCTGGTGATCGGGCGTGTATACAGTAGCAGCCCTGCCATAGCCAGAAAGGACAGTTGAAATCCGGTGGCATTCCAGATGTGTGGATTGATCCAGATCATCAGGAATGCTGCGAATCCAAGCAGATTCCATACCTGAGTTGATAAGCCCATCGCTTTGCCTGTGAGGTAGAGGATGATCATCATTCCAGCTCGAACGACAGCCGGCGATGCACCGGTGAGCCCCATATAGAGCATTATAGCCAAGCAATAAAAAGCAAGCCGTGTGATCCGTCGGGAGTAGGTCCCCCTGCCAGGCGGACCCAGAAGCAGATAGAGCATACTATAGATGATCGCGACATGCATACCGGAAACAGAGAGCACATGCATCGCCCCCGAATCACTAAAGGCTTCGATAATGGCTGGATCCATATCAGAGCGATCTCCCCAGACAAGCGCATTGGTGAGCTGAGCCGCCGCCGGCGACATAGATTGAAGCACCGTTGATGAAAGATGATACTGCCATTGGGCCGTCAGTCGTCTAATTGAATTCCTTGATGTGGGGAGGATTGTGACATCTGATGCCTGCACCTGCAACCGGTGTCTTACCCCCATAGATTTATAATAGGTCCGCATATCAAAGGCATACGGATTGAGAGGGCCTGTGATCGCAGAAACCCTGCCCTTCAGCGCCAATGTATCACCAGGAAAAGGAACAAAATCCTGAGGATCCCTGACTTGCACCACTACAAACCGGTCCGTAAATTCCAAATGACGGGTAGAATCCGATGCCAGCAGCAGCATCGGCTTGCAGCGAAGGCTGTAATTGGTAGATTTTCGTTTCAGCACTTCTTCGACATGCACAAACCCTTGCATTTCCGGATATCCGTTCATGAGTGGCAGCGGAAATAGCGTCTGTTGGTACACCTGATAGCGGATGAGTCCAGCCAGGATCACCAGGATGACCAGGCATACTGTAGCCCACCACTGCCATCCAGGTTTTAGGGAGCGACTGGTGAGATAGGCGCACAGGAGCAGTAAGGGGATGAGGAACATCCACCACGGACCTGCAGGTATTGGGATTTTGTCCGCTGCCATACAAGTGAAGAGCAACAGTATGGCCAGACCAAAAAATGGGCTGCTTCGGAAGTTGATCATGACGGATGACGGTTATCCTGTAGTGTCCCGGAGGGGGTGATATGTTACCCGTTTGGTGTAGAAATCTCCATCACTGCACTTTTTGGCACGGTTTTTTACCCAATACCACTGCAAAGAGATTCATTGATGTTTGAATAGGAGGTATCTGGCATATGGGGCCTTACTGGCCGGATGGGTTGTTTTCTGCTACTGGTTGTATGCAAAAAACATTGCGCCGCTATTGGAAAAAGGCAGGGAAACGTCCCGGCCTCCTTTTGATATGCAGGTTCCTTATCCGGTGGCATATCGTTGGGCATCGGCTCAACCAGTGTCAGGCTCGGGATATGAGGAGTGGATCGCTGGACTTTCTGGTATAGAAGCAGAAGATGATTTTGTGATTTTACGGGGTTATTATTTCAGAGATGAAGCAGCTACGACCGGTGCATTGGAGAACCTGGCCAGAAAAAGGGTGGAATCTATGCTTCCGTATCTGGGACTCGATCCGGAAAGAGTTTTGGTAGAGTTGCTGCCTCAGCAGGTCAATGCGGATGTACGGTCATTTCCATTCGAAGCGATAAGGTATGAGCGGAATTCTTTACATGATTTGATCTGGCGAAAGTCGGATACCCTTGAAATCTGTTTTCCTCTCAAAGATTCCCTGATCCTGCCAGCGGTGATAGTCTCGCGGATTAACGCCTTGAGTGTAGACGTTTGGACGGGAAAAGATCAGGTGCTTTATATCATCGGCACAGCAGATGCAAGTGGTTTGGCTGAACCGGCAGATATGGGTCTGGAAAGAGCCCTGATCGTCAAATCGATCCTGATACAGTCAGGGTGGCAGGAAGATCAGATTGTGATTTCCGGAGGCCAGCGCAATGATTCACTAAGCCTCCGCAACCGATGTGTCGTCATGTATATGGAGTAAGCCGTAAATAGTTTTGGTATGTTCTGGTTAAATATTTTTACAAATGAAACCCTTCTGTTGGTGGCCGAGACGCTGTTGATCGTCACGGGATCCATGTTGGTGGGCATCCTGTTGAGCCACATGTATTGGGGCGGCATGAAAAAGAAGATTTCTGGTTTGGAGAGCTTATTAGAATCAGAGCGACAGCAGAATCTCCAATGGCGTCAGCAATTGGAAGCACTTGCCGATGAGCGTACACGCCTCGAACGGGAGCAGTTCCATATGAATGCCAAAATAGAAACTCAGGCCAAAACCATCTATGACCAAACTCAGTATATTCTCTCCATTGAAAATGATCACCAGCTGCAGAAAAACACCCTCGAAGAACTCAAGTCATCTACGGAACAATACGAAAACAGATTGCAAGTCATCACCCGGGAATTGGAGCAAACTCAATCCAAAGATAAGAAGCTTGTAAAACCAGTTACGGTCCCTGCTGCCCGGGCCAATTATGACCAGGTCAGCCAACTACTGGGCCGGCAGGTCACAGAGAATGATCTCACCATTGTATACGGTATAGGCCCTAAAACAGCTGCACTATTACACCAGCAGGGAATTAACACCTGGGATGAGCTGGCAGTTACGAAAGAAACTCAGTTCCGTCAGTGGCTGGATGAAGCCGGAGGAATCTATAAGACCCTTCAGCCGGAAGACTGGAGCAAACAAGCGCTCATGGCCGCTCGGGGAGAATGGAGAAAGTTAAGGCTATTTCAAGAGCGTTTGAAGAAGCCGGCCACCTGAGGCCGGTCATCTGTCTTGAGGTAATACTGTGAACCTTTCATATAGGTCGGTTGTCCTATCTTGCACGCCTTAATCTGAATTCCGTTTGCAGCACTTACGCGTACTCAACAAGTACTTCATCAAGTACAAACACCTGCTCATCCTGGGGATTGTTTTTGTCGCGGCCGGCAATTATTTCCGGGCCTGGCAGCCACAGGTGATCCGGGAAGCGCTGGACTATGTGCTCGAACAACTGCATCTCTACCAGGCGGCTGATCCCGGAGGTCAGGCTTTGATAGTCTCTTCGCTTGGAGGAGCCTTGTTTCGGTTTGGAGGATTGGTTTTTATACTAGCCCTGATCATGGGGATATTCATGTACTTTATGCGGCAGACGATCATCGTCATGTCACGGTACATTGAGTACGATCAGCGAAAAGAAGCGTACGATCATTATCAGGAACTGGACAAGGGCTTTTATCGTCGTACCAGTACCGGAGATCTGATGGCCCGGATCACAGAAGATGTCAATAAGGTGAGGATGTACCTGGGTCCTGCCCTGCTTTATGGAATTAATCTGGTGACCCTTTTTATTATGGTCATCTATGCCATGCTGAAGGTCGATGTCCGACTTACGCTTTATTCTTTGCTTCCCTTGCCACTCCTGTCCCTGTCTATTTATTACGTCAGTCATCTCATAGAAAAACGAAGTGCCTCGATACAGGCTAAACTCAGCCAATTGACCGCAATCGCCCAGGAGGTTTTTTCCGGTATCCGGGTCGTTAAATCATATACACAGGAGAAAGCGTTTGGCCGTCATTTCGCTACGGAAAGTGAGGAGTACAAGACAAAAAACATGTCCCTGGCACTGGTGGAAGCCATGTTTATTCCGCTTATGATGGTGCTCATCGGCATGAGCACCATTCTCGTCATTTATGTCGGCGGACTGCGGGAGTTTGAAGGGGCAGTGACGACCGGCAATATTGCGGAATTCGTGATCTATATCAACATGCTGACTTGGCCTGTGACATCGATTGGGTGGATTGCCTCCATCGTCCAGCAAGCTAATGTATCCCAAGGCAGAATCAATGAATTTTTGAATACAAAAGCCGCTATTACCAATAGCGGAGTACTCAAGGGTCCTCTTCGCGGTGAACTGACCTTTGATCAAGTCAGTTTTGTATATCCCGATTCCGGCATTAGGGCTATTGATGATTTGAGTTTTACCATCAGTCCGGGACAAAAAGTGGCCTTGATCGGCAGAACGGCTTCAGGTAAGTCCACAGTGGCGGACCTGATCCTGAGGATGTACGACCCCACTTCCGGGGAGATCCGGATGGACGACAAGCCATTGCCATCGTATGATCTGGCGGCATTGCGTCAACAGATTGCGTATGTACCACAAGATGTCTTTCTATTCTCGGATACAATCGAAGCCAATATTGCATTTGGCGCTCCCGGCGCTTCACAGGAAGATATAGCACTCTACGCTCGACATGCGGCGGTATACGATGACATCATATCCCTGCCTGAAGGGTTTCAGACCCGGATAGGGGAGCGTGGGGTTACCTTGTCGGGTGGACAAAAGCAAAGGGTGTCATTGGCCAGAGCGCTCATCAAACGGCCCGAACTGGTGGTCCTAGATGATTGCCTGTCGGCAGTCGATACCCATACGGAGCATGTCATCACCGAGGTCCTCAACCGCGAGCTGGCCGGCAAAACAGCCCTGATCATTACGCACCGGATCCTCTCGATGCTCGAATACGACAAGATCCTGGTCCTGGATCAAGGACGGCTTGTGGAGGAAGGCACACATGATGAACTGGTGACCCTGCAGGGCCATTACTTCGACATGTGGCAGCAACAACAGGCCACCTCAGCCCAGGAGGAAGACCATGCCTCCTGAACTCCGCATACCGCAGGTATATAATTTTCCAATTATAGGTTTAGATTTGTATAATTAAAACCGTGAGGTATGTCGAACAGCAACGATTCCAGATTTGAAAATGTCTATTCCAAGAAGGTAAAGGCAGGTAGCAGGAGGACTTACTTTTTTGACGTTCGCAAGACACGTGGTGAGGATTTTTACATTACGCTGACCGAGAGCACCAAAAAACACAATTCCGACAATTACGAGCGACACAAAATCTTCCTGTACAAGGAGGACTTCAACCGATTCGTCACCTCCCTTCAGGAAGTGGTCGATCACGTCAAGCATGACCTGATGCCCAATTATGACTATGAGGAGTTTGATCGCAAGCAGGCAGAATGGGAAGCTTCAAACCAAAATAACAATCACAACGAACACAACGAACCAGGAGAAGGAGATGGGGAAGATATAGCCTGGTAAGCGGCTCATTTCTTTTTACCTTTAAAAGATCTTCCCGGGCAGATCCAATCAGTATTTCTGGAGGATCAGATTTTCAGCACCTCCAGCCCATTGTGCCGTCAACATATAGTGGCCGGCTGCGATATCGGGCAAGGGGAATTCCATACGTGCTTTCATATCCGTCACAGTCGTGGACCAGATCAGACGTCCCTCCAGATTATAAAGACTGAGGTCTGTTTGTTCCAGCGGATTCATCACATCCAGTACCAGGTGACCGGACATGGGATTAACCGCGCGGATGGAAATGGGCCCGGCTTCGGTCCTGACCTGCCGCAAGGGGGATTTGATCCGGCTGCCATCAAGTTGAAGGAAATCAATCCGGTAGACATACCGGGTCGATGGGGATACATCCGTATCCAGAAACTGATATTGAAGAACCTGATCTTCGAGTCGGACTTTGCCCATGGCCTGAAACGTAATTCCACCGTCCTCAGATCGCTGGACTTCAAAGGTGTTGCCAAAGGACGGATCCAGGACAGCCCAATCCAGAAGGATGCCGTCCGTCTTTCGACTGGCGCGGAATGACAGAAATTCAATATCCAGCGTAGATTCTGTGATCTGAAGTACAAACAGGCCGTTGTTCTGATCGGAGGCTATAATATTTCCCGAAGGGAAATAAGGATATACACCCCAGCAACCATCGTAACCACTATATCCGGTATTCTGCGGATGTGTATCATAGTAGGCGATCCGTGTGATATTGTCCGGATCGGAGATATCAAAGACCTGCACACCATCATGGTAATACGCGATAAACGCCAGGTCCCCCAGAATAAACGGATTGTGAGCGATACTGGATCCTGGAGCCTGCGAGCCTAACAATTCAGAATAGAAGGTACTGAAATCATCGGCTGAAATATCCGGCAGATCTGTGATATCCACCAGTTTGACATCACTGCCATGGGTTTCATCACACATGACCAGCATATTACCTGCACTATTGAGCCAACTACTATGGTTGTAGCCGGGTTCAGGATAATTTTCTATTGCACCTAGAACGGTAAAATTAGGCAGATTGGTAAAGTCATAAACTTGTAACTTGGCTAAACTCCCATGGCTGCAGTAGGCAATATTGTCGCGTACATGCACATCATGAACATAACCGCCACCCACGCCATTGAGTGGTACGTTGGCGGCCAGTGTAGGTGCAGCGGGATCAGGCTCCAGGTTAAGGATCACTAGTCCGTTGCTGACGGTATTTGTACCGGCACCGTAGAGTCGGCCATTTTCCTCGTCGATATAGATGTTATGCGAACGGGTCCAGAAGGAGTTGGTCTGATAGACCATCGTGATGGAAGTTGGTACATTGCTCATGTCAAAGACCAGCAATCCGCAACTGCCTTCATCGGCACAGGCATACGCATAGTTGCCATAGGTTTTGAAGTCTCGCCACAGGGACTGATTGACCGTACCATTGGTCACGTTGAGGACTTCGTGCGTGTAGATGATCACGGGATTGGCGGGAATGGTGATATCCACAAAGAAAATGTCCTCAATCCCTCCGATGATAGCGACTTCGGTGCCATTGGCATGCCGGAAGCCCCAGCAATCATTGTATTCGGATCCGAACCTTGATGGCAATCCGGAAAGATCCAGGTTGCTGATCAGCGTCATATTATCCGATTCCTGTCCCGGAAGTGAAAGCGGCAGGAGTATTGCGAAAAAGAAAAGTGCTCTCATGAACGTCGTACTTGCCTCGATTTGCCTTAACGGTTCTCTTGTCCGTATTACCATTAAAGGTCATACTTTTTACACAATGTTAAAGCAAGTTTTCAGGTAATTGTTCGATGTGCGTCATCATTTGTTCTGTCACATCGAGGTGGAAAACCCAACGGACGAGGTTGGCATTGACGGCGGTGCAGAGGATATTCCGGTTTTCCAGCGCCTGCACCACCTGTTGAGCATTGAGCCGGTCGGCCACCCGGAAGATCAGGATATTGGTTTCTACCGGGAAGATTTCTTTGATCCAGGGCATGGAGGACAACCCTTGTGCTGATCGCCGGGCCCGGGCGTGATCCTCTTTCAGGCGATCGACATGGTGATCGAGAGCATAGAGTCCGGCTGCTGCCAGATAGCCGGCCTGACGCATCCCGCCGCCCATGACTTTGCGGACACGACGGGCATAAGCAATTGTGTCACGGTCGCTGATAAGGACCGATCCCACAGGTGCTCCTAATCCCTTCGACAGACAGATGGAAATACTATTGAAATACCTTCCGTAATCAGCCGGTGTATCGCCGGTTTCGACCAGGACATTAAAGAGCCGGGCGCCATCGAGGTGAGTGCGTAATCCATAAGATCTCGCCACATCTGTAAGTGCATGGATTTGCTCCAGGGTATAGAAATTGCCTCCGCCCATATTGATTGAATTTTCGAGGCACAACAAACGGGTGGTCGGGTTCCAGTCGGCTTTGGGCTTGACACCATCGTGGATCATTTGTTCTGAGATGATACCCCTGTGACCCCTCATAACGTGGATGGCTACACCGGAATGAAAACCATAACCGCCCAACTCGTACCGGTAGATATGCGCCAGTTCATCACAAAGGATTTCATCGAGCGGTTGGGTTTGGGCTTTGATGGCGATCTGGTTGGTCATCGTCCCGGAGGGACAAAAAAGTCCTGCTTCATGGCCGAACATGCCTGCCAGTCGTTCCTCCAGGGCTATGACAGTAGGGTCCTGGCCGAAGACATCATCTCCGACTTCTGCCGTCATCATAGCCGTCAGCATGCCGGGTGTAGGTCGGGTGATGGTATCACTGATCAGATTGACCGGAATGGATGACATATAGTGGTAAAGATAAAAGTGAAATGGAATGTGCAGGACCGTCCTGATGGTTTTACGATGAATGCCAGTTATAAATCAAATGTATGACTAAAGAAACCTGGTATGGCAAGTTTTGGATTGAAAACCTAACACGAACCAAACCCTTACATTTTCACAAAAGGCATTGCTTTTCTGGATCCATCTTTAAAGGAGAAGGTAACATAATAGACACCTGGTGTAAGTCCGGCTGTGGGGAGTGTAGTGTCACCGGTCCAGGTGTGATAAGAGAGGGGCATGCCCCATGCGGTGGAGAGTTGAAGGGATATCCAGGGTGCATGGGAGTCGATATACAGCAGGTCTTTGGCTGGATTGGGCCGAAGGGTGATATGGGGCTCAGTAATAGGCACCGGGGTGGGTGGAGTGCTGACATAGGTATAGCAGGGAGGATCGTCAAGAGCACCAAGGCGATAATTGGGGAAATGGGGCAGGGTAAAATTATTGACTGTCGGGAGTTTGATAGCATGCTGTTCGAAGCGACAGGCGGTGCCTTTTCGATCGGGCTCCTGGATGACATGGAGGTATTGTGAGCCGTTGGTGACATTCATGATGATGCGATGGTCTGGCGTGCGTTCCATTAAGAAGAATCGGGTAGGGAGTGGGTCACCAAAGCCATCATAATCGGCGATATGGGTCAAAGTAGCGGGTATATCATCAGCCCAGGTATCTAACTGGTATAAGCTGGTATCAGTATTGTAATACAGAAAGCGGCTTGAAGGAGAAAATTCAAGACCTCCGGTGATGAAATCTGAAAATGGAATTGGAATGTCCAATGCTTCTGAGAGAAACCCTGAGTTCCGGTCAAATTTATAGAGCATTAGTATATTACGATCATTATAGAATACTTTGGGATAGTACATTGCATACCAGGAACCGTTAGGGCTAAACTTTCCTTGACCGCCCTCTGCCAATGGGAAGTCTATACTATCCATGAATTGAGTGTGGTAGAGGGCAGACCCTGTTTCGTTGAGTAAAAAGATATTGTAGGACAAACTCCAGGTGATAGGGATAATCAACCACCAATCCCGACCATTGGCATGTTTTACCGCTGTCATTGAAAAAGCGAACATGCTTGTATCTTTGATCACAATCTGGTTTTTTTCTGTCACTTTACCATTGGGAAAATCCTCATTCACCTGTATAGTTGTACAATATAAATGATCGGGATGGACTATTTTAGGAAGTGGGTTTTCAGGTGAATAAACCTCATCGAGGTGGAAAACATGATATACGTCATGCTGCACAGGATCCGGCAGTACCACCATGCTTTGAACTCCCCTATACCCAAATTCAGGACAGAACCAGGTGTATATTTCTCCCGGATTCAAAGAGTCGCCGTTTGGTAGGATCTCATCATCGGCTCCGAATATCTCGCACCCATTAGAGTAAAACAAAAACTCACCTTCGGCAGACGAAAACGAGCAATTTTGAAATGGTGCCATGACCGGCATGTAGTTAGGGTTGATACTGACGGGGTCAGTATTGAAATTGATTTCCACCCCCCCATGTCTGCCGTTGGGGACTTCGGGATCAGGCCCTCCCAGGATCCATATGTGATCGTATTTCAGATCACATATGGATTGGGCTGGCAGATGAGATCCCACTGACATCAGCAGGATCAGGAGACTGATATAAATTGATCTCATATCAGTTTTTGACAAAAGGGTAAGCACCACGACGACCATCGGTATAGTTCACCATGATATAATATAATCCAGCCGGTAATGCGGAGGTATTTATTATGGTGCCTGACTTGCTATCTGATAGTACAGATGTACGATGCTGCTGACCGTTAGATGAGAGGACTACGACAGATGTCCACGGATGTGTAGTATGCAACTGCACATGATCGGAAACCGGATTAGGTAAGATTCGCGCCGGATAAGCCACAAAGTCCTTAATGGACCGGGTCACCAGTGAATCGCAGGAGGTAATGTCATCATACTTGAGGAGCATGGAATCCTGCCGAATAAGGGAGCGCGCATGATAAACTGCATCACCATAACGTTCGGGACAGAGTAGAGCAAGATCATAAAGGTCCGTCGATGACTCCAGTTCATCTTCTTCTAGCAGACTGATTGATTCAAGCAGGGTAAATTTCATCGATGACTGCCACACACTATCAGGTGTGATCGCTTTGATATAATTACCTGCAGAGGTGCGCTTAGTCTCTTGGATAGGGGCAATAACATCCAACAGTTCAGTGTAGTCGTATATAATGCCAAAAAGGGTATCATACCGAAGTCGGATCTGATAAAGTAGAGAATCAGTATCGCGACCGGTGCCCCACAACAGATCAAGCCAGGCAATATAGGCAAATCTCTCCTGAACAGTGGGACTGAAATCCTCCAAAGCAGACAGATGAATGCCGGAATACCGAATGGCTTGGTGCAGAGAATCCAGTGCATTGGAAAGCTTACCAATATTGGTTGTGGACTCATCCGAAAGGAATAAGGTGATATCAGGAGGAAGGGATAGTACTCCGGGATCTTTGAGTCGATGGTACGTATGAAATCTTCCTGTCCAACTCAGGGACTTATCATAGTGATCAAATCCCAGATCACCGGCGATCAGGGCCTGATCCAGTACGGTCCATTCTTTGGCTAACCCCTGGTAGCCGACACCATCCGGACAGGTTTCTTCTTCGTCACAGATAAATGAAATGCCTGTCACATCAACAAACCAATTCGGCACAGATGAAATGGAGGGCGGTTCGAATTTGGTATTGTCATCGCTGTCAAATATAAATTGTGACATTAATGCGATTCCTTGTGACGCAAGATTTTTCGCCCCAAACTCATCAAAAGTCCCATCCCAGATATTGCCATGATGCTCCTGGATGCCGATGGTCGCGCTTTCATTGAGGAACAATCCTATCCAGTGATCTTCAAGGGTATTGCCTCGGAGTTTGCCTTGTGCTGAATTATCTCCTGCCGCAAAGATGCCATACCGGAAGTCTTTGATCATATTGCAAGACACATTGAAGTTGCTGGCACCTGACATATAGATACCGGCGGAGTTGTGGAAATTGTTGCCTTCCACATCACCGGTCAGGTCGTTGCAGAGTACATCGGCGTATTTGGCACCGGCAAGATAGATGCCGTAGGCATCGTCTTCGGTCAGATATTCCTTGATGATCGTATTGTTTTGGATGAGAGTTTCATAGCCGGCAGTGCTGCTGATGACATACGCGCCGTCTCTGAGGGTGAGATGATTGTTGACGATTTCCTAGCGGGTTGGGATCGGCAGATCGTTGATCTCTATACAGACGGATTCATCCCCGTGCCCGGAAACCAGGATTGTATTGTATTCGACCTTGCCAAATCCCGCAAGCGGTGCGCAATGATTAAGCAAGATTCCGGTACGCTCTGCTTCGATGTCATTTTCCGTGAGATCTATGCTTTTATTGAGTACGCGATCTAGCCAGATGCCGGTTTCGACATCCTGCATTGTGACACCGGAGACGGAAAGTGCGCCTTTGAGATTGTATATGCCGATGTTACAGTTGTAAAAATTATGCGTATAGGAAGCAAAACTTCCTCCTGTATTGTCATATATTTCAGCATATCGGCAGTCATCCAGATAGATGCCGTACCCTTGAAGCTTTTGCTGTACCTCAGGATCACGATTTATATCTTTAAAGTGACCGAAGCCCAATGAAAGGGTTGAATTCCGGGCGATGACCCCATTCTGCATATTTTCAAAGAAGTTCGGATTTTGCTCAAGGCCAGGGACAATAAAGGGGCTGACATGATTGACTTCGATGCCGGCAAATGGTAATTCTCCTGGTGCCGGAGTCTGCCCGTCGTAGGGAGAAAGCATGCTGCCGGACCCTCCAAACACATTGCCGTTGAAGGGGTGTAATGTGACATAATTTTCGGAGGGATTTTCCGGGTCGGGTGCTGTGAAAACGGGTGGGACATACAAGCCAATGTAATTGTCCTTGTAGAGTGTATTCGTGCTTGAAATATGAGCGCCTCTTTCGGCCTGTATACCATATCGGGCATTTTCAACAACGCAATTGCTGAGTGACAGTGAACCGCCACTTTTTACCAGAAATCCTTTCCACATCTTGTCACAGGATCGTATACGCTGGCCATCGATTTTGAGCGAAGCACCTTCTTCAATAATGATCTGTCCTCCTTCATTGACGATGATATATCCATGACCCGTATTGTTATAGATACAATATTCGGGAATATCAAATACCAGCTGGTCATGTACATACAGATTCTGTGTGGTTGATGGGTTGCAGGCGTACCAATCTGGTAATCCCAATATCGGGTCTACCGGAATCAGGACCAATGGCCCGGCTCCGTCATCATAGTCATCCAGCAGATCGCTGGCATGATAGGAAGCATAATTGGGATACGGAATAGGCTTTACAATATCACTGAGTACCTCTTCATCTTCAGTCTGAAGTTCCGAATTAGCCGTCCTGGTGACTCTGTTGATGGTTTTGAATTGGTTGTCATAAAAGGACTGAAGGACCAGTTGATAATCGTAAGATACAATGTCGTTTTGGGCTACAGTTGGTGTTGTAAATTCAATAAATGTCCAGTAACTTCCAGAGCCCTGATTGTACAGCACATTGAGCCCAGGCAGGTCTGAAAGGTCGATGATCTCCCATTCCAGGGGAAGGATTTCGATACGACCTGTGAACGAGGATGCAGTACCTGTATTCTGGATGGTGATGCTAAAGGTGATCACATCACAATAACCCTCTGGATAGGGTACATCATGGGTCACATTCAAGTTAAACTGAGACACTTGGGCATGGGTTGGGGATAGACCAAGCCCTGTAATTAAGGTCAGAAATAGGAAGCGGTAAAGCGGTAAAGCGTTTCATGAGGAACGGTTTTATTTGGTTAATTAATTTTTAAATATAGTCAAAACAGGCCAAATGGAAACGTAAATTCATCCATTTTGTCAAATGCATTGCATTCGTAGTGCTTTTCCCCATATCCTCTTATCTTTCCGCCATGTCATCCTACAATATTGAGCGGCACAAGAATGAAGATGCCATGAAAATGCTGATCTCCCAGATGCAGCGAAAACTGGACGTCATCCACCTGGGAGGAGGCAAAAAGAAAATGGACAAACAACATGACATGGGCAAGCTGACTGCCCGCGAACGCGTCGAGAAGTTGTTGGATCCGGATACGCCTTCTATGGAGATCGGTGCATTTGCCGGCTACGAGATGTATATGGAGGACGGCGGATGTCCAGCCGGTGGTGTCATCGTGGTTGTAGGTCAGGTGTCAGGACGTACCTGTGTGATCGTGGCCAATGACGCCACAGTCAAGGCCGGAGCCTGGTTTCCGATCACCGGAAAGAAAAACCTCCGGGCCCAGGAGATCGCCATGGAAAACCGACTCCCCATCATCTATCTGGTGGATAGTGCGGGTGTTTTTTTGCCAATGCAGGATGAGATATTTCCTGACAAGGAGCATTTTGGACGGATATTCCGCAACAATGCCCGGATGTCATCCATGGGTATACCCCAGATCGCCGCCATCATGGGCTCCTGTGTAGCCGGAGGAGCATATCTGCCCATCATGTCAGATGAAGCGCTCATCGTCGAAGGTACCGGATCCATATTCCTCGCCGGACCTTATCTGGTCAAAGCCGCCATCGGCGAAGATGTCGATCAGGAAACGCTGGGAGGTGCCTCCACACATAGCGAAATATCAGGCGTCACGGACTACAAAATGCCAGATGACGACACCTGTCTGCGCACGATCCGCGACTTGGTCAGCCGATTGGGCCCCGTCGCAAATCCTGGACTCAACCGAATACCTGCTGTGGCCCCTGCCGGCACTTCCGAAGACATCCTCAGCCTGATGCCCGAAGACGGCTCCAGACCTTACTCGATGAAGGAGGTGCTGCGACACATCGTCGATGGAGGCGAGATGACCCAGTACAAGGAAGAATACGGCAAAACGATGCTCTGCGCCTACGCCCGCATCGACGGATGGTCGGTCGGCATCGTCGCCAATGAACGCGAAATCGTCAAAACCAAAACCGGTGAGATGCAGTTGGGCGGTGTGATCTACTCCGACTCCGCTGACAAAGCCACCCGTTTTATCCTCAACTGCAATCAGAAAAAAATACCACTGGTGTTTATCCATGATGTCACCGGCTTTATGGTCGGCAAGCGCTCAGAGCATGGCGGCATCATCAAGGACGGCGCTAAAATGGTCAATGCCGTAGCCAACAGTACCGTACCCAAGATCACGATCATCGCAGGCAACAGCTATGGTGCCGGAAATTATGCGATGTGTGGAAAGGCCTATGATCCCCGGTTTATTGCAGCATGGCCGACGGCCAGAATCGCGGTCATGGGAGGCGCACAGGCAGCAAAGGTCCTGACCCGGATACAGGTATCATCGCTGGAGACAAAAGGACAAAAGCCGGATCCGGAAGGAGAGAAAGCCCTCTTTGATACCATCAAATCCCGCTATGATGAACAGACTACGCCGTATTATGCCGCAGCAAGAATGTGGGTCGACGCCATCATCGATCCCCGGGAGACCCGTTCTTTTATCTCTCAGGCACTCAATGCTGCACAGCATGCTCCGATTGAACCTTTCAATACCGGAGTGCTCCAGACGTGAAGACAACAATGGTGGGAATGGATTAGGAGATTAGGAGGTTAGGAGGTTAGGAGATTAGGAGATTAGTGTTTAGAGTTTAGTGTTTATGTGCGACTAAGATTGTGCATTTTCGGATTAGGAGGGAGTATTTCATTAACTGTGGCAGCATCCAATCTGGCTTTCCGCCTGGCGGTCGGAATCTATTCTGTTCTGCGATTTCGAACTAGATACTGTGCCATCAGGCAGCCTCTAGTCTGGTATCTGGCATCTTATGCTCTGGCATCCCACTTAGTCGGAATCTCCGTTGCGCTTCGATTTGGCATCTGGAAAAAAAAAGTGGCAAGTATTTAAGAGTTGAATTATTTTGCCCTGGGGGTGATGAATAAAAAATCAGTATGAGGAGGTACAAACAATACGTTGTAGCAACAAGCGAGATGATACATCATCTATCTCGACTCCATTACCTCTTGAGGCGTATGAGTTTGGTCTTCATCTTGATGTTGACTGTAAAAGGTATTCATGCTCAGTCAAAAGCCGTACAACCTGGAGTAGGTTCTGCTTTCACTTTTTATCAGGATGTTTTGACCTCGGAGTCATCTGCATTGGCACAATTAAAACCTACCTGGCTGATACATCCAAATCAACAGATAAGGGTGACACAACATGTCCCCTCTTTAGATCACTTACCTGGTCTTTTTTGCCGGATGGAGTACAAACTGGAAACCAGGAGCAGACTGGCACCCCGATTCAGATTGGGGTCTCTTGCCTATACAGAATGGCTGGAAGGGAAGAGGGAAAGAGAATAAGAGGAGGTACGTGAAATGACTTTTGCAAAAAGCCAAGCTCTTTGATCAGCAACGCATCCCCTTTATATCTGCAGGAAATTCTCACAGCAGGTGCTCCATCCTGACGGGCCCGGTGAGGGTATACCCTTCCGCAAATTCGGCACCGATCAGACGACCCATTTCTCTAAAACGGGCTTCCCAAAATCCCATAAAGTCAGATCTCGAGATAGGCGTTACCGGCTCGCTGGAATCAGGATCGTAAAACTGAGAGCGGAATGCCATGATGGCTTCAATTTTCTTCGGCATATAAGAGGTGATGTCGACACAGACATCAGGATGGATATAGTAGTCCTGGATCATGTGGTAGATCTGCCGGGGTCGCCACGCCTCAAGTGCCTGGCCTCCACGTTCGACCTGAACTTTAGGGAGACCTGACAGGAAGCAACTCTCTGTCACGAGTTGAGACGCACGGCCATGGTCCGGATGCCGGTCACGAACGGCGTTCGTCACGACGATCTCTGGTTGATACTGGCGTATGGCACGGATCACCGGGAGTTTGTTGGTCTCAGACAGATCAAAAAATCCATCCCGCAGACCGAGATTTTCTCTGAAAGCGATGCCCATAATGCCGGCAGCAACGGCGGCTTCACGAGACCGGATTTCAGCACTTCCTCTTGTCCCCAGTTCGCCGGCCGTGAGATCGATGATACCGACCGTATGTCCCAGTGCCACATGCTTAAACACGGTACCAGCACTGCACAACTCCACATCATCCGGATGTGCTACAATAAACAGAATATCCGTTTTCATGCTGCAAAATACAGGTTTACTCAGGCAAATCGAAAATCGCTTAGTGCCAACTCAGTCCGTCACCATTAGCTACCATCTGACCAAACCGGCGGCCCAGGTAAATCCGCTGCCAAATGCGGCAAGACACACGAGATCTCCTTTATTGACTTTGCCCTGCTGGTAGGCCTCGGTAAGTGCGATCGGGATCGAGGCTGCTGTTGTATTTCCATAGCGATCGATATTGTTCCAGACCTGGTCATCACGGAGATGCATGGTTTTCTGAACGAACTGGCTGATACGTAGATTGGCCTGGTGCGTGACCAGCAGACTGATGTCGGATTTCTGCAGGCTGGCAGCAGCAAGGACCTCCTCGATGACTTCCGGAAATTTGGCAACTGCATTTTTAAAAACGAGCGGGCCATTCATATTGGGAAAGATCATGCCTTCAGATACCATCGACGGGGTGATGAAGGTGCCTCCAAACTCAGCGGGTTCATATCCATATACTGCTGGATCCGCAGCATGCACTCCACTATGGGCCCCGGGATTGATCATGGCCAGTTCTTCTGCAAACTCGCCATTGGCATGCAGCCGTGTCGCCAGGATGCCCCGGCCGGGCTCATCCGTAGCACTGATAATCGCAGCTCCGGCACCATCGCCAAAGATGACCGTCACGTTGCGCCCGCGGGTCGAATAGTCCAGCCCCATGGAATGAGTTTCTGCTCCGATCAACATGATATTTTTATGCTGACCTGAACGTATGAAGGCATCTGCAACAGAAAGTCCGTAGACAAACCCACTGCATTGGTTACGGATATCCAGTGCGCCTATTTCTGTCCGGGTTATACCCAACTGACGCTGCACGAGTACACCACAACCCGGAAAATAATAGTCCGGACTCAGTGTCGCAAATATGATCAGATCCAGTTCGTCAGCTTCCATGCCTGCATCGGACAAGGCACGCCGGGCAGCTTCAGTCCCGATCGTTGAGGTCGATTGCTGATGTCGGGTACAATAACGTCGCTCCCGGATGCCGGTGCGTTCGAGGATCCACTCATCACTGGTATCCATGTGGCGTGCCAGATCGTCATTGGTTACAATGTTGTCCGGAACGTAGAAACCAAGACCGCGGATGTAAGCAGAAGGCATGAGATATACTATTTAGGCATGAGTCAGGAAGATAAAAATTATACTGGACTTGGACTGGCAAGCCTACTGGTACAATTGCAAAACAGAAGAATAAAAATCTGGTAGACCAAATGACCCGTGAAGCATAGGGAAGTAGAGGCAGAAAGGATATGCCCAAATCAATCGTTGGTGATCACTTCCCGGATCGTATACGCCGTATGTCCCGTCTGGCCATAATAGGTCTTCATCAGCATATCACTGATAAAGCCCAGGATCAGAAACTGGATGCCTATCAGGAAAGAAAGGAGCGCAAACATCGGCCAGAAGGTTTCGGACATATCCTGACCCTGAAAAAATTCCTTCAATGCCATCACCCCCGAAAAAAAACTAAAGAGGATGATCACCAGACCAATCGATCCGAGGAAATGAAAAGGTCGGACGGCATAGCGATTCCAGTACCAGATCATGACCATATCTGCAAACCCCTTGAGGGTGCGTTTGAAATTGTATTTGGACCTGCCGGCTTCGCGGGGTCGGTGGTGGACCGGTATTTCCCCGATCAGGAATCCCCGCATCTTTAGGAGTGCCGGTATAAAACGATGCATTTCGCCATACAGGTTGATGTCATGAAAGCATTCTTTCTTATACACCTTGAGTGTGCATCCGCTGTCATGGATGCCATCCTCGACCAGTAAGCCACGGAGCATATTGGCCACCCGACTCACAAACTTTTTAGAGAATGGATCTTTGCGGTCTTTGCGCCATCCTGAAACGACATCTAACTCCTGATCTTCCAGATGGTGGATCAGCGCCGGTACATCCGCAGGATTGTTTTGGAGATCACCATCCATGGTGACGAGGTAAGGGTATTGTGCTGCTTTGATACCCGCATCCAGTGCTGCCGTCTGACCAAAATTGGTCCGCATCCGGATGATGGTGACAGGACTTAGTTGACGCAGGACTTTATGCGTTCCGTCCGTCGATCCATCGTCGACCATAATGATCTCAAAAGGTACGCCTAACGAATGGACAACGGTCAGGATTTCCTGATGAAGTTTTTGAATATTTTCGACTTCGTTAAAAACCGGGATAATAAAGGAGACGGGTTTCATGTCTGGGAATTGATTGCGGATAATCCGTGGTACGGAAGATACCAATCCACAAAGTTACGAATGCCTTCCTCAAGATCGGTCGCAGGTGAATAGCCCGTCAGGGCTTGTAAGGCGGAGGTGTCTGCCCAGGTAGAAGGGACATCTCCGGGTTGGATGGGCAGGAAATTCTTTTGAGCGGTTTTTCCCAGATATTTTTCGAGCAACTCAATAAACGTCATCAGGCTCACCGGACTGCTGCGGCCGATATTGACGATCCGGTGCACATACTCCTGGGTGTCTTCCGGAATATGGCGAACCAATCCAAGGATGCCATCGATGATATCATCGATATAGGTAAAATCACGTTCCATGTTGCCGTGATTGTAGACGTCGATACTATCTCCGCGCATGATCCGGTCGGCAAATTTGTAATAGGCCATATCGGGCCGACCCCACGGGCCATAGACTGTAAAAAACCTAAGTCCGGTAGCCGGAATACCGTATAGCGCCACATACGAATGCGCCAGTATTTCGCCCGCCTTTTTGGTCGCTCCATACAGTGAAACCGGCTGATGAGTTCTGTCCGTCTCCCGAAAGGGTATATCTGCGTTACTGCCATACACACTCGAACTGCTGGCATAGATCAGATGCCGGACCGGATAGCGCCGACAAGCTTCGAGAATATTGAAAAATCCCTGGATATTGCTGTCGATAAAAGATTGCGGATGGTGAATGCTGTGTCGAACACCGGCCTGAGCCGCGAGATGAATCACCATGTCAGGTCTGAGTGCTTCAAACAGGGACGATACATTGACCGAATCGAGCAGATCAAGATAGTAGAATGTAAAATGGGCCTGGCCATCTATCGCTTTCCCTTGTATCAATTGGTCTTTACTGATGCCCAGTTGCTCCAGTCGTGCATATTTTAACCGTACATCATAGTAGGCATTGAGATTGTCCAGCCCATAGACTGTATGCCCCTCCCGGAGGAGAGCCTTACACATGTGGAAACCGATAAAACCGGCCGCACCGGTCACAAGCACCTTCAAAGAATCATGGTTTAGGCGAACAAATGTACAAGTTCGCGCCCTTTGAGTACAATTTGACCACTTATTACTCCTTTCATCAGGTTCAGTAATGTTCAGACGAATCTTTACTTTTAACACTATCCGTGGACGTCTGCACCAGGCAGAAATGCGTATTATGTATTCTAAAAGCAAAACGAATGGGAGTATTTACATTATCCCCCACAATTCCTGACCGTAAGGTCACCTCAGAAGATCCGTTGCAGATGGCTCCGCCGCTCGAGATTCGCGGAAGCCTGAGCCCATATGCCGGCGTATGGAATGCAAGTACCGCGCGCCATCTGCTGAGTCGCGCATCTTTTGGGCCCACCGCCGGGCAGATAGCACAAGCTATGGCGGAGGGAATGGAGGCTACAATCGATCAGTTGTTTGCACCGGATCCGGAACCTCCATTGCCCATCAATTATGACAACATGAATGACCCCAATGTCCCCGTAGGGACACCATGGGTCTATGCTGCCATCACGCCTGATCTGCAATATGCCCAACGATCTATGCGGGCCTGGCAGATGGGTCAGTTTCTCGGAGAGGGTCCTCGGATACGCCAGAAAATGGTCCTTTTCTGGCACAATCACTTTGTCACGTCGGATGCGCCTCACGGAAAATTTGTGTACCAGTATGCTCAGCTTTTACGTCAGCATGCATTGGGCAACTTCCGGGAACTTACCAGGGATATGACCATAAATTCGCTCATGCTCCTGTATCTCAACGGGAATGAAAACAATAAAAATGCGCCAAATGAAAATTATGCGCGCGAATTGCTCGAGCTCTTTACCATTGGCAAAGGACCTCAGGCAGGCCCTGGCGATTATACGTTTTATACCGAAGAGGATATCAAGGAGATCGCTCGCGCCCTGACGGGCTGGGTGATTGATATCACGGGCTTCCTCAGCGCCGGAGCACATCCTCCGGCAATCTTCCGGCCTAACCGGCATGATACCGGCATCAAGACCCTTTCACATCGATTCCAGCATGCGGTGATTTCCAATCAGGGAGCAGACGAGTATAAAACTGTAGTGGATATCCTGTTTCAGCAGGAAGAGGTTTCCAGATTTCTGGCGCGCAAGCTCTACCGCTGGTTTGTCTACTATCATATAGATGATGTCATTGAAGCGGATGTCATTGAACCCCTGGCGGCCATCATCAGAGCATCAGATTATGAGATTCAACCGGCGTTGACAGCCTTGTTGTCATCAGCGCATTTTTATCATGAAAATGCGATTGGATGTATGATCAAAAGCCCACTTGATTTTACAGCCTCTATCGTAAAGACCTTTGAGGTGGATATCCCTTTTAATGAGCGTCAAACATATACATTGTGGTTTGCCCTGCATGTCATCAGCGCAACACTGCAGCAGGATATGTTTGCTCCGCCTGATGTAGCCGGGTGGAAGTCCTACTATCAGGAACCGGTATTTTACCGAACCTGGATCAACAGTGTGACGCTTCCAATAAGGAGGGCGTTGACGGATGGATTGGCTTCAGGACAAATCCCGGTTTTTGACAGGCCGTGGGGCGTTGATGTTTTAAAAATGGCGTCCCGAATTCCACTGGCTACGGATCCCAATAGCCTTATTCGGGGTCTGGTAGAATTGAGTCTTCCCTGGCCTTTACCAACAGAGCAGATGGATTATTTGAAAGAAGTGCTTATCCCCGGCCTCCCGGATTTTGAGTGGACCGTGGAGTATGGTGCCTATCTGAATGATCCACTGGATGATGCCAAGAAAATGGCGGTTGAAAACAGACTCCGGGCATTGTTTGTCGCCCTGATGAGCCTGCCCGAATTTCAGTTACATTAATCTATTCTCAGCATTGAGAGCAATACTTCAAAGATGAACAGAAGACATTTCCTGAGGAACGGAGCCCTGTCGACAGTACCGGTTTGGCTGAATGGCCTTAGACTTGGTGCCGTGCCTTTTCCATTCCTGTTGAATCAGGGCCCCGATCATGACCGGGTGCTGGTCCTCATCCAGCTCAATGGTGGCAATGACGGTCTCAACTGCATCGTGCCATTGGATCAGTATAGTACATTAAGTGCATTGCGATCTAATATAGTTCTTCCGGAATCCACTGTTTTACCGGTAGAAGACGGCGTGGGGTTTCATCCCGCGATGAGTCATCTTCGGAATTTGTATACCGAAGGTAAAATGAGTATTGTGCAGAGTGTAGGATATCCCGATCAGGACCGGTCTCATTTCAGATCAACTGATATCTGGACGTCCGGATCCGCCGCCAATCAGTATCTCAGCACGGGATGGCTGGGACGTTATTTTCATGACGGACATCCTGCATATCCGGATGGTTATCCCAATGGTGATTTTGAGGCTCCGTTTGCCCTCACCATGGGATCACTGGTGTCGGAGACCTGCCAGGGCTCGCTGGCCAATTACTCCCTGGCGTTGAATGATCCCTTTGCTCTTACCCCTTTATCTGAGGCCGGCAATAGTGCATTGCCGGACAATAATTATGGAAGAGAGTTACGCTTTTTAATCGAAGCTATTGCCCAGACGAATGCCTTTGCCGGCACCATCGTGGATGCTGCTGAAAGTGGTAGTAATCAGGTGGAATATCCGGAGGCCAACAGGTTAGCCAATCAACTCAAGAATGTTGCGCTTTTAATTTCCGGTGGTCTCCGTACCAAAGTATATGTCGTCTCACTTGGAGGATTTGATACCCATTCCGGCCAGGTTGTCGCCGATACGACCCAAGGCACTCATGCGGTATTGTTGCAGCAACTGTCGGAAGCGGTCGACGCTTTCCAGCGGGACCTCAAACTTGCCGGTAAGGAGGATAAAGTACTGACGATGACGTTTTCTGAATTTGGTAGGCAAATTCGTTCCAATGACAGCATGGGTACTGACCATGGCAATGCTGCACCACTCATGTTATTTGGCCCCTGTGTTCGGCCTGGTATTTTAGGCGAAAACCCACAACTGGATCTGCAGATTGAACCACAGTCGGGTGTGCCGATGCAATATGATTTCAGATCCGTGTATGCTACGGTGCTGAAGGATTGGCTCGGGATGGAAGCCAGCACCATTCAGGCTATCCTGCACCCGGATGTCCAGTTTCTGCCCCTGATCGAAGGTTGTTCACTTTCGACATTCATCCAGGAGCCCGTAGTGACAAGTCTTCAATTAAAGATCTATCCGAATCCTGCTTCAAATAGCACATCTCTGGAATGGGAATCTAACGGAGATGCCTGGTCTGCCGGATTGTTAGATCAAAGGGGGTATCAGCATCAGATATGGAGCGGAGGTAAAGGTACCAAAGGCCCGGTGGTCCATAAACTAACACTGGCACCAATACCTGCCGGCCAGTATTTCATTCATCTTCGTCAGGGGCACCAAAGTTTGACCAGAGGAATTGTTATTCTTTAACGCATTCATGGCCTGGCTTTTACTTCATTTTTCCACTGTAGAAAAGGAAGTATATTGCCTGGCATGAAGAAATACTTTTACCTGGGCGCATTGGGCTAAATTCTTTATGAATGGGGACTTGTCGTTTTCCAGAAAACGAAATGATGTCAGTTTGTGATAGTGATGTCTTCATCCCTTAAAAGCCCCCTGTTGTTCAGTTTCAGATAGACACGGGCTACGGTGACGACATCCCGTTCACAATATTGCTTGATGTCCTCCAGCCTGTTGTCTTCCCAGTACGCATGACCGACTTTTGAGCCATCTAAGGATTCCTTGGGGGAAGGAATAGCCAGCGTATACGCCAGTAAATCAAGGGAAGTATAGTTTTTGTGATCACCAAACTTCCACATCTCCAGTGTATCCGCGATATACCGGACTTCCCAGGGCTTCTTGCCCGTGATATTGAAAAGGCCGGGAAGTGGAATCCCCAGTATCGTCATCCGCCGGCACAAATAGGGGATATCAAACTCCCGGATATTATGCCCACACAGGATATGGAGATTCGGGTCGTGAAAATTTTTATTCATAATAGTGACAAAGTCCTCCAGGATCTCCCGCTCTTCATGCCCATAAAAGGACTTGATTCTGAGATTCATGGCACCGGATTCTGTCTGGCTGATGATGCCGGCGCTGATCACGATGATTTTTCCAAACTCCGCGTAGATCGCGGCTTTGTCAAGATATCCTTGCGCATAGTCGGATTCCTTCCAGGGGTGGTCATCCCGCCGGGCCATATATCCGATCTTTTGCTGCCAAAGTCGCTTTCCCGGATCATCCAGTTCGTCATACGTTCGCGACCGGGCGACCGTTTCGACATCAAGGAATAAGATGTGCTGCAGTTGGGACATAGGTCATTTGTTTTACTGGTGGTCGTTATTCGGATGGTCCGAATCTCCTGTTCAAGGTCATCCGGCCTGTCTGACCCCTAAATTAGGGAATAATGAGATAGTTTGATAGGTCCCATATTTTTATAGATATTTGTTGCTCTATTGCCCGCCCTTTCGCCTGAACAGATCCCCGGAAAACAAAGAGGAAATTCGAATTTTAATACTATAACCAACCTACCATCACATGACACAGTCTTCTCAACAACGGTTACTGGCGCTGGCTACTGTCGCCATTATCGCCCTGCTCGGGTTGAGCGCTTTTTTGATCTATACCAAGGTCAACCAGGATAAGCTGATCAAAAAGCAAAATGCTGAACTGATCGAGGAAACCCGCCTCAAAGCTGATCTTGAGAAAGAGTACTATCAGGCCTTGTCCGATCTGGAAGAAATGAAAGGCAACAACACCGAACTCAATGCTATGATCGAAACCCAGAAATCAGAGCTCAAAATACAGAAGGACCGAATCGACGGGCTCATCAAATCGAGCAAAGAACTGGAGAAAGCCAGAGAAGAGATCCTCAAACTCCGAGCCTATGTCACGGAAGTAGAAGAACTCCGCAAGCAAAATACAGCTTTGCAGGAGTCCAATATCCAATTATCAAGTGAGCGCGATGAGTTGGTCATCCAGGTACAGCAGGAGCGGGTCACAAATGAAGAACTGAGTGTTGCAAAAACCACGCTCACCACGGAAAAGGAATCTTTACAACAAGAGAAGGAAATGTTGGCAGGAAAAGTCAATGTGGCATCCGCCATCAAGGTGAGCGACATATCCGCCGTCGGGTATAAAGTGAAGAGCTCGGGAAAGGAGAGCGATTCTAAAAAAGCGAAAACGATTGACGGGATTAAGGTTTGTTTTAAAACCACCACCAATCCGATTGTCACATCCGGCAAAGAAAAATTTCATCTCCGGGTCATCAACCCCCTTGGAGAAGTCATGGCCATCCAGGATCTGGGCTCCGGGAGTATCAAGCTAGGCAATAGCAATGAAACCATCCGTTTTACCCAGGCGGTCGAATTAGATTACGGGACAAATCCGATTCCGGGTTGTGTCAACTGGCAGCCCGGGATTCCCTTTGATACCGGCAATTATGAAGTAGAAATCTACAATAAAGGCTTTCTGGCAGGTAAAGGGAGTTTTGTCCTGAAGTAATCATCAGACCTAAAATATTTTTCTCGTTGCCACAGGTCTGCCGCCTGTGGCAACGTATTTTAAGGCGGGTTGGTTAAACATTCCTGCGCGTTGATTGTCCTATAAAACTGCCATGTATAGCTGGAGATTCCGGAAATATGATCCCGACGCGTTTGCGGACACCCCGTTTGATAATCTGCTTCGGATTTTCAAGGAGCTCCTGATGCATACCTCCGGTAATGTAGCGGATGCCCTGAGCTGGCTGACGGAAGTGGACCGGCAGTACAACCTGACCAACCCGGACTATGGGATTGCTGATTTTATCCGGGATCTGAAAGACAAAGGGTTCGTTCGGGAAGATCAGCAAAATCGGAATATGGTGCCAGGTGCCAGAATGGAGATTGAACTGCGACGTAAAGCATTGGAGGATGTGTTTGAAGATTTAAAGAAGTCAAAGCGCGGCGACCACAGGACCAATTCCATCGGCCTCGGGGATGAAATGACGTCGGAGATCAAACCCTATGAGTGGGGTGATTCGCTCGATCAGATCGCTGTGTCCGAAACCATCAAAAATGCGCACATCAATCATGGTATAGGTGAATTCCAGCTCACACAGGAAGACATGCAGATCCATGAAAAGTTTTTTCAGTCCCAGATGAGTACAGTGCTGATGATCGATATCTCACACTCCATGATCCTGTATGGCGAAGACCGGATCACGCCAGCCAAGAAGGTCGCGATGGCCTTGTCGGAATTGATTATCACCCGCTATCCAAAGGATACACTCGATATCATTGTTTTTGGAGATGATGCCTGGCAAATCGGAATCAAAGACCTGCCCTACCTCGAAGTGGGGCCTTACCACACCAATACTGTTGCCGGTCTTGAATTGGCCATGGAAATACTGCGCAAACGCCGTAATCCCAATAAGCAGATCATGATGATCACTGACGGAAAGCCGACCTGCCTCAAGATCGGAAAGAAGTATTACCAAAACAGTTTTGGACTGGACAAGAAAATTCTGACCCGGTGCTTTGCACTAGCCGTAAAGTGCAGGAAGCAAAATATTCCGATCACCACCTTTATGATCGCCCGTGATCCGTGGCTCGTCCAGTTTGTGGATCAGTTTACCAGCGCCAATGACGGCAAAGCATTTTACAGCACCCTCGAAGGACTGGGCTCATTTATCTTTTTAGACTACAAGCAGAACAAACGCAAATACCGACATTGATGACATACGCTACGACCCTTGGTGAACTCAGGAAACAAGGCTATACCCCCAAATCCATTAAGCAGGAACTTCGTGATAACCTTATTCAACGACTGATCAACAAGCAACCAGTTTTTGACGGCATTTATGGTTTTGATGATACGGTCATTCCGGATATGGAGCGGGCAATCTTATCCAAACATAATATTCTGTTGCTAGGACTCCGGGGGCAGGCCAAAACCAAGTTGGCGCGGCTGATGACAGCGCTGCTGGATGAATATGTACCGGTGATCGACGGGAGCGAGCTCAACGATGACCCAATGGAGCCGCTGTCGGCTTATGGCAAACAAGTCGTGCAGGAACAACAGGATCTGACACCGGTACGTTGGTTGCACCGGAGTGAGCGGTATGTGGAGAAACTGGCCACACCGGATGTGTCGGTGGCGGACCTTATAGGTGATGTGGATCCAATTAAAGCTGCCACCCTGAAGCTGCCTTATAGTGACGAACGAGTGATTCATTTTGGGCTGATTCCGCGGTCGCACCGTTGCATTTTTGTGATCAATGAGATACCCGATCTTCAAGCCCGTATTCAGGTGTCGCTTTTTAATATTCTCCAGGAAGGGGATATCCAGATCCGGGGATTCAAGACCAGACTACCACTTGATATTCAGTTTGTTTTTACTGCCAATCCGGAGGACTATACCAACCGGGGATCGATCATCACACCTTTGAAAGACCGGATCGAAAGTCAGATTCTGACACATTATCCTGAAGATCTGGAGACCGCTAAAACCATCACGAGACAGGAAGCATCAATAGCCCGGAGGCAATCGGAGAAGGTCATAATTCCAGAGGTCATTCGGAATATTCTCGAGCGCATCAGTTTTGCCGCCAGAAAAAGCGAATATGTGGATGCCAAATCCGGCGTATCTGCCCGGATGAGTATTACAGCGCTGGAGAATTTATATAGTACGGCGGAAAGAAGAATCCTGATCAATGGAGAGCCTGACACCAAAGCCAGGATTGCCGATTTCTGGGGGGTCATTCCTTCGGTGACCGGCAAGGTGGAACTGGTGTATGAGGGTGAAGTGGAAGGTCAATATAATGTGGCCTTGCAACTCCTGAGTCAGGCCATACGGGAGGAATTTCTGGAGACATTTCCACATCCCGAGAAGATAAAAAAAGGCCGGGACAAGGACCCGTATGGCGCTATCCGGGCTTTCTTCGGAGATAGTCATGTCGTGACGTTGCCCCATGATCTACCGGATAAAATTTTTAATGAGATATTGGATCAAGTGCCGGGTCTGGACCGGCTTCTCGAAAGCTACCGGATACCCCGAAGCGAGTATGCGGTCTACAAGGAGATCATCCTTCATGCGCTGGCCGATCTGGATGTCCTGACCAAAGAACTGACGCAAGGCAAAATCGGTTTTAGTGACCCGCTCGGTAAGATGCTGCATGATCTGGATGATGAAGATAAAGATTGAGCACTAGTTAATGCTGCTGACCTGAAGTCCCTTTCCATTTATCCTGCAGGAGCCCTACATATTTATCCAAAATTTGGGAGGAAAACAAATAGTGCGCGTTTTCATTATAGCGGATAATACCGCCCTGATCCAGTATCACAATATGTAAAGGAGCATAACCACCTATTCGCAGGAAATTCATGGCATTGATTTGCAGATGTGGTATGGATGCCAGAATCGGATCCCTGCCTATGCTTTTCGTAATAATATCAATATGATTGCGGGAGAGAATAAGCGGATAAATACCCGGCTGATTCAAATATTCATTCATCCAGTTTTTAAGATAGTCCGGTAAGGTTCCAAGAAGTTCATAATCAACCAATAAAAGGGGAATAATTTTTCCTTTTAGCGTTTTAAGTCTTACTTTTTCGTTCCGGCCGATCAGCTTCCCTTTTATTTTGGGTAAGTGGTATCCTCGTTTATCCGATTGTTCCCAAAACCTGTACCCGATTGCCACAAACGCTGTAATCGGCGAATCGAAATGAATCGGTGCATTGGATAGAGCAGGGTCAAAATACCTGGAGGGCATCTGTATCGTATCCACTTTGTGGAGAACAATTCGCCATTTTTCTTTTTCAATTATATGTTCATAATGTAATGGGACACCCTGCATATTGGAGAATGGAGAATAGGATATTCCAAATGCTTCCGTGTTCCAAAAATGGAGGGTATCACCGCCACTATAAAGATAAATTTCAAAAACCGGATAATTATGTACGGTATCCTTTTTCCATGGCAGGTGTGTTATATCCTTTTTTTCCAGATGGTAATTAAAAGGGATAAAGGTGATTCCCTCTTCTTGTTCCTGGCAATAAAAGCCGAGCTGCTTTTGAAGATGGTGAAGTTTGTATGATTCCTTTTCCATATCAAGATCTGGTCTCAGGATGACCATAGGCGGCTGGAGGATCAAATAATAATCTTTTAAGGTGGATGGTTTTTCCGCGTCCAGACGATTGACTGGAGGAAGAATTTTGTAGTGCAGCAGGATGGCCTGGACAGTGTCAGGAAGAAAAAGCTGGGCCGATAAAACGCCAGGACTGCTCCATGCCAATAATGCCATCAAAACTATCCTGGTCGGATTCATCCGAGCGCCGATAGTGTTTTGTCTGCATTTCATCGGAAGCAAGATAGGTATTAGTCAATATCATAAGCTCAGCACATACTATTTCAGCTATCTTTAACGCTTATATTGGAATCAACAAAATCAAGCTATAGTGAGCATTCTTATCTTTCTCATCCTTTCCTATATTTTCCTCAGCATCAGTTTATATCTGCTTTTCCCAAAAGCCGGAGTTGCTGCAGTCAAGGGGCTGATTCCCGGTGTCAATTTTGTGGAATGGTGCAAACTCATCGGCCGAAAACCGACCTATGCCCTTTGGCTCCTGTTCCCGATAGTCAATCTGTTTATCTTCTGTGGGATGGCCGTGGACCTGGTCCGGTCGTTTGATAAATTGGATTTTGTGCATTCCGCGATGGCGGTCATCTATGCCCCCGCCATATTCACTTCGATCGCCCTCAGTAAAACAGATAAATACGTCAGTCCCATTCTCCCGCGCGAAGCCGTATACAAGAAGCAAATCGAAGAGGCCATCAAAAGCAATAAACCCCGTCAGCTTGAAAAGCTGATCAAATCAAATCCATACCAAAAATCCCAGGTCCGTGAATGGACAGAAGCCATTGTCTTTGCCGTTTTCGCAGCCGCCTTTATCCGGATGTTTTTATTGGAAGCCTATAAAATCCCAACACCCTCCATGGAAGGTTCTTTGCTGGTAGGCGATTTTCTCTTTGTCAGCAAAGCCCATTACGGAATACGCACACCTATGACCATTGCGATGTTCCCCCTGCTTCACAATACATTGCCGATCCTGGGCGGCGAGTCGTATCTGGAGAAACCTTCTCTTCCTTATTTCAGATTGCCGGCGATGGAATCGATCGACCGGAATGAACCTATCGTCTTCAACTGGCCGGTAGGTGACAGCGTGTATCTTTCACCTTCCCGGTCCTATACGGCGTTTCAATATAAGACGAACAGTGAGGTGCGACGTGATGTCGGCAGTGGCAAACTGATCACCCGTCCCATTGACAAAAAAGATCACTATATCAAACGTTGTATTGCTATGGCTGGTGACAGTCTGGAAATCCGCGACAGACAAGTTTATATCAATGGGGTTCCGGCAGAAAATCCAAAAAATCTGCTTTTTACCTACCAGGTCGTGTCCCAGGGCCTGAACTGGAGAAAAGTAGCGGATATGGGGATTGCAGTCCCCGCAAACAGAGTGGTCCCGTTCTATCTCAGCGATCAGCAGGTGGAGCAACTCAAACGTATGGATCCGGAGGTCCTGATTACACCGTTTGATATGTCCCCGTATTCACAGGGTTTGTTCCCACATGATCCTGAGCATTTCAAAGGATGGACTGTAGATAATTATGGTCCGGTATATATCCCAAAGAAGGGTGCTACAGTCGACCTTAAACCAGAGACCATCGCCATGTTTCGACGGGTTATTGATGTCTATGAAGGAAATGACTATAAAGAAGAAAACGGACAGTATATCATCAATGGTGTACCAGCTACCACCTATACCTTTAAGCAAGATTATTACTGGGCCATGGGGGACAATCGGCACAACTCGGAAGATTCACGCGCATGGGGCTTTGTGCCACATGACCATATTGTTGGAAAACCTCTGTTTATCTGGTTTTCTACCAAAAATGGTAACATCACCAATGGCATAAACTGGAAACGGATATTCACGTCAGCCTATAAAATGGACTAAAGACCGCCGTTTTTAAGTGTATCTTTGGTTGAAACCCATTTTTGACTCGCGGCCATGATCCACCTGAGGTTATTCTTCTTTTTCCTGATCCTGACGGGCAGTCTGTCCTTTACCCTGATGGCCCAGGGATCCACAGATTTATATTCGTTTCAATTAAAGCGCACATCTGACCACAAGTATCACATCTATCAGCCATCGTGGCTGAGTGGTTTCAATCCGAAAGGGTATACGAACCAACCCTGGTTTACCGACGCCGGAGATATCCTCGTCAGTGTCAGAAAGAAAGACAGTTTGCAAAATGACATCTATCTTCTTTCTCCCATCACGAAGAAATACCGCAGGCTGACTCAAACCCGCGCAAGTGAATATTCTCCTCGGGTCAGTCCTGATGGGGCTATGATTAACGTAGTCCGGCAGGTGCAGGGCGATGAGCTCGACCAGCAGGTATATAGTTTTTCCCTAAAAGGAAATGACTACACCTCAGTGAAGCCTGAAGTTCGGGATATTGGATACTATGCATGGCTTAGCCACACCAGCCTGGGATTATTCCGCATAGAAGGAGAATCGAATCAACTGACTTGGCTGGATCTGGCAAGAAATCAGGTAAAGCGAATTACCACGTCGATCGGAAGATCGCTGGTGGGAGATGGAAAGGGGGCTTTATTCTATGTTCATAAGTTCACTGGAAATTATTGGTACATAAAAAAATATCATCCCGATCAACCGGGTATCGATATCATCATAGAGACGCCACCCGGGCAGGAAGACTTTACACGGACACCTGATGGGACCTTCCTGATCGGAGCGGGATCACGTTTGCTGTATTACCATCCGGACCACCACGCATCATGGCAGGAAATGGCCGATCTGTCTCCGTATGGTATTTCTAATATTACGCGTTTGGCGGTTAGTCCGGATGGGCGTAAGTTGGCCCTGGTGGCTACACATGAGATTCCATGAAGCAACATCCGATTATGTGGATAGTGGTGACGATGGTGATTGCATCCTGTACGTCCTTTTCCGAAGAGATGCGGCGTCATCGTGAACACTACAAGCAACAATTTTTATCCGACCCGAGAAGTCCCTTGGATTCTGGTGATCTGAAGTCGCTGGATTTTTTTCCATCAGTGCGCAGTGCCAGAATAGAGGCTGATTTTACGGCGACACCAACGGCTGAGCCTTTTGAAATGGCTACCTACAGCGGTATTACACGTACGTACAGAAAATGGGGTGAAGCTACCTTCTTGTGGAAAGGCCAGGGGGCCAGTCTTGCGTTGTTTGAAAACATGACCTTTCGGGGAAATCCAATGTACCGGGATTATCTCTTTCTTCCTTTCAAGGATGACACGAATGGCCACACCACATATGGTGGCGGCCGATATCTCAACCTCTCAAAAGCAGATACTGAGGATGGTCAAATCACTATTGATTTTAATAAAAGCTATAACCCATGGTGTGCCTTCAGCGATGGATTCAACTGCCCGATACCACCCCGGGAAAACCATTTGCCTTTTGAGGTGAAAGCAGGAGAAAAAAAGTACAAAGGAGCAGTTAAGTCAGCTTCCGGACAACAGGTACCTTGAGGATATTCTACCTTTGTGCAAGTAACACGATGAACCATCAGAATTCGTTATAGTTTACATTCATACCTGTCCTGAATTCAAGAGCATACTATATGGCCCGAACGATCCTGATTCTATTTTTGGATTTATTTTTCTGCACCTTCATATTGGCGGAGCCCGCACAGCGGTTTTTGGTTGAGTTGCGGACTTCCGGCAGCGACTGCTTCGAGTCATGGTGGATGGATGAGGGATTGGGAGAAACGTCCTATCTGATAAAGGCATTGCCTGTAGACAACTGGTGGGTAGTGGAAATGCCGGCAGACCGACAACAAGCTATGAAGGCTTTGCCATGCGTATTGCGGGTCATGGAGGATCGAAGGATTGAATGGCGACTCACACCCAACGATCCTGCGTATATCAACCAAAAGGATATGAATCTGATTGGGATGCCCAGGGCCTGGGACATAACCACGGGTGGTGTCACGGCTGACGGCGATACAATCGTGGTGGCGGTGATCGATGATGGTTTTCAGATTGATCATGAAGACATCCTGCCGAATGTCTGGTACAATCACCATGAAATTCCGGGAGATGGAATTGATAATGACGGGAATGGCTACATCGATGACTATGTAGGCATCAATATCGGCCAACAGAATGACCAACATCCGGTCAGGAGTCACGGCACCTCCGTATGCGGTATTATCGGAGCCAAGGGAAACAATGGAATAGGAGTAAGTGGGGTCAACTGGAACATTAAACTGATGTTGATCAGCGGTGCCATTTTTGAATCACAGTTGATCGAAAGTTATCAATACGTGTATGATATGCGACGGAAGTACCGGCAGACGCAAGGCGCTTCCGGGGCGTTTGTAGTCGCCACTAATCTTTCCGCCGGAGTAAACGGTGCCCTTGCTGAAGATCATCCCTTATGGTGTGGTATGTATGACAAATTGGGAGAAGAAGGAATTTTGAGTTTTTGTGCGGCGCCAAACAATCCGATATCGGTGGATGTAAACGGTGATATGCCCACGACCTGTACATCGCCTTATATGATCGCGGTCACCAATGTGGATCTGTCCGATGCCATAGTTGGGAATGCCGGTTTTGGAGCCATCAGTATTGATATCGGGGCACCCGGCCATGGCACGATTACAGCTGCCTCAGGCAATCAGTACAAAGAGTTTCCAGGAACCAGTGCCGCAACACCTCATGCGACAGGCACGGTAGCTCTGATGTACAGTACACCATGTGCATCCTTCCTCTATGATGTCAGAAGCAATCCTTCCGGTACTGCTGCGCGGATCCGGGACGTGCTTTTTGCTACCGGAGCAGTCAATAATTCACTTAAAGACATCACCGTCACCGGGAGAAGACTTCAGGCTGATGCAGCACTGCGCGCTACGATTGAAGGATGTGACATGTCTAGGCCTTCGGCTGTACACATTCTGTCCGTCCAACCTAACCCGGTACGTCTGGCTGATACCCGGGTGTATTTTGAAGTGACGGGTGATACCATGACTGCCTTTTTTGAAATGTTTACGCTGGACGGTCGGAGGCTCTGGGAGCTTGCGATTGGGCCTCCGGACTATGACAACGGCTATGTGGATATGGATACCCGCTCCCTGGCCGGTGGCGTATATCTGATAACGTTGAGGAATAAGAAGGATAAAGTGACCCGGAAGTTGTTTGTGTTCTGAGCGTATAGGGAAACCTGCAGACGTGGCTGCGTCAAGAAATTTATCCGGAAGGAGTTGCTGAAAAGTGGGGATAAACTTTTATCTTTGCACTCCGTTTGAGGGCCCGGCTTCGTAGCTCAATTGGATAGAGTCCCTGACTACGGATCAGGAGGTTGAAGGTTCGAATCCTTCCGAAGTCACTCTTTTTGATTCAAACGTGTGTTATTGAGTATTTTATATATTATAAATAAACGCCAAATATCATGGCCAGAGTATGTCAGCTGACAGGTAAAAAGCCGATGACCGGCAATAAAGTCTCCCACTCCAACCGGAAGACCAAGCGGAGATTTTTGCCGAATCTGCAGAAAAAGAACTTCTACATTCCGGAGACGGGTCAGTGGGTACAAATAAATGTATCGACCTCGGCACTTCGAACTATTGACAAACTCGGGATCTACCAATACCTTCAACAATTAAAAGCAGAGGGCATCAATACGGGTGTCACCTTGAAAAAATAATACCAAGCGCAGACCATCATGGCAAAGAAGTCAAAAGGCAACAGGCACCAGATCATCCTTGAATGCACCGAGCATAAGGCAACAGGTCTGCCCGGGACCTCCAGGTACGTTACCCAGAAGAACCGGAAGAATACACCAGACCGGCTTGAACTCAAGAAGTTCAACCCGATCCTGAAAAAAATGACCGTTCACAAAGAAATCAAGTAATAAAAGCTATTATCCATGGCAAAAATTTCGAAAAACGCTAAAGTCGCCCAGCGGGCTGCCAACGTAGGATCCGGACGTGATTTTGTCAAAGTGGTTAAACCCATCAAAGATCCCGTCACGGGTAAGTATTCCTATAAGGAAGTCATGGTCCATAAGGACAAAGTGAAAGATTTTTTCGCTGAGAAATAAGCGGGAGATCTCTCCTGAATCCCGGATAGACAACCTCTTCGATATCTGAAATGCAGCGCCTTAATCCTGTCGCCGCACTTCAGATATCTTCATTTTACATCTTACCGATCCATTATGAGTTTCTTCAATAAATTCTTTTCGCGGGAGAAAGAACAGGAACTGGACCAGGGACTCGAGAAAACCAAGACCAGTCTTTTTGACAAGCTTTCCAAAGCCGTAGCCGGCAAATCCAAAGTGGATATTGAAGTCCTGGACGAGCTTGAAGCAGCCCTGATCACCAGCGATGTAGGTCTCAAAACAACAGTCAAAGTCATCGACCGAATCGAAGCCCGGGTAGCACGAGATAAATATCTTAATACGGCAGAGCTTAATACCATCCTCCGGGATGAGATTGAGCGTATTCTGGCTGAGAACAATACGATCGATCTGGAGGATTTTGATCCACCAGGCGATGCCCGGCCGTATGTGCTCCTGGTCGTTGGCGTCAACGGGGTGGGGAAGACCACCACCATCGGTAAGCTGGCCTATCAGTACAAACAAAAAGGGTACAATGTCCTCCTGGGTGCCGGTGATACTTTCCGCGCCGCTGCAGTCGATCAACTCAAGATCTGGTCTGAACGAGTCGGATGCGGATTTTTCAGCAAGGGGATGAATACGGACCCCGCAGCGGTTGCTTATGAAGCCGTACAGGAAGCCATACGTACTCATGCAGATGTCGTGATCATCGATACTGCCGGACGTCTGCATACCAAAACGCACCTGATGCGTGAACTCTCCAAGATCAAAAAGTCAATTGAGAAGTCCTTGCCGGGAGCTCCGCACGATGTCATGCTCGTCCTGGATGCCACTACTGGCCAAAACGCATTTGAGCAATGCACACAATTTTCCGAAGCCACCGAAGTGTCCTGTCTGGCCCTGACCAAACTCGACGGTACAGCCAAAGGCGGTGTAGCCCTGGGAATCTCCGATCAATTTAAGATCCCGATCCGGTTTATCGGTGTCGGAGAGCGAATCGACCAGCTTCAGATCTTCAATAAAAAAGCATTTGTGGACTCACTGTTTAGGCAGGCCGGGACTATTCCCTCCACATAGCACCAACACAAAGGGCAACCCATCTGAGTTGCCCTTTTTTTATTGGTGCATGCTATCAAACGACTTTCGGATCAGAGGTCATTTTTCATGAGCCGGATATTCACCATATATCGGGTCAATTGTTTTGCCTGTTTGAATTTGACCTTCTTATAGTTGAGCGTTTCTTTTACAAATTCACAAGCCGACATACTATCCCCGTAGACATCCAGAATGACGACTTCGTTTCGGGCATTGATCAGAAAATCGACTGAAACCCGTTGTAGGTCTTCTTCCAGAAAGTTAAGGTTCCGGTTTTTCAGGATTTCGTAAATTTCTTTTCGAAGTTCACCAACTGTATCGAGCCGGGGACCGGCCTCAAGAGATGCAGAAGTCGTCAGGATCATCAACGTGATCAGAGACAGGAACAAACCAGTTTTCATCATTGAAATGGATTTAAAAAGATGATACAATACAGGGCGCAGGTATCACGCTTCATCTGGTTTTGTTTGAAATAGCCGCTATTTGTTAAGAAGACGACATTTAATTTTGAAACGTTGCAGTCTGCAATAAAATAATCGAGCAAGGCAGCGATTTCATCTACCAACGTGTCATGATCTCAAATGGGAGCCCACTGGATCCACCATTTCAACATATTTATTTACGGCTTAAGGATAAACCACTTGTTGACCATTTTGGAAGGTAACGGGTTGGAAATTTTTAAACTGGAAAATATTATTTTTAGCTAATATTGGCCCCTTATTGAAGGCAATACACCACTATGAAGAAAATCGCTACTGTACCCGTTCTTATAGGAGCTGCATTACTTTTCGTTTCTTTTTCCACGAACCCACCGGATGGAATGACCGGGGCTCCTGGGGACAGTTTTTGCACAGAATGTCATTCACTTCAATCCTCTACTTTGCAAGGCACCATTGACGTTGAAGGCTTCCCATTGTCAATTACACCCGGAGAAACATATGATTTAACAGTTGTAAACCGGAATACAGCAGGCAATGCAGTACGAGCCGGCTTTCAAATGACCATCCTTGGACCTGTCAATACCAGGGCCGGAGATATGACCAACCCATCTGCAGGTTCAGTCGTCAGTAATTTTGCCGGTCGGCAGTATTTCGAACACAATCCTGCCCAGGAGTATCCGGACAGCAGTGTCGTCCGCTGGCATGTACAATGGACCGCACCCGAGCTCCCCTCTGGTAGCCAGATCACCTGGTATGCGGCAGGGAATATCGCCAATGGAAATTTCCAGAATACAGGAGATCGCATCGTCGGAGCAAATGGGAGTGGGTCGGTCGTCATAGCTTCATCTCAAGAGCCCATTAAAGAGGCTGTAGCTTTCTACCCCAATCCGGGTCAGGATGTTTTGCATATTTCACTTCCGGCTTCCTCCCTTGCTACAGGTTCTGTAATTTTTTATAATTTCATCGGATATATTATCACCGAACTCCCCCTGCATCAGGGTGCTGTCAATACCTCTTGTTTGGCCCCGGGAAGTTATATCGTTGAACTTCGTAGTGGAGAGTTCCGCCAGGTTCAACGATGGATCAAATTGTAAACAAAGCCGTTTTCGGCAGATGACGAATGAATCAGCGTCCTCCCTCTGGACATCATAGTATACCATTCATCTGAATGGGGATGTATGACCATTTTTTTATTCTATTAATCACACGACTATGCCAAAAATCTACCTTATTTCTGCGGTTTTCGCCGGGGTGGCGTTACTGATGTCTTTTTCTGCCAATCCACCGGATGGCTTTTCCGGGGCTCCGGGAGATGGGATTTGTTCCAATTGCCACACCCTCAATGGAGGCACGCAGGACGGCAGCATTGTTCTAACAGGCTTTCCTGCCACGATTCAGCCGTCCACGGCTTATGTACTAACCATTACGAACAGTAATCCGAATGGTGTGGCGTCCCGGGCAGGGTTTCAAATGACCATACTCAACAGTAGCAACCAACAGGCGGGTACACTGTCCAGTCCTTCCTCCTCCTCCACAGTGTCCTCGTCAGGTGGACGACAGTACTGGGAGCACAATCCCTTTGTCAATTACCCCATGAACAATATGGTCACCTGGACGGTCACCTGGACTTCACCCACCGGACCCCCAAGTACTAATATCACCTACTACGCCGCCGGTAATGTCGCCAACGGTAATGGGTCCACTACAGGTGATCTGATTGTCACATCCACCGGCTCAGGTACACTGGACTCAGGTGTAGATCCTCTCGTGGCGGAGATAGCCTCCTTCACCGATGTATTATGCAATGGAGAGAATACAGGAAGCGCTACCGCCGGAGCCACCGGCGGAACACCCCCCTATATGTACAACTGGTCAAATGGGGGCTCTGGGGCCACCATCAACAACCTGGTTGCAGGCACCTATGTGGTCACAGTAACAGACAACACCAGTACTACCGCTACCGCCTCCGTAACTATATCACAACCTGCCATCCTGTCCTTTTCTCCTCCCGTGATCACACATGTCAGTTGTAATGGCCAGAGCAATGGGTCTATTCAGGCCAATGCTTCTGGTGGAGTTCAACCCTATTCCTATTTCTGGTCAAATGGTGGGAGCGGTAGTACCATATCAGGTCTCGCCGCAGGCAGCTATACGGTCACGGTGACGGACGATAATGATTGTACGGAATCCATCACATACCAGGTCAATCAACCAGCCGTCCTGACCATCGCGCTGGTGACGCTGGAGCACGAATCATGTCTCGGCGAGGAGGATGGCAGTATCACCATCTCTGTAAGTGGTGGTACCCCGACCTATTTTGCCGAATGGTCCAATGGATCTATCGGCACTTCCATTTCCGGACTTGAGCCAGATACGTACTCGGTCACCGTCACTGATAATAACAACTGTACTGCCACCGCCTCCTATACGATCAATCCGGGCAGCACTGTTAATGCGAATCTGATCCAGATTCAACATGCCTCATGCAATGGAGCTAGTGATGGTTTGTTGACTATTGCAGGTACGGGAGGGGTCGCCCCTTATAGCTATGCCTGGTCAAACGGAGGAAGTGGCCCCACAATCAGCAATATACCGGCCGGCAATTATCTGGTCACGGTGACGGATGCCAACAATTGTCAGGTGATCAAAGCGTATACCATCAATCAACCAGCACCCATCACCATTCAAATTACTGCTACAGGAGAGAATCTTTGTGGCACAGACAATCTGGTCACACTGACGGCCACTCCTATGGGCGACAATGGCCCATATACCGGTCTTTGGTCAAATGGAATCACAGGAATGGTCAACAGTGGACTAGCTGCAGGAACATACACGATCACGGTGACCGACGCCAATGATTGTACAGCCATTTCTTCTTTCCAGGTCACCTCGCCTCCTCTATTGGTTGTCACCGTGAGTACGACTCCGGAAACAGATGAGGATGCTAATGACGGAACAGCCTCAGCTGGTGTGGCAGGTGGTACACCTGATTACACGTACCTATGGAGCAATGGTGAGTCTGTACCTGATATCACCGGACTTGCACCTGGTATCTACACGGTCACCGTCACCGATATGAATGGGTGTACAGCCTCCGCTTCAGGTCAGGTCACCCCATTTGGGTGTACACTTGAGGTATCCATTGCAGCGGGTTCACTTTTACTTTGTCCCGGGGACTCCACACAACTTGAGGCCATAGTCACAGGAGAGGTAGGCGATATTGCCTATCTGTGGTCGAATGGTGCGATCACGTCAGGTATTTTGACCGGAGCTGGAATCTACTGTGTGACCGTTACAGATGAGGCTGGATGCCAGCAGGAAGCCTGCATTGACATTGAAACCGTGCCCTCCCCTGTTCTGGTATGTCCGGTCACCCATGAATCCGCACCCGGTGCCAGCGATGGCGCAATACAGTGCGAAGATGTGCCTGGGATAGTGGCATATCTCTGGAGTAACGGCGCCTCAACTTCCGGCATTGCAGACCTGCCTCCAGGTGTCTATTGTGTCACCGTTACAGATGAAGATGGCTGCACATTCGAACAGTGTTTTGACGTTCTGCAAGGGGGGTGTCAGCTCATCGTGACGTCTATCTTTACAGATGTATCCTGTCATGGTCATGCTGATGGATCCATCTCTGTCAATGTAAGTAATGCAACGGATCCGGTCGTTTATACCTGGTCAAATGGAGATACCACTTCCGTCATTTCTGGTTTGACGGCAGGTGAGTATGTACTGTTTATCGAAGACGGTGCCGGTTGTACAGATGTACGGGAATTTGAAATTGTGGAGCCGGATCCATTAAGTGTTACTGTTGATTCTATTGGTAACATTGGCACACAGGATGGATACATAGCCGTGACGGTCAATGGCGGAACTCCACCATACACCTTTAACTGGATAACACCTTTGGGTAATCAAATAACTGAAGAAGATCCTTCAGGTCTCACAGAACCGGGATATTACTTCCTGTTCTTGATGGATGCCAATGCCTGTGCCTATACCCTTGATTCTGTTTGGGTGGACATCATGATCTCCGTCCAACCTGAACCGGTATTCAAAACATTACTTGTATACCCGGTACCGGCAACAGATATGTTAATCATGCAACATGATGTTCCAATCACGGAGGTTCAGATTATGGGGGCAGATGGACGAATGTATCAGCGCATACTTCATCCGGATTCCAACAGACTCCGGATAGGTGAATTGGAAAGCGGTTGGTATATACTCCGGATGACGGACGGACAAAACTGGTATATTGCCCGAATGGTTAAATAACGATACAAAAGGGGAGCGGCAAATCGCTCCCCTTTTTTTTATTCTCTGGGTTCAAGGAAAATGTACCCGTTTTTTTCATACATGATTTTTAACCCCGGATAATCCAGTAGCATTTCTTCTTTTTTATTCGCTTTGATGATGTATAATGCCGGAATACCTGCACAGGACGTTTCGTACATTTTTTTCTTTGTGGTATAGAAATAGGGGATATAACTTTTAAATCCAAGGGTTTTGACTTCAACAAACTTTCCCTGCTGTTCCTTGCAAAAATCGATGGCCGCACGTTGACTATAATGTTCGATTTTTTTGATAAAAAAGATCAGCCCTACGTTGACAAAGAGACCCATGCCAATAAACAGGGACAATAGAGAAATTCCGAAGCGTTTTTGCTTCAACCACAACATCGAAAGACCTGCCATCAACACGAGTGTTACCGCAGGCAGAAAATCGATCAGACCCCATTGCACCTCGGCATCGAGTGTTGCGCGGGTAAATGCATCAAACTTTAAATTTTCTTTCAGATACGCCAAATTCATTCCGGCCACGGGAAGGAATATGACCGCGAGAAGGAGAATAGAAAACATGAACCATCCGAGAGCGACCTGCCAGCGTGGCCAGCTATATGTACCATCCAGATATCGGCAGATGGCCCAGGCGCTTAAAAAACTCACCGGATAATAGACCAAGGAAGAATAGTGTACAATTTTACTTTGCACAACTGAAAACAGAATCAGGACAATTGCCAGCAGAATGATCATCAGTACGCGTAATTCCTGATGAGCGGATACTGTGCTTTTTTGTCCGGGACGTAATGCACCTATGGCAAAAATGGAAGCGGGAAATACTCCAAATAAAGTTACTATAAAATGGTATCCCGGAAATCCTTTGTGGCCCGCTACGGATTTGGTCAGCAGTTCCTCCTGATATTGTAGAAAAGCCAAGATAAACTCAGGACCATTCGTTATCCAGTTGATACCAAACCAGGCACCCGCGATAAGTACGTTGCCCATCAGGAAAAGCATGATGGCAGAACCCTCCAGATACTTCTTGTCCTTCGATATCATTCGCATGATGAGCAGGGTCAGGCCGATGAGCAATGCACCTACGGGGCCTTTCGTCAACACCGCTAGCCCACTTAGCAAGCCGCTGGCGACATACCAAAAATATTTTCTTGTTGCTGATGTCCGGCTTCCTTCTACCCAGGCGGCTATGCTGGAGAAAATAAAGAGATTGAACCAGGGATCTATGATGCCCGATTTATGGTACAGTGCAGGCAATAAGGAGCCCATATACGAAAGTGCCCAGAACCAACCAAAGCGACGGTCCATCCAATAACTTCCCAGTCTGAACAGTAAAACGGGTACCAGGATACCAGCCATTGCGTTCGGAAAGCGGGCTGCAAATTCATTGATCCCGAATATTTTCATACTCAGGACCTGTAGCCAGAAGAAGAAAGGAGGTTTTTCAAAAAAAGGTTCGTAATCAATCCGGATCCGGAGATAGTCACCGGTCATGATCATTTCCCGGCTGATCTCCGCAAAGTTGATCTCATCCCAGTCAAATAAATGGACACCACCTATGAATGGGATATATAGCAGCGCAGCGACAACCGCCAGGATCCAGGCCGCTGGCTTAATGCCGGTATCAGGTGTGCCTGATGAGATCATCCGGGATCAATCCAGTTTAAGGACTTCGAGAAAGGTTTTCTGCGGGACTTCTACTGAACCGATCTGACGCATTTTCTTTTTCCCTTCCTTTTGTTTTTCGAGAAGCTTGCGCTTACGTGAAATATCACCGCCATAGCATTTGGCGGTAACGTCCTTACGCATCGCAGAAATAGTCTCACGGGCTATGATCTTAGCACCAATAGAGGCTTGAATCGCAATCACAAACTGTTGTCTGGGCAGTAAGTCTTTGAGTTTGGCACAGATCTTACGACCAAAGGCCTCGGCTTTTTCACGGTGCACAAGCGAAGATAAGGCATCGACAGGCTCGGCATTGAGCCGGATATCCAGCTTGACCAGATCGGACTTGCGGTAATCTTTAGGGGCGTAGTCAAAGGAAGCATAGCCGCGTGAGATACTCTTGAGCCGATCGTAAAAGTCAAACACGATTTCCGCCAATGGTAAATCAAAACTCAGTTCCACACGGTCAGTAGTCAGATAATGCTGATGCGTGAGAATACCACGTTTCTCCAATCCGAGATTCATAATTGCGCCGATGTACTCTGGCTTGGTGATGATTTGGGCGTGGATATAGGGCTCTTCAATATACTCAAGGAGGGTAGGATCCGGCAGGTCATTGGGTGTATTAATCACCTGGAGACCGTGACGTTTTGTAAAAGCTCTATAGGAAACGTTTGGTACAGTCGTAATGACTTCCTGATTGAACTCCCGGCTCAGTCGTTCCTGGATAATTTCGAGATGCAGCATACCTAAAAATCCGCACCGGAATCCGAAACCTAGCGCTATGGATGTCTCGGGTTCGAAGACCAGACTGGCATCATTGAGCTGAAGTTTCTCCAGACTGTCACGCAGGTCTTCAAAATCGTCATTGTCGATTGGGTATATCCCCGCGAAAACCATAGGCTTGACATCTTCAAAACCCTTGACGGTTTCGTTGCAGGGATTGGCTACTGTCGTTACGGTATCACCGACTTTGATCTCTTTGGATTCCTTGATCCCGGTAATGATATAGCCGACATTACCAGCAGACAACTCCGCTTTGGCCACCTGGCTCATCTGGAGGATCCCAATTTCATCGGCATCATAATCTTTGCCGGTATTGACAAAACGGATTTTCTCACCTTTTTTCAGAGTGCCATTGAAAATGCGTACATAGGCGATGACACCCCGGAAAGAATTAAAAACGGAATCAAAAATCAGCGCCTGCAATGGTGCTGCTGGATCTCCTTTTGGCGAAGGGATATGCTCGACGATAGCAGCGAGAATTTTATCCACACCCTCACCGGTCTTGCCGCTGGCCAGAAGTATATCCGACTTAGGAATGCCGACCAGATCGATGATCTGGTCACTGACCTCATCGATCATGGCATTAGGCATGTCGATCTTGTTCAGGATCGGGATGATCTCCAGATTGTGTTCAATGGCGAGGTAGAGGTTGGAGATAGTCTGGGCTTGAATCCCCTGCGTACTGTCGACGAGTAGAAGGGCACCTTCACAAGCTGCAATAGACCTGGATACTTCGTAGGAAAAGTCGACGTGCCCCGGTGTATCGATCAGATTGAGGGTATATTCTTGTCCGTCTGTATGCTGATAGTACAGTTGGATCGCATGGCTCTTGATGGTGATGCCGCGTTCACGTTCCAGATCCATATTGTCCAGAGTCTGGGCTACCATATCACGCTTGGAGACGGTTTTGGTAATCTCTAACAGCCTGTCTGACAGGGTACTTTTACCATGGTCAATGTGGGCGATAACGCAAAAATTGCGGATGTTTTTCATAAGGCCCGCAAAGATACGGATAACTTCAGTCGAAGTCTATCAAATCGGAGTTGTGGCAATGGACTAAGACACCCATTTAATCAACTATCCAGGAGGTCCATTGCCACTTAGAGTATCGTTTACTGATTCAGGAAAGCCTACTTCAGCGCCAGACTATAAGCAAAGTCCCCGGGATATTCCTCATAGTATCCCTGGAGATAGAGTCCTGGCCCCGCTTCACGAAGTTCTTTTTTGAACTCTTCCATATTTCGGATGACTACCCCATTGATCCGGGTGATGATAAATTTTTCCTCCATATTGGCCTGTGCAATCTTGCTGCCTGAAAGAATCCGGTTGACCATCACACCATCGCGGGGAAGACGAGACTTTTCGTACGGCAAGAGGTCGCGTACATCCATACCTATGTCAGAGAGAATCACTTCAGGGGCTGTGTTGGGTGAACTGATTTCTGCAGTAGGTGCATTCCTCGAATCACTCAGCCGGACTTTCGTTTCTTTCTTCTTGCCGGACCGGAGATATTCGAAATGGAGGACATCACCCGGGCGGTGCTGTCCGATCTTACCCATAAAATCCGGTGAGGTTACAATACGACGACCATCAATACCCGTGATGATGTCACCGGGCTTGAGGCCGGCTGCATCTGCGGCGCTGGCGGTATTGACCCGTTCGATGATGACACCCGCCACATCCTGCAGGCCGGATGCTTTAGCAGAGGCGGCATCTACAGGGCGTATGACCACGCCCAGCCATCCGCGTCTGGGCGAACCAAATTCCCTGATATCTTCAAGCACCTTTCGGGCAAGGTTCGAAGGCACAGCAAAAGAAAAACCTTCATACTGACCACTGTAAGTCATGATCGCAGTGTTGATACCCATGAGTCGCCCGCGTGTATCCACGAGAGCCCCACCACTGTTGCCCGGGTTGACCGCAGCATCTGTCTGGATAAATGATTCGATACCGGACTCATCAAGTATATTAATGTTACGGGATTTTGCACTGACAATGCCGGCCGTGACGGTCGAATACAAACGGAATGGATTGCCAATGGCGAGGACCCATTCACCAACCTGCAGCGAATCGCTATTGCCAAACTGAAGATGGGGTAGTCCTTTCGCATCGACTTTGAGCAGGGCAAGATCTGTAGATGGATCTGAACCAACTTTCTTGGCCTTGTATTCACGGCCGTCTTCCATCAGCACGGTGATATCATCACCACTTTCAATAACGTGATGATTGGTGGCGATGTATCCGTTGTCCGAAATGATCACACCCGAACCGGTGCTGGCACCGGGTGTACGGCGACCAAAATAACTTCCGGTCGTCGCAGTGCCGCGTGTTTCGATATAGACCACGGCTTGTCGGGATGCATTAGAGGCCGTCACAAGGTTAGGTGCACCTATGGGGACAGAAACAGTTGCGGAGTTGTCCGACGGGGAGTAATTGGTCAATACCATCCGGGGTGCGGCCGCTTCAATGATAATGGCCTGGGGTTGAATAAGGGCAAAAAGTCCAAGCGCTAGCGCGGTGCTCAATGCGCCGGTAAGGATAAATGGTGCGTACGTCTTCATGGCCGGTCGTGATTTCAGATAAGAAATATAAGATTGAAAACTGATGAAAGTTGTAAAACATTGTATCAGGTCTCCGGATTGCGATGCTAAATATATCTTAACATCGAGTCTGAACAAGCATCATGATGTCCTCAATGCCTGGGTTAAACATAGCATTTCGCAGATTGATAAATCTAAGATATGATGCTGATCCTCTCAGAACTGTATTTTTGTAATCAAATTTGCATTCATGTCTGTTCTTCACTTTTCCAAATATCATGGCGCTGGCAATGACTTCATCATGGTCGACGACCGTACAGGCAGATGGGGAGAAACGCTGACCACAGCACAGATTTCTCAATTATGTCACCGGAGATTCGGCATCGGCGCGGATGGGTTGATCCTGGTGCAAGAGAGCCCAGATGGGAGTGACTTTTTCATGCGATATTTCAATGCGGACGGACGCACCAGCACCTTTTGTGGCAATGGGGGCAGATGCATTGTAGCTTATGCCGGCACCCTGGGTCTTCATACAGGTTCGTGCAGTTTCCTCGGTACCGACGGGATGCATCATGGCTATATCCTGCCGGATGGCCGTGTGATGATTTCCATGACGGATGTGGAAGAAGTAAACCGATTGCATCCGGGAGCGCTGACGTTGTATACCGGATCGCCGCATTATGTCACATTTACAGATACGTTGGAAGCGCTGGATGTCGTGCAGCAGGGCAGGGCCGTGCGTTATGGGCCTGAATTTGGAGAGGCAGGTATCAATGTCAATTTTGTTCAGGCCATATCTCCTGGCGAGATCCGGGTACGGACCTACGAAAGAGGTGTGGAGGATGAGACCTTTGCCTGTGGTACCGGTGTCGTAGCCGCAGCCATTGCCACCTGTGTGCAGGAGGACAGCAGTCTTACACAATGGCAGGTACAGGCCAGGGGTGGTGATTTGCTGGTGGATTTTGAAAGAAAAGGGCCACTGCACTTTGCCGGGGTGCGGCTCACAGGCCCGGCTGTAGAGGTATTTACCGGATCAGTAAAACTCCTATAGAAGCAGATGAGATCAGCCGGCCCACTTTTAGAGTCAGGTAGTTAATAGTGGTTACCCATGGAATTCTTCTTTCCATATCGAAGGGATTCTGGAATATGATTTTTTCCAACATTCATCACAAATGATCCGGAAAGAAGCTTATTCTTCCTCGACTGTCCATTGACCGAGCAATGCCCGCATTTCATTGACGGCATGTGAGTCAGCAGCCTTTATACCTTCATCGATGCCTTGTCGGAGCAGGCGCAACCCTTCGGTACGATTGCCGGCTTCGAGTAGCAGTTTGGCATAATGGTAGTAAGTGGCGATGTAGTCCGGATGTTGCCCGACAAGATGCTCATACATGAGCAGCGCCTGAAGCGTATTATGGAATTTTTCATGTTCACGGGCCAGCGCAAAAATGAGAAAGGGGTCATCAGGACTTTCGTCTAAGAGGGCTTCAAGATCCTGTATACGTGACATGGCGTTATTTGGATGCTCGCTTAATGGTAATCTCAAGAGAGTCAGCAAAAGTAGTCACAATTCATCCAGCACCAAACGAAGAAGGGCTTAGGATAACTTCTCAGGCATCATCGACCTAATCCATCCACCGACGACGGTTTTTCCGATTTTATATCTTTAAGCGATAAATCACTTTTAACATGCGTATTTCACATCTGTTTTTCTTCCTTTTACTCCTCCGTGTTTCCGGCATAGAAGCCCAGACTAAGCGGGGAATGACACCCATCGATGTTGCCAGCCTCAAAATGACGGGTAGCGCTGTTCTTTCACCCGATGGACGATTGGTCGCCTATACCCTACGGGTCCAGCCTGATCCAAAAGTGGAGAATAAACCTGCCCGCCTGGAACTCCATGTTTATAACACAGAGACTGATCAATCATCTCCATTTGTGACCAGAGGGAGTGTCAGGAACCCCTCTTTTCGGCCGGCACATGATGTGGTCACTTTCCTCAACCGATTGGGTGACGACAAACTGACAGGGCTGTACCAGATCGGCCTCCATGGAGGAGAAGCTTCCATGCTCTTTCAACATGAAACATCGATTACCCAGTATCAATGGTCTCCTGATGGAAAGACCCTGGCATTTATCGCCACGAAACCCGCAGTGAAAGTCAAATCCGATCTGCCGTATACCCCAGAACTGTATGAGCAACAAACCAGTCCCCAGCGGGCATTTGTAGTGCAGCCCGGAACAGGCCAGCCGGTAGAATTGAAAGAGGAGGGACATTTTACCTCTATCGAATGGAGTCCGGACGGGACCAAGGTCCTTTGCGCCGTATCCCCGACGCCCCTGGTCGATGATGTCCTGATGGCACAAAAGCTTAAAATCTTTGAGACCTCATCTGGAAAGTTGATCAATACGATAGCACATGCCGGCAAACTGGGCGATGCCAAATGGAGCCCGGATAGCAGGCAGGTGGCTTTTATCGGCGGTGCAGACCTGCATGATCCCATCGCCGGAAGGCTCTTCGTCGCCGGTACCGTGAGTGGCAAACCCTTGCAACTACACGCGGGGTGGGAAGGTATGTTTGAGCAAATCCAATGGAAGAATTCTAACCAGATTCATTTTATGGGAAGTGAAAGTGTTGAATCTGTGTTTGGTACGATTACACCTGAGGCGAAAGCAAAACCCAGCTTCACTCCTGTAGAGAAAGGGTGGAGTATCAATCAGTTTGATCTTCATCCAGACGGAACAGTGGTATTTATTGCGGATAGTTACAATCATCCACCTGAATTATTTATAGATATAAAAGGACAGGGAAGCCGGAGAAGAGTGACCCATAGTAATCCCTGGCTGGCTGATATTGAGTTTGGGCGACAGGAAGTGGTGCGCTACAAAGCGCAGGATGGCCTTGAGATTGATGGCCTCCTTATACGTCCGGTCGGTGAGGAATCCGGCAAGAAGTATCCGTTGATCACGATTGTGCATGGCGGGCCGGAGGCTCATTTTAATAATGGATGGCTGACCGGATACTCCAATGCAGGCCAGGTCGGTTCGGCTGAAGGGTATGCCGTGTTTTATCCTAACTATCGTGGCAGTACCGGAAGAGGTCTGGCCTTTATCCTGACGAGCCAGGGAGATGCAGCCGGAAAGGAGTTTGATGATGTAGTCGATGGTGTGGATTATCTGATCAGTACGGGTCTGGTGGATAAAGATAAGGTAGGCGTCACCGGCGGATCGTACGGGGGGTATGCCACCGGGTGGTTTGCCACACGGTATTCGGAGCGGTTTGCTGCCGGAGTGATGTTTGTCGGTATCAGCAACAAAGTCTCCAAATGGGGCACCACCGATATCCCCAATGAAGAGTATCTCGTTCATGCCCGGAAATGGGTCTATGAGGATTATGATTTCTTCCTGAAGCGAAGTCCTGTCTATTATGCAGACCAGTGCAAGACACCTCTGCTCATCATGCATGGCAAGGAAGATACACGTGTGCATCCATCCCAATCTATGGAACTCTATCGCCACATTAAAAGCAGAACAGAGACTCCCGTGGAGCTTGTCTTCTATCCGGGTGAAGGTCATGGAAATGCTAATGCCACTGCCCGATATGATTATAATCTCCGGATGATGGCCTGGTTTGACAAATATCTAAAAGGTATAGACTGCAGCAGATCCTGACCAGGATGGTCCATGCCGAGGTAGGGTATCTTTTAATTCCTTCCTACACATAATCAGGCACTTAGCAGACAGATTTCGCTTTGTTTTTTGTGTAGGGGTCTATTTTTTTAAAGATGATTCCCTTGGCCTGGTGGCACTGACAGGGGCTTTAGGGCCTCAATTTTATACCTTTGTGCCGGATACGATAATCAGCATCTTGTATGAAACTATTGGTTGCCATCAGTCAGACACCAGAGACCACAGCCCGCATAGCCTTTAAGGATGGCGGGACAGCTTTTGATTCGACCGGTGTCAATTATATCATGAACCCGTATGACGAGTGGTATGCGCTGGTCCGCGCTCTTGAACTGAAAGAAGAAAAGGGAGGTACAGTCACGGTGATCCATTGCGGACCCGCGACAAATGATGTCACCCTCAGAAAAGCATTGGCGATCGGGGCGGATGATGCCATCCGGGTGGAGATGGAGCCGGCCTCAGCTTATTCGGTAGCGCACGAGATAGCTGCGCATGCTGCCGATGCCGGGTATGATCTGATATTGACCGGAAAAGAAACCATCGACTTTAATGGAGCTCTTGTTGGGAGTATGGTAGCGGGACTACTGGATCTTCCGTTTATTTCACACGTCAGTAAGATGGTGATGCAGGGTGATACAGTACTTGTAACGCGTGACATCGAGGGAGGCGTTGAGGAAATAGAAGTGTCCGGACCTTTTGTCCTCAGTGCTGCAAAAGGATTGGCGGAACAGCGTATTCCCAATATGCGGGGTATCATGTCCGCCAAAACGAAACCGCTGCAGGTTGTTTCTCCGGTTGGAACTGATTTGCCAGATCGGCATATCCGTTTTAGTGTACCACCAGCTAAATCCGCTGTCAAAATGATCGATCCCTCCGATATGGACACGTTGGTACGTCTGCTTCACGAAGAAGCCAAAGTGATTTGATCAAGCAACCCATTTGAAAACAGTATCGATATGATTCTTGTATTTGCAGAGACACAGGAGGGAAAAGTGAAAAAATCGGCTTTTGAAGCTGTGTATTACGGAGCTAAGGTGGCGGCAGACCAGGGTACTACTTGTACTGCTCTCCTTCTGGGGCAGGCTGCTGATGGTGGTCATCTTGGGAGGTATGGGGCAAGTGAAGTCCTTCAGGTTGATCATCCTTCTTTATCGGCTTTTGACAGCAGTACCTTCTCCAAAGTACTGGCCTCTGTCGCTCAGGATAAGAAAGCTACGCTGGTCATCCTTCCTGACAGCGCCAATGGCAAAAGTATGCTCGGCCAGGTTGCCATACTGTTGAAAGCTGGTGCAATACGCGGCGCGAATGCGCTGCCGGAAATAAAGGAAGGCGGAATGGAGATAGGGCGGGCAGTGTTCTCGGGTAAAGCGTTTGCAATCTGCCGGGTAGATACCGGCGTAGCGGTCATTTCCCTTGCCGGAAATACATTGAAACCAGTTGCTGAAGGAAATGAGGTTGTTGTAAAAAAGGTAGAGACAGTTGTGCCTTCACCACGGACCCGGGTCGTCAATGTCAGACGAACCACCGGCATTGTACCCCTTCCGGAAGCCGAAATTGTTGTTTCTGCCGGCCGGGGGATGAAAGATCCGTCTAATTGGGGTCTGGTCGAAGAACTGGCGGAAGTCCTGGGCGCTACGACCGCATGTTCGAGACCCGTCGCCGATAGTGGCTGGAGACCGCATCATGAGCATGTAGGACAGACAGGTATTGCGATCAGGCCGAATCTGTATATCGCCATCGGGATATCCGGCGCCATCCAGCATCTGGCCGGAGTCAATAGCTCCAAGGTCATCGTCGTCATCAACAAAGACCCTGAAGCGCCGTTTTTTAAAGCCGCAGACTATGGCGTAGCAGGTGATTTATTTGAAGTGGTGCCGCAACTGACACTGGCGCTCAAGCGTTTCAAGGAAGCACATCATTGACAAATGGTTATTGCAGATATGGAAACCCGCGGGGTTTCTATATCATTTTTATATATATTTCTAACTTGTTGAACCATAGGTGGAAAAGATTGAACTCTATATAGTCACCCTGACCCATAGTGTCACCCAGTCCAGCAATTATGCCGTGGTCATGGGAGAAGTGGATGGCAACCGCCGTCTGCCGATTGTCATTGGGGGGTTTGAAGCACAGGCGATAGCAGTGGCAATGGAGGGGATGACCCCGACCCGTCCCCTGACACACGATCTGCTCAAAAATATTTTGGACACCTTTGAAATCGAAGTCACCGAGATCCTGATCAATAACCTGATCGAAGGGGTTTTTCATGCACGTATTGTCTGCATGCAACACGGGCGGGAGTTTGAAATTGATTCCCGAACGTCAGATGCTATCGCTATGGCCGTACGGTATGGTTGCCCGATTTTTACCTATGAGTTTATCCTCGATGCTGCCGGCGTCCGGATCGAAGAACCACAACCCGGAGAGTCCGAAGAAGAAGAAGCCACCGAGGAAAGCAAGCCTAAGCGTCGCCGTCGAGGGTATACCGAATACTCCATAGATGACCTCACAGCGATGCTGGACAAAGTGATCGGCGAAGAAGATTATGAAAAAGCCGCCAAAATCCGGGATGAAATCAATCGCAGAAAAGAAGAAGGTAGTTAAGTCATTGCCAAATGTGAATCTTCCGAAAAACTAATTTCAACTGCCTGAGCTGAATTTTTACGGCAGCCGGTGAAACTCAAGAAGAGACTTCACGATATCAAAAGCCATTTCCGCAGTTTTATTTTTGATATCCAGCAACGGACTTACCTCCACCATTTCAAACGCCATCACGGGTATGTCCTGCTGAACATGACAGAAGTAATGTAAAAGAGTTTTTACATCTTCAAGCGTCAGTCCGTTTTCCACGGGCGTACCTGTTCCATAGATGGGTTCATCCGCTTTCTGTTTGGTAAAAGATTTGAGTTCAATGGGATGGGATGTCGTTTTGGACAAACTCAAGCCTGTTATTGCATCGATATCCAGAGAGATATACAGACAATCATAGCCATTGGTCTTAAAATAGTTAATCGTTTCTGTGCAGATCGTTTGGAGGTCTTTTTCCTCACCAGCCTGATTACGCAGGGTAGGGAAGAACTGATTATTTCCGGTAGGACCTTCTCCATCACTGAAGGTGTAATACAGGCTGGGAGGATGTTGTGTCGAAAATTCCGGATCTGGATTGGAGGCATCGTGTCCTTCCAGAAAATATTTTTCGTGAGGTTCAAAATCACGAATTCCGATATACACGAAATCGGTATTGTTCAGATTATGTTGTCCCTGAGGATCGAGGTAGAGGGATTTCCATTTATCCTCAATTCCTTCCGCGGCGATGGACTCCAGGCGCTGCTGGGTATGTTCAGGATCGGCATTGGGATCCAGATTGCGACGCAAGCCGCAAGCCATCCCCACCGGCATACCATGCAAATTACCTGAAGGAGTAGACCAGGGACTATGCGCATCCACATGGGCATCGATCCAGATCACACCGAGTTTTTGGCCCGGTAAGTACCGGCTCAAATAGCGACGTATACCACTGATCGTAGCTGAAGATGTGGAATGATCCCCTGCGATAATAAATGGGAACTCGTTGTATTTGAGAATTTCGTAAACCTTACTCCTTATTTTTTTTGAGATGTCCGTAAGGTATCCAATGTGTCGGGCAAAGCGGTCGTTGTCGAGCGGGTTGGAAGGTTGCTTTTCGAGATCTTTAAAAAAGATATCGGAATTGTCCATTTCATCGATATAATCATACAGATCTTTGACGGTGACCACGCTTTCCGTTTCATTGTCAATAAATATTTTCCGCGGATCAAAGTCATCTTCCCGAGCGGGAGGAGGAGAGATCAACGCGTGTGCCCGTATGGCATCGAACCCCAGTTCAGCCCCAATCTGGCCTTTGGCAGTTGGGGCGCAAATACCGGAGCATACACCCAGAAATGTTATATTTTTTCCGTTCATATAGAACTCAATACGTGATGTAATACATGCTTAGAGGTCGGTGAATAACCGGAAAGGGAGATTAGTCCCACAAATGCTCCGGATAAACGCCTTCGGAGATCAGTCGGTTTAGTCGTTCACTTACAAATGCCTTATCTTCTCTGTAGGTCACCCCAAACCATTCGGCATCACTGTGCAGAATCTTGGTGCGACGCTCGCCAGATTGAATCAAGTGGTCAATCAGTGTAGGGATGTAGTATTCAGATTTCAGATCCTGACCTTGCTCCTGCAGGAAGTTGCCAAACTGCTCTTCAAAATATCGGAAGTAGGATGGAAAAAACCCCCACATATTCATCGACACCGGAGCATCCTCCCGCAGAATCCGAAGAGAACCATCCATACCCGGAAATGAAATTACTCCATTGTCAGCCCTTCCGATTTGCTTGCATTCCTCGATCGCAATCAGATAATCGTCTGCATCTCCCTGGCATACTCCACGGTTGACAGTGCCATGCTTGGACAACGTATTGCTGAGTCGGTAGCCGACAACACCATATTCTTCTTTTTCTTTTTTATGGACTAAAAAATGCTGTAACGTCTTATACGATTGTGGTCCATAATAATCATCAGCGTTGATTACGCCAAACGGACCATCAATGACATCATGTGCGGTCCACACGGCATGAGCAGTCCCCCAGGGTCGCTCTCGTTCTTCATGGACAGGGTAGTACGCATGGGGTATATTGTCTAGTTCCTGGAAGACGTAATCCACCGCCATGCGGCCTTTGAGTTTGGATTCAAATGCAGCCCGGAAGGGCTCCTCAAAAGATTTTCGGATGATAAAAACGACGTGGTCAAATCCAGCTCTGTCTGCATCATATAGACTGTAATCAATGATCGTCTCCCCATTGGGCCCAAATGCATCCATTTGTTTCAGTCCGCCATACCGGCTTCCCATTCCAGCGGCCAATACAACCAGCGATGTTCTAACCTTGGTCATGTTCTATCACATTTCGAAGTGCCCAAATGTACTAAAATGCTTTTTGACCAAGTTTCAGCACATTGTTTACGCCCATTTCCGCTCTATGCTTTTCATTGCATCCCGATCAGTTGAGCATATCCGGGGTCAACGGTAGCGCCGAGCTCCCTGGCCCTGACACCATATTGCCGGGCTGAATTCGAATCGCCCTTCATATAATAGCATCGGGAGAGATTAAGATAGTATGATCCATTCTCGGGGGCAAGACGAATGGCCTTCTCGAAATCGGATTGGGCGGCATCGTAATTTTTTAGCTTATTGAAATAGATCACCCCGCGATTGTTGAGATACTCAGATTTGGAGGGATAGGAGTCGATAAGCTTATCATAGAGGCTGACGGCTTCGTTGGATTTTCCTGTAGCATCTTTGGTTCGGGCCAGAAGGAAAATAACAACCTCCTTTTGCGGATAAGCCCGATACAAGAGTTCGGCATCCTGCAGCGCTTTTTGCGGTTCTTTGTTTTCCAGAAAAGCCCGGCCGCGCCATTCAAGGGCATCAGCGTGAAGGGGTTCCACCTCCAGTGCCCGGGAAAGATGGGCTATCACCTCCGGCCAGTTTTTTTGATCATAGTAGTCAAGCCCTTTATTCGTCCAGGCCCTGGCACTTTCCGGATAATGAGATAACACATCTTTCCATAAGTCCTGGCTCGACTTCCAAACCGGAATGCGCTGCACAGTCAGGAGGATAAGCGCTGAAATCCAAAGGCCCATGACCCCGATCAACGGCCATTTCCATTTGGCGCCAGAACCCTTCATCCATTTATACCCTGTCATCGTCAGCCAAAAGAAAATGCCGATGTAAGGAACATAGGTGTACCGTTCAGCAACAACAGCATTACCAATGGATACCAGTTGGAGCACAAGCAAGAGATTGATGGTATAAAATCCGAAGCCAAACAGAATTACACGGTTTCTTACTTTCAAGACCATGTACAGCATACTGGCCAGCGAGGCTATCGTCCCCAGATAGTACCACAGGCTCAGGTCTTTGGGAAAAGGATGAAGTGCAGACAAGGGATACGGAACGGCCACTTTGAGCAGATACCAGATCCATCCGAATCCAGCATAACAAATACGTTCCAGGATGCCATGAGCCTCCACAGTAGCAACTGCCCTGGCAGACTGAATATCAAGGGTCACAAACGCAAAAACAACAGACAATATAAACAGAGGAATTTTTTCCAGTAGCCATCCGTAAGACCAGGTGCGCTTCATGTAAACGTCAACAGCCAGCAACGACAAAGGCAGGACGATCGCAGCAGGTTTACTCAACAGTGACAGCAATCCGGCCAGGGTCACGATGATCATATATTTGAACTGCCGGTCTTTGAGATATCGCATGTAGACTATAAGTGCCGTGAGGTAAAAGAGGGTGTAGAGCAGATCTTTTCGTTCGGATACCCAGGCGACAGATTCAACATGCATCGGATGAATGCCAAACAACAGGGCCGTGATGCCGCTGACCCATTTGTTTCCTGAAGACATCAGCATGATCCACCAAAATACCAGACCTGTATTGACGAGATGAAGAAGTATGCTGGTCAGGTGATACCCAGCAGGACTGAGTTCAGACATTTGATAGTTGATAGCCAGGCTGAGAATCGTAAGTGGGTGGTAGTTGGACACTACGGGCGTGGAGAAGATCTGCCGAAAGCCGTCGAAACTGAGATCCTTCAATAGTGAATTTTCAGTGACATAGAGGATGTCATCCCAGTTGGTAAAACCGTTTTGCAAGGCGGGCAAAAAGACCCCAAATGTGATGAGGATAACGGGGATCAGAATCTTCCATGAACTCCTGGCCATTACACCCACAGGGTCAGGTTTGACCGTCATTGGATTCGATTTGCTACCTGTTTTTTTTGGTTTGACTGCCATGGTAAGCGAAGTTTCAAAAGTAATGCAATTCTTTACGCTTGAGGAATCCCCGTTGTATGGAATCGGTAACTGTTTAACCCTTCTTATTACCTTTACCTTGCCGGGGCCTAAAGGCTGCCGGTTCAACAACACCTTTATGAAGCGGATCCCCCACCTTATAGCTCCATCCATACTTTCGGCTGATTTCGGTGACCTCAATAGCGCCATCGACCTGATCAATGAAAGCGAGGCCGACTGGTTTCATGTCGATGTCATGGATGGCATGTTTGTCCCCAATATCAGTTTTGGGTTTCCCGTCATGGAGGCTCTGCAGCGCCGGGCTACAAAACCACTGGATGTCCACCTCATGATCGAAGCACCCGAACGGTATATCGAACGTTTTCGAGCTTCCGGAGCCCATGTCATCACAGTACACTATGAAGCGTGCAAACACCTGCATCGGGTCATTCATCAGATCAAGGAAACAGGAGCGCTCGCGGGTGTTGCGCTCAATCCACATACACCGGTCACTTTGCTTTCTGATGTACTTGAAGATCTGGACCTCATCCTCATCATGTCGGTCAATCCCGGGTTTGGTGGCCAGAAGTTTATTTATCAGACTCTTCCAAAGGTGGCACAGCTCAGGCAAATGCTGGACGAGCGGAATCTCTCACCTTATATTGAAGTGGATGGTGGAATAGGTCTCCAGAATGCCGAACGTGTCCTTCAGGCAGGAGCACAAGTGCTGGTGTCAGGAAATGCGGTGCTCTCAACGGCGGATCCAAAAGCCACGATTATGCAGATGAAAGCTATCGGTAAGGAAGGATTTCAAAATATTCCTGTTTGAGTTTCGTTCGGTCACTGATGAAACTAGGGTTGCTGCCGTTGATATTGGCCTTTACACTCCAGCAGAGCCAGGCTCAGTTCACGGTATATGGCACTATCACGGATATTCAGAATGGACAACCAGTAGAACTTGTAACTGTTGTCGCTCCTGCACATAGTAAAGTGGTAAACTCATCTGTAAACGGGTTTTACGAACTTGTTTTGCCTGCTGGACCGGCTGGTATATTGCTGGAATTCCGGCGGACCGGATACAAGCCACTTAATTATACGCTTCAAGAGATTCCTTCTGGTTCACGTTTTATGCTCAATGTCCAGCTTGTGCCCGTAGCCTCTGATCTGGAGGTCATCGTGACGGCACAGAAAATAGACGACGCAGGCATGATCCGGGAAAAGGTGGAGGCCATGAAACTCCTCCCCAGTACTACAGGTAATCTGGAATCGATATTACCGCATATCGCGCTGGGCGCTAGTAGTGGTACCGGGGGTGAGCTGACATCACAATACAATGTCCGTGGAGGAAACTACGATGAGAACCTCGTGTATGTCAATGATTTTGAAATCTACCGGCCGTTGTTAGTGCGCACGGGTAATCAGGAAGGATTAACGTTGCCCAATCTGGACCTGATTCGGGATTTGAGTTTTTCTTCCGGTGGATTCGAGAGCCGGTATGGAGACAAGATGTCATCCGTCCTGGACGTCCGATACAAGTTGCCGGACAGTGTCAGGGCTTCCTTGTCGCTGAGCATGCTGGGTGCTACGGGGCATCTTGAAGGGAGTCTTCCCGTGGGAAAAGGCGGGTACCGCAAGTGGCGATATCTAGCAGGTGTTCGATTTAAGACTACCCAGTATCTCCTCGGATCATTGGATATCAAAGGAGAATACACGCCGGCTTTTGCTGATTATCAGATCTATACCACTCTGGATCTTTCAAAGGCCTGGCAACTGGGCCTGCTAGCCAATCTCAATAAGAGCAAGTATGATTTTGTACCCATCAGCAGTCAGACTGCAACAGGACTTGTCAATTTTGCACTTCGGCTGACCACTGATTTTGAAGGTGCAGAAAGCGATCTTTTTCTGAATGGCATGACGGGTGTCTCTCTTTCGTTTGTTCCGGACCGAAAGAAAAATCCTCTATTTTTAAAGATTCTGTTGTCCGGGTATAAAAGCCTCGAGCGGGAAAATCTCGATATCATAGGGCAGTACCGTCTCAGTCAGATCGAGACCAGTCTAAATGCACCCGGAGCTGGTGAAGAGCTGGCCTTATTGGGCAGTGGTATTCAGCATGGCTATAGCCGAAATCTGTTGCAGGTCAATATTTTCAATGCAGAGGTGCGGGGTGGTATTGAGTTGCAACAGGGAGCCGGCAAATCTCAGTTTATTCAGGCAGGAATCCGTGTGGGGTTGGAGGATGTCATGGATCGTATTCATGAATGGGAGCGGTTGGATTCGGCTGGTTTTTCACTTCCGTATGATCCTGGTGGACTTGAATTATTATATGTATTAAACTCGGAGCGTGACCTGCAATCCATACGGTCCACCGCCTTTGTACAAAACACTTTTACTCGACAGTTTGATGAAGGAAAGGAGCTGCGGATAACGGGTGGGATCAGAGGGCAATACTGGAACCTCAATGATGAATGGGTCATTAGCCCACGTTTCCAGCTTACCTATTCGCCGGGACGGCATAAAGGCTATAAACTGGCGACTGGCTGGTATGCCCAGCCTGCTTTCTACCGCGAGTTGCGAAGACCGGATGGGGTGATCAATGAGAATCTCAGGGCCCAGAAGTCATTTCAGATTCTGGCGGGGTATTCCACAGCCTTTGGGCCTGAGGGTGAACAAGGGCCGAAGTATAAGTTGATCCTTGAAGCCTACTATAAGGCTTTGTGGGATCTGGTGACGTATGAAGTGGATAATGTGCGTATCCGGTATTCCGGAGCCAATGATGCGACTGGGTATCTAGCTGGTATCGATATGCGAATCAACGGTGAGTTGGTGCCGGGAGCTGAGTCCTGGATCAATCTTTCATTTTTACGGGCCCGGGAAAGTATCCGTGGCATTCAGCATCTTGAAAGGGAGTTGGGGAGTAGCGAAGGTGTACCCGTGAAAGACGTCCCACGTCCCACAGATCAGTTTATGACCCTGAATGTTTTTTTCCAGGATTACCTGCCGGATAACGATAACTTCCGCGTGCATCTCAATACGACGATTGGTACAGGCCTTCCTTTCGGCATCAAGGATAACAACATCCTATATAGAAATACCTACCGGTACAAGCCATACCATCGGGTGGATATCGGCTTTTCTTTCAAACTCTGGAGTCGTGAATGGAAGCAGGATCGCCCTGGCAGCATCTGGGGCCTGACACGGGACAGTTGGCTGAGTCTGGAGATCTTCAATCTTCTTCAGGTCCGGAACGAAGCCAGTCGGACCTGGGTGAAGACCATCTTTCAGTCGCAGTATGCCATCCCCAACTACCTTAGTTCGCGGAGACTGAATGTTCGGTTTCGATGTGAATTCTAGCGGATTGAATTTTATATAGCCAAGCGCCTGCCCTTAGGGCAAAGGGCTTCACCCGTTTGCCGAGGAGGTCGCCCTTTCAGGGCTTTTAGCATACAGCCATTTTCCAGAAGAAATTTTCTAAGCGCTTTTGGAGCGAAAGCCCTGAAAGGGCGCCATCTCGTGGCGAGGGGTGAAGCCCCTCGCCAATCTTGTCCTTATGGCAAAGGGCTTCACCCGTTTGCCGGAGGATGTCGCCCTTTCAGGGCTTTTAGCATACAGCCATTTTCCAGAAGAAATTTTCTAAGCGCTTTTGGAGCGAAAGCCCTGAAAGGGCGCCATCTCGTGGCGAGGGGTGAAGCCCCTCGCCAATCATGTCTTGAGAGAAGTCTTTCCCACATTTGGGAATTTTCCCGAATAGATTGAGCTAAGTGGTCCGAAAGTGAGCGTATTTTTCGCTCAATCCCAGATATATCGCTCATCATATTCTACATTATTTTCTCTCAATAGCATGCGACATTCGTCCTGGAAGTCCCTTTTACTGTGATGCATTTTCTGATTTGCAATATACCTGGTCACAGCGTTTACCCCCTTCCAGTTTACTGAAAAAGCAGCATATCCATTCTGCCACCGAAATGCTTCATAAGCATCTCCTTTGGTTTTGATCCAACTTGATGAATGTGATTTTACTTCCTCCAGAAGTTTCATAAGTGGTATCTTTTTGGATAGTAGGCACAGAATATGGATATGGTCCTTATAGCCTCCCACAATGATTGGTGGGCAATCCATTATTTTGCACATTCCACCGAGATAGGCATAGAGATCCTCTGCAATCCCTTCATCGATCAGAGGTTGTCTGTATTTTGTACTGAAGACGATGTGAATGTAGTTTTTGACAAGTGATTGTCCCATGATATAATTGTTTCATCTGGTTACAAGCAACAAGGGTATTAGAAACTAAGGATTTCAGCAAGTTTGAAGGCTCTCACCTCCTATAAAGTGCTTGCCATTTATTCAAAATGAACGAGTTGGAGAGCATCTTCCCGGTTCAGTTTAGGGAAAATGTTTTATTTACATACCTCATATTAACCTCCAACTGCTCAGAAAAATTCATGCGCCAAGCGCCTGCCCTTATGGCAAAGGGCTTCACCCGTTTGCCGGAGGATGTCGCCCTTTCAGGGCTTTTGGCATACAGTCATTTTTCAGAAGAAATTTTTCAAAGCGCTTTTGGAGCGAAAGCCCTGAAAGGGCGCCATCTCGTGGCGAGGGGTGAAGCCCCTCGCCAATCTTGTCCTTATGGCAAAGGGCTTCACCCGTTTGCCGAGGAGGTCGCCCTTTCAGAGCTTTTAGCATACAGCCATTTTCCAGAAGAAATTTTCTAAGCGCTTTTGTAGCGAAAGCCCTGAAAGGGCGCCATCTCGTGGCGAGGGGTAAAGCCCCTCGCCAATCTTGTCCTTATGGCAAAGGGCTTCACCCGTTTGCCGAGGAGGTCGCCCTTTCAGGGCTTTTAGCATACAGCCATTTTCCAGAAGAAATTTTTCTAAGCGCTTTTGGAGCGAAAGCCCTGAAAGGGCGCCATCTCGTGGCGAGGGGTAAAGCCCCTCGCCATCCAATAATTTCCAGCGCATCACTCTCCATCACATTTTCATAACCCTTTGGTATTTTGGAAGATATCGGTATCTTTGCCGTCCGTTAAAAACCGGGAGCTCACTCGTGAGGTAGTCCGGCAAGGTATCTTAACCATTAAATTTTAACCACAAACCATGTCAGTACGTATTCGTCTTCAGCGTCATGGACGCAAACAAAACCCTCTGTATCACATCGTTATAGCTGATGCAAGAGCTCCACGCGATGGTAGTTTTATCGAACGGATCGGGGTATACAACCCAATGACCCGGCCGGCCACCATTGATATTGACCGGATGAAAGCTTTTGAATGGCTAAATAATGGTGCCCAACCGACTGATACGGTTCGAGCCATTCTTCGTTTTAAAGGCGTTCTGTATTATAAACACCTCCAGAGAGGTGTCAAGAAAGGCGCTATGACACCGGACGAAGCAGAAGTTCGTTTCAGAGGTTGGGTCGACGCCAAAGAAGCCAGAATTGAAGACCGCATCCGCCAAACCGCCGATGAGCGGAAGCAAAGGGCTGCTGAAATATCCGGAAGCGCCAGAAAAGTCAGCAAGAAGAAGGAGGAATCTACAGTTGTAGAGGACGAATTGCTCAATGTTGATCTCGCTGCAGCCGCTGCTGCTGAGACCGCTGACGATGTCGAAACCGCAGTAGAGGCACCTGTAGCAGAAACACCTGTAGCAGAAACACCTGTAGAAGAAGTACCTGTAGAAGAAGTACCTGTAGCAGAGGCACCCGTAACAGAGGCACCCGTAGCTGAGGAAAAGGCCCCCATCTCAACTGAGGAAAATACCCCTGATCCTGCTGTTGAGGACGTAAAGGAAGGTTAACACTAATAGACAACCTCATGACCCTATATTTTAGGTGTCATTGATACATCGTATCCTCCTGAAGGAGGTACGCATAAGAAGGGATTTTTTTTTGTACACCTGGTAAGGCCTTTTGTGTCTTACCAGGTGTACATGTATTAAGACCAATTTTAAAAACCGCATCATGGAAAAACTGGATCAGAAATATCAGATCGAACTCGACACCCTGAGAGGTGTAATTCAAAGCTCAGATCTTCTCGTCACCTATCTTGATGACGAGGAAGAGGCCAGTTATCAGACACTTCGCGATGCGTTTGAGCCCCAGATCGAAGCCCTGTATGAGCGGGTTGCAGAAAATCATCCCTTGCAACTTGCCACATTGGAATCTGTACTCCTGCATCCTGAGTTTGAAGGGATGTATATCTCCAAAATATTAGGTTTTAGTGTCCTGCGTGGTGAAATAGATAACGACTACCATTACCGCCGCCCCCAGGATCATTTCAAAGAAGTATTGTTGGCGATCACCGAGTCATCCAATTTCGAATGGATCAAAACCAAGATTGGTCAAAGTTGCCAGATCGGTTTTGCCCTTTCCAGCGAGATCTGGGTTAGTAACCTGATCAACCAGGTGGAGAATAAGAAGATTCGTCAGTTTTTTGAATCCATGGTCCTGGATAAGTTTCGCGCTTTACCCGCCCGGAAAGCCGCGTATGAAGGGTATCAAAGACAATTTATTCATCATAACTACCATTCGGCTGATTTTCCAAAAACGATAGGTGAGCTTAAGTCCCTGTTTTCCGCCCTTGAGAAATTTGTCCAGTACCGGATTCGGTATGGCAAAATCAATATGAGTTTGTTACCCAACTTTAAGGAGTTCCTGGATAACGCCGCTTTTAAGCAAGAGGAAGAATACCAGAAGATGTTGGTTCTCTTTAGCCGATATTTCCCGCATAAAGGACATGAAAGTTGGATTAGTGGCTTGTTCAACGAAGCCCGCGCGAATCTGCCAGGTTTTTCGGAGCTCTACTTTACGTATCTCCTCGACATAGAGGAGAAAGGTCTTCCCCTCGACAAAGCCTCAGACGTCAATATTCATCAACTACTGGACAAAAGCATCCAGGATGATATAATGCGGTATTCCATCCTGATCCATCTGATTCATGATAAAGGGTATATACACGAAGATGCTATTGAAGCAACCCGATCCTTTTATGAAAGCCATGAGGGATTGTCCGACATCAATGAGTGTCTCCGTCATACAATTTATGGACACTTCGAACGCCTGATCTCCAATCTGCCCGTGGAAGATTATAAAGTCCTGATCGGCACAGATCACAAGAAGTCAGAAGAGGAAGCTGTGCGCGATGACAGTATCGCCCGTTTTATGAAACTCTATATGGATATTTTCGCCAATCAGGAGTTCAATATCCGTCTTCGTAATCTGAGTATGTCCTTTGTCCAGCGTTGCATGAAACAGTTTACGGATAAACGCAGTACATCCTATCAGGATGTAAAGAACTTTGTGCTGGACAAGTTTCCGGATTGGAATTTTATGAAGGAAAAGGAGGTAGTGGAGATGTTCAAAACAAGACGCAACCGTAAGCCGAAAGGGTAGTTTCCATAATAAGAGGGGTCGGACCCGAATCCTTCAAATGATCGCGGACAGGTTTTGATATGCCCGGGACTGAACTCATCACGAATTGGTTAAATTTGAGAGTGCTCTCGGACAAGGTACCCTATTTTATACTGGATCTGCTGCAACAGACACCTTCCGTATATGTGAAGGGTCTGGGGCGGTTTGATGCAATCTTTCATCCGGCAGAGATCGATTTCGGACAGTCCAAAATCAAACCCCCGTTTATTGAGCCCGGGTATTCCGACCAGGACTCAGATCCAACTAATATCCTCCCGGCCTATATCCAGTATGCATCCGCAGTGAGTATCGAATCTTCCACCCAATCCATATCGGGTTTTGTGGACAAAGTACTTTCAGCTCTGCATACAGATGGAGCATATAGTATCGAGAAGTTCGGAACCTTTTCCAGACTGCCTACAGGGGGTATTCGATTCACTCCGGATTGGGATGCGTTCAACCTGGCATTTACCGGTCTTGAAGTGCTGGACTTAAAAAGCGCAACTGAAGCATCGAAGGTCTCCACACCTTCTGTAGCACCGATCCCCGGTATACCTGTTGCAACCGTTGATGCCCTATCGGATTCTACTGCGGTAAGTGTAAGTGTATACCCAACTGATCCATTGGAGGAGTCACCGGCTGTTATTCCTTCAGATTCCGGAATGGAAAGTGGCATAGCCGGAAATGACTTTTCTAATCGTTTGTTGTGGATCATTCTGGTGTTGGCCATGGCGCTTATTACAATCTTATGTGCGTATTTGACCTGGGATATTCTTTCTAATCGACAGCGACTCCGTGAAATGAAAGAGATTTTTCATCCTCAAACCTCTCCAACTGTATTCACTGAAATCACCACTATTCCTACAGATACAGGTAGTGTTACCACAGAAGTACATGCAGACACCTTGGCAGTTGCTGTCCCTGAATCACCAAAGACGACCGGGGAGGCTGACTGCTATATTGTCGTAGGCGCCTTTTCGGATCCGGCTAATGCGAGCCGCATGCTGGACCGCCTAACCTCCATGAACTATATGGGAGTGTCTTTGCAAGGCGGAAATCTGACCCGTATAGCGATTCGTACTTCCTGTGAGCCTTCTTCACTCCAGCAAGTCCTGAATGCTGCCAGGACGTCTATCAATCCTGAAGCCTGGATTTACTGATGCGGGAAGTAGCGTTTAGAATTGCGCCTGAGGATTTGGATGACCATCAGATCATGATGGATCTCATGGGTAGGGCGGCCCGGATGAGCCCGACCCGTATCAAAGACTTCAGGGTCATTCGGCGATCGTTAGATGCCAGATTCAGACCTCCGGTATATCTGATCAGAGCCCTGATCTCTGAAGGGGAACCCCTTCCGGTGCATCCCGGTGAATTAGATCAGCTACCTGATGTCTCAGCATCACGTGAAGTGTATATCATCGGAGCGGGTCCTGCAGGGTACTTTGCAGCGCTGGAATGTATAAAGGCCGGATACCGTCCCGTTGTTCTTGAGCGAGGAAAAGACGTACGATCACGACGCAAAGATTTACGTGCTATTCAGCAAGACGGCATTGTCAATCCACATTCCAATTATTGTTTTGGAGAAGGTGGAGCCGGAACCTATTCAGATGGCAAACTTTACACCCGTTCTTCCAAAAGAGGAAATATCGAATCAGTTCTCCGTATTCTGGTGGAATGTGGAGCCGATCCGGGCATTTTAGCAGATGCGCATCCTCACATTGGATCCAACAAACTTCCGGACATTATTTCCACCATGCGGAGTAGGATTGAAGCCCATGGCGGTCAGGTGATTTTCAATGCATTTGTGACAGACTTGGTTGTGGAGGCCCAGCCGCAGCGACATATTGTCGGGCTTGAGATTAACGGTCAGGAACGCGTTCGGACAGAACAGATCATATTGGCTTCAGGTCATAGTGCCAGGGATATATTCAAGTTACTGCTCGACCGGGGGATTTACATTGAACCAAAGCCCTTTGCTCTTGGAGTACGCATAGAGCATCCGCAATCCTTTGTGGATCTATGCCAGTATGGGATGACACCCCGTGGCCCGCTGCTGCCCGCTGCGAGTTATGCGCTGAATGCGCAAGCAGGACATCGGGGTGTGTTTTCTTTTTGCATGTGTCCCGGTGGACTTATTGTGCCAGCTGCCACAGCTCCCGGAGAGATTGTGGTCAACGGGATGTCATTATCACGACGGGACAGTCCCTTCGCCAATTCCGGAGTTGTGACATCAGTAGAACTGGAAGATCTTGTGCCGTATAAAGACGCCGGCCCGCTGCTGGGTGTGGCATTCCAGCGCGATGTAGAACAACGCATGTTTCAGGCAGGAAGCGGATCGCAGGCAGCCCCGGCACAGCGTCTTACAGATTTTCTGCGCCAGCAGGTCTCTTCAGACGTACCCGAGAGCAGTTATATTCCGGGATTATTTTCCGCACCGGTACATGAGCTCCTTCCAAAATGGATCTATGAGCGATTGTTGCTCGGATTGCGGGGATTTGATCATAAGATGAAAGGCTATATTGATAGCGAAGCCGTAGTCGTAGCTACGGAAAGCAGAACCTCCAGCCCTGTGCGTATTCCAAGAGATGCAGCAACTGGCATGCATATTGAAATAGAAGGTTTGTTCCCATGCGGTGAAGGTGCAGGATATGCCGGCGGCATTGTTTCTGCTGCTATGGACGGGCAGTTCATTGGCCGTGCAGTGAGTCAATACATTAAATCAAGGTATCTTTAACAGGAAGCTATGTATCACATCTTTGATCTTATCGGGCGTATCCTGATCAGTGCGATCTTCATTTATGAAGGCATTGATTCACTATTATATATGGAAAAGACTAAAATGACCATGGCCGAATATGGTATTACCTGGAAGCCAGAATTTCTCGTGTATTCCTCTATCGTCTTCCTGATCATGGGCGCCATCATGCTACTGATTGGTTACAGGATTCGACTTGGCGTATGGTTGTTGCTCTTGTACTGGATACCCGTCACCTGCATCATGTATTCCTTCTGGAATGACCCTAAAGACCTCCAACGCCTCAATGCCATACTCTTTATGAAGAATATTGCGATTGCCGGTGGATTATTGATGATCGCTGCTCATGGTGGTGGTAAGTACAGTATTCAGCGATTATTCGCCGTCAGTAAAATTCCAAAAAGCGAGGCGTGATTTTAGACGAGATCTTCGTCTTTCCAGGGTCGTTTGAGTTTGCGGTATTCGGATAAATCCGCCAGCTCACGTTCCCGTTGCTGTAATAATTGTTCACTATAATCTTCCGTTTGATCGTGTGCACCATGAGGAGGAGCACGCTGTAGGGGTGGAGGCGTAGATCGGCCGGTGAAGCGTCGCATTTGACGTTCTTCCCATTCTTTGTCCATGCGTTGTAAACGAAAGACCTCAAAAGCTTGCACCAGAATAAATAAACCCCAAAAGAAAACCGGATACTTAGCCCAGGTAATATGGCCCGCGATAAAAATATTGATCGCAATCAGGAATACGCTCGTGCCGGCCCAACTCGTCAATTCCTTGTAAAATTTCTTGATCTTCCGGATTCGCTTTTGCGCTTCGGCCTGCTCCAGCTGATATTGTTCCGTGGATAATGGTTTGTCCATAGTGTTGTGGATATGGATATGAAATGCAATTGACATTCTTCAAAGGACTATGAATATAGTAAAAACGTAACCTTCAGGACCGGCAAAATCGTATACACCGATACACTTTGTGGAAAAAAAAGTTTCAGGAGGAATATTATTTAACAACAGAAGCTGTGGAACTTCTGATCATGGAACCGAGTACACTTCCCGTCCAACCTGCAAGGGCGCCGGATATAGCCCCGGTCAGCACGGTGACCAGAGCCATGGCCAGGGCGGACATGCCGCCGAGTAAAGCTCCCGTTTTATGGATGATTTTAGCTTCATCCCGGGTATACATCATAAGTGATATACCGAGATACAACACAGCCAGTATCAGTCCTGAAAAAAGGGCAGATTTCTTTGAGTTCCAACCTAGAAGAACGTTGAATATCACCAGGGAGGCGGCAGGTCCCCACCAGGGGCCGAAATACCCCGCTGCCCCGACAGCGATGACCATAGCGAGTATAGGAATGATGAAACCTTTTGTTGAATTCATGGTGTAAGATGGATTTGGCGTAAAGGTGACCATGATGCAGGATCTTTGCGAAGTATCACTTCATAATAGGCTCCTTCAAAATAATGTTCAAGCATATCCCGGTAGTGGGGACTGGCCGGATGCCCTGATTGCCCTCCGGGATAATTGACCCAGGCTTTGACAGGCGTACTCAATTCAACGATCATTCGCCAAGATGGCCCGTGACTCTTGCTCATGGCATTGACGATGTGCCGGCCTCCGGAGGTATGCAAGACGTCAGATCCGAAAAGGGGAAACCTGGCCAGATGCGGAATTACTGATTGCTTATAAGCCCCCCAACTGGATTGCTGAAGAGAAGGCAGAGCATGATATTGAGTTATCATTTTAGAAAAGGAAAGACAAGCGATGTCCGCGGCAGTTTCCTTCGCATCCCGTGTGTCCTGTATGTCAAAAAAGGAATGGTCAGCATGATCCCGTACGATTTCGGTCAGTCGCCATTCCTCAGGATACATGATGCCAAGCGTGTCTAATTCATCCCAAACCAAAGCTTCAAAGTTCTTATACCAAAGATCAAAGAAAACGGGAGCTACACTGTCGCGATGGTATTCAAAGTTCCATTGACGTATCCTGTTGAAAACAGGACGGTCTTCTTCTTTCAGGCAATTTTGCTGCTGTATCATGTCCAACATGAGCGGAAGTACTTCTGCAGCGTGCAGGTTGAAACTATTGTCCTGCAATGCCATCATGTCCCTCGGTGTGATGTCGTTCAGGGAATCGAGAACCTGATTCACCACCCGACCTCGAAAATCTTCAAAAACCCGCCTTCCCAATTGAGGATACGGATAGTCCGGTGCTGCAGGAGCCTGATTGGCTGAGCTCACATATCCTCGTTCAGGGTTAATGCTATGAAGCGCATGCTCAATCGGGATGTACCCGAGCCAGTCCAGATCCGGATTGGATCCGTCAGCAATACGTTCGCCAAGACCCGATGGACGGACAGGTATGACACCGGCAACGCTGATGGCTATATCGCCTTCACGGGAAGCAAAGACTTTATTCTGGGCCGGATACTGAAATGCAGCCACGGCATCCCGGTATTCGGCCAGGTTTCGGGCTTTATTGATCTTCTGAAGATATTCAACATCATTCGAGGTGGCTTTCTGATGCCCGATCCATTTCATCGCCATATCCTTGTGGGGCCCTGATTTGGAAACCGGGCCCCAATGGGTATACCGGATCGTATCGATTACCGATGGTTGACCACGAATCTGAATGACCTCTGGCCGCAATGATGAAGATGTATACTGATCGCCCAAAAGATATTGGCGACGTGAACTGTCCTGCCATGTAATCTGGTACCAATCGAGCACGTCCTGTCCTGAGTTGGTTGAGCCCCATGCAATATCTTCATTGAATCCAATCACGACCAATGGAAGGCCGGGCAGAGACACTCCATGAACCGACATTTCGGGTGTATGAATCTCCACTTCATACCAGATATTGGGCAACGTCAGCCCCAGGTGCGGATCATTGGCCAGAATAGGAGCGCCGTTTTTGGTTTTACCACCTGACACCGCCCAGTTGTTGCTACCATTGAGATCCTCATGACGACTATCGTTTAAAGGTGGATGTAAATGTCCATTGGAAATAACTGATGGTCCCTTTCCGGGATAGACAGGATTAAAATTCCAAATGGTTCCCCGAGGGACTATAGGACTTTCGAGTGGGTTGTGATCCGGGAAAAGAAAGGCAAACTCTTCCGCTGACAATTGATTTTGGGCATGGGTATAGGCCAGATCATCTTCACGCAGGCAGAGTGCGATAGCCATATTCGTCAGGGTTAGTGCTGAATGTACCGCGGTCCATTCTACAGGGGGCTTCGATAGGACTTTATATTCCAGTGGCCAGTTTTTATAAGAGAGGGAGCGGGTATAGAGATGTATTCCGTCAATATAGGCATCCATGATTTGTTTATTCTCGGGATACGATTCCCAATGAGATGCTTTTTCAATGGCGGACCATTCGAACCCGCGTTCCCGCTGCTTTCGGTCGATCTCGATCGTCCTGGTACCAAAGAGCTCAGACAGTCGGCCAGCAGCAGACCGGGAAGACAAGTCCATGGAAAAAAAACGGTTGGCTGCATGGAGGTATCCCTGAGCCAACATAGCATCCGCAAGATTGGAAGCATAGATATGCGGTACATCCCGTTCATCAAAGAGAATCTTCACCCCTTCACGGGTATGACCTTGTATATTAAAGGAGATGGGATTCGCGGTGACATTTTGCCAAATGCCGTGAAAGGGACTAAGAAAACGACCCAAGGCAGGCAGGAAGTTTTTACCCTTTACGGGAAGGTCGGTTTGAAGGAAAGCCATCCAGCTTGCGAAAAGAAATGCCGGGAGGATCAGTTTTTTCATGGCCAAAAGCTAAACAAATTACCGAACAAAGACCAATTTTGACGGAGTCGACAGGTCTTCGCGATAGCTGTAACCTTCCAGGTCAAAGCCTCTGAGATCCGACGATTTGCGGATATTCTGATTGACAATATACCGGGCCATCCAACCACGCGAACGTTTGGCATTGTAGGAAAGAAACTGGAGTTTGCCATTTCGGTCTTCCAGAAAACTGATATCGATGACAGGAACACCCAACTGGTCGGTGTGGATAGCGGTCATGTATTCCTGTGATGCCAGATTGATCACTTCTTTGGATTTTGTGGCGGCAATGTCCTCGCGTAATAACTGGGTAATCATACCGCCCCAGAATGAATACAGGTCAGATGCTTTACCCGTTTTGAGTTTGGTCCCCATTTCCAGACGATAGGGCTGGATCAGATCCAGGGGTCTGAGTAGTCCATACAATCCGGATAGGATTCGAATGCATTTATCGGCCTTGTCAGCCTGAGGCTTTGTCAGGGTATTCGCATCAAAGCCCTGGTAGACTTCACCGCGGAATGTATAAATAGCCGTAGTCGCCGATTCAGGCGTATGGGGCCAGGAGAAACTCTGGTAACGGTTGTAATTGAGTTTGGCCAGTTTATCATTGATATTCATCAGATCGGCAAATGCCTGAGGACGTAATTGTTGCAGACGCTTGATCAGTATGATGGATTGGTCGGCCAATCGGGGTAAGGAATGCCGGTGAGCAGGCTGCGGAGTTGTATGCAGGTTTTTGGAGGGGGAGAGAAGGACAAGCATAGATCCGGTATAGAGTGAATAATGGAGGGCTAAGAAAATAAAAAGCCCGGACAGTGTTAACTGACCGGGCCGGATAAGGTTTAACCGAAGAAAGGTATTAGTTCGGCTTGTTGAAGATGGTTTGTTTTTCCGGAAGACCTTCTTCCTGAGCTACAGCACTGATATTGCCGGTGACCCGGATGATATGTTTCCCGGCAGGATCATTAGATGTAACGGTGATGGTCTTATTGATAGCGCCAACTCGCTTCGTGTCGTACCGCACTTCGATTTGGGAAGACTCACCTGGCATGATCGGGTCTTTCGGCCAGTTAGGCACCGTACACCCACAACTTCCTTTTGCACCTGAGATGATCAATGGCTCGGTCCCGGTATTTGTAAATTTGACAACCCGGAGTGGTTCACCACCCTGGTCCATCGTTCCATAGTCTACCACATCTGAATCCAGTTTCAGGATAGCCTTGGATGCCGGATTAGCTGGAGGTTCGGTGTTGGTAGCCTGAGCTGCCAGTTGAAATGAAGCCACAAGTACGATGGCCAGTATTCCGAGTAAATGTTTCATATCAGGTCAAAATGTTGAATATGGTTTAAATCAGATTATCAATGTCAAAAGTAAGGACTATCCACCTACAACGAAGAGTCAGGACGTATAATTTGCTGTTAACCATACGTTAATCGAAATCACAATAAGGAACTGCGCCTCCGCGGGAGTTGCAGTTGTTGACTCCCAAACCTTGACTCGTTTAAACCATCAAACCTGTGCCCCTTGTTCTGCAAATCTTTTAAAATTGTTCATGATGATCTGCGATTGTTTGTGAAAATCGACGTACATAAAACGCACCACCAGATTCATCACACCTTTAAAACGGAATTCATGCGTACATTTCCATCGCGTAGTTCCATGCCCGCTATCCTCAAAGCGATGCTGCACCCGGTTGAAGATGCCTTTCATTTCGTAGGAGCAGATATATTCTTCCGGGAGTTGATCTTGCTCTATGGTCTCCGTCATGATCATTTTCCGACGGCCAAACTGAAATACAAGTTTGTATTGCCGCTTCGACGTATCTGTGATTTTTTCGCTGCTGACAAGACCTGGCTGCCACAGCGGAAACAAACTTCGGTCGGTGAATTTTCTAACCACCTCCTGTATCGGACATTGTATCTCCGTGTTCAGACTAAATTCGATCATCAGCCTTGAGTTTTCGATTTCGCACAGATTTTCTGTTGAGGGTCAATGTGACGGATTTGCATGGAAAGGCCATTGCCCAATAGAGTTTTATACGTCGCAATATCATCTTAGGCTTACACCTCAAAATACCTGCGGAGCAATTTCGGATCTGCAAGATGAGGCAGTGTGATAGCCAGCTTTTTTTCTTCCTCCATCGCAGCCCGGGCTGTGGTGATCGCGTGGGCATTCCGCGCCCACGCTCTGCGGGCAATACCATTGTTGACATCCCAATGCAGCATGGATTGCAAGGCGGTATCACTCGCTTCACTCCCATCCAATACCAGCCCAAACCCTCCATTTATTGCTTCCCCCCAACCCGTGCCCCCTCCATTGTGCAAACTCACCCACGTAGCACCACGCATCGCATCTCCTATCACATTGTGGACGGCCATATCAGCCGTAAACCTGGACCCGTCATAGATATTGGCCGTTTCACGCCATGGACTATCTGTTCCACTTACATCATGGTGATCCCTGCCAAGGACCACAGGAGCCTTAATCCGTCCATCCCGGATCGCGGCGTTGAAACGACGGGCGATCTCGATCCGGCCTGTTGCATCCGCATAGAGGATCCTCGACTTGCTGCCCACAGGTGGAATATTTGCCTGAGCCTGCTCAATCCAGTGCAAGTTGTCTGTCCATTGACTCCTGGTTTCTTCTGCGCTTGATTTCAACATATCCCGGATGACACTGGCCGCAAGCTGATCGGTCAATACCAGATCCTCTTCCAATCCTGAAGTACAAACCCAGCGGAAGGGTCCAAAACCATAGTCAAAACACAAGGGGCCCATAATATCCTCCACATACGACGGATATCTGAATCCACTGGGGGTCTTACTGTCCAAAATATCGGCATCCGCCTTTGCTGCTTCAAATAGAAACGCATTGCCGTAATCCCAAAAATACATGCCTCGATCACACATCATATTGATGGCCCGGACATGTCGGCGGAGAGAAGCTTTGACCGCTGCGTCAAATTGTTCTTTATCTCTGTTCAATAGCACTTTCGCCTCTTCAAATGTATATCCAGCCGGACAATATCCCAGATGATCCATATTGTGACAGGAGGTTTGGTCGGAGCCCAGTTCAACATCAATCTGGAGCTGGACCAATCGTTCCCAGACATCTACAATATTCCCATGATAGACAAAACAACGGGACTCACCAGCAGCTTTGGCTTTAGAAAATAAGCGCAACATCAGATCCAGATCCAGAAAGACGTCTTCTGTCCGGATATACCCGTCTGTCTCGCGTTGCAAGATGGCATCGCGATCCACTTCCGCGATGATGCCGGTGGCACCCGTGATGATCATAGCCCGCGCCTGTGCACCCGACATGCCCCCCAGACCAGAGGTGACGAAAGCCTTACCCTTTAACTGATCTTCCCCCAGTCCCTTGAGCCGTCCGGCATTCAGGAGAGTGATCGTCGTGCCATGTACGATCCCTTGCGGACCTATATACATAAACGAACCAGCCGTCATCTGCCCATATTGCGTGACTCCCAGAGCATTGTATTTGTTCCAGTCCTCCTTCGAGCTATAATTGGGGATCATCATACCATTTGTCACCACGACCCGAGGTGCAGCAGTTGAAGACGGAAAAAGACCGAGCGGATGTCCGGAATAAAGCACCAGCGTCTGATCCTCCTGCATTTCACTGAGATATTGCATCGTAAGCAGGTACTGGGCCCAATTTTGAAATACGGCTCCGTTACCCCCATAGGTAATCAGTTCATGCGGGTATTTGGCGACCAAGGGATCCAGATTGTTCTGGATCATGAGCATGATCGCTGCAGCTTGCTGGCATCGGGCCGGATAGTGTTCAATCGGACGGGCATACATAGGGTAGGCTGGGCGGTATCGGAGCATGTAGATCCGGCCATACCGGATCAGTTCATCTGCAAACTCCGGAGCCAGCTCGTTGTGTTTTTCGACGGGAAAATAACGCAGCGCATTGGCCAGTGCCAGGCGGCGGTCTTCAATGCTCAGGCTGGCGATACTGCGCACGGGAGCATGCTGGATGGTTTCATCACGTCCACTATACGATGGCAGGACGTTGGGGATGCCGTTTTGAATGGCTTTGCGGAATTCATTCAGGTCGTATGACATAGCCCTGCAAAGGTAAATCAATTGGCAGCCATCCGGTATCCGGAGAGCTCCTGCACCTTTCTTATCTTCGCCATCTATGGATAAGAAACGAGTGCTGGTCACAGGAGCCGGTGGATTTATAGGCAGGTATCTTCAGGAAGAGGGTTTGAAACGCGGTCATGATGTCTACGGCAGCTACCGTAACACGACAGAAGAAGGATTTCTTGAGGAAGGCACAAAAGGATTTTACCTGGAATTTTCAGAAAGGGATGCCCTGATTGAACGATTAAGCAAGTTTGCAGCGGAAACAGGAGGATTTGAATACATCATCCATTGTGCCGGGGTGACTAAGCCGGACCGGATGGAAGAATTTTATATCGGGAACGTCGAGTTTACTGAATTTTTTATTCAGGCATTGTTGCAGACGCAGCCTCAATTTAAAAAATTCATTTTCATCAGCAGCTTGCAGGCTATGGGGCCCGGTGATCCGGTGACGATGGAGCCTATATCGGAAACGTCACCCGCAAAACCCTTTACGCCCTATGGCATAAGCAAATATGAAGCGGAACAAAAGATCATGGCCATTCCCGGACTGGAATGGATCATATTCCGGCCTACCTCTGTATATGGCCCGAGGGATACCAAGTTTATCCAACAGGTCGTAAAACTGGTCAGGAAAGGTATCGGCATTCGCGTAGGCCCCAAAGGTCAGGTCGTCAGTTTTATTTATGTCAAGGATCTGGCCCGTGCCCTATGGGATGCAGTAGATATCAATGTCCGTAATCAGATCTATGTCATTTCGGATGGTGGCGATTATGATCCCAGCGACATCAACGGGTATATTGCAAAGCATCTGGGTCTCCGGATCCGGGAAGTCAAAATCCCCAGGCCATTGCTGATGGGTCTTTCTCATACCCGACTTGCTATTGCAAGGTTGCGCAGGAAACCCCTGCATGTGAGTCCATTTAAAATCCGGGAGATTACGTCCCGCAACTGGCGTGTCGATAATTCCAAAATGGTGAGAGACCTGAATTTTAAGCCCTTGTACACACTCGAGTCCGGTTTGTATGATGCGCTGAAAGATGATGGCGTTATTACGTAATGACCAACGCAAGGAGCTATATGATCAAAAGCTTCAGAACACAATAGATTAGGGGAATTAGCGGGTTTCCCCATTGATGCAAATAGAGAAAAAGGCACACCTTAAAGTGTGCCTTTTTCTCTATACGTTAAGACGAGGTAATACTATTTACTGTCTTGTCAGCAATCCATTAGCCCAGCACTGGATTCAATACTTCATTCTGATACACGCCGGCTTTCAGTTTATCTGATACCGCGGTAAAGGCGTCAAGCGTTTGCTGTACATCACGATCGGTATGCACCGCAGTCGGAATCATCCGGAGCAGGATCATGCCTTTAGGTACTACCGGATAGACGATCATCGAGGTAAAGATGCCATACGATTCACGCATGTCATGGACGAGTTGTGTGGCTTCAAAAGGCGTCCCATGCAGATAAACCGGTGTGACAACCGTATTGGTATCCCCGATGTCAAACCCTCTTTCCTTTAGTCCGTTTTGCAAGGTTGTCGCTACGTGCCAGAGTTGTTCTTTATATTCCGGATGTTGAAGCATAAGTTCGAGTCGCTTCAGATTGCCTTCCACGATCGGCATAGGCAGACTCTTGGCATGAATCTGGGACCGCATGGCATACTGCAGATACTGAATGATATCCGCATCTCCGGCCAGGAACCCGCCTGTACAGGCAAAGGATTTGGCAAAGGTGGAAAAATAGATGTCAATATCATCCTGACATCCTTGCTCCACCCCGGCCCCCCGGCCACCTTCTCCTAAGGTACCGTAGCCGTGCGCGTCATCTACAAAAAACCGGAAATTATATTTTTTCTTCAACGCTGCAATCTCTTTCAGGATACCCTGATCGCCCCGCATACCAAATACACCTTCCGTCACCACCAGGATACCACCGCCTTTTTCATCTGCCCATTTCCTGGCACGTTCGATATTGCGTTGAAAGCTCTCAATATCATTGTGCTTGTACGAAAAGCGCTCTCCGATATGCAGACGGGTACCATCGATAATGCAGCCATGACTTTCAGCATCGTAAACGACAGCATCGCGACGCGACAATAACGCATCAATCGCCGACACTACACCCGGGTAGCCATAGTTGACCACTGCCGCAGCCTGCTTATAGACATGTGCCGCCAGTTTCGCTTCCAGTTCTTTATGTAACGACGTTTCACCCGTCATCAGTCGGGCTCCCATCGGATAAGCAAGTCCCCATTTCGCTGCAGCTTCTGCATCGGTCTTACGCACCTCCGGATGATTGGCCAGCCCCAGATAATTGTTGATACTCCACACCACGACTTCCTTGCCATTGAAGATCATCCGGGAACCGATCTCCCCATGAAGTTCCGGAAACATATAGTACCCTTCACCCAGATGAGCATATTGTCCCAGCGGTCCGCGCTGCTGGCGGATCCTATCAAATATTTCCATAGTTTTTGATGTATTTATTGAAAACACGTTCTAATCTCCGCTGAATCTGATAGCTGGGCGCATAGTCCGCAATCTTGCGGATAAAGCCCTGCTTTTGCATCCAGCCGTTATTGTAAATCTTACTCAGGTATTTGCTGCCATGATCAGCAAAAAGAAGTACGACCACATCACTGGGTTTGTACTCGCGCCGCATACGCATAAACGCTTCCACGACCGCTCCACTGGAATACCCGACAAAGATTCCCTCACTTTTGGTCAACTGACGGGCCCTGAAAGCACTACTGCGATCATCGACCTTGACAAACCGGTCTATGGTATCAAACTCGACGTTGGACGGAATGATATTCTTCCCGACGCCTTCAAGCTGATAGGAATGGATCTCACTTTTATCCAGGATTCCGGTTTGATGAAATTTGGTCAGCACCGATCCTTCTGCGTCCACCGCGATCACTTTGACGTTGGGGTTTTGTTCCTTGAGGTAGCGGGCGGACCCGGATATGGTGCCACCGGTGCCGCAGGTCGCCATGAAATGGGTCAGCAGCCCGCCGGTTTGATTCCAAATCTCCGGACCTGTACTGGCGTAGTGCGCCTCGACATTGGTATGGTTGTAGTATTGATTGACGTAGAAGGAGTTCGGAATCTCTTTGGACAAGCGTTCTGCTACACTGTAGTAGGATTGCGGATCATCTGAGGGTACATGGTTAGGGCAGATCACAACCTCTGCGCCCAGGGCCTTCATCTGGCTGATCTTCTCCTCTGCGCTCTTATCTGTGGTCGTCAGGATACATTTATAACCTTTGACGATGCAGGCCATGGCAACGGAAAATCCGGTATTGCCGGAAGTAGATTCAATGATAGTCCCGCCGGGAAGTATAAGGTTCTGTTGTTCAGCGGCTTCAATGACCGCCATACCTATCCGGTCCTTGGCGCTCAAACCAGGGTTAAAGGACTCTATTTTGCCTAATACCAGACAATTACCCAACTTGGAGAGCCCATGCAGTTTGACCAGGGGTGTATTACCCACAGTCTGCATTATGTTATCGTGCCATTGGGGTCTGAGTTGGGATGATTCCTGGGTCATAGAAAATCAATTCCGGTTACCATATCCTGATATGGCTATGGAGCACAAAGATAAGAAGTCCGGCCAAAAGGGTATAAATATAAAAGGCGGTCCATGGACCGCCTTTTATGTATTGTATCATAATGGCCGAATTAGTTGACCACTTTGGCAGCTGTTTTAATCGGCATACCTTCAGCAGGTGCAGCGGTTGTAGCAGAGGCAGATTTACTTTTGTCAGCGCAGCAGGACTTGCCAGCAGCCTTTTTGGAGGAGCAGCAGGCTTTGTCTTTGGCACTGGTGGCTCCGGGAGCACAATTGGCCTTTTCTTCCATTTTAACCGGAGAAACGTTCACAAAGGTGTTGGAGGCTTCATCATAGGAAACATCAACATAGGACATTTCGCCATTGGTGTTGCTAGCTTTGCGAACATAAGATACTGTCCCGCTAACGGGGCAGGTACGGGTTTCAATGCTTTCATCCATGGAGGCCAGTTTGGCAGCCGCTGTTGAGGCAGAAGCACTCTTACTTCCGCAGGCAGATTTTTCTGAAGCTGATTTGGAAGCACAGGTTTTGCTGCAACTGGAGGACTGAGCCTGAACGCCCATCGCCATAGCGGAAAGGAATAAAAATGAGAAGAGGACTTTTTTCATTGTATACAAATTTTTTTGTTTAGAGATCATGTGATCAAAGATAATCACTTTTACCATACCAGAATGACGAAAAACGCTACTTTGGTATCTGCTTAACAGTAATTTAACGACTTAGACTCTTAAATGTTTACCAAGCTTTTAGTGGCTTTTAGTCCGCTTTTCATCCTGATGATACCTGGATGTCAACCGGCTGTAGACTTCCCACCGGATTACAAGGGTGACCAACTCCATTTTGGACAGGGTGGGGGGTTTTCCGGGATTCTCCAGTATTATGTTCTGCTGGATGATGGCAGACTCTTTCAAAAGGGGTTCCGGGATAGTGTTTTTGCAAAATCAGACACCTGGGAAAAACCTTTTGTCCGACAGATTTTCAAGTCATATTCCATGCTTGAGCTCGAGCATATCCGACACTACGAACCTGGTGACTTATACTACTTCATAGAATATCGCACCCGCCGAAAACCACCACACCGGATTGCCTGGGGTCGTCCGGGACATCAACCCGATGAAAAGATCGTGGCCTTCTATAATCTGCTTTTCAAATCAACCAAATCCAAATCATGAGAACCATCTCCGTCCTGTTCTTCCACCTGATATTCTTGTCAGGGCTGATCGCCCAAACCCCAATGAAACAAATTGCGGATCATCCTTATGTTGAGCCTCAACTGCTTTCTATTCGCGAGGGCATCCTGTCCTCAGGGCATTTGACCCGCACGGGGAAGGCCTCCTTCAGTCAGCCTTTACCCTCCATTCGGATGCAGCATGAAGCAATTAAATCTTTTACTATATCGCGTTCCGGTAGCTTCTGGATCGACCTGCATGCCAATGATCTTTGGTCTCAGCGCAGTTCCTTGCAAGATGTCCTGGCAACCTTAATTCCAGGTGGTCGATCGGTACATGCCCGGGAGCTGAATTGGAAACAATTGGATGAACAAATGGACGACATCGGTATGACCCATATTCGTGTCCATCAGACATTCGCTGGTCATCCGATACACCGGCAGGACATGGTGCTCCATATTAAGAACGGTTCCATCCGTGATCTCAATGGATTTGCATGGACAGGTAAAGTTCCTTCAAAGATTCCAACACCATTGTCATCCATTGAGGCACTCGAAGCTGCAAAGGCCCACCTGTCTTCAAGCGGAGTCAAGTTCCAACCCAAACCATCATTTGATGGCATCACGCATCCAGACGATGAGGCACGTCTGGTGTGGTACCCCATACAGGGTTCACTGGTGTTAACGTATGAAGTGAGTATCCATCCCAATATGATGGACCACTGGAAGTTATTTGTCGATGCCACGACCCTTGAAATCGTAGAGGCGTATTCACAATTGTGCAATCTGGCGCCGCTGCATTTGTATGATATGACCCGGCATACCTCTTGTGGACACCATCACCCTTTGGAGATGGCTCTGTCTGAACCGGACGGATCTGCATCACCTTTGGCAGATGGCGCTACGGTCATCAATGATCAGGATTTGTTTGGCATCAATCGGCCGGTAAATGCCTACCAGGTAGGAACCACCTACTATATGATAGATGCCAGTCGTAGCGGGATGTTCATGAGCAACCAGTCCGTCATGCCCAATGATCCGGTAGGCGTGATCTGGACGATTGACGGACAAAACGGATCACCTTCACTTCCCAATTTTGAATTAATTCATGTAGCGAATACGAACAACAACTGGAAGAATCTTGAGGTCAGTGCTCATTATAATGGAGGAGAAGCCTACCAGTATTTTCTACAAACCTTTAACCGGAAATCGATCAACGGCAACGGCGGCAATATCATCTCTATCATTAATGTGGCTGATGATAATGGCAACAGCATGGATAATGCTTTCTGGAATGGTACCGCTATGTTTTATGGTAACGGAGACGTAGCGTTTAATGCTCCGTTGGCCAAAGCACTCGATGTAGCGGGGCATGAGATGTCACATGGAGTCATTCAGAACACAGCCAATCTCGAGTATGTCGGGCAATCCGGCGCTCTCAATGAATCATATGCAGATGTGTTTGGCGCCATGATCGATCGGGATGACTGGAAAATGGGGGAAGATGTTACCAACCCGGCTATATTTCCGACTGGTGCGCTGCGTGACCTTTCCAATCCCAATAATGGGGGTACACAACTGGGCGATCCCGGATGGCAACCGAAACACATGTCAGAGTATCAGAATTTACCCAATACCCCTGAAGGGGATAATGGAGGTGTACATATCAACAGTGGGATCCCAAACCGGGCATTTTACCTACTCGCGACATCGGTTGGAAAAGATAAAGCCGAGCAGATTTACTACAGAGCTTTGACGACATACCTGGTAAAGTCTTCTCAGTTTATTGATATGCGTATCGCGGCGGAAAAAGCAGCCACGGATCGCCATGGAGCCGGTAGTCCGGAAGTCATGGCCGTCCGCAATGCATTTGACGCTGTCGGCATCGGAGCAGGACAAGGGGGCAGCTATGAGGAGGATATTGAAGTTAATGATGGTACTGATTTTATCCTCGCCACCGATGTCAATGATTCCGACCTCTACTGGGTGCCTCCTTCCAATCCCTCTCAGTTTGTCAAAATGAATGTACCTGCTCCCATAAGTCGTCCCAGTTTTACAGATGACGGACTAGCCTGCGTCTATGTGGACAACCAACAAAACATGATCCTGATCAATTTTAATTTCAATCCCGGATTCACTTATCAGGCTGAATATCTGGAGAATAACCCACAAGGCATTTGGCGTAATGTCGTGGTCTCCAAGGACGGCTCCAAGATTGCATATACTACAGCGAATCTGCGAAACGAGATTTCCGTATTTGATTTCAACAGCAGTACCAATTTTGTGCATACACTGTATAATCCAACTTCGGCTCCCGGAGGTTTGACTACCGGCGATGTGTTGTATCCGGATGCTATGGAATGGGATTATTCCGGTGAATATCTGATGTATGATGCCCTCAACCGTCTTGCCACTACTTTTGGGAATGGTATTGACTATTGGGATATCTCATTTTTACGGGCATGGAGCCATTCACCAAATGGCCATGGCTCAGGCCAGATCGGAAAACTTTTTTCTACCCTCCCGGAAAGCATCAGTGTAGGGAACCCGTCTTTTGCCAAAAACTCACCCTATATCATCGTGTTTGATTTCCTGGAAGGGTATTATGATGTCTTTGGCCAATGGCAAACCGAATACCGTATCAAAGCGGCTAACATCGAAGCAGGACAAGTGAACGACATCTATCTGAATACCACCATAGGATATCCCAGTTATTCCAGACTGGATGATAAGATCCTTTTTACCTACGACAATTTTGGCAGCCTGCTTCTGGCCACCATCAATCTGCAGCCATCGAATAAAACTCTACCTGTGCCTGGAACAGATGTGATCCTGATCACCGGTGCGCAGAAAGGCGTCTGGTACACCGTCGGCAACAGGATCTTTACATCCACAAATGAAGCGCCCGGAAGCATGAGTTCACTGAAAGTCTGGCCACAGCCTGCAAGTGATATCCTCAATATTATGGCCATAGAACAAATGGAATTTATTTCGTACGAAGTGTTTGATATGACGGGGAGGAAGGTCCTCCAGGATCAAATGTCCGATACGCATCAGATACGAATTTCGGACCTCTACCCCGGGCCATACATGTTGCGCCTTTGGAGTCAGCAGGGACAGTATTTTGTGACGAAATTTGTCCGCCAATAAGTGTCCACTCCGCTCAAAGTTTTGGTCATACGGTTCAGTTCCATAGGTGATATCGTACTCACCACCCCGGTGGTCCGTGCATTGAAATTACAATTGGGTGCAGAAGTTCATTTTCTGACAAAGAAAACCTTTTCCCCTATACTGGAATCAAATCCATACATCACGCGTGTTATCCACCTGCAGAATGATTTTAGCACCACTATTCGGGAACTGAAGACCGAGAGGTATGATCATGTAATAGATTTACACCACAATCTAAGATCGCAACGGATCAAATGGTCTCTGGGGAGACCTTCGACCGCTTTTTATAAACTTAATTTTGAAAAATGGTTGCGAGTACACCTGCGCATCAATAGGTTGCCGGATATCCACATTGTCGACCGCTATATCGCAACAGCCCTTAAGTTGGGTGTCATCAATGATGAAGCAGGTTTAGATTTTTTTATTGCGGAGCATAAAAAGTTGGACACAATGGTGAGATGGAATTTGCAGCCTCAATCGTATGTGGCTCTTGTGACGGGCGCAGCTCACCTGACGAAATGTCTCACACCGGATCAGCTGGCTTCGCTTTGCCGCGAATTACAGATGCCTGTAGTTCTGATCGGTGGCACGGATGAAAAGGAAAAGGGAGATCAGATCAAAGGAACACTGCCAGATGCTATCATCGTGAATGCATGCGGACAATTGGATATTCTTCAATCGGCATCTGTCGTAGAACAGGCAGCCGTGACGATTACCCATGATACTGGAATGATGCATATAACAGCAGCCCTGAAAAAACCGCAGATTGTGATATGGGGCAATACCATACCTGAGTTTGGTATGTATCCCTATTACGGACATCATGATGTGCCCTGGGTCAGTTTTGAGCAGAAGGATTTAAAATGCAGACCCTGTAGTAAGATCGGGTATTCAGCCTGCCCCAAAGGACACTTTAAATGTATCCTCGATCATAGTATACTTCAAATTACTGCAGCAGCACATAGTCTGATACCATCGAAAAATTAATACATGCAGCAAGGCGCGAAATGCAATACCCTTAAGCGTGCCATCCAAACTTTAGCTAAGGATTACTTTCCTTTGAGTTTCACACTTTGCTTTAGATGCACCTCAGCTTTGTCAGACTCACCAATATCCCTGTACAAATTACTTTGGTCATAGTGAAGCGTTCCGTAATAGGAAGCCAGTTCCTTTTCTTGTAGGGTCTTAAGCTCGGAAGGGGAAGAAATGTCTGCGAATCGTTTTGGCATGGTGTGTAGCAGCGATTCGATTAATGGAATACAACCCCGGATGTCACGCTGAGCAGTACGTTCTTCCAATAATGGCAGATAGTGCAACTGAAAATACGTGGAGACGTCGCCTTTATTAAATAAAACCGGAATATGGGGTGCAGGGCGGCTAACAAAAATCCAGGACAGTAGAGTAAGAATGAGGGTGATTATAGATCTTTTGAGGTGTTGAGTTTCAGAAATTCGTTGGATGGCATAACCACCATATATGGCCAATAGCCCCACCATCGGAACCCTGAATCTCGACAATACATAAAAAATCACCAAAATGGAGACCTGGCTCAGAAGCGCAATATGAAGTGGAAATGCAGATTTTCTGCGCAGACTTAAAAGGAACCCACTGACGCCCATCGATGCTATCATCGCAAAAGGAATAAAAGTTATTTTCAGGGAGGTGCTCATCGCTTGGGCAAGATAATAGTTGATATTGTTGGGAATTTCATACCAATGAAAAACAGCTCCCAGTTTTTTAAATTGTAAAGCGACCCAATGCCAGAGTGATTTGTGTAATCCCATGGTTTCCCATGCAGCCGGAATCATTTTTCCGTCAGCCCGGTTCATAATTTTACCGGCTTCCAGAAAATAAGCAAAACCATGTTCCGGCTTGTATCCGGGAAAATTTGAAAGCACATAGGTAATTGGCCCTACACTGGAAACGGAGAACAGCGGCGATTCTGTTAAATGGTTTCGTAATGCAAGTGGAGCCAGGATCAATGCGAAAGGAAGCGCCAATTGCCATACCCGTTTTATTTCACTTCGTTGGTGATAAAGCCAGTGCAAAACGAGAGGAATCCAAAGTAAGAGTAGTGAAGACATAAAGACATATCCCACTCCACCCAGAAGGCCCATGAGCCAGAGACGATTTTTGCCAGCCATCATGTGGCTATGGACCACCAGCAGAGCTAACATCAGCGTTGTAGAAAAGCTCGTTCTCAATAACGTGACATCATAAAGCAGGTGGGGCCCATACAGGCTAAAGAGCAATCCGCCCAGTATGCCGGCCATAGCACCAAAATAATGTCGCCCCAACCACATCATCATCCAGATGCTAAACATGCTGGCCAGCATCTGGAGGAGATAGGTGATCCATCGTCCATGAGGACCAGTCATTTTGGCCATTCCTATAATCAACGGGTATAAGGGCTCCTGATGATATTGTGTGCCCCCATACCAGGTATTCCATTTTTCTTTGGCTTGTTGATCATCTTGTATGCCTAATCCACGGGCAATGCTTTGGTGCCAGCTATGGTAAGGATGCCATATCGTATCCGTCAGGATATCACCTTGGGCGATTCGATCGCCCCACTGATCAAAAAAATGCATATCCAGTTCTGATTGCCGGTGAAGCTGGTTAAAAGGCATCTGCGGGAGTTCAAGCAATAAGCTTATCCGCAAAAGCCCGGCGACAATCAGAATGGCAAGGGCCAATTTGGAAAAATACGTATCAAACCACTCTGTCAGAATGGATTTTTGTATTAAGGTTTTGGTATGCAGGGGACGAGGAGAGGTTGGTTTTTTACCTTTTGTCATTGCCATGGAGTGGATTCGAATTTGATCTGGCCTCCCACAACCGTCATCAGGACTCGAGTAGAGGGAATGCTATCCTCTGGACATTGGAGGAGATTCTGAGTTAACAAGACTATATCCGCCCATTTGCCTGCCTCCAGACTTCCTTTGATGTCTTCCTCAAATGCAGCGTATGCATTGCCAAGCGTATAGGAATACAACGCCTCTACCCGGGTCATGGCTTGCTCGTTAAAGAACACCAGGTCATTGTCGAGTCGCTTTCGGGTGACGGAGGCATAAATGTTGGGGATCGGATCTAGCCGTTCGACAGGTGCATCAGTGCCGTTGGCGATGATGACACCCTGATCCAGAAGACTACGCCATGCATAGGCACCGGTTCTGGCGCGTTCTTCTCCAAGACGCTTGACCACAAAGGGTGCATCAGAAGTGCAGTGAATTCCCTGCATGGAAGCAATGATCCCCAAAGGCTTGAATCTAACTATATCATCGGGGTGAAGGTGTTGTGCATGTTCGACTCTCCAGCGCCTTTGCGCACCATCTTGCCTGGACGAAAGCACACCTTCAAAAATATCCAGGGTGACCCGGTTGGCCCGGTCACCTATGGCATGAACACACAGTTGCATATCATGCGCAATGGCCAGATCTGCAATGGATTTGACATCATATATCGTTGTCGTATTCTGGCCTGTAAATCCAGGCTTATCACTATAGGGCTGAAGCAACCAGGCACCAAAGGAACCAAGTGCACCGTCGAGTTCGGATTTGATAGCCCTGCAGGTAAAATAATCTTGTCCTGATCGAATAATCGGGAAGCGCTGAAGTTGGTCTTTGAGCTGATCATACGGATGTCTTACCATCACCCACAGCCGTACATCCAGACTGTCACTTTTGGCTAAGCCATCATAGCGTTCAATTTCTTCGAACGTTGAACCTGCATCCTGGAATGATGTGATACCCATTTGAAGGCAATGCGCCTGCGCTTTAGCAATGGCCTGGTACCATTCCTTTCTTCTTTCTTGTTGTGAAAGTCCGTCTTGATAGGCTCTGTATTCATCCCGGATCAATCGCATGGCATTTTCTTCAAATACACCTATGACGTGGCCATTTGCATCTTTTACGATATGTCCGCCTGGAGGATCTGTTGTCTCCGGGGTGATTCCAGCCAGCCGCATAGCAGCTGCATTCGCAAACAGCGCATGACCACTGGCATGAGCCAACATGACGGGATTATCAGGGGATACCCGACTGAGCAGGTCATGATAGGGATAGCCATTCACTTTCCGGTCCAATGTCGCGCTCCATTTTTCCTGGTGCCAGCCACGACCTATGATCCAATCGCCCGGAGTTGCCTGCCTGACTCGTGCAGCTACGCTATCGACGATGTCTTGCCAGCTTCGGGTATCCATCAGGTCAAATTGAATGAGGTTGTAGCCTACGCCACTAAAATGCCCGTGTCCCTCAATAAATCCCGGCATCAAAAAGGCCCCCTGACAATTTTTTTGAAGGACGGTTTCATGTACATATTTATCAAGTAGGGTCTTCGATGGTCCAACTTCCAGAATTCGTCCAGCCTGAATGACAACAGCCCCGTCGTCAACCGGATCTCCGTTGACAGGATATACATAGGCATTATACAAGATGAGATCCGCAACCAGACCAGTAGCTTCTTTGTTTGGGGCACAACCGGAGGACAGAAAGAGTATAACGGGGATGATGATGTAAATGAGCCGGGTACAAAGTTTTCGCATCTTTACTTCCATGGATTTTCGAATTGAGATTCAGACAGCTTAACGTACTTCGATAGGATGACCATATTAACACCGCCTTCCGGAATGAGCCTAAATATAAAGACCATTTTTCTATGAGTCAGCAAGATTACACATCGTTGACCTCCAGGTTTGAAACTTACCTCTCGGCGCATCAACCGTATGGCGTGCCGGATACTCTGTATGAACCTATCCGGTATATCAATGACCTGGGAGGTAAACGTATCCGTCCGGTGTTGTTGCTCATGGCGTATAACCTATGGCATGAGGATGTGACGCCCGCTCTACCGGCAGCGCTGGCGGTAGAGTATTTTCATAATTTCAGCCTGATGCATGATGACATCATGGATGAAGCACCGCTCCGCAGAGGTAAGCCCACGGTGCATATAGCATACGGCCGCAACAGTGCGATTTTGAGTGGCGATGCACTGCTGATCCGATGCTTTGATGTGTTGCTCGAAGCTGGCCGGCATCGGGGCATAAGCGCTGACTTGTGTTCATGCATGTGCAAAGCATCGCTTGAGATTTGTGAAGGCCAACAGATGGATATGGATTTTGAAAAACGGGAGGCGCCTACCGAAAGTGAATATCTGGAGATGATCCGGAAGAAGACGGCTTGTCTTATCGGCGTCAGTCTTCAATTGGGAGCCATGTTGGCCGGAGCGTCCCAGACAGAGGTTTCGGCGCTATATCGATTTGGCGAGCAGTTGGGATTAGGCTTTCAGATACAGGATGATTATCTGGACATATATGGGGATGCGGCGCGAACAGGAAAACAGCAGGGTGGGGATATCCTGCAAGGGAAAAAGAACTTCCCATTTGTACATACCTACAATACCATCTCACCTTCCGACCGGATACAATTTTTGAATGACTGTGTACTGGCATGCCATCAGGCAGATATCAAGCCCGTCATACGGTGGTATGAGCAGGTTGATATGGCGCATTATATGCTGGATATCCAATCAAGGTTTTTAGCTTCGAGTATGGAAGAACTGGATCAATTGAGCGATAGCGATTCATCCCGGTTGCAAGATCTGGCTATTCGGTTGATGGTCAGGGATCATTGATCACCCTCCAACCCATAAGCCTGAAGGGCATACCCGTGATTGTGTACGGTCGGGTCGCGATCCGCCCCTACATATTCACCACTGATCCCACATAAGCCTGAAGGACATACCCGTGATTGTGTACGGTCGGGTCGCGACCCGACCGTACAAAGTCACCACTGATTCCACATAAGCCTGAAGGGCTTACCCATCTATAACCCCGGGTCGCAACCCGGGGTCCGAGGCACACCCCCCACCTCCGACCCTGAAAGGGTCGCCCAAGATCCCGTACCAGGAACACCGGCCGTATCCATTAACTCAAATCTGTTGACAACATCATCATCAAGCATAGTCAATACTACACACTAAACTCCTAAACACTCAACTTCTCAACCTCTCAACCTCTCAACCT
>JBGTGP010000030.1:0-71469 GCA_041746735.1 Saprospiraceae bacterium
CCTGGTAGTATTTCATGTGCTGTTTCTTGATACAGATTTTTCTATACGAGTCTCGTTGTGCCATGAAACAGGACATGTGGGTGTTCGAACAGTTGAGAGCGACAAAGTCTTTACTGCCCGAAGTGAGGCTGATACACTTAAAAATAAAACTCTCGTCAACCTATATCATGAGGGCACACTACTCACCCCTCACCCCTCACTACTCACTACTCACTACTCACCACTCACTACTCACCCCTCACCCCTCACCACTCTGTCTTTTGGACACGTTTGTGCCAGCGGTTGACGTCCATCAGCGCTGCAGATCCATACCAGGGGTGAAGCTCCATAATCAGTCGACCAGCCTGGATCGCCGGATCCGTCTCCGTCAAGGCTTGCGCTTCTTCGATGGTGCTGACGTTGAAAATGTAGATCCCCCTCACATCACCACCATCCATGAAAGGACCCGCCAGCACAAGACTTCCTTCTTCCGCCATGCGGCTGATATTGTCCATGTGTCCGCGCTGGAGCGTGGCGGCCGTCAAAGAATCCTGGTCCCGTTGAGGCCCCGCTTTAAGAAAAGCCATGACATATTTTTTCATACCATACGCATCTGCACCCCACTGCGCAGCGAGGACCGAATCATATCGGATTTCTGTTCCGTCAGATGACATATCTTCTACAGCCGGGGCCCCGGAAGAAGTACAACCCAATACGCCCAGGCAGGTGAAACTCATCCCCATCAGAGAAAAAAGTAAAATTTTCATGTCGTCTCTATTTCAAGCGAAGGTTGTAAAAATTCCGCAGGTTTAAAGGGGCAACAGGACCGATCTGGTACTGACGGCCTCCAAGCCAGGAAAAAAGATGATGCGGATCTCAATCACTTATTCTATCTTTCCTCCAAAGACAATTCACCTAACTAAATTGATCTCCCTATGGAATTGGCAAAAGTTGATTTATTTATTATGACCAACAGCAAATTTTTCGAGTCTCATCATTTGGGTTGGATTCGGGAACAACTAGTTCAGGCCGATGACGAGCAATGGCCCCGTTTTCAAATGATGCAGTTTAAGGACCCTACCACCCTGTTGATTGTTTCCCTGCTTGGGGGAAGTCTGGGTATTGACCGGTTTATGCTGGGTGATACGGGTATGGGGGTTGGCAAATTGCTAACCTGTGGAGGCCTTGGCATCTGGGCTATTATTGATTGGTTTATGATCATGCCGGCTACACGGGAAAAAAATATGGTAGCCTTTCAGCAGGCTCTGGCGTATTAAAACACATGATGACCCGAAGGAGGTTGTATGGTATGGTCATGTTGGCCAGCTTGGTGGGTATCGGTTGGCTTGGAATCCAATGGCGCCAATCCCTTGCTGCACCGGTTTCAGCAGAAAGCGGGGTTTGCCTTTTTAAAACCGTGACCCATATACCATGTCCATCCTGCGGTGTGACCCGATCGATGGTCTCAGTCCTGCAGGGCGATATAGCAGCATCGATTGGTTGGAATCCCCTCGGCATTCTGGTGTTGGGGATGATGATGATTTGTCCGCTGTGGATATCATGGGATATGGTCAGAGGACGATCTTCGTTTCTGACGGTCTTTACCCGGATTGAATCTATCCTTCGCCGGCGGAGCGTCGCGGTTCCACTGATCATGCTGGTGGCCTCCAATTGGATTTGGAACATACTCAAAGACCTATGATTCACATACAACCCTTTGCGTATCGCCCCGGCGATCATGAAGCGGAGAAAGCTTCCAATAGCTATGTCATGTCGCTGGTGGCCGTAGTCGCTGGTTTGCCTTTGCCCATCATCAACCTGATCGCTACCGGTATCTTTTATCTGGGCAATCGCAAAGGCACCTATTTTGTACGCTGGCATTGTACACAAGCGCTGCTGTCCCAATTGTCCTTACTGGCCATGAATACGACCGCCTTTTGGTGGTCCGTATCCGTGTGGTTTCGGGACGGGCAGGTCAGCAATGCCTATGTGGCCTTCGTCATCACCGCCCTGCTGTTTAATCTGGGAGAATTGATTGCCACGATTTATACCGCCATCCAAACCCGAAAAGGCATCCATGTGTCCTGGTGGTTTTATGGTGATCTCACCGAACGCTTATGCAAATCCTGATATGGCCAAAATCCTGCTGCGCCTGACGCTGATCCTGGCACTTTTCTTTGGTGTATGGTTTGCCCTTTCGCGGATCGATTGGGTGACCCGGTTGAAATTGGAGCGAACCCGGGAAAAAACTGCGGAGAAGTTGGGAAAACTGTATTGGGATGTCATCCGCAAGATGCAGGACGAGATCAATGATCCGGCGAAAACGGGACCCATCGACTCTCTGATCCTCCGCATTTGCGAGGCTAATGATATTGATCGAAAGAAAATCAAACTCCACCTTGTATCAAGCGACATGGTCAATGCCTTTGCTTTGCCGGATCATCACCTGGTCTTGTTTAGTGGGCTGATTCGGGAATGTGACAGTGCCGAAGAACTGTGTGGTGTCCTGGCCCACGAAATCGCTCACATGGAAGAGGGGCATATCATGCGAAAGCTGATCAAAGAGATCGGTTTGTCTACACTTATATCCATGACCACCGGCGGGGGCAATCCGGATCTGATTCGCGGGGCCATTAAGACGCTATCCTCTACCGCGTATGACCGTAATCTGGAGCGGGAAGCTGATATCACTGGTGCGAATTATCTGATCAAGGCCGGAATTGATCCCGAGCCTTTTGCTGCTTTTTTATTCAAGCTGTCAGCACATGAGGAGGATTTGCCGGAACAGGTTTTCTGGATTACCACACATCCAGCATCTACGGAGCGATCAAAGGATATCCTGAACCACATCGCGTATGCGCCTGGTCCGTATACACCGGTCATGGACTCCACGGCCTGGGCATCGTTTAAGGCCTGGACTATGGCGGTGGACGAATGAGGGATGCCGGATCGAAACTTCGTAGATGCGAGATGCCAGTGCAGGGAATGCCAGATGCCAGAGCATCAGATGCCAGATTAGAGGATGCCTTATAGCACAGTTTCCAGCTCGTAGAAGGCAGATCTTTTTTTTTGGGATTCCGGAAGTTATCAGCATGAATGATGGTAGAAATCTGAAGGCAGATGCAGATTAAATCTGGTATCTGGCATCTGTTGTTCTGGCATTTAAAACCCCAGATGCCTCTAGACCTCACCCCCGCCGCAGCTCATTTCTTGCCTTTGCGACCAGCCGTTTAAATTCCGGATTGGATCTCAACGACTCCAGCATCGGATCGGAATCAAGTGACAGGACAAAGAAATTCTCTCCTAAATCGTCAATGCCTTTATCAAGATATTCCAGTGCTTTTTCGGTGTATCCCAGAGCATTGAACTGAACGGCAAGCATAAAGTGAGGGACAAACCCGGTTTTACTTTTTTCGAGATTTGTCTGCAGAAATTCTTCTGCAAGGGCTGTGTTCCCGGTTTTTGCATAACAGTATCCAAGCACCCAATTTGTCTTTGTACCTATGCTTCTTTTATTCAGTGTTGCTATGGATTGTAGGTACTGCCCATGGCGAGCCTGTAAATAGCCTAAGGTCCACAGAAGATGATTATCTGTAGGATCTGATCTAAGATATTCTTCCATACGCCGAATCCCCTCTTCGTACCGGCCCAGTAAAGCATAGGCGTTTCCGAGTGAACCTTTGACCCGGGTCGAGAGGGGATCCAGTTCAATCATTTTTTCACAATAGCGCAGGCCGTCTTTTACGTTTCCCTGAACGAGATAAATCCACGCCAGCCGCTCGTACGCCAGTGTGTAGTTGGGGCTGATGTCAATGGCCTGGTGTAAATGTTTTTGTCCGTCTGTAAAATTCCGCTCATGAAAGGCTATAGATCCCAGCAATCCATATCCTTCTCCCAGACCCGGATCCAGCGCCAGTGCTTTTGCGGCAGCCGTTTTTGCTTTTGTCAGTGCGGTATCCGTCTCGATTCGGTGCCAGAAGACCGCTTCGAGATACGCATCCCCCAGACCCACCCACGCTTTACTGAAGGTACTATCCGCCCGGATGGCGATCTCAAAGTGACGGATGGCTTTATCAACATCTTCTTTGCTTCCGCTACTCCTGAGCAACAGGTCCTGGCCTTTCTGATAATTCACATACGCTTCCGGATGAACATGAATCTTGTCCGCCAGCCGGTTTTTTACTTCAGGAGAGAGGGCGATTTTAAGTTTGTCGGAAACAGCCAGGGCAATATCCCGCTGTACATTGAGCACATCCACCATTTGGCGATCAAAATCAGCCGCCCAGAGCAGACGTTCTTCCAGGCCGTGGGTCAGTTGCACCGAAACTCGGATTTGGTGGTCCCGGATCCGGATGCTCCCTTCGAGAATGGTCTTGACGTCCAGCTCCCGGGCGATGGTTTTAATGGCTTTGTCCGAGCTTTTGTACCGCATGCTGGAAGAGCCGGATATGACCTTCAGTCCTTTGATTTGCGCCAGTTGGGTAAGGATATCTTCCGCAATGCCGATACTCAGATAATCTTCAGATGAATCCTCACTCCAGTTTTTGAAAGGGAGCACAGCTATGGAAGCATGGGTCTGTGTTTTTTCGTTTGTGGTATTTCCTGATGATCTCCATGCCAGGAAATACCCGGCCATCAGGACAAGAATGATCCCACTGAGGAGTAAATGAACAGCGGGTCGCTTCTTCGCTGACGGCGTCCTGAGTTTTCCTTCTATGGCATTCAGATCAGGTACACGAATAGCCGGATGGGCCAGTGCAAATACCTCAATCGGATCTGTTACATTCTTAAATTCAAACCGGCCAATGGACCGGATGTCAAAAGAAGTTTGGTTTCGTATTTTTTCAAAGACATCTCGCGAAAATAATACCGTTCCTCCCTGTCCTATAGATTCTATTCGCGAGGCGATATTGACGCCGTCGCCAAAGATTTTACCCCCTTCTGTATAAATTTCTCCGATATGGATTCCGGTTCTGACCAGTACCCTGGGATCCTGCAGCAAGGTTTTTTGGAGCTCAAAAGCACATTGGACAGCTTCAGTCGCGCTGCTGAAAATGCTCAGACTCCCGTCACCGTAGTACTGGTAGATGTCTCCGTGATGTGCGGGCACCAGGGCTTCGAGAATGCTCTGATGACGACGGACCAGCACCAGCGCCTGGTGTTCATCCCGCTGCATCATGGAGGTATAACCGACGATGTCGGTAAACAGGATGGCGGCCAGGTGCCGGCTGGATTCTTTTCGTTCCATGATCAGGATCTTAAAGGTATGTCGAATCCGGCAAGTGAGCCATCCCATATTTATGGTATAGGTGGGGTATGTTTCCTGGATGCCTGATCAAGTGATCTTCCGGCTTGGCCCTTAAATCTCCTAAAGGGGACTTTTATCCGTGACTGGAGTTCTGTTTTTCAGTTATTTCCCAGATATACTCCTTTATTGCGTAGAAAAGATCATTTGCGTACTGATTACAGTCCCCTTTAGGGGATATAGGGGCAGAACAAGCAGGAGCAATGTCGAAATTCAGTTCCCTTTTCTTAGGCGTCATAGCTTTTGCAGCGGAGTCTGAGGATTGAGAGCCAGAACAAACAAGAGAAAGGATTAAATATTTGTATAAATAGTTATGTATTTTTGACAAAAGTAATTTAGGGTGAATAATTACAATTCAAATGTCATTCGTCTTGTTTTTAGGACGTAATTTCTTAAATCAATAATATGATAGGGCTATACATATTCTTTGGATTAATTGCACCTATATTTATATCATCGGAAGTACCACATCCTTCTACCTTGGTCAACACCACGATTAAGGGTATTTTACATATAGCGGATTCTGTAGAGTTAAGAATAGGAATCTATCAGAACCCGCTCGTAGAGTATGATCCCTATCCTTTGTATACATGGACAAATACAAGCACTGAAAGTTTTGAATGTACATTCACGTTGGAGGCCCCTGAAATGATTGAATTTTATGTAAATGATAAACACAGATATCGATTTTATATTATTCCAGGCTCAGTGAATACCATCCATGTTGATGAGCATTCGTATACCATTGAAGGTCCAACTACAGATGAAAATGCGATCCTGCAACAATTTGGATTCAACAAGGCAGCACTTAAACGGCCCAGGTTTTCCAATATCAGAGATTTGCCGCTTTCTCTAACCGAGCTGAATAGACACTGCGATTCACTTGACAGGCTCATGGTCAAGGATGCGTTTTCTGATGATTTTAGTAAATATATCACCGCAGAGATGTTTGGGTACAGATATTTTTGGAAATCGCAACTACTTCACCAACATAAAGATGATACTTTAGGCATCGATACATTGCCTGTCGATGTCATTCGGAATATTCATTCACTTTTTCAGTTTGATATGCAGGATGAGGTACGATCAAGGTATTATCTGAATGCGATATCATCGTATAATCACTCCTCCCTTAATCTTGTACTTTCGAAAAATGAAGAAGCCAACTTTGCATTGTATTCGATTGCTTACTTGAATACCGTTCAGGATAAATTTAAATCCTATCCAGCCTTGCAGAATATTTTTCTGACTGCCGCAGTGAACACAGCCGTATATAAGGCTCAAACACAGGATGAAATTGAATTGGCTAAATATTTGTGGACCTATTATTCATATCATTCTGTTCATCAGGATAAAGCGTATGCAGTGATAAAGAGGGAGTTGGACAGAAAGGTTGTACGGATCCAGCTCAATAAGCTCATGGATTATTCTTTGGTAGATGCAATGGATTCGCTTGTATCCCTGTCTACCCTACTGATGGAGGGTATAAATATAGTGGCGTTTTGGGCATCCTGGTGTAGTCCCTGCATTGAAAAGATGCCGGAGTTGAAAGTTTTGGCAGCGACTCATAATATCAATTTGGTTTATATAAATATCTGGAGTTCTAAATCATCCTGGTTGAAGTTGTTTGATCCGGACATTGCGCCGGCGGATCGATATTTGTTTGCAGACAAGGAAGGGTCAAATCAGATCGCTGAGCATTGTTCTATCACTCAATTTCCATTGTATGTACTTGTGGATAACAATTTGAATGTGGTAGCTGTGAAAGAGTCTTATTCTCAACTTGTAGATTGGGCATCTGAAAAGTAAGCTTAGTAGGCATGTCCTGAACGGACAGTCATTCTGCCCTCAGCCCCAACAGATTTCCCTTCAGGCTAAGTTCGTCTATGACCCTCTTTCATTTCAGGAACAGAATTTGCTTGCCCTTTCACTATGAGAAATCTGGACTTCCGACGCGGTGGTGGGATACTGCTTACTTTGTGTCTGACGCTGACTCTGCAATCGCAGATCGTCAACATAGAACGCCAACGGATAGCCACAGATACCACCGGATGGTTCGGCTCCGCCAATGTGAGCTTTTCCGGCGCCAAAAACACCAAATCCATCCTGGCCCTCGCCACCGGCACCCTCCTGGAGTACAAATCCAAATCCGATAAAGACCTGTGGCTGCTCATCACCAATGTCAGCTTTGTCAGTGCAGATGCAGAAAAGTTTGCCAACGCCGGGTTCGGTCACCTCAGGTACAACCGGAAACTCGGTGATGCTATCCGGTGGGAAGTGTTCTCCCAGATCCAATACAATTCACTGGTCAAGATCGACAGACGCGTACTCACAGGCACCGGACCCCGGATCAAACTCACCCAGTATGAACATGCCAAGTTTTATCTGGGCATCGCCTATATGTATGAATACGAACTGCTGGAAGATCCCGTCGAGACCAACCGCGATCACCGGATGAGTAGCTATTTCAGTTTCTCCCTCCTGCCGGAAGAGACAGTCACCTTTACCAGCACCCTGTATGTACAACCTCTGCTCAAAAACGGGAAGGACTACCGGCTCAGCAATGAAACCTCCCTCATCCTGGGTATCACCAAAAAACTCAGCCTCAACGCCTCCTTCGTATACAGCTATGACAGCAGACCGCCGGACGGCGTGCCCAAAAGTATCTACACGTTTAGCAATACACTGGAAGTCGCCTTTTAGTCACAGCCTCTTGCACTCGCGCTTTCATGCGCTACAGCTCAGTGCTTCCGCTGGAGGGAGTAGGATATGACTTCGGCAAGGGGATTTTCTATTTGCGCGTTGGTGCGGGTCAGGTTGCGTATAGGACGCCCCGGCGTTCACGAGTATAGCATAGCGAGAGGGGGTGACGCAGGGGTTGGGGGCAGAAGAGGAAAGGGGTTCTTGTGCGACCCATTCAGGGTCGTGGGTCAGGGGTGGTGCATATACCCCGGGTGCGACCCGGGGTTATAGGAGTGTAAGCCCTTCAGGCTTATGTGGGATCAGACGGCAACCTATATCATGAGGGCACACTCAACCCCTCAACCTCTCAACTTTTCAACCCCTCCGAAACAGGACGTCCCCGGTGTTCGGACAGTTGAGAGCGACATGATTCTGTCCTAATCGATTGGGCTAGCATTTCAAATAAACACTAAACTTCTAAACTTCTAAACCTCTCAACTTAATTGCGCGTTGGTGCGGGTCAGGTTGCGTATAGGACGCCCCGGCGTTCACGAGTATAGCATAGCGAGAGGGGGTGACGCAGGGGTTGGGGGCGGAACAGGATAGAAACAGGACATCCTGTATATTCAGACAATTTGGAGCGACATGCCCGTGCCCTAATCGACTGGGCTACCCCTTCAAATAAACCCTGCACACTAAACTCCTAAACCTCTCAACCTCTTAACCTCTCAACCTCTTAACCTCTCAACTACTCACTACTCACTACTCACTACTCACTACTCACTCCTCACCCCCCACCCCTACATCCCCTTCCTGGCTAGAGGACATTTATGTTAAAATCTTCATAAAGTACGAATCTGTTCGTACTATAAAGCCGGATTTGCCTATTCTTGTGTACGAAAATATTCGTATACCACATGACACACGATATCCGACCCACTGACGCCGAACTGGAGATCCTCCAGATCCTCTGGAAAAAGGGCCCCTCCGCAGTGAGAGCCATCAATGATCAACTCAGCCACGATCAGGACAAATCCATTGGCTATACCACCACCCTCAAGATCATGCAGATCATGTTTGACAAAGGGCTCCTGCTGCGGGATGAATCACAACGTACCCATATATACACTCCAGCCGTGCGTGAAGGCCGGATCCAGACCGCACTGCTTGACCGGTTTCTGCATGCCGCCTACAAAGGATCTGCTTCCAAGCTGGCCATACAACTTTTAGGCAATCACCAAACCACGCCAGACGAGCTGGCCGAAATCAAAGCCCTTATTGATCAACTTGAAAAAAACAAATCAGCATGAATCTCATCACTTCCTGGATGCAGTCGGAATGGTTCAAAGCCCTGGGCTGGACCTTTGTGCACTCGCTCTGGCAGATTGCCCTATTGGGTTTGCTGCTGTATATCACCTTCAGGATAGTGCCTGCCCGAAAGGCACATCTCCGGTATACCCTGGCCGCTATGGCTTTGTGGTCCATTGTGATCATGGCTCTTTCCACTTTTATCATCATGTTACCAGCATCCGGTGTCATCACCGAAATCAGCGGAAGGGTCATATTGATGTCATCTCCGGAAGCTCCATCCCTGACAACCAGTATAGCGTCCTGGCTGGAGTCCCGGATGCCCATGATGCTGATGATCTGGTTAGGCGGAGCTTCATTGCTCATGCTCCGCTTGTTGATCAGTCTGACCTGGATACACCACCTCAGGAGTACCGCCATACCCGACGAACAGTTACAGCAATTGCTCAATACGACCCTGCTGCGACTCAGGTTGAAAGTGAAAGCACATATTTCAGGTTCCCGCCTGGTCGATTCCCCGTTAACCATCGGACATATCAAGCCTCTTATTTTATTTCCGATAGGCATCATCAATCAACTGACACCCTCCGAAGTAGAGGCTGTGCTGACCCATGAGCTGGCTCATATCGTCCGGCAGGATTATGTGTCCAATCTCATCCAATCCGTCGTAGAAACAATCTTTTACTATCATCCGGTCACCTGGTGGATCTCCGGGATGGTTCGCGCTGAGCGGGAAAACCGCGCCGACGATCTGGCCGTCTCCTGGTGTGGCGATCCCGTGGGATATGCCAAAGCACTGATAGTCGTGCAGACCCTGCAGACGCAAGGAACACCTGCCCTGTCCATTGGCTTTGCCTCCCGCAAAGGCGCCATGCTGACCCGTATCCAACGCATTTTACATCTACCGCATAAACGACATCATCATATGGAAAAAACAGTTCTCCTGAGCTTATGCTCTATTGCTTTTCTGGCTTTTACATTTACCAGCCATACACCACCGGAGTCCCCGGACACATCCACCCAGTTATCAGCACCCTGGATCCCTTCCCGGGTCGCGACCACAGATACCTTGCCCGCGCATGGCCTGTACCGCATCCACAAAAAAACCAATGATCAGGACATCAGCATCGAAGTGGAAGACGGGGATATCCGTCAACTCAAAATCGATGGCCAGGAAATCCAGCCCTCCGCGTATGACCGGTATAGCAAGGAAATCGATGATCTTTTTGGAATCCACATGGCTCCTCCCGCACCCGGTAGCTTTGATATCATGATCCCTCATGTGCCCCGTATCCCACAGATCCCGGCCATACCGGAAATGCCGGAATTTTTCAGGGAATATCATTTCTCCATGCCAGCGATGCCCTCCATGCCAGCGATGCCAACAATGCCGGATATAGATTTCAACTATTTCTTTGATCAGGATGGCTTTAAGATGCTGTCTGACAGCCTGACAATTAAAATCTATGATCCTAAAATGAAAGGCCAGTTCGGCGCTTTCGGATTTGGCGATTCGATTCTGACCAAAAGCGGCAACTCCTTTATCATCATCCGGAATGGAGACTCGACGCGGGTAGAATCTTTCTCTATCAGCGGTACTCCCGATGCTCCGACCTACTATCATTATGGACATCCCGGAACTCCGGGCACCAATTGGGAGCACTATCAACAGCAGTGGAAAGATCAGTCGAAAGAATGGCGTGAGCATAACCGTGATTGGGCCGAACAATGGCGAAAGCAGGCTCAGGAATGGCGGAACCAGGAAAATCAACTCCACAAAGAACTCCGTTCATCACCAGAGTGGCAGGAACAGCATGCTCGTGGAATGGAGGAAATGCGCCGGAATGATGCTCATGCCAGAGCCTATGGACAGCGCTCCCCCAGGATCAGCATCAGCGATGAAATGGTCCGCGATGGCCTTATTCAAGCCGGTGAGGAAGCTCAGATACAACTCACCCCTGACAAACTCAGGATCAATGGCAAGAAAATGTCAGACGGCGTCCATCAAAAATACTTGAGGATGTATGAGCAGCAACAAGGCATCGAACTGTCTGGCAATTCGAAGGTTGAGTTCACTACGCGTAGTAAAAAGAAAATGTAGTTCGTCCTGTCAATGGGGTCATATATCGAATAGTGATGCTGACCCCCTTGACAAATGTTCGTATTCGGACTATCTTTTCCATCGAATCATCACCTGAATTTAAACCAATCAATCTGTTTTTCTTATGAAACTAAACACTGTACTCATTTCGCTATTTGTCCTGTCAGGCAGTATAGCCGGTGCACAATCCGCAGCCGCTCCTGAAGACAAAGCCACCAAGCGTATCACCATTACCTCGACCAAGACCGATGAGCATGGAAAAACGATAACAGAAACCTGGATCGCGGAAGGCACAGAGCCTGCCAAAATCCTCGAGGAGATGGCCTTGCATCCTGATGTGATCCGTAAAGTGGAGCTCGAAAAGAGCGCCACCGGTGAAAGCGAAAGGTTGTTTTTGTTTAGGCAGGCTGGTGACAATGTGGCGATAGAAGCCACGCTGGATGAGTCTCGTTCAGATGATGTCATCAAGGAGGTCATCCTGATCCACCGTGAAGATCTGCAACAAAACGCGCCCTCCGCCATGCAGCACCGCGAGTACCAGATACGAGGCCATCGACCCAAAGCCTATGTCCACACCTACGTCCGTGACCGGCAGACCAACTGTGCAGCTCTCGGTGTCTGGACGGTCAGCGCGCCATCTACTAAAGGAGCCCGGATCAATGGACTGATTGATAACGGAGGTGCACAGGCCGCCGGACTTAAAGAAGGTGATGTCATCCGCCAGATCGATGAATTTGAGGTCATGGATTATGCTACCCTGCATCTGGCCTTGTCCCACTACCGTCCGGGAGAAGCTGTCACTCTGACATACGATAGAGAAGGAAAATCCCAAAGCGCCAAAGTACAGCTGAAAGATTGGGCCGAACTTCCAGGTCATGAAGCCAAATCCCGCCCGGATTGCAAGGAAAATGAATTACAAAAGAGTGAGCTTTTAGATCAGGCTTTTCTGGACGAACCGTCGTTTCTACCTGCGTTTCAACCTTTAATACTGAATGATGTACATCTCTATCCCAATCCAACAGATGGTGTCTTTGCCATTACCTTCTCTGCTGAACCAGGACCACTGACCGTTTCGATAGCGGATGTCAATGGTAAAATCGTCTTCCGGGATCATCAGGAAAATACCTCCGGTCAATATAAAAAGGATATTGATCTGCGGGATGTGCCACAAGGCAACTACATCATCAGTGTCAAACAAAACGACAAAGTATACACCCAGCAGATCAGCCGGCAATAATCGAATACTTTCATACTTTATTCTATACCACCGGCAGCCCGTAGCTGCCGGTTTTTTATTTCCGGGAGTCCGGCGTGCCGACTTTTCTTCGACATTTGCGGCACAAGGCGGAATGTTAGATGCAGTCGAAGCTCAGCGGAGATTCCGACACACCCACTACTCACCACCCACTACGGTTGCTGAGCTGTAGCACGAGGATGTGTCAAGCGGGTCGAAGCACCCCACCCACTACGGTTGCTGAGCTGTAGCACGAGGATGTGTCAAGCGGGTCGAAGCACCCCACTCACCACGGTTGCTGAGCTGTAGCACGAGGATGTGTCAAGCGGGTCGAAGCACCCCACTCACTACTCACTACGGTTGCTGAGCTGTAGCACGAGGATGTGTCAAGCGGGTCGAAGCACACTACTCACTACTCACCACTCACCGGCTCCTGCTGACTCAAACAATGAAAACTTCCCAACCCCCAGATAATGTCGGTCGAATCGATACCCACGACCTGTCGATCAGGAAAACAGCCATCCAATATAGAAAGAGCGATATCGTCCTTCGGGCAACGAAAGGTTGGGACGATGACATGGAGATTTGAAATATAAAAGTTGGCATACGAAGCGGGGAGTCGCTGACCTTCATGGTAGACCGGATCCGGCATCGGTAACTCCACAATGTTGAGGGGTCGTCCGTCCAGGAGACGCATGGCCTGCAGTTGTTTGAGATTGCGCTGAAGTAGGTCATAATTCTCATCCAGCCGGTTGTCTTCGATGACGGTCACCACAGAGTCAGCATTAAAGAAACGGACGGTATCATCGATGTGACCATCTGTGTCATCTCCGATGATGCCTTCATCAACCCACAGAATCTGCGATACGCCGTAATAGTCCTCCAGATATCGTTCAATCTCCGCTTGTGTCAGATGTGGATTGCGGTTAGGGTTGAGCAGGCACGAGGTCGAGGTGATCAGGGTGCCCGCGCCGTTGAAGTCGACGCTCCCGCCTTCCATAATGATGCCTGGATGCCAAACCGGGACATTATAGGCTTTACTGATCAGCGTCGGGATGACATCGTCGAGATCGTAAGGTGGATATTTACCTCCCCAGGCATTATGGCCCCAGTCGACTATGCCTAATGGTTCGCTGCTGCCCGGACGAATGACAAAGGCCGGACCATGATCCCGGCACCAGGCATCATTGGTAGGATGATGAAAAAATCGAATTCGCTCTGTAGGTACGTCATGTGCAGCGAGGATGGATCTTGCCTTGTTTTCCATTTCACTATCTGCTACATTGATATGGACATCTTCTCCGGCGATCAGGGTGCGGATGAAAGCGCAGTAGGAGGGGAAGATCGTATCAATCTTGCCTGGCCAGGTATCCGGATTGTGCGGCCAGCTCAGCCACGTAGCCCGGTGTGGTGCAAACTCCGCCGGGAAAAAATAACCGGCAGCAGCAGGGGTCCTTTCACTCATCGATATATCGTCTGGTGATCGGATCATAGGAATCAATACGCCGATCCCGTAGAAATGGCCAATGTGTCCGGTACTGATCCGTTTTCAGGGTATCGATTTCGACGACGACATTTTCCTCGTCTTCGTGTGAGGCCTTGTACAGGATGCTGCCAAATGGATTGGAGACAAATGACCCGCCCCAAAATTTCATCCGGCCTTCCTGCTCGTAGCCGACCCGGTTGACACTCACGACATGCACGCCATTGGCGATGGCATGGCTTCGTTGTATCGTCTGCCAGGCATTGTATTGTTCGGTATTGGTGTCTTCGTCCTGCGAGGTTGCCCAGCCGATGGCGGTCGGATAAAAGAGAATCTCCGCACCCATCAGGGCCGTAATGCGGGCCGCCTCCGGATACCACTGATCCCAGCAGATCAGAACGCCCAGCGTTGCATATTTCGTTTGAAATACTTTGTAACCGAGATCCCCGGGGGTGAAATAAAATTTTTCATAATAATGTGGATCATCCGGGATGTGCATCTTCCGATATTTTCCAAGATAAGCACCATCCGCATCCAGGACAGCCGTGGTATTGTGATATAAGCCTTGTGCCCGTTTTTCGAAGAGGGACGCGATGATGACGATATCCAGTTCGGCAGCCACCTCAGACAATGATTGCGTCGAAGGTCCCGGCACAGCCTCAGCCAGTTCAAACTGTGCGTAATCTTCTTCATCACAAAAATACAGGGACGTAAAGAGTTCCTGCAGACATACGATCTGGGCACCCTTTCGGTGGGCTTCGCGGATACCTTGAATCGCCCGTTCGAGGTTGGTGGCTTTGTCGGCCACGCACCGCATTTGGACCAGGCCGATATTTACTTTACTCATGTTGATTTCAATTGCTGCAAAGGTAGTGGATTGGAGGGGTTTGCTTGAAGTATGCAAAGGTAATGGACCAGATGGAAGAGGAAATCCCAAGGCCTTTCACAACTTTTTTATCTTGAGCCCGGTTAAATGTCATCAACAATGAAACTGATCAGTTGGAATGTCAATGGTGTCCGGGCTGTAGCTAAAAAAGGTTTTGCAGATCAGCAACAAGCCTGGGACGCAGATATTATTTGTTTGCAGGAGACCAAAGCCCAGGATGATGAGGTGCGTCAGGCGTTAGCAGAGTTGAAGGGATATGAGATCTATTCTAATTCCGCCGTACGCAAAGGATATTCGGGTACCGGTGTATTGACCCGACATACGCCTGTCAATGTAGGGTATGGTATAGGAAAAGAGGAACATGATCAGGAAGGCAGAGTCATCACGGCAGAATTTCCAGGGTTTTATCTGGTCAATGTATATGTACCCAACTCGGGAAGCGATTTGACCCGGCTGTCGTACCGGCAAATCTGGGATCAGGATTTTCGTGCTTATCTCCATGGATTGCAAGCCCAAAAACCCGTTATCGTATGTGGAGATTTTAATGTAGCGCATCAGCCGATCGATCTGGCAAGACCTAAAGAAAACTACAACAAGACCTCCGGCTATACCCAGCCGGAGATCGATGGTATGACGGCATTGCTTGGAAAGGGATTCACAGACACCTTTCGTCAGTTGCGTCCTGAACAGGTTGGATATAGTTGGTGGAGCGCACGTTTTGGCGCCCGTCAGAAAAACATCGGTTGGCGTATAGATTATTTTCTCACTTCAGCACCGCTCTTGTCGGGTATCCGGGACAGCTATATCATGCCGGATGAAATGGGCAGTGATCATTGTCCCATTGCGCTTATTATGCAGTAATACACAAATAAACTATGCAAAAGAAAGAATATACCCGTGACGGAATCACCGTGGTCTGGCAACCGGACCTCTGCATACATTCCGGAGTTTGTTTTCATACCCTGCCTGCGGTATTCAAGCCCCGCGAGCGGCCCTGGGTGCAACTAGAAGGATCAGATCAGGCTACGATTGAATCGACAGTTAAAGCCTGTCCATCTGGTGCTCTTTCTCTAAAAACTTCTGTTGCGGCCGCTGAACCCGTGACCCTTGAACTGCCTCCGTCCAGCAAAGTGAATATACTGCCCAATGGTCCGGTACGGGTGACCGGCCCCTGCCTGGTCACGTTGGCAGATGGCACACAAGTGGTCAAGCCCAATGGTGTTTCCTTTTGCAGATGCGGGGGATCAGCCAACAAACCCTTCTGTGACGGATCGCACAAGGGCAATGGGTTTGCCGGATAGCTGGTATATTTTTTGTAAAAAATGCTGTAAACACATTATATATTTTTATAAAGTGTTTATATTTCGGTGACCAATCACCAGACACATGAACGCACTGGCTTTTTTTATGAATCTCTGCGCCCAAATGGAAAGCCTCCATCCGCATCTGCGCAAATCCACACTCCTGTCAGCACCGTCGATCGAATACAAAGGGAGGGCGTTTGCCATGATGCAGGATGATCGTATCGTTCTCAAACTGGACAGGCAGGAGTTACCCCATACGGGTATACTGGGGTGGCAGTATTACCGGCCTTACGGCAGACCCGTGTACCTGCAGCAATGGGTCGAAGTGCCCTTCTATTATCACACTGACTGGCATGATCTGGCCGAGAAAGCGCTGTACGGGCTAAAAGATGCATTGGGAGAGGCGTAGTCAGATGCCATTAGAAGCGAATCGGAGATTCCGACCGCGAGGCGGAAAGCAGAAGGTGCCTGATGGCACAGTTTCCAGTGTGCAGATCTAAGCGCAAGGGAGAATCCTGACCGCGATGCGGGATGCCCAAGTTGGAGCACTAAGTGTCTTTAAGCGCCTTCATGATCTTCACAAACCTATCTTTGCAAAAAACCTGACAAATGCTGTCACCGAAGCAAATCGGTTTGTTTTTTGGCTCTTTCAATCCTATTCACACAGGTCATATGATCATCGCTGAATACATGGCCACCCGTACGGACCTGGATCAGGTATGGTTTGTCGTGTCACCGCACAACCCGCTTAAGCCGCGGGCCACACTGGCCAATGACTTTGACAGGCTCCACATGGTCCAGCTGGCCATCGAAGACAACCCCGGGCTACGGGCCTCCAATATTGAATTTTCCCTGCCCAAGCCGTCCTATACCGTGGATACCATGATCTACCTGCATGAGAAGTATCCGCAGCATCAGTTTTCCCTCATCATGGGATCTGACAACCTGGAAAATATCCACAAGTGGAAAAACTTTGAGGTGCTGCTCAAACGGTATCCGATCCATTTATATCAGCGTAAAGGAAGTACTCACGACGAAGGGCTCGTAGCGGAGGCAGATGTCCGGTTTTATGATGTCCCCCTGATGGACATATCGTCGACATATATCCGGGAGTCCATTGCCTCGGGTCATTCTGTCCGGTATATGGTGCCGGAAAGTGTGTACCAGTATCTCGACGGATCCAGGCTCTACAGGCAATAATCCCCACCATTCCGACATTATGAGGAGATCCAATTGCTTTCGCCTGTCACATCTGCCTTCATCAGATGTGTTGATATCTTTGACCCGGTATGCGTTACAACCTGCTCACTCTTTCTTTTCGACTATTGAGACACTCACTTTGCCGTAGCCGGCACCTGCTCGACTATCTGGCCAGAACCAGTTTACGACTTACGGCACGACTGCTTCGTCCGGGTTTCCTCCACACCCTATCCTGGTGTTTCGCCATGACTTTAGTTCAAGGGCAAAGCGACCTTCGTATTGGCCAGTGGGCGCAACATATTCCGTATTCCGGAGCGGAGACGATCACCCAGAGTCCTACCCGAATATATTACGGTACGGAGCTCGCCTTGATGTCCGTGAGTAAGTCGGACTCCACAGACGTACAGTTCTTTTCCAAAGTGGATGGGCTGAGTGATGTTTCCCCCAGTTATATCCGATACATCGAGACCTTGAAATTGCTTGTGGTCGGGTATGGCAATGGCAACCTGGACCTGATCGATTCGGCAGGTGTGATCAATGTGAATAACATTTTGAGAAACACCTCCATTCAGGGAGATAAACGGATCAGCCATATCTATACGGACGGTGGTCCAGTCGTGTATCTGTCTACGCCCTTTGGCCTGTTGCTTCTCGATGTGACCAACCGGCAGTTTAAGTCTACGGTCTTTACCGGCAGTCCGGTGAAAGGATTCACGATTTTTGAAAACAAATATTATCTGGCTGCAGACAATGGCCTCTACGTGTATGATCCGGCTTCCGGGAATATCGTGGAGGATTTTAGCCGGTGGACTAAAATACCGGTAGCGGGTTTGCCACCTTCGTATCAGAGCCAGGCTGTGGCTGTGCATGAAGGTATCCTGTATGCCGGTATCAATGGGGATCTCTACCGGTGGGATCAGGATGAGTTGATATTCTGGTATAGTCGGGATGGATTTACGCTGCAGTTTATTTCACCCGAAGGACGCAATCTGATGGCCGGATTTATGTGTGATGGGGGTTGCTCGGGAAAAGTCTTTTTCTTCAATTCGAATGGCTTCTGGCATGAAAGTGGATTTGGTTGTGCGCCCAGACCTTCCTATGCGATTGAGGATGAGCGGGGGCGGATATGGTATGCGGATCAGTTTCCATTGTTCAATGTAGCCGAAAATCAGTTTGCGACCTGTTATCTGCTGAACTTCAATACGCCTTATTCTGGCAGAGTCAGTGATCTGGCGATCAAGGATGGGGTGTTGTATGTCGCGACAGGAGGGGTGTCAGAGAGTTATAACTATACCTTTAGTCGTGATGGGTTCTTCACCTTTGACCGTTTGAAATGGACGACATACAACCAGTTTAATACCCCTGCTATAGCGGCCACGGATCTGATCAATTTTTTCAGAATTCTTCCACATCCCAGTGAGGACAAGATCTATGTCGGCACCTACTGGGGCGGGTTGTTGGAATATGATGGTGAAACGTATACGGTCTATGATGATACCAATAGTTCACTGCAAGGTGCGGTGGGAGATGGGGCAAGAGAACGGGTTGCAGGTCTGGTCTTTGACCGGAATGAGAATCTCTGGATTACGAACTTCCTTGCGCCCCGGCCACTAAGTGTATTGAAAGCGGATGGTTCGTGGAAATCCTTTGCCCTGCCTTGTGCCGTTAGTTCGAATGTCTCGCAGATCGTGATCGATCAGCGGGGCTATAAATGGATCATGCTGTTTAGCAAAGCGGCCAGTATCATCGTCTATGATGACCGCGGTACGATCGATGATACCTCGGATGACCGCTGTATACAGTTGACTTCCTCCAATACGGAGATTCCGTCCAACAGTGTCAATTGTTTGGCGCTGGATCTGGACGGAGATATCTGGGTAGGTACGGCGGAGGGGCCGGTGGTGTTTGATGGAGGGGGTGATATTTTCAACGGACACCGGGGCAGTCGGATCAGAGTTGAACAGGATGGCGTACTCAACTTTCTGCTGGGAGAAGAGACCATCTATACTGTTGCGGTAGATGGGGCTAATCGTAAGTGGTTTGGTACCAACAGTGGTGTATTCGTGCAATCGCCGGCGGGCAATGAGCAGGTGGTTTCGTTTACCACCCAAAACAGTCCTTTGCTGTCAAACCGGATCATAGATATCGCCATTGATGGTCACAACGGTATTGTATATATCGCGACGGACGGGGGTATTATGAGTTACAGGACGGATGCCATTGAGGGTGGTGATCTACATAGTAGTGAGGTGTATGCGTTCCCAAATCCGGTTCGTCCGGAGTATGACGGTCCTATTGCGATCCGGGGGTTGGCGCGTGATGCGGTCGTCAAGATTACGGATATCCGGGGCCAGATCCTGTATGAGACCCGTGCGCTTGGGGGTCAGGCGATCTGGGACGGTCGGGATCTCAATGGTCAGGTCGCCTCTACCGGTGTCTATCTGGTCTTTTCATCTGCCGGCAGTGATGGCTTCAACAAACCGGATGCGCTAGCGACTAAGATCCTGGTGGTCCGGTAGGCCAGGCAAAGGCGTACCTTCTTGGGTCAGGCTCCCCATGAAATTTTCCATGTCCGGATTAAAAAAGGGCCAAAAGGAGAGCGGCACTGCTCCGCAGGAGCCACGAAATGTCTTCTATTATCAGCAATGCATGTAGAAAAGGCAAGATGCCCCATTCGTCAGCTCCCCATGAAATTTTCCATGTCCGGATTAAAAAAGGGCCAAAAGGAGAGATGCACTGCACCGCAGGAACCTGATTGCTTGCCTTGAAATTTTCCTTGCCCGGATTAAAAAAAAGCCAAATGGAGAGATGCACTGCACCGCAGGAAACTGATTGCTCACCATGAAATTTTCCATGTCCGGATTAAAAATAGGGCCAAAAGGAGAGCGGCACTGCTCCGCAGGAGCCACGAAATGTCTTCTATTGTCAGCATTGCATGTAGAAAAGGCAAGATGCCCCATGCGTCAGGTCCCCATGAAATTTTCCATGTCCTGATTGAAAAAGGGCAAATGGAGAGATGCACTGAACCGCAGGAAACTGATTGCCTGCCATGAAATTTTCCACGTCCCGATTGAAAAAGGCCAAAAGGAGAGATGCACTGCTCCGCAGGAAACTGAATGCTCCCCATGAAATTTTTCATGTCCGGATTAAAAAAAGCCAAATAGAGAGAGGCACCGCGCCGCAGGCGGGGTGCCTCTCTCTTATATTTTTTTGATTTGGGAAAATCTGCAAGATTTTCCCAAATCCGCTATCTTTGCCGTCCATTTTGACCCATGGTGTAATGGTAGCACTCCGGATTTTGGTTCCGTCAGTCAAGGTTCGAATCCTTGTGGGTCAACAACTTAAGATTGAATCGACTGATTGTTAGTGCGTAACAGATAAAAATAAAGTTCCTCATGACTTTATTTTTAAATGTAGGAACAGATTGACAAGTTTTGCCTATATTTCACTCGATTTTGCATGACACCCCCAAAAAATCAGGCAAGGTTTTTGCGGTAGTAATACACTCCCCACGTTCCCCTGATTTTGGCTGTTTTGACCATTCTGGATCATTTTAAAGGTTAGTGATCCTGGCTAATATGGACCTTCCATAGACGAGGTCTCCGGACTGTTTACTCAACCGGAATGACCAAAAACTAAATAGGAGCTACCGTTTGGCAAAAAAAGTTGGCAAAAAACAACCTGAAGTAGTATTTTTGGAATCAATTGATGTAAGGCCTCACAAACCTGACTAAAACTAAGCAATCAAGCGGATGACTATGAAACGACTCTTTTTCGCTGCCCTTTGTGCCATACCTGTGGTGGGGATGGGGCAGACCCTCCTCTACAATGACGGAGCGATGATCAAAGTGCAACCCGGTGCCACCCTGTATGTGGAAGGGGGGATTCACAACACCTCTACCGGCACGATCGACAATGATGGCACTATTGAGGTCAAAGGCGATTTCCTCAACCAGGGCACCTGGGAAGCTTCAGATCCTAATATCCTGAAATTTAGCGGAAATGCTCATTCCAACGTCACGCCAGGCTCAGCTCAGTTTGACCAGGTCATCATCCAGAAAGAATCCACCTTCAATGTCAACCTCCTGGGCCACATGACCGTCAACGGTCTGTTGGACTTTAATGCGCCGGGGAGTAGCAGGATCGTTACAGGCAATTTTGACTTCAAGTTGGGTCCAGATGCGACAATTACCGGCGCAGATGCGAATGAATATATAGCGACTACAGGAACCGGCATGGTAGAAAAATCGGTAACCGCTAATGGATCCTTTACATACCCTATAGGTGACCTTACTAATTACTCCCCACTGGAGGCTGCGTATACGGGGTCAGGATATACGGCCGCCACAATCCGTACAAGAGTGAATGATGAAGAGCATCCTCAGAAGCCTGCTGATGCCTCAGATTATATCTCCAGATACTGGGAGGTCAATGCTGATGGAATTGCAGACTATGAGAATACATTAACTGGAACATATATTCCCGCTGATCTCACAGGCACAGCAACAAAGGTTAAAGGAGCGGTATATGATGGGTCTGAATGGTTTTATTTTGATGCAGCTGCTGGTTCCAATATAGTCATTGGTTCTACACAGGAAGCGATGGTTGATTTTACAGGAACCAATTTCTTTGGCAAGGTGAATTTGGTCGCATTTCTACAAGGACCATACAATACCAGCACCGACCAAATGACAGTCAGTCTGAACACTATGGGTTTAATTCCTTTAGATAGTCCATACAGTGATGCATCCGCATCTGTAGGCTCGATCCCATCGGGTGTAACGGATTGGGTTAAGTTAGAGTTGAGAGATCCGGCAAGTCCAGCAACTATTCTGGGCCGCACAAGTGCCTTTATAAAAAACAATGGTTCAATAGTAGGCTTGGATGGATCTTCCTTTCCTATGATAAAGGATGGTCTTCCTGTATCTATAGTAGGATTAGTACATAGAAATCATCTCTCTATCCGTACTCCTAATGCCGGAATTGATGTGGTTGATCCTAGCGTGCCGTATGACTTTACAACAGGCATTGACAAGGCATTTACAAATGGGAGTCACCCAAACAATAACATGAAGGAGGTTGAAGCAGGTGTATGGGCATTATGGGCAGGAAATGCCAACATTACCGGATCGGGTCTCAATAATGTACGATACACAGGATTGAATAATGATAATGCAGCTATTCTAAATGCACTTGGAGGTAATACGGCTGTCATTTTGAGCAATGTATATCACCAAGCCGATTTGAACATGAATGGCAATGTTCGGTATACCGGACTACAAAATGACAACCAGGTGCTGGTGAATGTGCTAAATGGAAACACAGCCAATATTTGGACTGCGCATCAATAATGAATCTATGTTCTACAAAATAGCAACGATGAAAACTCTTTTTACTATACTCACTTGTTTTATAGCATTTGCACATGCATCTTCTCAAACCGATGCCAGGGCAACCATTAAAACAACAAATCTCACTGCGGAGGCATGGGTTATGGCTGAAACATCAGTTACATTTCCGAATGCGACAAATAGTATTGCTTTGAATTTGGCATTTTCCTTACCAACCTATGGCGAGACAAATCCTGACAATGCCCCAGACTTTCTTTCTGTTACAACCCCACTTACTGGGTTAGCCATTAATACGACGATTCCTGTCGAAATTGCCTTTGATAGATTTATCTACACCATAATCCTAACCGGCAGTATAACCTCTATGGCTGCCTGGGAACCCATGACGGAGCATAAGGTGCTTGATCTAACTTTCGCTTCAGAAGTGACTGGCGATTTTCCTCGGTTGGATAATTGGCTCAACACGGGTGGTGGAGCAGGTCAGGGTTATTTTTATTTTGAGGTTAACGGTGCTCAAAGAAGCGATACAGAGGAAGTTCCGTTTTATAATGGAGTGCAGGGCACTTATCCTAGTTTTGATTTATTTGTTGAATCAAATACCTCATTGCCAATCAATCTTGTATCATTTACAGCCGCAAAGTTCGAAACAAGAAGTTCTTTATTGAGTTGGGTAACTGCTAGTGAAGAAAATAGTAGCCATTTTGTTATTCAACGATCACACGATCGTAGGACCTGGGCAACCATAGGCAAAGTAGAAGCTGCTGGATTTAGCCATGATATTAAGTCCTATGAGTTTATGGACTATTTAGTCTATAATGGACTTGATGCGCAGAAAACATTCTATTACAGACTCCAAATGGTGGATATGGATGGACAAATGAAAAACTCTCCCATTGAAAATGTTGTCTTTGGTAATAATTCAATTACAGGTCGTGAGTTCACCGTATATCCAAATCCAGCCTCTGAAGGCGTGCAGATCGAATGGGAACAAGGCCAGGTTGAACAACCCACCACCCTGGAGTTTTATGACGCTACCGGCCGGTTGGTCTTCACCCAAAAAGTGGCAGGCAATTCCAATCAGGAGTATGTTGACTTTACCTATACCAATATCAAAGCAGGACTTTACCTGCTGCGTATCCTGTCTGGCACCGAACCTATCGAGCACAAACAAATCGTCGTAGGACAAAACAGGTAAGACTGTAATACATCTCCTTTAATAGCAAACCCCAAAATGGAAGGTGCCCTGCAGCGGGACTGGTATGGTATATCCCTTATGTAAATTTTAGCGACTCATTTAACCCTATACTTTATCCAGACCTACATGCCCTTCCTTATTTTGGGCTGACCCATATCCAATAACCCGGATATGGGTTTTTTTATTCCCCCCGGTTATTTGAAGCGTATGCTTCAAATCCATATGAAGGTCATCATCTAATGAAAAACCAATGAAAGAAAGCCTGTGGCTTTCCCGTAATAACCAAAAAAGCTGGGGACCATCGTCTCACATCCACATAGGAAGAAATCCTGTGGCTTTCCCGTAATAACCAAAAAAGCTGGGGACCATCGTCTCACATCCACATGGGAAGAAATCCTGTGGCTTTCCCGTAATAACCAAAAAAGCTGGGGACCTTTGTCTCACATCCACATAGGAAGAAAGCCTGTGGCTTTCCCGTAGTATACAAAAACTTTGTCTTCCCCCTTGCGCCATATCTCCTTTTCCCCATATTTTTACCCCTACAGGATCTGTATTCACCAGATACATTTCAGTACGTTGAAAACAAATTTTCAGTAGAATATTTTACATATGAGTGATGGAGGGTATCGGATAACGGACCAGTACGGTCTATACTATATGACCTGTACCATTGTAGGTTGGATTGATCTGTTTACACGAAAGCAATGTAGTCAGATCCTGATAGACAGCTTTACGTATTGCCAGGAAAACAAGGGATTGATTCTATATGCGTATGTCATCATGGGAAGCCATATTCATATCCTGGCTGCCGCAGCAAACGGTTCATCAGGACTGTCGGCTATCGTCAGGGATTTTAAGTCATTTACATCGAAAAAGATCATTCAATGGATGACAGACAATCCCAAGGAAAGCAGGCGTGAATGGCTGGATATCGTTTTTCGGTATCATGGAAAATACAATTCCAACAATAAAGTGTATCAGGTTTGGCAACAACATAACAGGCCTATGATGTGTGTCACACCCTATTTCACCCGGCAAAAGCTTAACTATATTCATAATAACCCAGTGAAGGCCGGCATAGTAGATCATCCGGAAGACTATCGGTTCAGCAGCGCCAGAAATTATTGTGGAAGAAAGGACACCGTGCTTGAGGTTGAGCTGATTGATTGGGGGTCTTTAGTGGGGTATGTGAGGAGTTGAGTTATAGTGGTATGGTGTGGGGAGGATTACATGGCAGCCACAGGCTGCCTGTCAATGAAATTACGTGGACGATGATTTAGGATATTGGTTTTAAGGGGGGACCCTTAAAACTTCCGGGGGGGAGGAGGATTACATGGCAGCCACAGGCTGCCTGTCAATAAAATGACGTGGACGATGATTTAGGATATTGGTTTTAAGGGGGGACCCTTAAAACTTCCGGAGGAGGGAGGGGGGACTCTTAAAATATTGATGGGATTATTACACAACGATATGGATCGTCATGGCTTCCCGAACGATGCGGTCCTGCTGCTCATCATGAAGCTTCTTAAAGCCGGTAGCCGGTGAGGAGCTGATACGCCGGGAGATCAGTTTGAAACCTGCATCCGGCAGTCTGGAGTGAATGAACGTCCAGGCGCCCATATTACCAGGTTCTTCCTGAACCCAGTAGCGCTCAGCCTGAGGATAGCGATCAAAGATGGTGTTCAGCCTGCTCTGATCCAATGGATATAGCTGCTCCATACGCACCAGTGAAACATCTCCGATCTTGTGTTGGTCACGAAAGGCCGCCAGATCATAATAGATCTTGCCCGAACAAAAGACCAGCCGTTTGATTTTTTTTGCTTGAGCTGCGGTGTGTTTTTCCGCAATGATGGGTTCGAAACCTTTACCGATTTCAAGATCAGCGATAGAGGATATACAGGCCGGATGGCGCAGCAGAGATTTTGGGGACATGACCACAAGCGGTTTTCTGAAATTCCACTTCATCTGCCGGCGTATCATGTGGAAAAAATTGGCCGGCGTGGTCACATTACAAACGACGATATTGCCATCACCGCAAGCCTGCAGAAAACGCTCAAGCCGTGCACTTGAATGCTCTGGACCCTGACCCTCAAAGCCGTGAGGTAATAACATAACCAGACCACTCATGCGGTGCCATTTACTCTCTGCCGCGGTGATGTACTGATCCACGATCGTCTGAGCACCATTGAAGAAATCACCAAACTGCGCCTCCCACAACACCAGATGACCTGGACTGCCGAGGGAATATCCATATTCGAAACCGAGTACCGCAAACTCAGATAATAAGGAATTGTATATCATAAACTGCCCCTGCCGGTCCGACAGGTGGTTGAGCCGGTTATGTGGCGCGTACGATTCTACATCACGGATAACCGCATGGCGATGCGAAAAAGTACCCCGCTTGACGTCCTGTCCGCTCAACCGTACATTCATCCCTTCGGTCAGAAGGCTGCCGTATGCAAGCCACTCCCCCAGTGTCCAGTCAATGACACCCTCATCAATCAATTTCTGTTTGCCTTTATGGATACGGGTAATCTTGCTCAGGGGCTTGAAGTCATCCGGAAGTTCAAGAAGTTTGTCCAATAAGCCTCGAGCCATTTCAGCCCCTATTCCGGTATCCGGAATCGTGAGCATATCGTCTATGTTGGCATGTTTTTTAAGTTGCCTCCAGGCCTGCTCGGGCTCCTGATACGTGTAGGGAAGTTTGGACTCCTTCACCATATCCAGACGTTGTTGAAGAACGTCCCAGTAATTTTTTTCGAGGTCTACTGCCAACTGCGCTTCTACATCTTTACGACCCGCGAGTTTTTTTACATAGAGCTCCCGTGGATTCGGATGTTGGCTGATGCGTTCATACATTTCCGGCTGGGTAAATTGCGGATCATCGCCTTCGTTGTGACCATGCCGGCGATAACACACCATATCAATAAAAACATCGCTGTTGAAGCGTTGCCGATATTCTGTGGCAAGTCTTGAAGCAAACACTACTGCCTCCGGATCATCACCATTGACATGAAAAACAGGTGCCTGTACCAATGAGGCTGCGGCTGTACAATAGGTGGAGGAACGTGCATCATCGAAATCGGTCGTAAAACCGATTTGATTATTGATTACAAAGTGGATTGTGCCACCGGTAAAATAGCCTTCCAACTGGGACATCTGCACTGTTTCATACACTACACCCTGTCCCGCCAGTGCAGCATCACCATGGATCAGTATTGGCATGATCCGGTTATAATCTGAACCGTAAAGCAAATCTGCTTTGGCCCGTGAAAAACCCTCGACTACCGGATTGACAGACTCCAGATGAGAAGGATTAGGGACGAGTTTCAAGTGCAATGTCTTGCCGCCAGGGCCTTCCACTTGGGAGGAAAAACCCAGATGATACTTGACATCACCATCCCCAAAGCTCTGCTCGGGATTCATATTCCCTTCAAACTCGTTAAAGATCTGTTCGTAAGTCTTGCCCAGGATATTGGCCAACACATTTAGACGGCCCCGATGCGCCATACCGAAGATAAATTCCTCTACGCCCATCATGGCCCCAAGTTGAATAATAGCATCTAGTCCGGCGATGGTCGTTTCGCCCCCTTCCAGTGAAAAGCGTTTTTGGCCCACATATTTGGTGTGCAGAAAGCGCTCAAACACAACGGCCCCATTCAATTTATCGAGAATCCTTTTTTTGGTGTCGAGATCCAGCCCAAAATCATCGGAGGTGGTGAGTTCAGGGCGTTTTTCAATTCGCTCTCCCAGCCATCTCCGCTTTTCCATATTTTCTATATGAGCGAATTCAAAACCGATCGTACCACAATAGATCGTGCGCAGACGTTGCAGAATATCTTCCAACGTACTATTTTCCATCCCCAACTCCAGGCCGGCCTGAAAGACCTGGTTCAGATCATCGGAGGACAGATGGTAGTCGGCCAGATCAAGATGGGGCTTACGGTCCTTTCGGTGTCGGATAGGGTTGGTGTTGGAGAGTAGGTGGCCCCGATTACGAAAGCCATGGATAAGGGACATCACCCCAAATTCCTTTTTCGTGTCCTGTAAAGCAGCCAGTGGAGCTGTGGCTGTTGCCGTTTCATGTCCGTTGCCACCCTGACCGAACTCGAAACCTTCAAAAAAGAGTTTCCATCCGGGATCTACACTGTCCGGATCCTTTTGATACGCTTGATAGAGGGCATCAATAAACTGCGGATGGGCATTATGTACGTGGCTGTAATCCTTCATGGTCTTTCCTCAAATACTATAAAACGGAGGGCAAAATTAGTCCGTTTGTACCGGGATAAAAACACCTGCTGATATAAAGTGTTGTCCGCCACAGCGACGATGACCAGGAAATTAAAAAAGAGAATATGGATGGCGGTCCGGAATGGTGTCGGATCAGAGCTTTTTCTCCATTTCCGTCAACTTTCGTTGAAGGGTCATGACACTCTCCTGAAGCCAGTCCTGATGTTGCTGGCGTGCATCCGTAAATACGATGTGGGCATGATATCGCCAGATTTCGCGGATATCGGTATATTGTATGGTATAGGGCGGGAATACTTCGTTGTCTGAAATCGCGGTCAGGCTTTGCTGCTCCGTATGGTTTTTGATGCGTTTGTAGACAATGCCATCTCGTTCCGTGACGATCACGTACGTCTTATCGTCTTTGAGTTCTTTCAGGGCTTCCACGTATTTGGCTATGACGACTGAGCCGGAGGGCATAGGCAGCATAGAATCTCCTTTGATCTCAAAGGCCCGATAGGTACCGGTGGGGAGATGCGGGATATACATTTTAGGGAGATCGGTAATGTATTCGGGATCCTGGAAGGAATCCAGATAGCCTGCTGCAGCTTTACACGATACGAGTTCGATATTCTGGCGGCCTTCGGCATCCATGGTGACGGCCAGGACGCGCAATTCACGGTCACGGGCCACCTCCAGATCATCAAAATCGATCCGTTCCCGAAGCAAGCGATCTATGGGTTGATCAAAATAGCCTGAAATCTTTTGGAGCATATTGATATTCGGCTCTACTTTGCCGAGCTCGTACCCGCTCCAGGTTGTACGGGGTATTTCCAGAGCATCGGCGAGCTCCTGCTGGCTTTCACCGAATTTTTTGCGCAAATACTGAAGGTTGTTGGATAACATATGTGTTGTATTACGTTTCTAACGGCTAAGGTATAAAAAATCGTCAAATAGTTGACGTAAAAACAGCCACAAAACGTAAAAACAGCCATTTCGCGCACATGGGGAGGGATATTTTATGATGTTGCTACCTTTGAAAGAAAAATACGTACAGATGAAACACCTTTTACTCAGCCTGCTGATGATGGGCGCCTTACAGCTATCAGCACAACACGATTTCCAAAAGGCACAGCAAATACTGGATCGGTTTGGTCATATCGGGGCCGGATCCGCGTCGTTGTTTCAGACCCGGGGTGCAGGGCAGCCGTTTACACATGCATTAGACAGCATCCGAAATATTACAGCATCCGGCACCCTGAATGGTCGGTTGGAAATGGAGTACAATGCCGAAGGAAGAACACGGCTGATTCGTCAGTATGCTCTGGATTCACTCACGGGTATCGTCAGATTGGAGGGTATCACCCGATTTGTATATGGGGCTGGTTCGAAGCCGGTGCACATCGATCTGGAGACTCGTGATTCATTGACACAGGAAATGGTACTGACCGTAGCCATAGATCTTGAGTATGATGGTCAGGGACGCCTCGACAGCATGGTTATTTCAGTTGAAGATCCTTTTGTCGGAGGTATTACACCTACATTGGCAACAGGTATAATCTACATTGGAAATTTGCAGGTCCTCTCACGGCAGTGGATTTACATTTCCTTTTTTGGAGCCTGGATCCAGGCTTCGGAAACAGCGTATTTCTACAACGGCCAGGGACGTGTGATAGAAGAGATTAGCTATGCGGTGGATTTTGTTTCCGGCGACTTATTACCCTCTTCGCGCACCACGACCGCGTATACTTCCGAAGGGTATCCTGAAGTTGTAACCATTTATGTGCATACCGGTGCAGACTGGGCAGCGCAGACCCGTACACTGAGCGCATATTACAGTAACGGAACACTTGAGCAACAAACGGAGCAGACGCACAATGGGATCACATGGAATAATAGTCTCCGGAGCGATTTTCATAATGCAGTCGTAGACGATGAGTTTACCCGGACTGATTTGGCCTGGGATGAAGGCATTGGTGTTTGGAATAAAACCGATTCTGTCCGCACTACGCTGGACTCGTCACTGCCGGTAGATCAGATTTCATTGCCATTAGAATTGTCTGTTTTATCAAACCTGGGCATTGGGGTGGAAGAATTTATCCCTTCATTTGCCTCTGCGATTGATGAGACCTATTATTTTGTCTTTGACAACGGAGCTGGTGCATTTATTCCTGCCGGAAAGGATACGTACCACTACACCCTTCTGGATCCCTCCGGTATTGAGCACACCCTTCCCGGTTACCTGACAGTTTCACCTAATCCTGCTGTTGGATCTTTCATTATCGAATCCAGTCAGGATCTGACAGGGAACTATTCGATATATACGCTAGATGGACAAATCGTAGCACACGGTACTCTGTATCAACGTGCCACTCACATTCAGGCGTCGGGTTGGATACCAGGTGTTTATGCAGTAGTGATCCGCCTGCAGAATGGTCAGGCATTTGTACACAAACAAATGATTCAGCCATAACCGTTACATGCAGCGCGAAGGGCCGGATGAGTTGATATCCGACCGGATATAAAAATAGGAATGCCTTCAGTGATCATCTGGAGGCATTCCTTTTTGAGACGCCAGATGCCAGATTGGATTTTGTCGGATGGCACAGATTCCAAAGCAGGAGATGCTTTTTTTAGATGCCAGTCGTAGCGCAGCGGAGATTCCGACCGCAAGGCGAAAGCAGCAGATACCAGATGCCAGATACCAGATGCCAGATTGGATTCTGCCAGATGGCACAGATTCCAGAGTAGAAGATGCTTTTTTTAGAAGCCATTCGGAGCACAGCGAAGATTCCGACCGCTAGGCGGAAAGCCAGACTAAAGGATGCCTAATGGCACAGTTTCCAGATCGAAGCACAGCAGAGATGCCAACACACTCACTACTCACCACTCACCACTCACCACTCACCACTCACCACTCACTACTCACTACTCACTACTCACTACTCACTACTCACTACTCACCACTCACCACTCACTACTCACCAGATCCTTGTTAGAGGAGATGTTCGGCCGGATGCCAGAAATGTTTTTGAAAATTCATCACCGTGTCATTTTGAATCGAAATGCCTTCCCGCTCAAGTGCACGTTGCATGTATTTTGGATCCGGAAAGTGGAGACGGCCACTCAGGTACCCTTCCCGATTGACTACACGGTGTGCCGGTATAGGACCGTCCATGATACTGGAGTGACGCAAGGCCCACCCCACCATGCGTGCTGATCCCAATGCCAGAAAATCCGCAATCGCTCCATAGGTAGATACCCGGCCAGGTGGAATGGACCGGACCACTTCATACACCGATTCGACGTAATGTTGGGTCAAGCGACAGAATTAGCCAAGACAATAAGGGTCAAAAATAGATTGGATTTCGAAAATCACCGCAGCCATACTCCATCCCAACCTCTCAAGCCCACACAGGTGGCAGGAGCAAACTCACTGCCACACCAACCTTCATAAACCTAAACCCCCTAACCCCCTAACCCCCTAACCTCCTAACCTCCTAAACCTCCTAAACCTCTATCTTGGTCCACACATCTTATAACTCTGATCAAAATGAAAGGTCCTGCTATTTTTCTTGCACAGTATATCCGGGATGAAGCGCCGTATAACAGCCTTGATGGTCTTTGCATCTGGGCGGCGGCTCATGGCTATGAGGGTATACAGATACCGACCCTGGATACCTGGCTGATCGATTTAAAACAGGCAGCTGAAAGTAAAGCCTACTGCGATGAATTGAAGGGCAGGATAGCTTCGCATGGACTGGAGATCACGGAGCTTTCCACACATCTTCAGGGCCAGCTGGTAGCAGTTCATCCTGCGTATGATGCCTTGTTTGATGGCTTTGCTCCGCCTGAAGTTCGGGGCAATCCCAAAGCCCGCACACAATGGGCGATGGACCAGTTAAAATATGCCGCCAAAGCAAGTGCTCACCTGGGCCTTTCCGCACATGTCACGTTTTCCGGAGCGCTGGCATGGCCGTATGTGTATCCGTGGCCTCAACGCCCATCAGGGCTCATCGATGAGGCGTTTGGTGAGTTGTCACGCCGCTGGCTTCCGCTTTTAGAAGTGTTTGATGATCAGGGGGTAGATCTTTGTTTTGAGTTGCATCCGGGGGAAGATCTTCATGATGGGGCGAGTTATGACCGTTTTTTGGATCAATGCGATGAGCATGCCCGGCTCTGCATCAATTATGACCCGAGTCATTTTGTATTGCAGCAGTTGGATTACCTGCAATTTATAGACCTCTATGAAGATCGGATCAGGACGTTTCATGTAAAAGATGCCGAATTTAATCCTGATGGTACCAATGGTGTGTATGGAGGCTTTCAGGACTGGATCGACCGGGCCGGGCGTTTTCGCAGTCCGGGTGACGGTGAGATTGATTTTGGCGGGATCTTCAGCAAACTGGCGCAATATGGGTATGAAGGATGGGCTGTTCTCGAATGGGAGTGTTGTATCAAGGACAGCGAACAGGGGGCTGCAGAAGGTGCTTCATTTATCCGGCAGCACATGATTCAGGTTACGAATCGGGCGTTTGATGATTTTGCCGGTAATGTATTTGACCGGCGGGCGAACAGAAAGATTCTCGGCATCGAATGAAAGCACCATTAAATGGAAAGTATACTATGTCATCACATCAGTTTTAATTCAAACAAATACCATGCTTCGTAATTGGATGATTGTGTTTTTTCTGCTGCTCTTACCTGCCCTCCAGCAGACCTGTATCAAAGCCCAGCCCACAGATTGGGTACACTTGATCGACACCTGGAGAAAAGAGTATAAGATACCGGGTATGTCAGTAGGCATCATCCGGAATGGAGAGATCCTGCTGTCTGAAGGTTTTGGGGTACTGGAAGAAGGCCAATCTGTAAAAGCAGACAAACACACCCTTTATTCGATTGCCTCCAATACCAAAGCTTTTGTAACCGCATGCATATCCGTATTGGTGGAAGAAGGAAAACTCCATTGGGATGATCCTGTCCGTCAGTATCTGCCATATTTCCAGTTGTATGATCCTTGCGTCAGCGAAATGATCACGGTCCGTGATTTGCTCTGCCACCGCTCCGGGTTGGGTACATTCAGCGGGGATGTCGTCTGGTATCGAAGTGAGTATCCAGCGCAGGAAGTGGTGCGACGCGCATCAGAAATACCCCGTGCGTTTGAGTTTCGCAGTGGTTTTGGGTATAGCAACATGATGTATATCACCGCCGGTGAAGTCATCCAGGCCGTCACGGGAAAAAGCTGGGCCGATTTTGCCCGCGAGACTTTTTTTACTCCTTTACAGATGCGGCGAACTGTTACTTCTGTATCGGCATTAGCATCGTTGTCCAATGTAGCTACGCCCCACAAAACAGTTGAAGATGGCAACCAACCCATCTCTTGGGTCAATTGGGATAACATGGGCGCAGCAGGCGGGATGATTTCTTCGGTCGATGATATGCTTCGCTGGATGCGTCTTCTACTTCATGATGGTATCTATGGACAAGACACGTTGCTGTCCAAACGCCAGCAACTTACGATGTGGACACCGCATGTCAACTTTCCCGTCAGTGATCGGGCTCGCGCACTATTTGGAGGACGAAATTTCAACGGGTATGGATTGGGTTGGGGCACTTCGGAGTATCATGGCCGGCAGATGGTGTCGCATACTGGTGGATATGACGGCATGTATTCTGCCGTGTACTTGTTGCCCGGTGAAAAGCTGGGCGTAGTGGTGCTGACCAACTCGATGAGCGGCATCAGTACGATGCTGAGTTACGAGCTCATCGACCGGATACTGGGTCTGCCGCAACAGGACTGGAAAGAAAGGGGAAAAAACCAGGACCGTGCGGGACTTGCCGACAGGGCCACCAGAATCAACAAGATCATGGATGCGCGCATTCCGGATACACGACCTACCATGGAGGTGTCCGTGATTTCCGGACTCTACCGGTGCGCCATGTACGGCGATATCCGCATACTGGAAGAGCAGGGGCAGCTGTTGATTGATTTTGTGCAGGCACCTGAGCTGAAGGCCAGACTCCATCACTGGCATCATGATACGTACAGTATAGACTGGATACAGGATCAGGCCTGGTTCGGTTTTGGCACCGTACAGGTCCAGAAGGACAATAACGGTGCTCCGATACAACTGCTATTTGAGGTCCCCAATGACGATATCTTTTTCGAAGAAATCCAGGCGAAGCGTGTTCAACCATGATTCCGCAAACACCTGTTTTTATTGAGGAACTCAAGCGGCAGATCCGGGGAGATGTCTATTACGATCCGTTGGTGCTGGGAATGTATGCTACAGATGCCAGTATCTACCAAATCATGCCGATTGCGGTAGTTTGTCCAAGGGATGAAGAAGATGTCAAAATATGCATGCAGGTGTCAGCCCATTATCATGTACCTGTCCTGGCACGTGGTGGCGGTACGAGCCTTGCTGGTCAGACCGTAGCTGAGGCTATCGTCATTGATTTTTCCAAGTACATGAATACCATCCTGTTTCTGGAGGACAAGACGGTGGTGGTACAACCCGGAGTGATCCGTCATCAATTAAATCAGTTTTTAAAATCGAAAGGTCTTGAGTTTGCGCCTGATCCGGCTACCAGCACGCGGGCCACAATTGGGGGTATGGTTGCCAACAATTCATCCGGCACCAAGAGTATATTGTATGGGAAGACCAGTGATCATGTACAAGCTTTGAAAGTCCTCCTTGCGGATGGTACGGTCCTACATACAGGACCTTTGACATCAGAGGCTTTGCAGCGCAAACTTGAGAGTAAGGATTCGGACAGCAATCTTTACCGTAGCATGATCGATATCGTCACACCGTTGCAAGATGAAATCGCCTCCCGGTATCCCAAAACCATGCGACGTGTTGGGGGATATGCGTTTGATGATTTTCTGGCTTCAGGTTTTGGTGATCTCAATCGTATCCTGATCGGGAGTGAGGGTACACTCGGAATCATTCTGGAAGCAACACTTCGGTTAGTGGAGCTCCCGCGATACAAAGGTGTCAGTGTTGTACAATTCGATCTCGCAAGAGATGCTATCCGTGCGGTGACGACCATGGTACGGTATCAGCCGTCGGCCGTTGAGATCCTGAGCCGACTTCTGTTGGGCTATAGTCGAAAAAATATTGAGACCGCTCCTATGTGTGGTTTTTTAAAGGGCGATCCGGATTCGATTCAGATTATTGAATTCTATGGCGAGGATCCGGAGGAAATCCGGCAGAGGGCGCAAGCGATGCACGAAGATCTTCGACGACAGGGCTATGGATATGCGCATGACTATTATCCGGAAGGGAAGACCTATCATGATATCTGGGGTATCCGGGAGCGGGGTCTCGGATTGATGCTGGGTGAGCCTGCCGATAAAAAAGGAGTTCCGGTCATTGAAGATGCAGCCATACCGCTTGAGCATCTTGATGCATTTATTGCTGATGTTGTGGAGATATGTGAAAGTAGAGGAGTAGGCGTTGATTATTATGCCCACGCCAGTGTAGGCGTGATCCACATCAAGCCGATACTGGACTTGCGGGTGCCATTGGATATAGAACACTTTAAGACCATAGCGGATGAGGTCTTTGAGCGTGTGATGCAGTATGGTGGTTCATGGAGCAGTGAGCATGGTGATGGTATCGTGCGCAGCGGATACCTAAGCCGGTTTTATGGAGAAAAAATTTATGAAGGTTTTGTCAAAACAAAGAAGCTCTTTGACCCCCACTTCCTTCTCAATCCCGGGAAGATCATCGACCCGCCTCCAATGGACACGCATCTCCGATATGGCCCGGCGTATCACGATCTTCCTTTTGAAGCGATATATCAGTACCGCGATCAGCGTGATTTCTATACAGCGGTTCATCAATGTTCGGGTCTGGGTGCTTGTCGGAAGATTTCAAGTGGAACGATGTGTCCGAGTTTTATGGTGACACGTGACGAAGCAGACTCCACCCGGGGCCGTGCCAATGCACTGCGACTTGCTATGTCAGGTCAGTTGGAAGGCGGGTTGGCGAACAAGGGACTTCCTGAAATTCTCGAACTGTGTTTGTCCTGTAAGGCTTGCAAAGCGGAATGTCCCAGTAGTGTGGATATGGCCCGTTTGAAAAGTGAAGTACTCCAGCATCAATATGATCGATATGGTGTAGGCTGGAAGGATAAGATGATTGGGCGCAGCCCGGATATCGCTCGTCGGGTTGCGGGAAGTGGTGCCACCTGGATCAATATGGTTCAATCGCTCCCGATAGTCAGGCAGATGATAATGGGTTTGATGGGGTTGGATATACGGAGAAAATTGCCCGTCTATGCAAAGCGTACCTGGACAAGGAGTACTATAAAGCTTAAAAAACAATCGACCGGTGAGAAGCCCGATATTGTATTGCTGGCGGACACCTACACGCAATGTCATCATCCCCAATCCGGGATGGCGGCGGTGCAGTTGCTCGAAGCATTGGGAAAGAAGGTCTTGGTGCTGGATGCAGGTTGCTGTCAGCGGCCCAGGATCTCGCATGGATTTTTGAAGGAAGCATCATCAAAACTGGAGCCTGTTGTGCAAAAAGTGATACCCTGGCTTCAGCAAGGTATTCCGGTCGGTGTATTGGAGCCTGGATGTGCATCAGCCTGGACGGATGATGTGCCGGATCTGGTACAAGATGATGGGACAGCTACTTTGCTCAAGCGAATACAACCTTTCGAAAAAATACTTTGGACTGTACTCCAGGAGAATCCGGAGAGCCATCGCCGAATACAACCGCGGGCTAAAGAAATCATTGTGCATGGTCATTGTCATCAAAAATCCATGTATGGTATGGATGCTGTACGATCTGTTTTTTCCTTGTGGCCGGAGGTACGGTTTACGGAGATTGATAGTGGTTGTTGTGGTATGGCCGGATCATTTGGATATGAAGCGAAGCATTATGATCTGTCACGACGGATGGCCGAACGGGTTTTAGTTCCTGCACTTCATGATCATCCGGACGCACTTGTCATCGCCAATGGATTTAGTTGCCGTCACCAGATTGCTGATATGGCAAACCGGCAGGCGGTACATCTGGCAGAGGCTTTTACGGTGAATCCTGTTTCAGAGAAAGGATGAATCAGACTACCGGGTTTATACGAGCCGACCAGATCGGATATGGGTGAGAATTTTTGTGGCATGCTCCCGTGCATTTTCAATAAAGAATTTATTAGTGCATTTGCCTCCACAGACTACACCGGCCAGATATAGGCCTGAGGTGTGGGACTCGTGTGTTTCCGGGTTGTAGACTTGCTCCGGGTCCGTGTCTGAGGACATGGGGATGCCGATCTTTTGGAGGAACGAATAGTTGGGCTGGTATCCTGTCATGGCCATGACAAAATCATTGGACAGGTCGACCGGTCCATCTGGCGTCATGAGGTGTATTTGGGTCGGGGTTATAGCGGTGACATGGGTGTTGAAATACGCTTTGATTGAACCCTCTTTGATCCGGTTTTCAATATTGGGTTTGATCCAGTATTTCACGCGGTCACTGATGGTATCGGACCGGATGATCATCGTGACTTCAGCACCTTTATGCCAAAGTTCGAGCGCAACATCACATGCTGAATTGGCGGCTCCGATGACGGCCACTTTTTGCGCTGTAAAGGGATAAGGTTCGTCATAATAATGAGATACTTTCGGCAGATCTTCTCCTGGTACATCCATCCGTACAGGGAGATCATAAAAGCCGGTCGCGATGATCACGGATTTGGCCAGATGCGTGGATTTGCTGGTTTTGATTCTGAAATGACGGTCGGCTTTGCGCACGTCTTCCACTTCTTCATAAAAACGAACTTGCAGCTTCCAATGCTGATATACTCTCCGGTAGTATTCCAGTGCTTCACGACGGGTGGGCTTTTCGCCATGACTGATGAAAGGAACTTGTCCGATCTCAAGGAGAAGGGAGGTTGAAAAAAAAGTCATGTTGGCCGGAAAATGATACAAGGTATTGACCAGCATACCCTTGTCGATGATGAGGGCCTCCAGACCCTGACGTTTGGCCTCTATGGCACAGGCGATGCCAATAGGGCCGGCTCCAATAATAATGATATCAAGCACAGGCTAAAGGTAGGAAGTTGTGGTGAGTGCATTTTTATGTCCCTGAATTCGATTTCCAGGGTCTTTCCTGAATTCTGCTATTTTTGGTCACCTTAATCAAAGCAAACGATGAGTCAAGAACACAAACCCTATATACCCGCTTCGACTATTCTGCCGGAGACTACGGTCAAAGCCTTTATCCTGGGATCGGTCTTGTCGGTCATCCTGGCGGCAGCCAATGCCTATCTGGGTCTCTTTGCCGGAATGACGGTTTCAGCCTGTATACCGGCTGCGGTCATCTCCATGGTTGTACTCAAGATGTTCAAGAACAATAATATTCTGGAGAATAATATCGTGCAGACCGCAGCTTCCGCCGGCGAAGCGCTGGCCGCTGGAGCCATCTTTACCTTTCCGGCGCTGATCCTGCTGGGGCACTGGCAGAAATTCAACTATTGGGAGACCATGCTGATCGCGCTTTGCGGTGGTATACTGGGGGTGTTGTTTACGATACCTTTGCGGCGTGCTTTGATTGTCGAACAAAAGCTCAAGTTTCCCGAAGGAATCGCTACAGCTGAAGTTCTTAAAAGTGGGGAAGAAGCCGGAAAGACTGTGCGGTATCTCATCACAGGTTCGCTCCTCGGCGCGGGTCTCAAGTTTGCGGAAGGCGGTCTACAAATCTGGGGCAGTGTGGCTGAAACCGCGACTCGAATTGGCTCAAAACTTTATGGCTATGTCGGCGTCAATCTCTCACCGGCGCTGATGGGGGTCGGATATATTGTCGGACCCTGGATTTCCTTTCTCGTTTTCCTCGGGGGTATCATTAGTTGGTGGATTGCTATTCCCATCTATCTGTGGATCAATGGTATGCCGATTGATGAAGATATCGTCGGAATTGGCGGCGCGGTCTGGAGTAGTCAGATCCGCTATCTGGGTGTTGGTGCCATGGTGGTAGGTGGCTTGTGGGCTTTGATCAGTTTGGCCAAACCCATCGTCGCCGCTATTCAGAATGGATTTGCCGCGCTCAAGAACCGAAAGAATACTGCTGACACGATTCGGACGGAAAGGGATATGCCGATGGGACAGGTGATGATTGCGATCGGGGCGATGGTAGTGCCCATCTTTGTCATTTATCTCCGCGAGATTCATGATGTTCCGATTACGCTCTTTATGTCGGTCCTGATGATCCTGGCCGGATTTCTTTTTTCTGCAGTAGCCGGTTATATGGCTGGTCTGGTGGGCAGTTCCAACAATCCTATTTCAGGCGTCACAATCGCCACGATACTCTCGTCTTCTCTGATCCTACTAGCCTTGATGGGGAAGGACTCTACCAGCGGACCTGTTGCCGCGATTATGATCGGGGCGGTGGTGTGTTGTGCTGCCGCTATTGCGGGTGACAATCTCCAGGACCTCAAGGCCGGATATATTGTTGGCGCCACGCCCAGATCACAGCAGATCATGTTGATGGTGGGGGTTGTAGCTGCTGCGTTAGCCTTGCCAGTGATCCTCAATCTGCTGAATACAGCTTACGGTATCGGTGTTCAAAGTGGAAGAGAAAATTTTCTGGCAGCCCCACAGGCCTCGTTGATGGAAAGCGTAGCCCGGGGCGTATTCCGGGGAGGGTTACCGTGGACGATGATCTATATCGGAATGATAATCGGCGTGGCTATCATTATTCTGGACAAGATCCAGGAGGCCCGAAAGAGTGAATATCGTTTTCCGGTATTGGCGGTCGCAGTGGGTATATATCTACCCTTTGATCTCGATAGTGCGGTGATGGTCGGTGGATTGGTAGCATTGCTGATCTCACGCTATCAAAAGAGAAATGCCTCTGCGGCCAAACCAGATACAGCATCTGCAACAAGCCGTAGTGAACGGACCGGATTGTTGTTTGCTTCCGGGTTGATCACAGGCGAAGCCCTCATTGGTATTCTGCTTGCAGTCCCGATCGTCATTTGGGAGCGCAATATTTTTGATCTCAACACCCAGTTGCCGGTTTTGGCCGGTCTGCTTGCGCTTGCCGGAGTCTGCTATTGGTTATATCGGTCGGCCACACGCAGTTTTGCTGAGCAATAATCCGCCACCGAGTGACGCACAGATTTGTATTCAACCACCCTTCATTTGATGCGGTATCCGGCAAGGAGTGGCTGATCACCAATGGTATCGGTGGCTATGCCTCATCGACCATGTCCGGCGCTAATACACGCCGGTATCATGGTCTGCTGGTCGCCTCCCTGCATCCACCGGTAGACCGGTATGTGCTGGTTTCGGCTATCGAGGAAAAGGTCGTATCCGGTGGCCGGGAGTACCTGTTGTCCACACACGTGTATCCGGGTACGATCCACCCGCGGGGGCATCACTACCTCACATCCTTTGAGCGATATCCTTTTCCACGAAGCGAGTTTTCATTTGGAGATCACCGGTTGTCTAAAGAGATCTTTATGCATTATGGGCATAATACCACAGTGATAGAGTACACCAATCTCGGAGCCGAAGATCTCTTGCTGGAGCTATCCCCATTATGGGTTTGCCGGGATTATCATCACCTGTTCAACGAGGGGTCACAATGGGATTTTCGAATCCATTATACAGATGAACGGTGTATCAGGGTGGATCCGGCAAGCGGAATGCCAAAGGTATACCTGCGGTTTGAACGCGGGACATTTTACCCTCACGCCGATTGGTATAAATCCTTCAGATATGAACGGGAGAAGGAACGCGGACTGGATGATGAGGAAGATGCTTTCTGTGCCGGCAGAATCAATGGGTTGTTGGGACCGGGGGAAACGTTGAGATTGATATTCAGTACAGAACAAGATGATGTGCATGGAGATCCGGGTTTATGGAAAGCAAACGAAATAAAGCGTCTTGCAGCGTTGACCACCGGAATACGGGCATCTTTTCTCCGGGATTTGATATGGAGTGGGGACCAGTTTATTGTATGGCGGGAATCGTCGTCCAGTTATTCCATGATAGCAGGCTACCATTGGTTTACCGACTGGGGAAGAGATACAATGATCGCCATGCGGGGGCTTGTCATCGCGACAGGCCGTAAGCGTGTCGCCAGATCAATCCTCCACACGTATCTCTTCCATCTGAGCGATGGGATGATTCCAAACCGATTTCCTGACCGCGGAGCTTCACCAGAGTATAATACGATGGATGCCACGTTGTGGTTGTTTGTTGCGCTGTATGAGTATCATCTGGCGTTTGATGATCTTGATTTGATTGATGGTGTGTTTGATAAAATGTCGGCTATCCTGGAATCTCATTTCCGGGGTACGAGATATGGCATCCATGTGACACCGGAAGGTTTGTTGTATGGGGGAGCGGAAGGCACGCAACTCACCTGGATGGATGCCAAAGTTGGGGATGTGGTGGTGACACCGAGACGGGGTTGTCCGGTGGAGATCAATGCGTTGTGGTACAATGCGCTGTCGATCTATGTGTTTTTAGGCAAAGCGCTGGGGTATGATACTGGCAAATACACAGAAGAGCTAAAAAAAGTACGTCAGGCTTTCAGGACTTTTTTTATTCACCCTGAAGGCCATCTCTACGATGTGGTGGTCCCGGGTCGGTACACGGATGCCAGTATACGACCCAACCAGATTTATGCTGTGAGTCTGCCGTTTTCTCCTCTTACACCTTCTCAGGGCAGGAAAGTGCTGGAGGTGGTACAGGACCATCTGTATACCGGGTATGGCCTTCGTTCGCTTTCACCGAAAGATGCGGCGTATAAAGGTGTATTTAGCGGCGATCAGTGGCAACGGGATCATGCATATCATCAGGGTACCGTGTGGTCGTATCTGTGGGGAGAGTTTGCACTGGGGTATTTAAAGGTGCATGGATATTCACCTTTGGCCAGAAAATGGGTACAGGATCAGTCCGTCGCACTCAGGAAGCACTTCTATGACCAGGAAGGAATCTGCTGTATATCTGAAAACTTTGACGGTCATCATCCTCTGACCGGTAAGGGGTGTATTCAACAGGCCTGGTCTGTGGGTATGATGATATTGGCGTTGGTGGAAAGTAAAAAATGACCGGTTTATTTTTTATTTACAATCCTTTTTATTAACTTCGCAACAATTCCGCGGCTCCCAAAGTATGAACAAAATGAAACCTGCTCTCACCGGGTTGGTAATGCTATTGCTATTTACCACCCTTTCTGCCCAGTCCATCCGGACTCCCTTGTCGCCTGTCATTCCTAATGCTGTGATGGATCAGTTCTCTTTGCTTTACCCTGATGCCAGTGGTGTCGTGTGGACGGAGCAGAACGATAAATACATGGCAGATTTTAAGAATGGAAAAATGCATACTGCCGCCATGTTTTATGAGGATGGTGCAGTGTTGCAGACCGAGACCGAGATCCGGGTCATTGCATTGCCACCGGATGCCACTTCTTTTCTGGTAGATGATCTCGGGGTAAAAAAGATCGAAGTCGCCTCCATCATAGAGGACGCACCTGGTGTCATCACCTTCAAAGCTCGCGCGGATGCTGAGGAGTATCGCTTTGATGGTAATGGTCGCCCCCTTGGGGCACATGCCTACGGTGGTGATGCTCCACATGAATAAACGCGAAAAGGTTTTCTCTGCTCAATCCTTATACCGGATCCGTACCAGATTCAGCCGGTTATTTCGTTCACTGGGTACAATACACTCATTGTAGGCGACCTGGAGCCCGTCCTTGAAGCGGAGTTTTAAACGCTGGTAATCCGTATTGAAGACGGTCTTGCGTTCTACATAACCTGTACCGGTGACCTCGTAGCCTCCGACTGTGTTTTCCTGTTTGATTTCATCGTTGAACAAAAAGCGTAACCGGGCTGGGGTTTTAAAGAGGAAGAAGGAGGAATAGATGGCATCATCGTCCTGTGAGTACTGCCGTTTGCGGAGTACTTTTTTCCAATGAGGCGTCCCATCCGGATGGATGGCAAAAAGGATCAGATCTTCAAAATAATAGTCGATCCATCCCCCCCGGGCAAAGGTGCCATTGTCACGGCGCATCGGGAGACTCGAGCGTCGTGAAAACTCTTTATTGAGTTCGGCGATAATCACAACTCCACCATCCTGGCGTATAGCCACCTGTTGAATATTAAAATCACTCAGACCACGCGAGACCGACACTTCACGTCCATGGACTTCGGCAAGGAGCGTTTCGTCAAAAGGAAGGAGTTGGACTGTAAACGGAACTCCCGGCTGATACCGTACAAAATAGAATCCCAGGGCACGGGCTGAATTTCTATCGCTGTACATACCGGTAATCATCAGATTTTGATTGACATTGTCAAAGGACGGATAGACATCATAGACCTGCACATCTCCCAAGGTGATGGTCTCCCGTCGAACCTCACCGGTACCACCTACAGAGCAAAAAACCTCCAGGCTCTGGATCTTTTGGAGAAATCGATCAGGCTGCAGTGTCAGGAAAAACTCACCGGCATTGCTTATCTGCAAACTTCGAAAGTCACGCCGAAGACTAGTACCAACAAATCGGATATTGGTTTTCCACAGCAGGGATCGTTGATGCAAATCATAGCTGTAGAGCTGAATCCCGGTATTATCATCCTGATTGAGCAAGATTTTGCTTTTGTCTTCCGACACGCTGAACGACATGCGAGGTGTAGTGAATACATCACTGATGACCTCAATCAGGGATGAGTCGATCAGGCTGACATCATGAGCATAGGACCGATGGTGCAGACGATAGAGGCCACGGTCGCGCAGGCCATAGATGATATGAAACCGGTCTTCATGAGCCAGCATACCGATGATATCGGCTTTGCGATCACCGAGATAGATCTGACGTTCCCACTTGAGATGCAGATCTTCATCAAAGGCCTGGATAAAAAACTGATTCCCCTTGTCCCGAAATAACAGGAGGTTATGATTCACCCAACCTAAAAGGGTGTAGGCAAAATCATTTCGCAATGGCAGGTCTTCAGAGATCGTGATGGACTGGCTCCTGACTCCCGTGGTCAACAGGAGCATTACGGCCAAAAGGATCCATATCCTTGTCCATGTCGTGCTACAATCCATGTGGATACAACGCTTGTCAGCAGCAAATTAATACCAAAAAACAGAAATGAAAGTGAAATGAGGATGGACCTATCACAGGAGATGAGTGGTCCTTCACTCATCTTACTGCCGCCTTTGCCTATGATCCTGTATTTTTGAACCTACAAAAAGAAACAGAACATGGACCATACACCCGTGATTGAGTGTGTACCTAACTTCAGCGAAGGCCGGCGCCCGGAAATCATCGAAGCCATTGCCAGGTCCATCCGGCAGGTTGATGGTGTGAAACTCCTCGACATCGACCCAGGTAAGGCCACCAACCGTACGGTGATGACGATAGCCGGTGCGCCGGAGCAGGTCATCGAAGCCGCGTTTCAGGCCATCAAAATGGCAGCCAGCCTGATTGATATGCGGCAGCATACCGGCGAGCATCCACGAATGGGTGCAACAGATGTTTGCCCGCTAATACCGATCAGCGGTATATCGATGGAAGAGGTTGCCGGATATGCACATACATTGGCCAGGCGGGTGGGAGATGAGTTGGATATCCCCGTGTATCTATATGAAGCAGCTGCAACCCGTCCCGAACGAAAGAATCTGGCCACCATCCGCTCCGGTGAATATGAGGGCTTTGCTCTGAAAATGACCCAGCCGGAATGGAAACCTGATTATGGTCCCGACCTCTTCAATGTAGCAGCCGGGGCAACCGTCATTGGAGCCCGTGATTTCCTGATCGCCTATAATGTCAACCTCAATACCCGATCAGAACGCAAGGCTAATTCGGTGGCGTTTGATATTCGCGAAAACGGTCGCGTCAAGCGTAGCGGCCACCCGGTCACAGGTCCGATCGTGCGGGATGACAATGGTGAAGCTGTACGCGAGCCAGGTATGTGCAAAGGTGTGAAGGCCATCGGATGGTACATAGCGGAATATGGTATCGCCCAGGTCTCCATGAATATAACCGATGTCCGTCAGACCGCGCTCCATGCTGCATTTGATGCATGTGTTAAAAGCGCAGCGGCCCGGGGACTGCGTGTGACTGGATCAGAACTTGTAGGACTTGTACCCCGGCAAGTGATGCTCGATGCTGGCCGGCATTACCTGGCGTTGCAAGGTATTTCACAGGGAGTGGCCGAAAGCGAGCTCATTTATATTGCTGTAAAAAGTATGGGACTGGATGAACTCGGACCTTTCGACCCGCAGAAAAAGATCATCGAGTATCTGTTGGAAGATCGTGGAGAAAGTAAACTGGTAGATCAGACGCTGGATGGTTTTTCAGCCGAACTTGCCTCTGACTCTCCGGCTCCCGGAGGGGGATCTGCAGCGGCTTATGCCGGAGCCCTGGCGGCATCGCTTGGCGCTATGGTTGGCAATCTCAGTGCCAACAAGCGCGGATGGGAGGAGCAGCAAGCCTATTTTTCAGCATGGGCTGTTCAGGCACAAGAGAGCCGAAAGAAATTACTGCATCTCGTGGATGAAGATACCCGTGCCTTCAATTCACTCATGGAGGCTTTCCGTATGCCGAAAGAAAGTGAATCAGACAAAAAAGCCCGTAGTGCTGCAATTGCATCCGCGACCATGCGGGCCATAGTATCTCCGCTGGATACGATGCGCACTGCTTATGGATTGTTTCCCATGTTGCAAGCCATGGCGGAGAAGGGAAATCCCAATTCTGTTTCTGATGCCGGTGTAGGTGTTATACTCGCTTTGGCTGCGGTAGAAGGTGGCTGGCTCAATGTATGGATCAATCTCAGTGGCCTGAAAGATCAGACTCAAGCGGAACGGATCAGATCGGAAGCAGAGCAACTCTACAAGGAGGCTGTCGCTATGAAAGAACGAATTATCTTGATAGTCACTTCTAAAATAGAGGCCTGACACTGCGCCTCCTGCACTTTATCTCATATACTCATGGCTATTATTCGCCCGCTGCACCATATTCACCCTGCTTTCGGCTCCAATTGTTTTCTCGCGGATAATGCCGTGATAGTCGGGGATGTGATCATGGGGGATGACTGTTCCGTCTGGTGGAGTGCCGTGGTGCGTGGAGATGTCAATGCGATTCGCATCGGCCACCGGGTCAACATTCAGGATGGAGCCGTGATTCATTGTACGTATGAAAAGTCACAAACTATTATAGGGGATGATGTATCCATCGGTCACAATGCTATCGTACATGGATGCACCATCGAAAATGAAGTGCTCATCGGAATGGGCGCGATCATCATGGATCTTGCACACGTACAGTCACATGTGATCGTGGCGGCAGGTGCTGTCGTGCTGGAAAACAGTGTGCTGGAGTCCGGCTGGATTTATGGCGGTACACCGGCGCGCAAACTGAAGGAACTGGATCCGGACAACCGGCAGTTTTTTATCACCCGAACGGCCGCAAACTATGTGAAGTATGCGGGTTGGTTTAAAACAGAGTGAAAGGTAAAAGTGCAGCCGATGAAGGTGAAATATACATCACGCCTAAACATGCCTCAGGCCGAAGTCTAAAAGCATATTTGTTTTTTTCACGAATCCTTGTTTTCCACAAAGGTTGTCTTGTAATCCAGGATAGAAGCCTGAATCACCTCATGGGCTTCAGCACGTCCGTATACCTGTGGGATCGATACCGGTTGATAGCCTTCCGGGTTTCGCTTGTAGGTCAGGAAGTAATGCTCTAACCGGTTGAGGACGGATAGTGGCAGTTGGTGCATTTCGGTATATCCCCCATAGACACTATCCTGTTCCAGCACGGCGATGATCTTGTCATCTGCTTCCTGGTGGTCTATCATTCTGAAACCGCCCACAGGAATAGCCCGGACCAGGATATGGCCCTGGGTAATACGATGTTCGGTCAGGACTAAAATATCTAACGGGTCACCATCGCCCCGGATATCGGATCTGCCGGTGGCTTGTTGGCAAAGTGCGGCCACTGCATCATCACAGTAGGTACCCGGAATAAACCCATACAATGCTGGTACAACATTGGAATACAACTGAGGCCTGTCTACCTGGAGCAGACCGCTGTGTTTATCCAATTCATACTTAACTGTATCAGAGGGTGTGATTTCGATATAGGCTGTTACCAACGCAGGTGTATGCGGGCCAGGATCAATGCCATGCCAGGGATGAAGTGTAAATCGGACAGCCATCTGCCAAAGATAACAGACGGCTTCAGTTAAGGGAAATCCCTGAATTATGCTGCTCGTAGCGTCGATTCGATGTTAAATTTGCCTCAAGTCGCAACCAATACTCCGGGTGGATGTAAATAATGGCAGGTACTCAAACGTTTCCTACTGTATATTAAACCGTAATCAACAACTACATATATGAAAAACATGATGAATGCCAAAGGTCTCCTGATGCTGATGTTGATGCTGACAGGCAGTCTGGCTGTACAGGCCCAGTCTAAAGTAGGGCTTAGAGCAGGTGTATTGATTTCGAAGCAGGATTTTCAAAATGGATTTCCGGGTGATGAAGTTAAATCGAAGCTGGGTGCTGATATCGCCCTGGTCACGGACTTTAAGTTTGGGAAGATTTTTTCCCTGGGCCCTGAGTTTCATTGGGTTCAGAAGGGAGCCAAGATTGAGGACCTCAATGGGCCGATTGGCGAGTCGTCCAGGACCTTTAATTATCTCGAGATTCCGGTCCTGTTCAAACTTAATTTTGGTAGTACGGTTGGGTTCTTTTTGATGGCGGGACCCAGTATCGGCTACTTGCTCGATGGAACCGACAAAGATGGTGACGGCAAGACCAATGATATTGATCTTGATTTTTACAAGCGGGCCGAACTTGGCGCTCATGTAGGTGGTGGTGTGGCGGTAGGACCGTTTAAATTTGACCTTCGGTATATTGTGGGTATTTCTGACATCGCAGATTTTGACGGAGATAACATTGAAATTAAAAACTCTGGCTTTGGTGCGGGGGTAAGTTTTATGTTTTAAAAACGTCACAGGGGCACTTGAAAAGTTGCGCCTTGAATAAGATTACAACAGAATCCCGGAGTTGCAGGCCAGAATACGCCACGGCTCCGGGATTCGTTATATAGGGAAATACGGCTGGAGTGGAGACGAATGAGCTATTGCTGACACCCGGTGGGTTACCCATCGAAAATCCGTACTTTTGCACCCCTGATGGTCACTGCCAAAGATAAGATCGATGCTGCCCGGCTTCCCCGGCATGTCGCCGTGATCATGGATGGCAACGGCCGGTGGGCCAAAGAACATGGCAAACCCAGGATCTGGGGACACCGGAATGGGGTCAAGGCCGTGAAAGCCATAACAGAAGCTGCCGCAGAACTGGGTATCGAGTATCTCACCCTGTATGCATTTTCCACAGAGAACTGGAACCGTCCTCCTTTAGAAGTCAACGCGCTCATGGATATACTGGTCAGTACAATCCGGGAGGAGTTGGAGACCATGAACCAAAACAAGATCAAGCTGGGTGTTATCGGGGATATTGAAAAACTCCCTCCCATGACTAAAAAGGCTTTGCTTGAAGGGATAGAGAAGACGAAAAACAATACGCGGATGACCCTGACGCTGGCGCTGAATTATTCGGCCAGGTGGGAAATCACTGAGGGCATCAGGAAGGCCGTCGCACAAGTGGTACAAGGGCAATTGGATCCGGCCGCTATCGATGAATCTACCGTGTCAACCCTTCTGGCCACAACCGGTATGCCCGATCCTGAGTTGCTCATCCGGACCAGTGGCGAACACCGGATCAGTAATTTTCTGCTTTGGCAAATCGCCTACACAGAACTTTATTTTTCAGATGTATACTGGCCTGATTTTGAAAGAGAAGATTTTTATACCGCCATACTGGATTATCAGCATCGTGAGCGACGATTCGGACGAATCAGTGAGCAGTTGACCCACCAGGAATAATATAAAACAACAGACGTATCCCCGCAAACGTTTTGGACGCAGATTAACCCGATCACCCGCATGAAGAATTGTATTCGACTCCTTTTTTGTTACGCATGGTTTATCGTCTTCGTGGGTGTCCCGTCGAGCCTTCATGCCCAAAAAACACCGATCCAGTATAAGTCTACTGAGGAATTGGAAATTGGTGGGATTGAAGTGGCGGGTGTCTTTTTTAGTGACCCCAATGCCATTAAGGCGGTCGCCGGTCTCAAAGTCGGCCAGATCATCAAAATCCCCGGTACGGACATCACCCGTGCCATGCGGAATCTTTGGAAGTTGCGCTTGTTTGATGATGTCGAGATCACTCAGGACAAACGGATCGGAGATATCATCTTTATTACGATTCATCTCACCGAGCGGGCGAGGCTGGCAGGCTGGTCTTACAGAGGTATCAAAAAAGGGGCGCACGATGATCTCAATGAAGTGGTCAAGGGATTTCTGATCAAAGGCCAGGTGGCGGGCACGGCTATGCAGATCAATGCCCGTAATGCCATCAGAAGGTATTATATCGAAAAGGGATATTTGGATGTCTCAGTTGATATTCAGGAAGAAGTGGCCAGCGGACGCAGCAATGCGGTCAACCTGATCATCGAGATCGACACCCGGGAGAAAATCAAGATAGAAGATATCACCTTTACCGGCAACGAAGCGGTGAAGGATAAAAAGCTCCGGAAATTATTGAAGGAAACCAAAACCAAGTCGGCCTTCCTCAAAAAGTCCAAATATGTGGAGTCCGATTATGACAAGGATAAACTAGCTCTTCTCGCTCACTATCAAACCCTGGGGTACAGGGATGCCCGGATCGTCAAAGACACGTTGTGGCGAAATGCAGACGGTCAGCTTCAGATGGACATCACTTTAGATGAAGGCCGCAAATACTATTTCGGGGATATCACCTGGAAAGGCAATACCGTGCATTCCAGTGATCAGTTGACCCGCATTTTGGGCATACGCAGAGGTGAAGTGTATAATGAGGAATTATTGCAAAATCGACTTCGCTTCAGTATCGACGGTCGAGACGTCAGTTCGGTGTATATGGATGACGGTTATCTCTTTTTTAATGTAGAACCCACTGAGATTTCTGTTCAGGACGACTCTATCGATCTGGAGATGCGGATCTTTGAAGGGCCACAGGCCACTATCGATGAGGTGATCATCAAGGGCAATACCCGTACGCATGAGCATGTAATACGACGCGAACTCCGTACCCAGCCCGGTCAAAAGTTCAGTCGCTCAGATATCATCCGCTCTCAGCGTCAGATCATCGCACTGGGCTATTTCAACCCCGAAAATCTGGACATTCAAACCCCGGTCGATCAGACAAATGGTACAGTGGATATCATCTATGTGGTCGAAGAGCGACCATCAGATCAACTGGAACTCAGTGCGGGATGGGGAGGATTTGGCCGAAGCCAGCTCATCGGGACCCTCGGTGTAACCTTTAACAACTTTTCGCTCCGCAATATTTTCAACAAAGACGCCTGGAGTCCGCTACCTCAGGGAGACGGTCAGAGGTTTTCAGTACGAGCCCAAACCAATGGTGATTTTTTTCAGTCCTATAATTTTTCCTTTACTGAACCCTGGCTTGGGGGTAAACGACCCAATTCTTTTACCGTCGGCGGAGCGCTGACCAAATTCAATCAGGAATTTTTTTCGGGCGGCAAACTGGATATAGGCAGAGCTTTTGTCGGCTTGGGCTCACGTCTCCGATGGCCGGATGACAACTTTGTGTCCAATACAACGCTCAATATTGAGTACCTCAAGCTAGACAATTATGCTACCGGCGATTTTGTCGATCGCATAGGTCGGCCTATCGTCAATGGTTTTTATAACAATTTTTCGCTCACACAGACCATTGCCCGTACGACGATCAACGAACCGACTTTTCCCCGGTCCGGCTCCCAGATCAGTTTATCCCTTCAGGTGACACCACCCTATACCACTTTATTTGGACGCACCTATGATCCCAATGATGCACAATCCACCTACCGCTTTGTGGAATACCATAAATGGCGGATCGATGCGGAGTGGTATACCCCTGTCACCGGAAAACTGGTCCTGAAGACGGCCGCCAAGATGGGCTACCTTGGTTCCTATAACCGGGACATCGGAGCACCTCCCTTTGAGCGATTTGAACTCGGAGGTGACGGTCTTAGCAACCAGCGCATCGCCATCACCGGAAAGGACATCCTCGCCATGCGGGGCTATGAAGTCGAGGATATCCCGGCCAACCAATTGGGTGGTGCCACCATCTTTAATAAATTCACGGCCGAATTGCGTTATCCCCTTTCCCTCAATCCAAGTTCAACCATCTTCGCTTTACTCTTTCTGGAAGGTGCCAATGCCTGGAAAGATTTTAATGGGTATAACCCGTTTGACCTCAAGCGCAGTGCCGGTGTAGGTGTGCGGGCGTATCTGCCCATGTTTGGTTTGCTGGGCTTTGACTTTGGATATGGTTTTGACAACCAGGCCAAACTTGATGCCGGAGCCAAATGGACTGAATTTGGCAACTTCAACGTCATTCTGGGCTTCGAACCTGATTAATGATTCGAGTTTCTTTTTACGTCGCAGCCGGTCTTTTTCTGGTATGCAGTCAGGTCGCATGCGTGTCTGTGCCCAAAGCACATTTTGGACAAAGCATCCCTACAGCACCGGATTACCGTAACCTGGAAAACTGGGCCGCATTACCCCAGCGCGCCGACAGCGCGGATGAAGTGCCTATACCTGAATGGCAGGATGTGCAGCGCCATGCTGCGGTGGATGTATTTTTTATCCATCCCACCACCTACATTGGGAATGCAAAAAAGGAGGAGTGGAATGCCAGCCTCGAGGATCTGAAACTGAACCTGAAGACGGATCAATATCCGATCCGGTATCAGGCTTCTATTTTTAATGGCGCTGGCAGTATCTATGCCCCGAGGTACAGACAGGCCCATCTGCATTGTTTTTTCTCCGGACAACATGAGGATGCAGAGAAAGCGCTGGAACTCGCCTATCAGGACATACGGACCGCGTTTGAATATTATCTGGCGCAGTTCAACCAGGGACGTCCATTTATTATTGCAGGGCATAGTCAGGGTACCTACCATGCCAAGAGGATTATCACCGATTATATCGATGGGAAACCGTTGCAAGCACGGCTCATCGTTGCCTATCTGCCGGGAATAACCGTCCCGGAAGATCTGTATACGTTCATTCATCCATGCCGTACACCGGATGACACCGGATGCTTTTGTAGTTGGCGCACCTTTAAAGAAGGCTATATTCCACCGAAACTTCATTTTCCGGACACCAATTTGGTAGTAACGAATCCTGTAACCTGGAACGTGGATATACCGGAATCCAGACAGGAAGAACAATTAGGTGGTGTCTTGCGCAAGTTTAATACACTGTATCCAAAGTTGGTCAGCACCCGAATATACGATGACCTTCTTTGGGTCAGCAAACCCCGGTTTCCAGGTAGTTTTTTATTCAACCGGAAAAATTACCATATTGGGGATTACAATTTTTTTTATGCTGACGTCCGCAAAAACGCACAAGATCGGGTGCGGTCGTTCCTGGCGAAGCAATAACACTCTATGGATCATATGAACCAGCGGTCATATTGGAAGGTGTACCTGGCGATAGCCGGGGTCATCATTCTGTTGATCTCCCTGATCTATACCGGGTATCTGGCTCAGCGTCTCCGTGAGGGTGAACGTAACAAAGCACTTCTGCTTTCCTACGCGTATGAAGCCTTCAACAGTCAGAGCAATCCGGAAACAGCTGACATTGATGCAGATCTGACCCTTCATCTCAATATTTTTGAATCCAACAAGGATATTCCGATCATGGTCGTCAATGATCATGGGGAAGTGCTCTATGCCAAGAACTTCGGGGTTGACCTGGATACCAACCGGGTGTTTCTGAAAAACAAACTCGAAACACTCCGACGCAAGGGTCCTGAACCGACGGAGATCGCGGATACCGGAATCAAGCAGTATTTATATTACCAGAACTCGCGACTGCATGAGCTTCTTACATATTTTCCTTTTTTGCAGTTGCTGCTGCTCGGCGCTTTTGTGGCCATCGGGTATGTCAGCATCAATAATGCCCGGCGTGCGGAGCAAAACCGGGTGTGGGTAGGGATGGCTAAAGAAACTGCACATCAGCTCGGGACGCCGATCAGCGCGATCATTGGATGGATCGAGCATATGCGGGATTCACCCGGCACCACGCCCGCAGAACTGGAGGTCCTGCAGGAAATGCAAAACGATGTCGACCGGCTGGATCTGATTGCAGACCGGTTTAGCAAGATCGGATCGGCGCCCGCGCTTGAGCCACTCGATCTCTTTCAACAGATGCGGGATCTTACAGCCTATATTCAACGTCGTGCACCCCGAAAGGTGGTTTTTGAAATGCCTCCGGAAGATGCGGCCCCCTTAATCGTCCACATCAATCCGCCGCTTTTCAACTGGGTGATTGAAAATATTCTTCGCAATGCGCTTGATGCGCTGGAAGAAGGTACGGGTACCATAAGCTGGAAGGTGTCCCGGACGGCTCATTATGTGGAGATCGATATATCGGATACTGGTAAAGGCATTCCTCCGGCTCATATCAAGGTTGTGTTTGAGCCCGGCTTTACGACCAAAACCCGGGGATGGGGCCTCGGACTAAGTCTGGCCCGACGGATCATTGAAAACTATCACCGGGGCAAGATTTTTGTAAAACATTCCCGGTTGAATGAGGGCACGACCTTTGCTATCCAATTGCCGTTGAAGGCGGACTGAGCTGGTCTTTTCCCACGCACTTATTACCTTTGAAGACGTAATATAACCATCATGAGTAAACAACTATCCATCTATCTGGAGCATCTCTCTCTCGATCCTTCGAGAATCCATTATATGAAGACGCCGGCTGAACTGATCGAGGCGACCATCCTGCAACGTCAGGGGGTATTGTCGGATACGGGAGCGCTCTGTATCGATACCGGAAAATTTACTGGACGGTCTCCGAAAGATCGTTTTATTGTGAAGGATCGGTTCACCGAGGCAACTGTCGACTGGGGGCTGGTCAACAAGCCCTTTTCTCCAAGTGGTTATGAATTGCTCAAGCAGGAAATATTGGAATACGTGAGGCAGCGGGATATCTATATCCATGACGGCTATGTTTGCTCGGATGACAATTACAGAATGAATGTCAGGGTGCTGGCGGAGTATCCGTGGAGTGCTCTTTTTGCCAACAATATGTTTCTCCGGATTGCTGGGGCGGAAATTGACAGTTATGCTCCGGAGTGGACGGTAGTATGCGCACCGGGATTTCTGGCGGATCCTGAACGGCATGGCACCCGGCAATCCAATTTTGCCGTGATCAACTTTACGGACCGGGCTATTCTGATCGGGGGGACGGGCTATACCGGAGAGATCAAGAAAGGTATTTTCAGCGTGTTGAATTACCTGTTGCCACACGAGGAGGAGACTTTGTCCATGCATTGCTCGGCCAATGTGGGTCAGCAGGGGGATACTGCGATATTCTTTGGGCTGTCCGGGACCGGAAAAACTACGCTTAGCGCAGATCCTCAGCGCCTGTTGATCGGAGATGATGAACATGGCTGGTCCGAGGAAGGGGTCTTTAATTTTGAGGGCGGTTGCTATGCCAAGTGTGTTGATCTCACAGAAGAAAAGGAGCCGGATATTTTCAGGGCGATCCGGCATGGGGCCTTGCTGGAAAATATTCGATTTTATCCCGGCACCCGGAACGTGAACTATGCCGACATTTCCGTGACGGAGAATACACGTGTATCCTATCCGCTGTATCATATTGAGAATGTCATGCCGGGTTCGCTCTCAGGTCATCCCCGGAATATTTTCTTTCTGACCGCGGATGCATTTGGGGTATTACCTCCTATCAGCAAACTCAATCCGGCGCAGGCGATGTATCATTTCATTTCCGGCTATACAGCCAAGGTGGCTGGTACAGAAGCAGGGGTTACAGAGCCTCAGGCTACTTTTTCCGCGTGTTTTGGTGCACCGTTTTTACCACTTCATCCGACCCGGTATGCAGCCATGCTCGGAGATATGATGCGCCGGCACAAGGTCAATGTATGGCTGGTCAACACCGGTTGGTCCGGTGGGCCTTATGGTATTGGCAGTCGCATAAAGCTCAGCAATACCCGGGCGATGATCACAGCGGCTCTGGAGGACAACCTTCATCATGTCCGCTACAAGACCCATGATATCTTCAATCTCTCCATGCCCATGTCCTGCCCGGGGATCAGTGATCAAAATATCCTCAATCCGGTGCAGACCTGGAGCAATGAAGAGGCATACAGGGAAAAGGCCATTGTATTGGCGCAGGCATTTCATCGCAATTTTATGAAGTATGCTCCAAGTGCCACGGACGAAATCCTATCCGGCGGTCCGCAATCCTTCGGGGAGGTTGACATCAGTGTAGCTGCGGGAGAGGATATTCCCGGCTGACCTGGTTCAATTTATTTTCCTGTTCTCACCATTTCTGGTGAGAAATGATTCCATTTGCTTAGTCTTTCTTTGTACCGAAAAGATGTGTGTCCCATATTCAGGCACTGACAGGACCCTATTTTTCTGTAAAGAGATTTTTGGATGTGGAGTAAATGAATGTTTTTTGTTTAATGTGATGTATTTGTACTTAAGTGTCATGACACGAAAAAGCCGGAGATAGGAAGCTATTGACCGGCTTTTTTATGCCAGCTTCAAATGCGGGATGGACTGTTGATTATGAATGGTCTCCTCATATAAATGAAGCAAACAGGTAGACGGACCCCGGTGCAGGTCCTATGAGATAAAAACGGGTACTTTTATAAAGGGTATCTTTTTCATTTGTAAAGCAATAACCATGGCAGCTTCTAAACGTATCAGTGAAGTGGCATTTGGCGGCAGTGCCGTTAATAATCCGCCAAATTACAGCTGGACGACCTACGTCGATTATCCTGGTCTTGACACGACAAAGTCGTATCAGCGAATGAATGTTATATTTTTCGAACCGGGCCTCGGGATCGATCTTCAGGTCACTGGCCTGGTGGTGCTCAATGCGCAGGGATTTCCCCTGATCTCACCCAATGATCTGGTGTATCTTCCCTGCCCTCCCACTTGTGATTAAGACGAGTTTGTGTACCTTTTACGCTGACATCCGGGGCTATGGTCCGAATGAAAGCGATTTACTTTTTTCTTCTTTTTGGGTTGTACGGTGTAAGGTGCTCCGGACAAACAGGTGATCTTATATTCCATCACCTGCATTTGCAAAACGGCCTTTCTCAGGCAACCAATGCTTTTATCTATAAGGATTCAAGGGGATTTGTCTGGATCAGTTCTGTCACCGGATTAAACCGGTTTGATGGAACCCATGTTCAAGTATATAGCCCGGACCGGAGTGATCCCTCGTCCATGCTTGGAGAAAATATCCAAAGTCCTTTTTTTGAAGACCGGCACCAGGATATCTGGTTTAATACCTATGAAGCCATCCAGCGATATCAATGGGATACCGACTGTTTTGATCACTATCAGCTCACAGATGCGGAAGGGAAGGTCCGGATCGGCTATTATATTTTTTACCTGGATCCCGATGAACGACTTTGGTTTTTGATTGAGAGACAGGAGCTGTATACATTTCATATACCCTCAGGCAAGTTTGAATTCAAAGGGAAGGTGGTACCCAATACCGTCAGGTGTTATGTGGCGACGGAAACGGGGGGCCATATTCGGGAGATTTATTTACGGGGGTTAGCGAGGGCTGGTATCGAAGTGCTGAAGGTAGATGCAAGTGGCCAGATCAAGCCAGCACAGCTGCTGGGCACATCCGTGGATTTACACGTCCGCAACATAGGTAAGGTGCTAGCGGAGCAGGACGCGATATGGATTTTAACCCCCTCCGCTTTAATCAGGATGGACCGGCATACGCACAAGGAAAGCATTTATCCCGTTGAGGATGCGGAAGATATGGTGAGGGTTTCCGATACCCTATTGCTGGTTGGGTCCAAATCCGCGGGTCTTAAATGGTTTGACACCCGGTCTGGGAAATGGTCTGGTACACAAATCCGGGATGCAGCGTCGCCTACCGGGCTGAAGTCCAGTCGTATCAATTACCTCCATATAGACCATGATAAGACCATTTGGGTGTCCTCAGTGGGTCTTGGGGTGAGTTATGCCCATATAGATAAGCGGAAGTTTCAAACCCTACTTTTTCCGGAAGGTAAGAACAGGGATGACAAGGTGATTCCGGTCAACCTCCTGGAAGACCGGAATGGCCGGTTATGGTGCTTTTCGCAAGATGATGGCGTCATGGAGGTCAGGCGTCCAGGTGAATTGGTGGGGACCGGATTATTCAGGAATCCCGGGGGTAATCCTGTAGAAGATGTATACGAGGTCCACTATGATCCGAATGGATGGTACTGGATTGCCGCCTGGTCTGGTATTCAGATCTACAATCCGCTTCATGATACATTTGTGTCTGTTCGGTCAGATTCTTTGGTAGGCTTTTCCTTTCAACATTTGCCTGACGGGCGATTGTTGGTTTCGACCAATAAGGGTGTTTTTGAGTCCATTACATTTGAGGAGGGCGGGATAGGGTTACGCCTGGTAGAGGCTATCCCCAGCGACAAAGAATATTTTCCCATCCTCCTGGATCATAAACGAAGACTGTGGCTCAACCGGGACGTACAAATGTTTTTAGTGCTGGATCCCGCAACGTACCAGGTGCTGGATAGTGTACCGGTTCTGGGATTTAGTTATTCCATGGCGTTGTCGCCAGATTCCACCGTGATATGGATAGCTGCCACAACAGGGTTATATGAAATTGATGCGGGCACCCTCGATTTACGACGGGTCCACAATGATAGGAGTGGTTTACCCGCGGTGGGATTCAGTAGTATGTTACAGGATGATTCAGGCAAGCTCTGGCTGTCCCATTCCGGCGGGATTATCGCATTTGACCCGACTACGGGATATATCCGCTCATATAACGAAATGGATGGCTTGCCTCCATTGCAGTTTACAAAAGTGGCTCACCGTATGAAGGACGGGGAGATGTGGTTTGGGGCTGTAGGAGGACTGACCCGATTCTACCCGGATCAGGTACGTGATGTGCAGACACCTGCTATTCCACAGATCACCTCGATATGGATCAACGACAAGCCTCCAGCCCGGCCGCTTGCATGTGACCTGACCGCCGCTACACACATCACGGAAATCCAAAAACTCACACTACCATATTCAAGTAACACACTTACCCTTGCCGTCAGTGCGCTGGAGTATAGTGCACCGGAATTGAATTCATTGCTCTACAAGCTCGAAGGTCTGGATGATGATCTGATCCGGGCTGCCAATGGAAGTGAAATCCGCTATCCGAACCTACCGGCCGGCCACTACCGTCTTTTACTCTATGGAGTCAATTCAGACGGTATCCGAAATCCAGTTCCCCGCATTCTTCAAATTCATATCCGGCCCCCCTTTTATCAGACGTGGTGGTTTATCAGCATTTCCGCCTTGTTGATCATTGGGATCATCGCCTATATTTTTTATCTCCGGTTTAGCAAAGCGCTGGAGTTGCAACAAGTACGGCTCAAACTGTATGAAAACCTGCACGATGATGTCGGATCGAGATTGACCGCTATCGTATTGTCAGCGGAAGATTTGGAGCGAAATGAACGCATCACACACCCCAAGATCACGGCTATGGCGCAGATCGCGCGCAGTATTGTAGGCAATATGCGACGATTAGTGTGGGCCATTGACCCGGAAAATGACCGGATGCAAAGTATCCTCCAGAAAATTCAGCATGACCGATCTATGTTACTGGATGATCAAATCCGTTTTGACCTGGACATGGATCCCGGACTGAGGAACCTGGTATTGCCCGGGGAAATCCGGTATCAGATGAGTTCCATCTCCAATGAGGCCTTTAACAATATTGCCAAGTATGCACAGGCCTCGCACGTATCGATGTCGATCCGGCGACAGGACGGGCATATCGTCATGACGATTCGGGACAATGGCAAAGGGTTTAGCCCGGAAGACGTATCACGAAACGCACTGACCGGTTCTGGATATGGATTGGCCAATATGAAGCGACGGGCTTCACGGGTGGGTGGCCGGCTGATCATTGATTCCAAGCCCGGTACTGGTACAACTATTGAATTTACTTTTCCTGTTCGACGCTAAGTCATATTGTTTCTGAACGTAATCAGAGGTAGAGGTTGAAATTTTTCAGTATATATGCAGCCAGGACACACTTATGACCCGCAGGATAATTGCATATGAAGATGATCCGGCTTTGCGCCAGCAACTGGAAAATGTGTTTTCCTCCCTCCAGGACGAGTATGATCTTTTAGCCACATTTCCCAATCCCATTGGTATCACGGCCGAGCTCAATGTATTAAAGCCTGATGCCGTCCTGATGGATCTACAGATGCTGGAAGAAGACGATGGGTTGGTCGCGTTATACAAAATCAAGCAAACCGCTCCGGCGATCAAAGTTCTGGTGTTGACCATGTTTGATGCCGACCAGAAAGTTTTCAATGCTATTTGCCTCGGGGCAGATGGCTATATGCTGAAATCGGATTTTTCCTCATTTCAATTACCTCATGAAGCCATGCGGCGGTCCTTGAGGATGTTGTTCAATGACGAAGCGTATCTGACGCCTTCAGTAGCCAGGCAGATCATGAAGCTCTTTTCCGACCAGACCATAGCGGTCCGTATCCAAAAAGTAAAAGAGCGGTTTCAAAATTTGTTTCAGAAAGACAAAAGGGGAAAACCACTCAACGAATCGGGCCTGACCCGGATGCAAAGCCTGGTCCTGGAGATGATCGTCGAAGGAAAGACCACATCCCAGATAGCCCGTGAAATGGAACTCAGTGAAAATACCATCAATTCTCACATCAAAGCCATTTATACCACCCTGGAGGTCCATTCCAGATCGCTGGCAATCAAAAAGGCTATCGAACACAAGTGGTTTTCCTGAACCGGATCTGTTTTATTTTCACTTTTTTTCAAAAACTCACCAAAACTGGTGAGATCGGCTCCAATAACAGGCCTATTTTTGTATCCAAACAAAGAGTGAAGAAGTCAACCCACCTACCCTGGAAAATCAAGACGTCTGACTCTTTGTTCGCATACACCCAAGCGACCAAAACAGGTAAGCCCCGGGACGTTTTTAACATCGACTCAGGTCTTTGGCGAGAATAACCCGGACCTCTGTTTTGGATCAGAAGAACCCCAAAGAACCCAGGATATTTTTATTCTACCCGGGGAAAGCCACATCAACCCCAAATCGTAACAAGCAGATACTCATTCCCCATGAATGAGATTTGCTTGTTTTTTTTTGACTTCCTCACCGGAGTTTTACATCGCTATTGAGCAGTTCACACGACCATATGACGGTTTACTAACTACAGCTGCCCGTATCGGTATATTCCCGGATATTGGCACCATCTTGTGTAGATTAGGTCATATGTCATCTGGTTACCTTGTAAAGGTCCTATGGATATTGTTGACTTTCCAATGGACAGGGGCTGTGCTGTGGGCGCAATGGAGGCCTGCCCGGCTGGATCATCTGGGACCACCGGAAGGATTTAAATACTGGACTTTTGATATAGCACAGGACAGTACTGGTTATATGTATTTCGCTACCGAAATGGGATTGCTTCGGTATGATGGCCATGAGGTCGAGTTGTTTGCCCACCGACCGGATGATACGACATCGATCCGGCCCGGAAATATTAACTGCATGGTCTACGGATCTGATCACAAGCTATGGCTGGGTTCCAGGGTGAATGGGCTTAACAGGTTTGATCCCGTCACCATGACCTTTAGGCATTTTCCCACCCCGAATGCTGCAAAATTTAATTACGATGCCATAAAATCTATTTGTGAAGATGCGGAGGGAAATCTTTGGGTGGGCGGAGAAGGATTTTCCCTTTTTCGTTTTGACCGTAATTCAGAAACGTATGAAACATATTCACCCGACTGGAGTGAGGTCAGACATCATGAACAGGGCCAGACGGTTCTTGATATCTTTCAGGACCGTTTTCATCCGGAACGGCTATGGTTTGGAGTAGATGGGTATCCAGTGGAAGGGAGGATTTTCCCGTGGGTAACTGCTCTTGTTTCCTTTAATAAAATCACCAAAACGTTTGAAAGCCATCCCTGTTCGGGCGGGCCCAAATTTCAGGAGGCTGACGGCACACTTTGGCTGGCGACCTGGGGTATACAAAAGTATAATCCGAAGACCCGAACCACCTTACATGATCCTTTGATCATCCCGTATTCGAATGGCCCCATCAGTCCGCTTGTGCGGGATATCCAAAGTGACGGCCATGAAGTTATGGTAGCCGTTCCCTATGCTATACTGGGAGGTGTAAAGTTGGGTTCATATTCTACGTTGGCACTGGATCACGAACTTGGAGTCGTCGAAAGTATTTTTGTCGATGCACAGGGCAATACCTGGTTTGGCCGGAGCAATGGTGTCACTGTCCTCCGGGCAAAGAAGGAAGCGATCCGGTATTTTTCACTAGAAGCATCGGGTGTACAGAACAGAATTTATCCGGCACGCTATATGTACCATCCGCAACACCATGCGCTTTGGATCGTCAATCATGCCATTGGGGAAGACGGGAGAACCATAATCGAAGTGCCGCTGGATCCCCAGCAACCTACAAACGCAAAAGGGATGGATTTTGTAGTGTCGGGGCTGGCCATAGACAAATCCGGAGCGGTATGGATCACAGGCAACGGTCAGTTTTACAAGCAGTCGGGCAAAAGCCTTGGCTCACCACATACACATGTCACGCTGCCTTGCTCCAAACAGTACACAACCCCCAGGTATTTAACAGTGAGTCCGGAAGGTTGGATGGGAGGGATAAGCCGGGATCAGTTTATATGGTTTTCACCAGAACAACAAAGGTGTCACGTCATCTATCGCCATGACCTGGCCCGGGATGAGCGGTCAGATGGGTCGATTGGATTTTTAGGATTCCACTGGAGAGATCAACATAAAGCTTTTGTCTTTTCGAATGAAGTGTATGACATTGATCTGCTGACGGGTGCTGTACGACAATTATCCTTTCCGTTAGATGCGGAATGGGCGCGATTGCGGGAGATCAACAGTGTCATTGAAGATACAAGGGGACATCTTTGGGTGAGTACCCTGACGACGATCAGTGAGTTTGTGGTTCGAAACGACAGTCTGATCCTGCAGCGCTATTATAGTCCAGCTGACGGACTGGTCAGTTCGTGGACGAACGAAAACTATCCGGATACAGAAGGACGGATCTGGATGTTTGCCCCGAATGGCATGAATGCGATAAATCCTACCACCGGTGAGATCAGGACGTTTGGTGTCAATGAAGGACTGCATGAGTCCTTTGTCGATCCCTGGTATCTGGTGGAAACGTCAGACGGATCCATCATCAGTTCGAATAGCAAGGGTTTTATTCTCTTCCATCCGGATTCGTTATGGAATGCTTACGACCACAGTACTGTGCCTGTTGTGATCAAACAAATCCGTATTGCCGGTATGCCGATACCGTATGCAGGAGACGTTAATTTTTTATCCCATATCCATCTTCGGCCACACCAGAGCTATGTCGATGTCCAGTTTCAGGCCCTGGCATATCCGACGGATTATAATCTCACCTACAGCTATAAACTGGAGGGATTGCATGATGACTGGATTTCTATAGGGGAGAATAAAATAGTCACGCTCTCTTCTTTGCCTCCTGGACCATATACGCTCAGGATTAAAACCGGCTCTGCTGCCAGCCACGGAACAGAAAAGATCCTCCACATCTTTAAGGCGACACCGCTGGTACAGCAAACCTGGTTCTGGCTCTTGTGTATATTGTTACTTGGAACTGTGACCATTGCCCTGATCCGGAGGCGCATCCGCATCATTCGTACGGAAGAGGAACGAAAGGCTGAAATTACCAAGCAAATGGCAGAGCTGGAACTCAAGGCCCTGCGGTCCCAGATGAATCCTCATTTTATGTTTAACAGCCTCAATTCCATTAAGAACTATATTCTCCAGGCCCAACCCACGCTGGCCGCTGAGTATCTCTCCAATTTTGCGCATCTCATCCGGATGATCCTGCAGCATAGCCGTGAAAAAAGCATTACACTGGAAGATGAACTGGAAACCCTTTTACTCTATATCGAATTGGAAAAAATTCGATTTGAAGATAAATTTGAATTCAATTGTGTAGTGGAGGACGGATTGTTGCTGGGTCAGATCATGATACCCCCGATGCTCCTCCAGCCTTTTGTGGAAAATGCGATCTGGCATGGCCTTATGCATAAAAAGGGTAAGGGTCATCTGATGTTGTCCTTCTCCAAAAGAGAAAGCATGGTGGCCTGCACCATTGATGATGACGGAGTAGGCCGAAATAAAGCCGCTGAAATGAAGAGTATGACCGCCACGAAGTATAAAAGTATGGGCATGGGCATTACTCGTGATCGAATCGAGATTATGAACAGGATGGACACACTGGGTATCCGGGTGGAAGTCATCGACAAGAAAGATGCGGATGGGAAACCTGCAGGTACCCGTGTTAAACTCTTCATCCCCGGAGAAAATGAATCATAAACCAAGGAAGTCATGTCGCAATTGAAAGCCATTCTCATAGATGATGAGAAAAATAGTCTGGAGTCACTCGCGTTTGAACTCCGGGAATATTGTCCGGAGGTAGAGATCGTGGCAGCATGTCAGGATCCGAAAGTGGGCCTGCGGGAGATCCGAAAGCTGCATCCGGATGTCGTCTTTCTCGATATTGAGATGCCAGGCATGAATGGATTTGAATTATTGCAGAGTCTGCCAGAGCTTCGCTTTCATGTCATTTTTGTGACCGCGTATGATCAGTTTGCCATTAAAGCTTTTGATTTCAATGCCACAGACTATCTGCTCAAGCCGGTGAGGAAATCCAAGTTGATCCAGGCTGTCCAGAAGGCGGTGGATCGACAACAACCGATGATGGAGCGATCGGATCTGGATGCGTTGATTCAGAACATCCGGATACAGTCTCATAGCGGCCTTGAGCATATAGCCTTGCCGACCGGTGAAGGTTTTACAATGGTGCATATCAATGATATCTCCCATCTCCAGGCGGAGAGTAACTATACCTGGGTATATCTGCCAAAGCGGAAGTATCTCGTGACAAAGACGCTCAAGGATATGGAGGAAATGTTGGCCTTTCCTCAGTATTTCAGACCACACAAAAGTTTTGTCGTCAACCTCAATCATGTCGACCGGTATATACGGGGGCAGGGAGGGTATCTGGTGATGAAGGATCACACACAGGTCCCGGTGGCGCGTGCCCAGAAAACGGAATTGCTACGGGTCCTGAAGCTATGACCGGTCTATCCTTTACGGTTTTGCTGTAACAGCATTTGTTTTAAATCGTCCTTGCGCCGCCGCGATACAGTGATGCTCGAGCCATCGGTCATCACGACCGTACTGTCCCGCTCGATCATCCGGATATGCGCCGTATTCACCAGATGAGATTTGTGTGCCCGGAAAAAGCCCTGATCCGACAGCAGCTCTTCAAAATCCTTCAATGTCCGGGAGACCATCAGTCGCTTACCATCGGAAAAGTAAAACATGGAGTAATTATTGATGCCTTCACACCGAATAATATCAGCCGCCGGATGAAAGGACAATCCTTCCATGGTCGCCAGCGCCAACTTGAACTGCGACGGGTCCGGATGAGCAAGATTACCGAATAGATTTTGAATCTGCTCCTGCTGCGATTGCCGGGCCTGCGGGAATTGTTGCTTGACGATATGCCGGTGTATAGCATTTGTCAGATCCAGGATATCGATGGGTTTGAGCAGGTAATCCAGCGCACTGAAGCGAATCGCCTTGATGGCATACTGATCATACGCAGTGGTAAAGATGACATCAAAATCCCAGGTCCCAAGATGATTGAGCACATCAAAACCATTCATGTGGGGCATTTCGATATCCAGCATCAGGAGCGTAGGCTGAAAGGCTTTCATCTCTTCCAGCGCCTGTACCGGATGCGTTGCATAGCGCACTTCCTTCTCCATGGGAATGTGCTTATGGATTAACACCTGCAGAACATTGCAGGCCGCTTCTTCGTCATCCAGGATAAATATTTTAATCATCAGGCGGTGGGTGTTAGCATTGAAAGTACAACATAGCGACTACAACTTTTCCTGATGCAGAGGAAGAGTCAGGACCACTGTGGTCCCTGTGCTTTCACCGTGCTCATCCATCTCATCCAGGATCTGTATGCCGTTGATATCAGGATGGGCCTCCATCAGGATGTTGATCCGTTGCTCGGTCAGTTTTGTGCCACGGGATTCAAACAATCCACTTCCCATTTTACGGGCCCGGATTTCTTCGGCTTTTTTTCGGCCTATACCATTGTCTTGTATCCTGCAAACCAGGAATCTGTTTTGACGGGTAAAGGATAGATGGAGCTGTTTGTCGCCATCCTTGTGGATCAACCCATGCCAGATGGCATTTTCGACATACGGCTGAATGATGAGTGGCGGGATCATAATGTCCTCCGTGTCCAGCTGTTCATCTACTGTAAGCTGATAAGAAAAGGACTGGCTGAATCGCATGGCCTCCAGTGACAGATAGAGCCGAAGCGTTTCCAGTTCATCATGAAGCGGAATTACATTTTGATCCGATGCATGCAGTATGCGGCGAAGCAGTTTGGAAAAGCGGGACAGGTAGGTATAGGCCAAATCTACTTTTTCCGTGACGATACATTCCTGGATGGCATTGAGGCAATTGAAAATAAAGTGTGGATTCATCTGAGCCCGGAGCGCTCTGGATTCCAGTTCGCGGACCTGGTCCCGGATTTGATTTTTACGGTGCAGGACTTTGATACGACGCTGGACATAAAGGAATATGCCGGTAATCAACAGCAAAACCAAAATGATCCTGAACCACCAGGTGGCATACCAGGGTGGTGTTATCGTCAGGGAAAGGGAGATTTCATGTGGGAGATGCTGACCAAAGGCATCCGTAGCTCTGACCCTGAGCTGATAATTTCCAGGGGATACTGCATGCAGGGATAGCTCGTTTTGATTGCCCAGTTCAATCCAATCCGTATCCAGTGGAGATAGCTGGTAGGCATACCGGATCTTACGAGGCTGCTCATATTCGAGGACGCTGAAGTGAAAAATCAATCGATTTTGATCATGACGTAAGCGTAGCCGACGATCTGCAGGGATGGCATCAGGCTGTTCATTTACGCGTACATGATGCCACCGAAACTGCAACGGTTTTTTCGGGACCTTCGACCAAGCCCCAGGGTCAATGATATGGAGATTCTGGCCGCTGAGGAATGCCAATCGCCCATCTTGAAGATAGGTGCTGCTACCAAAGGCATCTGTATACTTTCCGGAGGGAAGCGCGTGGACAGGATGAAATCGGTTATGATCCGGATCATAGACATCTATGCCCTCCAGATTACAGGTCCATAGGTCACCTTGCCCGTCCAGGGCAAAGGCGTAATTGAAGCCATGACTCAATCCTTCAGCCTGGGTATAGATATCCAGACTGTCCGAGAGGTAGTGAAACCGGAGGACGCCGTTGAGAGAGCTGATCCATAGGTGACCGGCACCGTCATCGAGCAGGTCCCGCTGCATGGAATAGGAATAGGTTTTTCGTTGAATATGGGGATAAAGATCAAAGGTGTCGGTCTGCCCGGTGCCAATATGTCGACGTGCGGGATTAGCGTTCGGCAAAAGGTACCATAGATATTGCTCATCCGGAGAGAGACAGGTAAGTTTTACATATCCCGAACTCGTGATGCGGGTCAAGGTATCGCCACCGGTGTAGTGAAAGATAAGACCATTTGATTTTTTAAAAAAGATGGACTGATCATGGATTTTATCTATACCGACCACATGACCCGGCGAAGCTTTCAATTGGGATGCGAACGGTAAGTTCGAAGGACGAAGATCAACCCCGGTGGATGATACAGATGCGGTCATCAGCTCCGATCTGTTGATGATCCAGACGGCATGTTTTTCTGCCGGAAAAATATAATTGATCTGGTTTGAAACGTCGTTGGGGATGATGTGATGATAGGCCCTTTCAGCGAGATCATAGTATCCGAAGCCCGAGCCCCAATATGGAATATAGATTCGAGAATGTCCGTCAAATTGGATACGGCCGGGATCTTGTTCAGCGATAGTTTTGGAAAGATTAGATTTCAATCGTACGGATTGCACTGAGCGATCTGTATAATCGATAATATCAATACCATTGTCGGTGGCGACCCACATCCGGCCCTGATAGTCTTCACACAGGGAATGGATATAATCGCTTTGGAGAAGCCCGGAGGGATCGCCCGACCGAATGGGCGTCCAGGACTGGCTTGAAGGTTGGTAGATCAGGAGGCCTCCTTTACGGGTGCCGATCCAGATATTACCCTGCCGGTCACCCGTGATGGACAGACAACAGTGCCAGGCATCAGCAGGAAAAGGTATAGCCACAGAATCCAGTTGTTGAGTCTGGAGATGGTATCGGATCAGCGTTCTGTGCCGGCTGGTAAAATAAAGCTGGCCGAGGCTGTCGAGATAGAGTCCGCCATTGGCCCCAATGGTCGGTTGGGTAAGGTGAAAAATAGGTAGATTTTTTGGGTTGTGGTACTGGTGATAAAAAAGACCGGTGGCGTATTCATAGTACACCGGACCGGTGGCGACCTGGATCCAAAAACCGGTAGTAAGACCTTTACCGGTGATATATCCGGTGACCCGCGACGGCACCCCACTGGAATCTCGGGTCATCGGAATCTGCTCCCAGGACTCGCTTCCGGGTGGAAGTTTGAAAAGTGCAGCATCAGAAGAAATCCACATGGTCTTTTGGCGATCCTGCCAGATCGCATAGATGTGCCCAATAGAAGATCCATAAGTTCCTTCTGACCGGAGAAAATAATTGCTGATGTGTCCGGAGACAGGATGAATCCGATTGACACCCCATGATCCCGCCGCCCAGATATATCCTTCATCGTCTTCACAAAGGGTGTAGTTTTCACCGGAAGTCATGGATTGACCCGGAATGCCGGTACGGTTGTAAAGCTTGATGGAGCTGCCATCATGACGGTGCAATCCGTTGTACGAGGCAATCCACATGTGATCATGCCGATCACGAAGCAGTTGAGTGATATTGTTGGTGTGCAGACCATCCAGCGTAGAGAGGTGCTGACTGCGCTGTGCTCTTGATGAAGATACACTTATGAGACCCCACACCAGGAGAAGAAGCCACACGCTGCGGATTCGATCCAAGTTGACAAGGCAAGCACCGTAACAGTAGAGATTGACCACCAGAGCAAAGTTAGCCTTCTATGGTGTTGCTGCTCCACCGTTTTCTATTTCAGGATGGCCATTCGCTCAAAGGCGTGTCGATGGATACAGTCCCATGAGGCCGGAATAGAGTCAAAAGGTGCATCCGGTAGAATGGTATGGAAACAGGCAAACGTGCGAGGCCAAGAAGAAGGGGGTTGCATGAGGTTTGTACACTCATGGATCAAAATGCGGATTCATCTCCATTGCCTCTGTGAGAATGACCGTTGTATCAGAGACCACTTTGTAATGTCCGTTACATAATTGTATGTCCGCCATTCTCTCAATGTGCCTTTGTGGGATAAATGTTCAGCCCCACATTTGTGAGGATATGAGAAATTTGAATTTTATCCTATTGTTTCTTTGGAGTTGTATTGTACAAGCACAAACCCTTCGGTATTCGGAAGGATTGTACCGTTTCAAAGCGGAATCAGGCACCCGGTTTCGGGCTAAAATCGCAACATGTAATCAACTAAACTAAAACACGTAAGCATGAAATTTTTTCTAATCCTCTTCGCTCTATTGGGTGTAGTGACGCTGACGTATGGACAGGCTGTTGGCATCAAGGATAATGGAACCGATCCGCATGCCAGCGCCATTCTGGATGTGCAGGCCACTCAAAAAGGGGTTCTGATTCCACGTATGCGGGCTTCCGACAGACTGCAAATCCCCAGTCCGGCAACCGGTTTGATGGTCTACCAAACCAACACAGAGGGGGGATTTCCGCCCGGACTCTATATCCATTTTGCATCCGGATGGGAACGGATAGCGCGGGCCGACGAAATCGTGGTCCTGAATTCCTGGACCGTCAGTGGTAACAATCAATATAGTGGCGTCAGCGGGAATGTAGGTATAGGTACGTCATCCCCAACATCCAAATTACACGTAGTCGGTAACATCCTGCAGACGAGCGGAGATCTTATCATCAATCGCACCAGTGCGATACTCCAACTCCAGTCAGGTGGGGTGAGTAAAGGTTTTATGCAACTTTCCGGTGATAATGTTCGAATCGGTACCAATGCAGGCAACAGCGCGGCCTCCCTGATCTTCAGGATGGCTGGTGGAGATCGTATCGCCATTGATAGTGCGGGACGTCTTGGCATCGGGACGATGACACCCACCTCACGCCTTCATCTGGAAGGAGGATCCATGCGGATAGAGGATGGAAATCTACTGATCAATAACGGAAGCTTTAATATCAATAACGGGGGCCAATTTAGTAGAGGTGGAATAAACCTTTCCGGAAACAACCTTCATGTGGGTACGTATTCCTCAAATCCACTTGGTAAGCTCATCTTGCGTACCAATTCAACGGACAGAATCTATATTGACAAAGATGGAAAAGTCGGCATTGGTATTGACAACCCCTCCGCAATACTGCATTTTGCCACAGACGTATTGAACAAAAAAATAGCCCTGTATGACCAAAATGGCAATGATCATCAGTTCTATGGATTCGGTGTCAATTCGGCCACACTCCGGTATCAGGTCGATCAGACAGGGGCTGATCACGTCTTTTACGCTGCCACAGGGGCGTCAACCAGCAATCTGCTCATGCGCATCAAAGGCAATGGAAATGTGATGATCGGAAATCCCTCACAGATTCACAAGTTGAATGTCGCAGGCGGAACCTTCTTGTCAGGGAACAATGAGTTGATTCGTCTTGATGGATCAGGTAACAGCCGGTTTATTCAGTTTTTCAGAAGCGGTGTAGCCAAATCCTTTATATCCCTGGACGGAGATCACCTTACGATCGGAAATTCCACAGGGAATAACGCAGGAAATCTGCGATTATATGGCAATCAAATTCTGATAGGCACCACCAACACCGCTACCGGATACAAAGTCAACATTGGTGGCAAAGTCATCTGCGAAGAACTACGTGTAGAACTGCAGAATTCCTGGCCGGACTACGTCTTTGACAAGACTTATGATCTGATGCCCCTCCATGAAGTGGAACACCATATTCAACAACATCAGCATCTTCCTAATATCCCCTCAGCTGATCAACTGGCGGATGCCGGACTTCATATCGGAGAAATGCAACGCCTGCAGATGGAAAAGATTGAAGAACTCTTCTTATATATCATTGATCTGAAGAAGGAAGTGGAAATCCTGAAAAGCGAAAATGAAGACATGCGTATGATCCTTCAAAAGAAGTAAGCTGACATTCCGGCATCGAAGGAATATGATCACAGCAGTCCTTTTTTTTTATAGTCAACACGCACACTATGAAGAACACCATTCAGGGAGACAGACAACTGATCGAAAGGAAGATTGCCGAACTCACAACCGAAATTCACAACATGTCCTCTGAGCCTTCATGGGTATTTCGGTTTTCAGAAGATGCCTGTCAGCCAGAGCATACGACATATCTGGAATGGCTCCGGTATGTATGTCTGCCCAATATCTGGATCAACCTTCATCTCCGGCAAGTGCCTTTAGACCTGAAACCCCTGATTCTGGAAGTAGCCCGGGAGTGCCAGGATGAACACCTCCGGCAAAAGATCATCCAGAAACTCATTGAATTGGATGCACTTTTGTAAGAGTGAGTGGTGAGTAGTGAGTGCTTCGACCTGCTTGACGCATCCTCGTGCTACAGCTCAGCAACCGTGGTGAGGGGTGAGTGGGGTGCTTCGACCTGCTTGACGCATCCTCGTGCTACAGCTCAGCAACCGTATTGAGTGGTGAGTGGGGTGCTTCGACCCGCTTGACACATCCTCGTGCTACAGCTCAGCAACCGTGGTGAGTGGGGTGCTTCGACCTGCTTGACACATCCTCGTGCTACAGCTCAGCAACCGTGGTGAGTGGTTGAGAAGTTGAGGAGTTGAGAAGTTGAGTAGAGAGTTTAGTGTTTAGAGTGTAGTGTTTATTTGAAATAGGTAGCCCTATCGATTAGGGTAAGATCATGTCGCTCTCAACTGTCCG
>JBGTGP010000031.1:0-77566 GCA_041746735.1 Saprospiraceae bacterium
GAAGTTATCTGGTTAAAAATGGTCGGAAAATGAAGATGAAATTGTCAGCTGAGGGAAAACGAAGACATTTTTTGGAGCACTTGTTTGATAATTTGGAGCTTATAAAGCCCCCTTACACGTTTTCTAATGCATGATTTGGGTATTTACATTGGTTTCAACAACGACCAACTGGCGATTTTTACAATCGAAATATTCTAAGATTTACAGTTTTTCACAAAGTGAAGCTGCGTCACTAAGATTCAAGTGGCGGGTCATGCCTTTGGATCTGGCCAGGTCGTTGGGTTGTATATGTAGACTTTTACCTAAATTGCAATCGGGTATGCCGAAAACCAACCAGAGTAGGCAACACAGTAAAATTTAGTAAGATGCCAAAGTATGTAATTGAAAGAGAGATCCCCGGAGCAGGTGCCTTGAACGAGGAGCAACTGAAAGGTATTTCGCAAGTGTCGTGTGGGGTATTGAGTAAGATGGGTCCCCAAGTGCAATGGATTCATAGCTATGTGACGACGGACAAAATCTATTGTGTCTACCTTGCACCGAATGAAGAGATGGTGCGTGAGCATGCCAGACAAGGCGGATTTCCGGCCAATTCAGTAAGTCGGGTTTCCACGATCATCGATCCGACAACAGCGGAATAGATGATATTTCGCCGCAGCCGGGCCAGGTAAACTAGGTCTTCAGGAGGTTGAAGTAATGGCTCACTTTGATGGCTTGTGCTTTCGAAGTGACGTGTAGTTTTTCATAGATATGCGCGATGTGTTTTTTGACGGTATTGGGACTGATAAATAGTTTTTCACCGATATCCTTGTAGTTGTAGCCATCTACAAGTAACTGCAGTACTTCGATTTCTCTACCAGAAACTTCAAGGGGAACAGGGTAAGCTCCTTCATCTGTGCTGGCACCCCGCACCTGAGATTTTTGGATGAGGGCCAACGCCTTCTGCGCAATACTCGGACTCATCGGGGCATCCAGGCCCTGGTACAAATTCCATATATGCTGTTCGATGATAGCCACTTTCTCGTCTTTCAACAGGAAGCCCGAGGCACCGGCTTTAATGGATCTGAACAACAGATCTTCATCATCATATACGGTCAGCATCAGGAACTTGATAAACGGGTAAACGGTCTTGGCGATGGCGACCGTGTCGATGCCATCCAACTCTGGCATATCAATATCCATCAATACGATGTCCGGATAGGAGGCATCCTGGATGGTTTTCAGATATTCCAGAAATTGCTTTCCGTTGTCACCGATAAATCCGACTTCATAATCCGGGTTGTATCCCAGCAATTCCTTCATCGATTGCCGGGTGTGAAAATTATCGTCGACGATGGCAATGCGTATTTTTTTCATAGGTCTTTTAATTGATCCGGGGACTCCGGAGGTTTCAGTTTCACCTCTATGGTCGTCCCTTCCAAAGGTGTGCTCTCAATATTCAATTCTGCATCAATGAATGCAGCTCTTTGTCGTATATGCTTTAGGCCATAGCCATCTTTCACCTGGTCCAGAGCAAATCCCTTCCCATTGTCCTTTATCCGTACTTTAAAAGCAGGTCCATACCCCTCAAAGCTGATTTTGATTTCAGTCGCTCCGGCATGTTTGACGGCGTTGTTGATCGCCTCCTGACATATCCGATGCACGTTTAAGGCTGTAAACGGACCCAAAAGGAATTTCGTATCACAATGTTCTAAATAAAACACTCTGCATTCACTCTCAGGACCCAGCGTTTGAAATACATAACTTTTTAAACGGGCGATGAAGTCAAATACAGAAATCTCCTCATGCTGGGTTACCCAGATGGTATCCCTCAATTCCTGATTGATTTGTGTGGAAATGGTCTCCAGGTCCACCATTTTTTTCATAACCTGATCTGGAGATAATGATGTGCCACCCGTGATCAGAAAATTAAGATTTCGCTTGACCGTACCCATTTGGGCCCCAATATTATCATGCAACTCACGCGAAATTCGCATACGTTCATTTTGAATTTTTTGCTTCATCTGAAATTCATAATTGAGTTTCATGGTCTGACGCTTTTTATTTAGTCGGATGATATAGGCGACCAGTCCACCCAGCAATAGCATCCCACACAAAATAAACCATGACCGCCTGTAAAATGGGGGAAGTATTCGTATCCGCAAATAATGTTCAGGTGCCGCATTCGGATTGAAACCATCCCCGATGTGGTAATAGAATGTATACAGGCCCGGTATGAGGTGAAAATTGATTTTATTTTCGCGTCCCAAATCTATCCAATGCTGGTTGAGCCCTTTCATAAAGTACTGATAATTATAACTTTTTGGAGATTTGTTGCCTTTGCCCAGAAGGTCTATACCCAATTTGTTTTCCCGGTGCGAAAACGTATAAAGGGAATCCGGACGTGTATGAAAAAATCGACCTATCACATTATTGTTGACGGATAAACTACTGACATAGGTAATAATGTGATCTGCAGACTCATTGACTTTGAAGGGGTAGAAGGACGTGATACCATTGATACCTCCAAAGTACAGCTTTCCGGAAGCCGTTTTAAAACAGGAAGATGTATTAAATTCATTTTCCTGCAGTCCGCTTTCCTTCGAATAATGGACCAGTTGTAAATCAGCTTTGAGTTTGAACAAACCATAGTCTGTACTGAACCAAAACTCTTCCGGCGTATCACCGGGCAGAATGGCATAGACGACTTTATCATAAAGTCTGTTGAGGATCTTGACGTCCGGTCCGGTTTGGATCATAAACAAACCGACATCGCCCCCCAACAGCAACCGATTGTCATTATACGCCATCAAACATCGGGTAAACCCGATCCGGGGCAATGTCCATTCCTGCCGAACGGTTTGCAGCGTAGGGTCCAGTTCAATTAATCTCCCATCCGCAACGGCCCAATAACTGTCTCCTGATGGGGTGACGGCAATGGAGCCATTCAGCGGACTATCGGGATGGAGCTTGAAGGTAACGCGGATTGAATCATGTATCTCCAGCAGTCCTTTATACACACTTTTATAGAAAACCTTGTTTTGACCAGAGGGTATATTGACATTGTAATAGGAAGGCCAACTTTTGTCCAATCCGGGGATGTGACTTATATGGTACTGATCCTGATGCACCTGCAGCAGATAGGCATTTTCAGTAAAAATGATAAATCTGGATTCCGACAGTTTGACGATTCCATTGATATAGGGATGTATAGACCCATCTGGAAATTCGAGCAACCTTTTCTTGAATTGGCCCAACGTATCAAATAGCACGAGGCCTTCTTCAAGGGTGCCCACGAGCACAAGATTTTCCTGCTCAGACACACTGAGGCATTTGACGAAATAGCGATACTGATCGTTTTTACCGATAAAATCGAAACCTGGATTTCGCGGATGGATTTTAACCAGGCCATTGTTGAAGGTGGAGAAATAAATATTGCCATATATATCCTGTTCCAGTTTCCTGAGTCGGGGCTCCACCAGGGGTTCGCCCCCTGCTTTTTCATAGACGGCCGTCCAGGCCTGGTGGCGAATATGGAACTCATAGATACTGTTGGACAATGCGACCAGTAATCTGTTCTTGTCCACTTGCAAAACCCCTCCTCCCTGAAAATTTCTGGGCTCACCTGGAAGAGGTATTGAATGTTGCTGGCCCGGGACATGGATATGGATATACTCCCGATCTATCGTAATGATGGTGTCTTTAGAGACCTGAACTAATGCCGCTGCTTTTGGAAGCTGCGTTTCAACGGTAAAGTGACCCGAACGGACATCAAGGGAAATGAGACGATATGTAGAATCCACATATTGAACCACGGTATCGTCGATGATCTCCGGATCAATATCATAAAAGATGAGTCTGTTGTGGGGTATATAAGGAGTGGTGATCACATTCAGAATGTCTAACGTGGCTTTGTCTATCTGATAAAGCTGGTCATGGGTGTTCCAGATGAAGAGTTGCTGTCGGGTTTCGTAAAGAAAATTGTAAGACTTCCATTCCGCCGTAATGGGAGGTAAGGTGAGCCGGAGCGAATTTGGTTTTGTATACTGATCCGTATTGAGTTTGCTGAGTGAATTTCCGGACAGAAAGTAGAGGTCCTGTTCATACCCATGACTGAATTTTCCATAGATGGGTTCGCCCGACATTTGATGGTTCATATCGATAAATGTCCTTCCATCGAAAAGCTGAAGATGACCCACACTCTGTACCCAGAGCATGCCATTCCGATCCGCCTTGAAATCATAGACGAGATTGTGATTCAGACCTTCATCGGTTCTGAAGGTTTCGGTATGGAAGAAATGGGTTTTGATCTGTGCAAACGAAACCCCGAAGCACAGCCATACCATGCTGAGGCAAATGACGGGTCGCCACCTACCCTCATGAGAAAGAGCATCTTGTCTGTTTCGCTTCATGGGAAGGATATTCCTGCAGGGTACAAGTGGCAATATTAACTGAAAATCGCCGCCTGCAATCCCTCATCAGACGTCCACCCCTTCATTCGGGGCAAAATCACCCATATGGAGTATTGGCTGCGCTTGGGTCTAACTCTACTTTTACGATTGGTTCAGCCAATTGTTTCGGGACCTGCCTGGCAAGACTTCTGAAACCTGAATGATAACTTCTTAATGATTGCAGATGCCCAGTACGTCTCGATACCCTCGGGTAGCCCCTGTTTTAAGCCTCCTGGCCTTGTTTTTCTGGATGACCCACTCCGCGGTGAGTCAGGCCTATTTTGTCTCGCAACCTCCTGGCGCATATGAATATGAATGGTCGTCACCCAATGATGTGACCGTCCAGATTGACAGCTATGCGGAAATTCCCATCGGGTTTAGCTTCAATTTCTTTGGTGAAAACTACACCCATTGTTATGTAGCACAAAATGGATTTATTCAGTTTGGAAGCAATCCTGATGGCGGTTGTTGCCAGGGCCAATTTCTTCCATCCCCAAGCGGACCCAATAACTTGATTGCTGCCGCATGGATGAATAATGTGTATTCCGGATATTGCTGTATCGGTGGAGAATCGTATACGGTGTATCAATATGAGACCCTGGGAGATGCGCCAAACCGCCGACTGGTTATTTCACTCTACGGATATGACGATTGCAGTGACGAGTATAGCGGCCAGATCAAGTTGTTTGAAGGCAGTGATATCATCGAAATTCATACAGAGACCTGGGCGGAAAATTATGCGCCCTGCGCCAATGTCACCCAGGGCATTGAAAACAGTGACGGAACCGAAGCCTATTATATCGTGGGACGCAATGCCAATACCACCTGGAAAGTAAACAGTAGTGAAGTCGTACGATTTACTCCTCCTTATGCCCTGCCACAACGGGACGCGGGAGTCAGTTATATTTTTAATCTTCCTGCCTGCGAAGGAAGCCAGCCCATTGATGTCCTGGTCTCCAACTTCGGAGCGATCCCGTTGGATTCCGTCGTGATCGACTGGTCATGGGAGGATGTGCTACAGGACAGCCTGCTGGTGATATTCAACCCACCAATAGTCCATGGAGAGTCAAGGGTCATCGAAATCGGATCCCAAAACTTCGTTTTCGGTGAACAGTATGATATCCGGGCCTGGACCAAATGGCCAAATGGGGTTACAGACGACTTTTTTGCCAATGATACCTCCATGACACAATTGAAGACCGGGGTCAGGGATACCTTTACGATAGGAGGTACGGATCCGGACTTTGCCACCTTCGGAGAAGCCATTGCTTTCCTGCAAACAAACGGTGTATGCGACACCACCTGGATGCTCGTACGCCCCGGCACCTACACCGAGCAGGTGGAGATCCCCTGGATCGATGGGGCATCGAACTCAAGGGTGATCTTTTCTGCGGAGAACGGGGACAGCAGTTCCGTAATCCTCCAATTCGACCCGACAATCACTAAAAAGTATGTCTTACTTTTCTATAATGCAACGGGCATCACCTGGGAGCGGATGACCCTCAATGCGCTGGGTACGGACTATACCCGCGTGATCCAATTGTCGAATCATAGTTTTAACAACACGATTCAGCATTGCGCCATTACTGGATATAATACTACATTTTCCAGCTCGAATTATGCCTGCATCTATTCCCATACGACAAATCCGGATAATATTATACAGTACAATACCATTAAAAATGGCTCCGTCGGTGTAAAGGTTGAACTCCGAACAGAAACCGTCATCTTCGGATTTGATCAAACGGAGTCCAGATCCATGCAACGGGCCGCTTTTGATGACAATTACTCTGCGCGAGTACAAATCCTCAACAACACCATTCAGGATTTCAGTTATGCAGGTGTCAGCAGCAATAAGACAAAAGCCCTCCAAATCCATCGAAATCAAATTACCTCGGCCAAGAATCAGGTCTATGGGTTAGAAACCTTTGATGATACAGATACCTTATCCATCTCAAATAATGTCATTGGACTATCATCAGGAAATTCGGGTATCTATATATTCAGGGTCATTCCGTCTCAGGGAAGGGCCAGTATGTTTAATAATATGGTGTATGCGCATCACGCTACCAATGCTGTTCAGGCAATTGTGGCGGAGGAATTGATGCAATTCGATATGTATCACAACACGTTTAAGGTAAAGAGCCCCCACAGTTCAAGCAGAGCCATGACCTGGTATTATGGTTTTCAGGATTCCGTGTACAACAACATTTTCGCCACCTATGGAGGCGGGACTGCGATTTATCTCGGAGAAGCCGAGTTGTCGGCCATTGATTATAATACGTTTTACTATGAAAGCAATCTGTTCGGAACAGCCAATTATAACACCAGCGTATACAATCTGGAGGAATATCGCAACGTGACCGGTTTTGATCAAAATTCCCAGGTGCTGCAACCTCTATTCTTTTCCGAAACGGATTTGCATACGCGCAATGGGTATCTCAATGGCACCGGCTCGCCGATCTTATCCACCCTCTATGATATCGATGGGGAGGTAAGGAATTCACTGCGACCGGATCCGGGAGCAGACGAATTTACTCCAGAGTCACGGGATGCTTCCGTGCAGGCTATGCTATCACCGAAGCTGGATTGTGATACACTACAGGATATTGAGATTGTACTGATCAATCTCGGCACCGATACCCTCACAGCTGCTACGATCGAGTGGACGCGAAACGGGACGCCCCAAACACCCCACATGTATACGGGACAAATTCTGCCCGAAGGTGATACAGCACATATCATCCTCGAAGCGCTGGCCACCTTCAGTGGTCAGCCTGATACTTTGCGCTTTATAGCTACTGAACTGAATGGCGCGGACGACCAGTTTATGGCCAATGATACACTGGTGGAAATCTATAGTCTCCCGCTCCAGGGTATGTATACGGTCGGAGGTACGAGTCCTGATTTTTCCACCATACAATCGACAATCGATGCCATGGCCTCTTTCGGCATTTGCGGGCCCACTACATTCCTGTTGCGGAATGGGATATACAACGAACAAGTTTCCATTCGACCCGTGCAGGGAGCATCGGAAGATAATACCATCACCTATAGCTCCGAATCCGGGGACAGCAGCACAGTCTCTATTCAATATAATTCCACGAGCCAGGCGAATTATATCGTCCGGTTGGAGGGGGCAAAATATATCCGCTTTGAGCATCTAGGTTTTAAAACCCTCAATACCACCTATGCCAATATCATTCACCTCATAAAGGACGCCTCCCACCTCAAAGTTTTGAATTGTTACCTCGAAGGGCGGAGTCCAACATTCAGTTCGGGCAGCAGCTTCCACATACAGACGGATGATACGCATCAAGGACATATTGAACTGAGGAATAACTATTTTTTCAATAGCACCAGATCCGTTTCCTTTAACGGCAGCTTCGCTCAATCGCAAAAACCTACTTCCTTTATCGTAGAAGGAAATCAGTTTGTCAATCAACGCGCCGGCGCTGTTTACGCCCAACAGGTGCAGGACATCGTGATGGATCATAATATTGTAACTGCCAATACTGCAGCTCTTTATACTGGCATCGGGTTTTCGTTCGTGCATGGACAAAACCGGATTTCCTATAATAAGGTCAATCTCCTGAATGTCGGCGATGGTATCCTGGTCAATAATGCCAACAACCAAAGCCAGGACGGAGGAGTAAGTTGGGTGTTCAACAATATGTCATCCGTGGTCAGTGGTTCCGCCTTTTCCATGTCGGGCAACAGACGGTTACGGTTTCACTTCAATACCGGATACAGCTCGGGAACGACTGCGAGCAGTCATCACGCGATCAAACTATCCGGTGGGGATAGTATCACCGTCCAAAATAATATCGGTGTAGCAAACGCCGGAAGAGCCTATTCTGAAGGGTCCTTTATCCCGGTCGTTCATTCCGATTACAACAACTTCTACACCTCCGGAAGTCATCTTGCTTATCGCGCCAATACACCCTATACCGATCTGATAGCATGGCAGAATGGGACCAGCCTCGACTCGCATTCCGTATCCGTAGATCCCATTTTCCTTTCGACGGCCGACCTGCACGTTTTGTCACCTGTACTCAATGGTGCAGCCATTCCGATAGCCGGTATCACCACGGATTTTGATCAGCAACTACGACATCTGACAACACCGGATATCGGAGCAGATGAGATCGGAACAGATGAGAACGATGCCGGTGTGATGGCCATTCAACCCGTCATGCCTTTCGCCTATGGACAGCAGGATGTAAAGGTTATCATTCGTAATTATGGTTCCAATGCTTTACAAAACGTGGATATTCATTGGAAAGTGAATGGTGCGGAACAAACCGTCTTCCAGTATGTCGGGAATCTGCAATCACTCCAACAGGACACGATCATTCTGGGCCAGTATGAATTCACCTTCAGCACTCCCTATACGCTCCAGGCATGGACAGATATGCCCAATATGGTGCCCGATGTGCTTGCCTCAAATGATACCATTACCACTGGACCCCTATATGCCGCGGTAACCGGTATTCTCACGATTGGTGGAAGTTCACCCGACTTTACCACGGTCAGCGACGCGATCAGTGCCATGTCACTCGGTGGCGTGGTCGACTCCGTCAATTTCTTGATACGGACTGGCACCTATACCGGCCTGTTCAACATCCCCCACTTGTCCATGCTGTCCTGTAGTATCCCGGTGATCTTCGAATCCGAATCCGGCAATCCGGCAGATGTGATCTGGACGAATACCGCACTTACTGGTCCTACTCTCACCCTTGATGGCGCAGATGGCGTCACCTTCAGGAATCTGACCATTCAGACTGTTGTCACCTTGCAACGGGCTATTGTCATTCAAAACGGATCCAACTGTAACACATTTGAAGGCTGCAAACTCAACGGAGTGTCCACGTCCGGAACTGCCACGACCCAAGCTATTGTCTTCAGCGGCGGTGGCGTAGACCAGGATAACACCTTTCGAAATAATACATTTCATCAGGGAACCTACGGAATGTACTTGTTAGGGACCAATGCAAGCAATCTGGAAAGTGGTACCCGTATCGAAGACAATACATTTACCAACCAACATTATCGGGCGATCCATCTGCAGCACCAGAACTCGCCTCTGATCCAAAACAATAACATTAAGACTACTTCCGCCCCCAGCACAAGCTATGCCGGTATTGTTCTGTCTACCTGTCAGAATCAACTTGTCGTCAGCGGCAACAAGATCGAAGCCGAAAGAGGGTCTGGCCTACAAATATCTTCCTGCACCGGCACCAGTCCGCTGAGAGGCAGGATTTATAATAATATGGTCAATATCGTCAACGCAGCAGCCACCGTGTCGTATGGCATCGATATGACCAGCTGCGCCTATCAGCAAATCCATTATAATACTGTCAGGGCCAATGGGACTAATGCAGGTACCCGGGGACTCCGGATCAGTACCGGCAACTCGAACATGGAGATCCTGAACAATATTTTCTACATGCCCGCAGCAGGTATGGCCATGCTGTTTTCGAATAGCACCTTTGTCACGACATGTAATTATAATGACCTCCTCAAAACAACAGGACCTACTCTCGTACAATCCGGTGCCACACCGTACGCAACGCTCGCAGCCTGGCAGGCAACAGGATTTGACCTGAACAGTATCAGTGAAGATCCTGAGTTTGTCAGCGCCCTTGACCTTCATGTGACGAGTTCGTTTCTTGACGGTGCCGCTACACCGATAGCCTACATCACACATGATATAGATGGTGATCTGCGCAACACCCTTGAACCGGATATCGGAGCAGATGAAATCAATCTTTTTACGGACGATGTGGGATTGCTTGCCATTAACTATCCGCTTCAGCCTTTTATGTCCGGTGTGAATACAGTTTTTATCAAGTTTATCAACAACGGGGCGGACACGCTGACGTCCATGCAGGTCGATTGGGAGGTAGATGGAATTATGCAACCGACCTATATGTGGACGGGTCTGTTACCCTCTGCTGGCACCTATGATTCGCTGGACATTGGGGAGTTTGATTTTGCGCCCTATCAGACCCATGACATCAAGGTGTGGGTCAGTCAGCCCAATGGCATGACCGATGGTCTGGCATCAAATGATACACTCTTTTTAGATAACCTGTATCCGGGATTAGCTGGCGTTTATACCATTGGGGGAGATAACCCTGATTTTGATTCCCTGCAAACGGCTGTAGGACACCTGAATCTGGGGGGTGCGGCCGGACCGGTAACGTTTAATATCCGATCCGGTACATACCTGGAGCCTGTGTCGATTTCAGATTTTCCTGGATCCGATTGTGGCAGACCCGTTATTTTTCAATCCGAGTCCGGCAATAGTGCTGATGTGACCATTACGAATCTGGGCATCAATGCCCATACGATCGTGCTCGATGGTGCGGATGGCGTTATTTTTCAAAACCTTTCCATAGAGTCCGTCAATACCTCGTTCCGACACGTGGTCAGTTACTTTAACGGCGCACATTGCAATCAATTTCTCAATAATACCATTACCGGCTTTGAAAGTACAAGTACAGCCTCCTCTTCCGCTGTCATCATCTCAGCCTCCGGACTCGATACCGCCAATATTTTTCACAACAATCATATCCGTCATGGTTCCTACAGCTTCTATATCGACGGTGCCGCCGGAGCCTATTCCAATACCCAGATCACCAACAATCATCTGGACCTTCCCCGCCATTATGGCATCTATGCGGAAGATAACCACGGCATTCGGATACATAAAAATCTGATCACGACAGGAGCCAGTACCACCGGCAGAGGGATTTCACTTTCAGCCTGCCACAATGGGCTCGAGGTCAGCGAAAATAAAATATACGTGACGAGCGGACCCCATGGCATCCGCTTTGACAATTGCGATGGTACGGTGTCCTCGAAAGGAATCATCGTCAATAATTTTGTTTCGGTCGGAGGTGCAGGATCAGCTTACGGAATCTATCTGAGCGGTTCTAATCATAATCAGGTGTTTCATAATAACGTTCAGATCTATTCGACCACCACGTCCGGAACGAACAACGCCGCCTTCTATTTCACCAGTAACACCTCGATCAGTGTACGGAATAATATCATGTCGAATGCAAGTCCGGGATATGCCATATATGCCAATGCCAACCCGTCGTACACAGGGGATTTCAATAATCTGTTTGCCACCGGTGCGATCACGGGCCACTGGGATGGTACGCTATGCCCTGATCTCGCGGCGTGGCAAATGGCAAGCAGTCATGATCAAAACAGCCTTGGCATCAATCCACAGTATATGTCCAATACTGACCTTCATGTGAGTAACATTCTGCTCAACAGTGCTGGTGAGTGGCTCGCTGAGGTCACCCATGATATTGATGGAGATCTGCGTTCCGATCCGTGTGACATCGGGGCAGATGAGTTCGATCCATCGATCCCCAATGATGCCGGGGTATTTGTGGCACTCGGGCCCATCGTACCTTTTGCACATGGTAACCAACCGGTCACCGTGGCCGTTAAGAATTTTGGCGCCGATACACTCACGTCCGTAAAGGTCCGCTGGGTCGTCAATGGCATCGAACAACCACTCTATCAGTGGACCGGCATGCTCCCTCCGGCCCAATGTGACACAGTCATCATCGGTACGTATGGATTCGCCCAATACACCGAACATGATCTGATCTTCTGGACGGAGCTTCCAAACCTGGTACCCGACAGTACCAATATCAATGATACACTCAGGGTCCATGATCTGTATCCCGCCCTGGTCGGTACGTATACCGTAGGAGGTGTGTTACCGGATTTTAATCTTTTCTCGCAACTGGAACGGGCACTGGACCTGGGAGGTATCCTGGGACCTGTGACATTCTCCATCCGGAATGGAACGTATGCGTCACAACTCACTATCAAAGATTTTCCAAGACTCTCCTATGGGCACCATGTAACCTTTACTGCAGCCGGAGGGGATAGTAGTCTGGTGATCCTTACCCGAAATTTCAACGCATCCTCTTCCAATAACTTTACGGTTCGCCTCAATAATGCCCACGGGATTCGCTTTGAAAACGTAACCCTCGCCTCCACGAAGGGCAGAGTCCTGGAGCTGACGAATGGGACGAGTGATATTCAAATCGAGAACTGCAGATTCACAGGTGTACAAGTCACCAATACAACAGCCTCTTTCCAGCTTATCTACAGCGGCACTACATCAGAAGACAGTATCACTATCACGCACAACTTGTTTGAATACGGCGATCAGGGGATTTATATGATCGGAAGCACCGGCGATTATGAACAGGCGATTACAATCAATCATAATACATTTTATAACTGCTATACCCGCGCGATCTATGCCCGGTATCACACGGGTCTGCAGGTTCAAGGTAATACCATTTTGAACAACAATAATTCGCATCAGGGGATGGCTCTGCTGAATGGATTGGGCTCACCCAATATTATAGGAAATGATATCCGTTTGCTCAAAGGTGGTGCCAATGGCATGAGTCTGTTCCAACTGCATGGAACGGCGATGCAACCGGTGATGATCCATAATAACTACATTCTGGCGCGGAATGGGGGTACTGTGACGACCCATGGTATCTATCAGGAGACCATGAACCATGTAAGCTATAATTACAATACGATTCGTATTGAAAATACAGGTGCATCCAGCACCGCTTTTACGGATAACAACTCCCACCAGAATATTCATTTCCGGAATTGCAGTTTCTCCAATTACAGTGGCGGTCGCGCGGTGAATGTGCCATGGTCACTGTTCTCCGGCAATACTATGAATTATTGTAATCTCTATGCCTCAGGAGCTGTCCTGGCCTACTATAATGGCAGTTATGCGGATATGGTAGCCTTGCAGGCGGGTACGAATCAAAATCAAAACAGTGTCAGTGCCGAGCCACTCTTTGGAGATGATAGTCCGTTGGTCTTTCAGGCCGAGATGGATGGAACCGGTGTTCCTGTGGCCGGTATCACCACGGACATTGTGGGCGAGCCACGTGATGGCACCATGCCTGATATCGGAGCAAAGGAATTCACTCTGCCGGCGCATGATATCGGGGCCAAACTTCTGGTTGACCCTGCTACTTATTGCGGATTGAGTGATGCAGAAGATGTCACCATTCGCATTCAAAATTATGGAGCAAATACAGAGACTGGATTTGATGTAGCCTACTCGATGAATGGCGCGCCATGGATCGTCGAGAATGTCGGAGCCTTGACCATCCTTCCCGGAAAAACATTGGATTACACGTTTTCCATTCCAGAGAATATGGAGGTGCCGGGGGATTACATCTTCGAGATCTACACCTCTCTTCCAACGGATCTAAACCTGAGCAATGATACCCTGCGTGGAATCGTGGTGCAGCATATACCGGCGCTGACGATGCCGGTGAGCAATATGATCCCGGTTGACGGAACTATGGATCTGGAGAAGACCGTTTCATTGTCCTGGGTTCCGGCGGAGAATGCAACGAAGTATGATGTGTACATCTGGCAAGATGGATCATCACAGCCCGGAACCCCTCAGGTCGCCAACCTGACCCAGATCAATACGCTGTATAGTCAATTGAACTACGGAACACTCTACAATTGGCAAGTCGTGGCAAAGAATATCTGCGACAACATGGTGCCCGGTCCCATCCAGCAATTTTCTGTTCGCCAACTCCCGGACCTGGTGGTGGATACCATTATAGCACCTCCAACCGCATTTAGTGGCCAACAGATTGAAATCGAATGGAAGGTCAAGAATATCGGTACCGGCAGCACCAACAGTACCTTGTGGTCGGACGCCGTGTATTTGTCCGCCGACGCTACACTCAATACGAGCTATGATATTTATCTCGGTGCAGTACAAAACCTGACCTCGCTCAATCCCGGTATCACCTACACTAACACAGGCTCCTTCACCATCCCGAATGGAACTGTCGGAAATTATTATGTATTTGTATATCCGGACAGATGGAAGAATCTGATCGAATCAAATGAGAATAACAATTGGGACCGGACACCGACTCAGATGATGATCTCCCTGACTCCGGCTCCGGATCTCATCGTGATGTCTGTGACGACACCGACCACCGTATTTTCTGGCACCACGATACCCGTCACGTATGTCGTGAAAAACAATGGCAGTGGCAGTGTCCCGGTCAATAGTCTCTGGAAAGACCGACTCATATTCGGTGAGGACCCGTTCAATGCCATCGGCACCAATCTCAATATCATCCAGCGTTCAGGCCTGCTGGAACCGGACAGTACCTATGAAGTGACGGTCATGGCGGCCATCCCCCCCGCTATACTGGGTACCTACTATATGCATGTCAGGACAGACTATCTGAATGAGGTCTATGAATTCGCCGCCGAAGGGAATAATACTGGTGCCAGTCTGCCCATTGACGTCATTCTCACGCCCCCGCCAGATCTGGTTGTTGCGTCCATGAATTTTCCGGATACGGTCTCTAATAATGAAATATTCCAATTGGCATGGACTGTAGAAAATCAAGGTGCAGGGGATGCTACAGGTACCTACTGGCTGGATCAGGTCTATCTGTCCAAGTCTCCGATCTACAATACTAATTTTTTGATCCCCCTGACCAATAAATATTATTACGCTACTCTTCCGGCATTGTCATCGTATACCGTCTCTCATCCGACGAAGATGCTCAACACGCTGAGCGGGGATTATTTTGTCTATATCTATACGGATCAGAAACTGAAGTTGTTCGAGTATAATATGGAGGGAAATAATATCCTTCGGTCTATGGGTACCATACATATTCAGAAAGGGGATCTTCTTCCGGCAAATCCAACGCGACCGGACACCGTCGAGGCCGGAGCTTCCTTTACGTTGTCCTGGAACAGGATCAATCAGGGGCCCGGTAGAATTGTCGACCAAAACAACCGGACCAAAATATTTGTATCCACCACCAACACCCTCGATGCCAATGCCGTACTCATCCAGAATACGACAAAAAGAATCATCAATATGTCGGCACAGGATACTCTTCCCGAATCAGTCGCGCTGAGCATTCCGCCGCAATTTTCACAGCATATCTATATTCTGATCCAGGAAGATGCGGACAACATCATTCTGGAGTCCGTCGAAGGAGAGTCCAACAATGTGCTGGCTGTACCCATCTTTGCAAGTCCCGGGCCGGTTCCAGATATCAAGACCATGTGGGTCTCGGTAGCCGATACCATCGTGGCAGGCAGCATTTTTAATGTGGCGTTTCAGATAAAAAATCAAGGGACTCAGGCGGCCTTCACCTCCTGGCAGGATCGTGTATATATTTCCTTTGATTCCATCTGGATGCCGGCATTTGCCACGGAGTTGACGACGATCACCCAGACCAGCCCATTCCAGGCAGACCAAACCAGAGACTTCAATCCGGGGTTATTACTCAATTCCGGAACAGCAGAGAATGTGTACTATATCTATATTGTCAATGATATCAACAGCAATGTGTATGAAGGTGTAGCGGGCGAACTCAACAACATCATCCGCAGCGCACCCGTGTATGTCAAACCAGCACCGGCTATCGATCTTCGAATGGATACCGTTCATACCGAAGCATCGATGTTCGCATCGGGACAATCGTATTCCTTTCACTGGACCGTGATCAATGATGCCAGCATTCCCATTCAAACGACCATTTGGGCAGATCAGGTTTTCCTTTCTACAGATCCGATCTTATCGGCCAATGATATTTTCGTTGAGCAAATCGCCTCCTCAGGATCAACGTTATTGCCCGGAGGCAGTAGATCCAAGAGCAAATCAATCCGGCTGCCCAACGGCGTATCCGGTGATTATTACATTCTGTTTGTGGCCGATTCAGAAGATGTTCAGCAGGATCCAAACCGATTGAACAATGTCAATACCCTAAGAGATGTAAACGGAGATCCGATGATGATCAACATCGCGCTTTCTCCCTCTCCCGATCTGGTGGTCACTGTATTGAACACACCTGCACAGGCTGTGGCGGGACAACCCATGAATGTAATCTACACGATCACCAATTCAGGAAACAGTTCAGCGACATCCTGGAGAGACAAACTATTCCTCTCCACAGACCAGGTCCTGAGCAATAATGATATTCTCTTGTTTTCGAAAAATGTCAATCACACCCTGGCTCCTTCGGCAGAGCGGACCGATACCGTCCAGGTCGTCATCCCCGCGATCGCTCTGGGTAACTATATCCTCATCCTGCAGACGGATTCTCAGAACGCCATCTACGAACATAATGGTGAGAATAACAATATCCTGAACCGTGCAGTGGAGATTGTCACGACGCCACCTGCGGACCTCATCGTATCGACGGTGAATATTCCGGTCAGTATCATCGCTGGAGAGAATATTACCATTTCATGGACAACCGACAACATCGGAGCGAATCCCGCGAGCGGGATATTCCGGGAGGTCGTATACATTTCAACCGATACCATCTGGGATACAGATGATGTGGTCTTCGGACTGAAGGACGGCTCGATTTATCTCTCGCCAGGGTCTTCACGCGGGACCAACCTGACGAGCAACGTCGTCGGTGTCGCCACAGGCGATTACTATGCCATCGTGCAGACCGATGCCCGTCAGAATTTCATCGAGAGTAATGAAGACAACAATTTTACGTCGTCTCCCGAACCTATGAATATCGATGTGAAAACACTGGTCCTGGATTCGCTGACGGCCGATACGCTTTTTGATCAGCTTGAACTGTATTACAAACTTATTATTGGTGCCGAGCTGGATGGGGAGACGATCATTTTGGAGTTGATCGGAGATTCTTTGTATGGACTCAATGAACTCTTTGTCAAGTATGAGCAGATGCCGACCAGAGCTGAGTTTGATTATGGATTTGACAATCCATTTCATGCACACCAGCGGATTCTGATTCCGGATGTCGAGCCTGGAACCTATTATATCATGGCCTATGGAACGTCGGTGACGGAGAGTTTTCAGGAGATCACGTTGCTGGCCAGTGTGATCGATTATGAGATCCTGTCTGTACAACCCAACAAAGGTACCCGGAATACACAAGTCACCCTTAAGGTCAAGGGCGCTAAACTAATGAATACGGTGACCGCACGACTTCGGCAGAGTAATCCCTGGTTTGAACGAGTAGCCTCCTCCATACTCCAGGTCAATGACAATCTGATGTACATCACCTTTGATCTGACCGATGTGCCGGAAGATATCTATGCATTGGATCTGATCAAAGCGGATAGTTCGCTGGCCTTTACCAATGATTTCATGGTGTTGGATGATGGGGGGAATGCTGATCTGCAGATCAATGCCCAACTCCCTGGAAACGTACCAGAACGTCCGGTATCAGTACACATCGTGGTAACCTATATCAACAATGGAGATGCCGACTATGTCAATCCATCAGCTACCATTGAAGCTCCTTATGGAAACCGTATTGCTTTCACCCTGGAGGAATTGAGGAACGGACTTGGTGAATCTGAATTGGTCGTGCCACTTATCGAAGAGAATGGTCCGGCGAATCTGCTCAGGCCCGGGGCTAGTGGCCGTATTGAATTGTTTGGCTGGTCGGCTCCGAGAGCTGTATTTGGTATTAGAAAAAATGATTGACATGATGTACAGGTTATGTATCGGGATCGCATTGTGCTGTCTTCCTTCCTGGATGACTGGCCAGGGTGCGGATTATGCGGGGCCAGACAAAACAGCTTGCCAGGGTGCAGGTGCCATGATCGGCAATGCCGGAATCGCCGATGTATGTTATACATGGGAGATGGCCGATGGACTCGATCCAAATGATATTCACAATCAATCCCCCATCGTGCATCCGCAGCATACGACGACGTATACGGTACATGTCACCAGTGACAATTTTGGATTCTCTGCTACCGATGTAGTGAAAGTGACGGTGGATTTTGGTGGACTGGTGATCACGCCATCCTACATTGATCTGGCCGGACCGCTCACCAATCAGGCCCAGGCTGAACTTACTATCAATAGTTTTCAGGGCTCTTCGGCTGCGGTAATATGGTCGATCGAAAACCCCGGCTCCACCGGATGCACCATTACACAAGGAGGCAAAATCAGTAACTGTAGTGAGTCTGGTCAGGTACAGGTCAGGGCTACCAATGCCGAGTATCCGGCCTGTTATGCCGAAAAAGATATGGAAATCAACGGCGGGATCAAAGACCTGACGGCAGAAGATGCATCGGATGCGGGACGTATAGCACATCACGGGGATACCCTGTATCTGGTCGGCAGTGCGGCAGCAAAACTCACCGCCGTACCAAACGACAACTCCTCTTTTCCTTCCGGCCAGCCTCAATGGGAAGGTCCCAATACCCCTCCTCCCGGAACGATTACCTTCAATACACCAAATCTGCAGCCTGGCACGTATTCCTATGAGGTCGGCACGATCGATCCCAAAGGCGTCACCGTTGTAGATCTGGGAGAGGATGCCTCTACGGTGCAACTCTCGATGGACTCAGGGCTGCTCGGGGATATGCTGGCTGCGATGAAAGGAAATACGCAGCTAAAGGACCTGGATCCCTTTTGTACTCCCCCGCTGGATTTTGATCTGGATGGGTTTACCAGTATCAAGGCCTCCTACAAGCAAAGCAATAGTATCAAATACAAAAATCCCGGATATGATAAAAAGAAAGAAGTCGGTATAGAAATACCTGCGTTGGCATTCGAAGGGTGTATGTTTTTTCCGTGTTGCTCCGGCGGCGCTAATTTTGGAGTTGCTTCCGCATTCTATTTTACCTATTTCAAAGCCGGACTTGGTGTCAATATTGGTGTGAATGCCGTCAAGGATCCCAACACGCCATCACCGGAATGGATGATATCCGCGCTCACCGCGAGTTTAGAAGGGACCATTGAAGCGGGTCTACGCCTTGAGGTCAATGTACCGTCAGGTTTTGGCGCTTTGGGGGGTGCGAATTTATCAACAACAGCCAAATTGGAAGGAAGACTGACCAATGAGCCACGCCAGATAGAATGGAATGCATCCTGGGGTGGACTTGTAGGTAAGGTATCCCTGGGGATCTGGTATGTTTCTATGGACAATCTCATCGAAGTTTCCAAACAGAAGAATTTCATCAATGGCAGTGAAACGGGATGGAAGCCCCTTTTTGTATTCCCCAATGATTAATATCTCCATTATGACTCTACGACGTCGATTCTATTATATGTCCTTGCTGCTTGTTTTTACAAGTTTGCAAATACGCACTTATGCGCAGCCATCTATGGTCCAGATCCGCTTTGATGAGCATCTCTTCAAAATCAAGGAAGTGAATGACCAACATCAACTTGCGTCGCTGACCGATGCCGCGGATATCAAACTCTTCTATGAACACTTTCAGGTAGAGGATTATGAAAAGTACCGGAACTACTATTATCAGGGGACGTGTCTCGCCTCTGCCGAGGATTATAAAAACTGGAGGGCCTTTGTGAAAGGTCAGAATCTGGAGATTGTCGCCCGATTTATTCTTGAATCCCCCAAATATTCCCTGAGTATCATCCAATACAGGATAGGAAAAGATGGAACGTATCTGTATGCTCCTTTTACCCTACAGAAAATAAATAACGCCTGGTATCTGCTCAACCTGGGCCAGAGCACAGAGTTGATGCAAGTCAAAGGATTTTTTACCCATATCAATCATACCCTCCTTGCCGGAGCCAATACCCCCGCGCTGTGGTCCCAACAACCCGACTTTCAGCAGTTTGTTTCTGCCGGTGGTATTATCAATGGAAGCAAACTTTTTGAATTATATCCAGCTCGGTACGAGGAAAACCTGGCTTTGGCTGAGTTGTCACATTATGTTTTCCATGGCATTAGCGAAATGGATGCTCCTACTTCCGAAAAATTTCTGGCGGACTTCCGATATCTGGCAGAAGACTACCAGATCAGTTCCGACACCAGATCCAGAATGGAACGTATGGTGATCGATGGCAATTTTTCACTGGCACTGGAGACGATCTTCCATGAATCTGCCGCGGACAATATCATCGAGGTGTCTCTCAAACTGAATCAAATCCTGTCGGAGCAACGGTAAGCCGTATTAAAGAAAAATGCAATGAGGAATTTTATACTTTGTCTATTGATCTCCTTTTCAGGTGTAGCCTTTGCTCAGGTGACGATCATCAAAACCGATGTGAAATGCAAAAGCGCTAACGACGGCACACTCCGCGTGAAGTACGAGAATGCGGCAGAACCGATCAAGTCCGCAATCTGGAATGATGGGGTCAACGCCCAGACCCGTTTGGAAGTCGCCGCCGGAACCTACAGCGTGACCGTTACCGATGCCAATGATTGCACAGGTACAAGCTCCATCGTCGTCAACGAACCGGAAACCGTCCTCAAACTCAAACTTGAATTAAAAACCGATGAAGTCACTGTTCCCTGCGGCGAACGACAACCAGTATGGTTGATCGCCAATGCACAGGGTGGAACGGGCCCGTATAAAATCAATGGCTCACCGGGCATCACGAGACCCTGGCGAGTCACCTCGACGACCACCATGCAGATCGTACTCACGGATCATGTCGGCTGCAAGGTGGAAAGGGAACAGCGGGTCTATGTTCTTCCCCGGTTGTGTTCCAGAGATCCCAATGAGATCGTAGGACCCATTGGTGTAGATTCAGTCCATTGGGTTTCGGTCCATGATACTATGGATTATAATATAAAATTTGAAAACGACCCCATCTTTGCCACCGCACCCGCACAACGTGTTATGGTCACCCATGCCTTTGATGAGGATATCAATCCCTTCTCCTTCAGACTGGGTAGTTTTGGGTTTGGAGACTTTTCATTTGAAGTTCCGGAAAATGTAGCCTTCTATCAGAAACGACTCGACCTGCGCGATGAGATCGGACTCTTTGTAGATGTAGTTGCCGGACTTAACGTGACCACGCAAACCGCCTTCTGGACCTTTGAATCCATCGATCCGGTCACCGGCCTTTTGCCGATTGATCCGTTGAATGGATTTCTGCCTGTCAATGACACGATCACCCGGGGTGGAGAAGGGTTTATGAATTTTTCCGTTCGACCCAAACTGCCGGGAACCACCGGCGATACCATTCATGCGACAGCCGCCATCATCTTTGATATCAATGAACCCCTGATCACCAATACCTGGACCAACCTGATTGACGCGCTGCCTCCCACGACGGAGTTGGCCCCGATCGAACCTGTACGACTGAGCAAACTGATTGAATTGCAGGTATCCGGTGTGGATGATCCGGGCGGAAGCGGCTTGAGTTATTATGAATTGTGGGTGTCTGCCAATGGATCTGTATTTCAAAAGTATGAGCAGACCATACCGGATAGCGTGAGTACGTATGTGTTCGAAGGTGAATACGGGACGACCTACGCCTTCTATGTGCTCGGCGTGGATCGGACTGGAAACCGGGAGACCAAAAGCGGAGCTGAGACCTTTACGGAGGTGTTGCCACGTCAGGAACTGAATCTGGTTCTTCCGCTGGCAGATGAATATTGCATCGGAGATACACTGTGGATGGTGTGGGAGACGATGAGTATAGATTCGGTCGTGGTCTATATGTCACTGGACAGTGGTATGACGTATGTTCCGTTTGGAGGTCCGTTTGGGAGTCTGGATACCATGACCTACTTTGTCCTGGAGGATAGTCTGGCCAATGGTTTTATCCGGGTGAAGTATGTGGCCCTTCAGGATACGTTTGAAGTTTTCTCTTCCGTGTTGCCGATCAAAGGGCTTCCTGTTGTCGAAGCGGGTATGGATAAATCAATTTGTATCAATGGGTATGCACATCTGGTGCCTTCGGGTGCCAATCAGTATATCTGGAGTCCGAATGAGTATATCAATAATCCAACCCTGACGATTCCAACCGTCACACCCCCCGCTTCGAAAAAATATTATGTCACCGGCACCGATGTGTTTGGGTGTCGGAATGTGGATTCGTTGTGGGTGATCGTGCATCCGGTGTATCTGGATACGGTGGTTCATGCCATGTGCAATCAGGACAGTGTGTTCGTCGGAGGACAGTATCAAACGTTGCCCGGATTTTATACGGATGAGCTGACGTCATCTGTGGGGTGTGATAGTACGGTAGTGACGGAGGTGGTGCTGACGGGGCCGTGTCCTTTTCCATCCCCGCAGATCTATGTGGATCAGGATGCCACGGGTCTGAACAATGGTACCTCCTGGGCCGATGCCTTCAACAAACTCAGTGATGCGATAGCCGCTGTGGGCCTATGGGCAGATATATGGGATATATGGGTGGCGGAAGGCACCTACTATCCGCATCCGAGCCAGCGGGATTCGAGTTTTACATTGCGTGACAGCATCCGGATCTACGGGGGCTTTCTGGGTGTTGAGCTCACACGTTCCGAGCGGACGGCGGATGCTGCCCTGGTGCAACTCAGTGGTGACATCAATATCCCGGATACGCTTTGGGACAACAGTTACCACACCTTGCGATTGTCGGATCAGTGTACCGGATGTGTGGTGGATGGTGTGACGATTACGTATGGGTATGCTGATGCGGCCACCAATTCGAATGATATGGGGGCGGGTGTGCTCAGTGAGGGGCAGGGTCATTTCTACAATGTGGTTTTTGAACGGAACTATGCGACGCAGATGGGGGCGGCCTTATATTCTTCCGGCGTCAACAGTCAGTTGCGCATCGAGAATTGCATCTTCAGGCTCAACACCTCCAATCTGGGCAAGGATGTCGTCAATGTGTCGGGGGCATTTATTGAGTTTAGGGGAACGAATCAGGTTCAATAAATAAACCTGAGCGGAGATGGTATCTGCGCTCCCCCCGGATTAAAAGGGGCTTTGTTCTTATTTGCCCCCTGCCCGCAGATCTTTTGCCCCCTGCCCCCTAAAAGGGGGTTCTAACCACCCTATCTGCGTCGTGATAGAAAACCTAGGGTGGGCGCAGCCTGCTCTTGAAAAAAACATAGCTGAGGATTTAGGAAAATTATATTTTGTGTAAGTACTTACAACAGACCGAACGAAAAATGGCAAAATTTATAACCGGAGGTGACCTTGAAAAGGTAATTTATGACATCATCTGGGAAGCTGAGGATACACTGCTTATCGTTTCACCCTATATCAAACTGGACGATTATTTTAAGAAATTATTTGATAAACACGCCTACAACCCTAAACTTCATTTACTTCTTATTTTCGGTAAAAACGAAAGGGAGGTATCTCGAAGCTTGAGTAAAGATGACTTTGAGTACTTTAAGAAATTCTTAAATGTATCTATTGTTTATGTTCCAAATCTACATGCAAAATATTATAGTAATGAAATGAAAGGTGTAATTACATCACTCAATCTATACGATTATTCATTCAAACATAATATTGAGTTTGGGGTTTACACAGAATCGAATATTTTAAACGCCTTTTCGAAAACAGCAAGCAATGAAGCATGGACGATGTCGATGCATATGGCAAACAACCATGAAGTGGTATTTGTGAAGCGACCTGTATATGAGAGAAAGCTTTTAAGTGCGATACTGGGTAAGAATTTTATTCAATCAGATATACTGTATGACATCACCGAGAAATTTTATAGAGGCTTTGGCGGATTTTCAGGAAACAATTCACCGAAGAGCAACGTACAGAAGAAACTTACAGACTTTCCAAACGAGTTGGAGCTGGGTTCAAAACCATCTGTAAGGCCATCAAGATATGTAGTTGAGCACACAACATTTGGGTATTGCATTAGAACAGGGACCAAAATTCCTTATAATCTTAAGAGACCCTTTAGTAATAGTGCTTATCAAATATGGGCAGAATATGGAAATTGGGATTATCCCGAAGTATATTGCCACAAAACCGGTAAACCGTCGTTCGGAAAGACATCTATGCGAAATCCTGTTCTAAGAGGAAGATAATTCAAAACGCTAACATAAGCTAACCATCAGCAGGTATATGCAGAGAATCCCCCATACTTTCTTGAGATTCCGTTTCCAACGTAGCTGGCCCTCCACATCCCAATCCCCCTCTCCCCGATATCCTACGCCTGTAGATTGCGGAATGGATGTGGGTGCGCACTGACACTGGTTGTGCATGCAATGCACTGAGGAGAGGCTGAATATAGCAGCCCTTGCCTTAATGTGAGAATATTGTAAAGTATAGCAATTATTATGTAATGATTGAAAGTATGTGTCCTTTCATCTTTGAAGCGTATCAGTTCAGATACATACTCAAATTTCAAAAAATGGATAGTAGGATCATTCAAAGCTGCATTGATGCTTGTAAAGTATGTGCAGAGGCATGTGAAACATGCGCAACAGAAAACAAAGGCAAGGAAGGAATGGAACATTCCGTAAAACTTTGCATCGCTTGTGCTGATGCTTGCAATGCTTTAATTGCTGCTGCCAGTACATCCCATTCAAACCTGGAAGCTCTTTGCAAAGAATGCGAAGACGCCTGTATTGCTTGTGCAACGGAATGTGAGCAGTATCCTGACATGATACATTGTGTGGAATGTGCTGATGCCTGTCGTAAGTGTGCAGCAGAATGTAAATCTATGCTTGCAGTAGAAGCATAGTTAAATTGCCAAGGCGGGCACTAAGAGTAGTGGTTTTTGTTTTTCATATGTGATACATACGTGCTTGTAAGTGATTACTCATTTGCAAGCACATTTTCATTGCGCACCTACCCCAACTGATATGGAGCAGCCATGAATTTAAATTTCTTTTCACAGAATCTGCCATCATAAGTAAGTACAGGACTTCACCCGACCCAAGCCGTATTCTTTCCAGACGCTCTATCCAACAAAGCTGCCCCCCTGAAGAAACCCCAACTTACCGCATTCTCCCCGGAATCTCAATATAATGGGATGTTCAAAACATTTTTTTAACCCCCCCATCTTGCATCCCCGGCAGAAATCCCATTATCTTGTGATTCGGTAGCAAAACCAACATAAAGTGAAAATCTGGAAAATATGAAAGCAACCGGAAAGACAGTAAAAGAGATCCTCAACAGCCTTCCCGAAGACAGAGCAGTACCTTTTAACAGACTCCACGATGTCATTGTCAAAAACCTGCCCAAAGGGTTTGAAGCCGCCATAAGCTATGGCGGACTGGGGTATGTGGTTCCCCATACCCTCTATCCCGCAGGCTACCACTGCAAGCCAAGCGAGCCACTCCCCTTCGCAGGCATAGCTTCCCAAAAGGATTCCATCAATTTTTATCACATGGGTATCTATTCCGACCCCCGGTTACTGGAGTGGTTCGTCACCGAGTACCCCAAGCACAGCAAACAAAAACTGGACATGGGAAAAAGTTGTGTCCGCTTTAAGAAGTTTGATGAGATTCCCTTTAAGCTCATCGGGGAGTTGATGAAGAAGGTAAGTGTAAAGCAATGGATTGAAAAGTACGAAGCAGAACACAAGCCGAAGCCTAAGACAAAAGCGGTGAAAGGTTGAGTAGTGAGTAGTGAGTAGTGAGTGGTGAGTAGTGAGTAGTGAGTAGTGAGTGTGTTGGCATCTCTGCTGTGCTTCGATCTGGAACCTGTGCCATCCGGCAGCATCCAGTCTGGCTTTCCGCCTTGCGGTCGGAATCTTCGCTGCGCTGCGACTGGCATCGAAAAAAAAAGCATCTCCTACTCTGATAACTGTGCCATCCGGCAGCAACCAATCTGGCATCTGGCATTCCGCCTCGCGGTCGGAATCTACGCTGCGCTTCGATCTGCTGCTCTGGCATCTAAAAAAGGCATCTGGCATCCCACTATTTTGAACTTATAGAGTAAAAATGAAAAATATACCCACAAAACCAAAAAACATTTCACAGGTAGTTGTAGTCGGAACATCTGCCGGAGGGCTGAATGCCTTAAAAGCACTCATCAGCCAACTTCCGAAAAACTTTTCAGTGCCGGTACTGATTGTCCGGCATATTTCCCCGGATGCTACGGGTAACGTACTCCTGGACGAACTGAATAAGTTTGAAACCGTCAAATGTCAGCATGCTACCAATGGAAGCAGCCTGAAACCCGGACATGTGTACCTGGCCCTTTCAGATCATCACCTTCTGATCAGTGAAAACCGGACCATGCTGGTTACCAAAGGCGCCCATGAAAACAGGTCACGGCCTGCCATTGATCCCCTCTTTAGGTCCGCAGCAGTAGCTTTTGGCACCGGTGTTATTGGAATCCTCCTGACCGGCTATCTGGATGATGGTACTTCAGGCATGAAAGCCATTAAGAAATGCGGCGGTATATGTATTGTACAGGATCCAGACGACGCCGAATATCCGGATATGCCCCGAAATGCCCTGAATAACGTCAAGGTAGATCATTGCCTGCCGATCGCAGAAATGGGTCCCTTGCTCCACAAGTTAGTACAACGGAAAATGCAAAAAAGCAAACCCGTCCCGGGAGATGTTAAAATAGAAGCTAAAATTGCGGAACGTGTTTTAAGTGATCTATCGTCAGTAGACAAGTTGGGCGATCAGGTTCCTTTTAACTGCCCCGGCTGCGGCGGTGTATTATGGAAGGTGGGAAAAGATAACGACTTACGGTTCCGTTGCCATACCGGCCACGCCTTTACAGCAGCCTACCTCCTGGCAGAACAGACCAACAAGATGGAAGAAACCATGTGGACAGCACTCCGGATGTTCGAGGAACATAAAAACCTGCTGACAGAAATGGCGCGAGGGAAAAAAGGAGTCGGCTCTAAAACAGCCCTTGAAAGAGCAAAAAGATCACAGGTCCACATTAACCGCATCAGAGCCATCCTGAAAACGACGGAAAATAAAGATGGGGCGGATGTGCCCACATGATTTAGCCACAGCCTTGAAACGATTGGAGTATGAAATATTGCGGTATTGAATTAAAAGGAGATGAGGCCCGAATCATTGGCATAAAGACAAAAGGCGATAGCTACACGGTCATCCCCCTCGCCGTCGATAAGTTTAAAATCAAGGATCCCTCCAGTCAGCAGGACATGCAAGCCTTTGCCGCTACATTTCAATCCTTCCTGGCTGCTGCTCATTTTGATGTGATCGGCATCAAAGGCAGAATGACAAAAGGACGGTTTGCCGGAGGATCTACATCCTTCAAGATGGAAGGTATACTCCAGTGCATGCCCTTTCCTATTTCGATCATCAACCCGGCGACGATACGATCTAAATTAAAGAATACGGAGTTGGATCTGACCGGGTGTAAGGAGTATCAGATTGAAGCCTTAAAGGTGGTGCTGACGATGGTGATGATGAATGTACCATCATCATCAGGGTAAATGATGAAGCTTGTCAGCTTCTGCAGGTGGATTAGGATCTGACTTCTTCAGGGGATTTTTGTTCTTTTTTTCCGCCTTCGGTCGCCGAAGCTTTAGCGAAGGAGAGAAAGAACCATGCTTCGACTTGCTATTTCGCATCCTTGTGCTACAGCTCAGCAACCAAGCTCGTCGCTCTCAAAACTCACCTCGGTCGCCATAGCTTTAGCGAAGGCGACCCGATTGCTTTCACGCCTGGTAGTATTTCATGTGCTGTTTCTTGATGAAGATTTTTCTATACGAGTCTTGTTGTGCCATGAAACAGGACTTCCTCGGTGTTCGAACAGTTGAGAGCGACATGAATCTGTCCTATTCGATTAGGCTAGCATTTCAATAAACACTACACTCTAAACTCCTCAACCTCTCAACCACTCAACCACTCAACCACTCAACCTCTCAACCTCTCAACCTCTCTAGTCATTTTTCCTTCCCGAATACTTGCATATTCGATCCCGGCCTATTATATTTACCGGCAAACAAGGTTAAGTTGAGACTCAGCACCACTCCAGGATCATTACCCCATGCCTGATTTTTACCAGGCAGCATAGGACAAAAATAGTCCTATGATGAATTCCTGATCTCCCGTACGTCTTGGCCGGAGAGTGCGCTTCGGTTTCTTCCATTGCATAACACCTACACAGACCGGTAGCCATACTACCGGAGGCAATGGGCCATTCGCCCATAGACGATTTATGGAAAAGGCTCTTGCGGTGTTGCCGCAGAGGTGAAATTGTTATGCGACCACAAAACAAAAGCCTGTTCCCCTCACGTACGTGATGCCCGGAGAGCCTGTCTCCGACTGAAGTTGTTATGTCTTTTGTATGCCCATCGGTAGTGGGCTAGCGCATGCTATCCCCACCGTACAAAAAGCCAGGGCCATGCCGGCCAGCCTTTGCATCAAACTTTCCGAAGGGACACTTTCCGTACAGAAGGATATCACCTTCTATACTGCAGGTGAATGGTCTCCGGAAACGGAAGCCCTCCTCGTTCAGCAGGTGCACGACCTCTTATCACTCATCCGACCCATGGGCATCTCCCTCCACCTCATTCTGCAAATGGAAGTCACCGACCTCGAACGGGCAGCCTTGCTGATCTCACGACGCAACCGGCATGATGTTTCTCTGCAGACACAGTCCCTTACCAGACGCGAACTGGAAATACTGGGCCTGATCATGAATGGCTATACCAACAACGATATCGCCAAAGCCCTCTTCATCAGTTATGAAACGGTCAAGTCCCACCGGAAAAATATCCTCACAAAAACCGGAGCCCGAAATACCGCCGCTTTGATTAATTATTACCATCAGACTTTTTTTGAAAAGTAGTCATCCATCAATATCCCCCTTTCGGGGGATAGATGCAGCGCCTGCTGCACAGGTACATTTACCAAAGTTCTTATCAAAGCAAATCATCCGTTATGGAAAATGCTACTATGAATGGCGTACGCTCGTCATTGGCTCAGTATGAAACACCTTTTGGCGATGCCGGCACTCCTCATACACTTGCCGGGAATCACGATCATGAAAGTTTTCCACAGTTCACCCTGGAAACGGACAGTCCATTCTCCCGCACATATGAAAGTATTTCCTCCGGAAAGGGACTTACACCTGCAGGCGAAGCCTATCTCAATTTTGTAGCCGAACTCGATGATCCTGATTTTCAGGAGACCCTCTACGAACTCGCCCATGAAGTCGAAGATACCTGGCGAAATAAAATCAGCGATGAAGTCGCTATGGGGGTTAATTATATGCCCTTTGTACGGCAGCAGGCATCAGAGTATTTCGCACCCCTGATGCGCGAGACCGATCTCATGATCAATGAAGTCGCCAAACATTTTTCCGGAAATGATTTTGCCAGCTATTCAGACGCAGATCTCGAAGTCTATTTCAATTCCCTGACCTTTGATCATGCCCACCTCACACCCGTCCAGGAAGAATTTCTGGGTAAGGTGTTTAACAAAGTCAAGAATGTAGTCAAGAAAGGTGTCAGCCTGGCCAAAAAGGGCATAAGTGCCGTAGGGAAACTGCTGCCGATCAATTTAGTGCTCGACAAACTCAAAGCCCTGATCCGGCCCCTGCTGGATAAAGTCCTCAAAACAGCTATCGGTAAGCTGCCCAAAAACCTCCAGGGACATGCTCAGGCCCTGGCGAAAAAATTTCTCAACCTCGAGACATCAGATGATGACCTGCAGGCAACCAACTCAGATCCTTCCGGAATGCAAGGGATTCAGTCGGAGTTTGACCATTATGTTGCCCAACTTTTATTTGCTCCGGGTGAAGCCGAAGCATCTTCCCTCGTCATGGACTACGAAGCCGGTCATGATCAGACGGATCCGGATATGGCATATGAGAATGGCTCCGCTCCCGGCATCACCTATCAGGCCGCACGTCAGCGTTTTATTCAGGGACTAAAGAACCTCCCGGAAGGTGCTTCCCCCGCACCAGTCATTGAAGAGTTTTTGCCGGCGGCGATCATAGCGTTGCAACCGATCATCAAGATGGGTATCTCTATCATCGGACGCCAAAAGGTGATCAATTTTCTGGCGGATCTCCTCGCCAAGCTGGTCAGCAAATACGTACCCGCAGAAGTCGCCAAACCCCTTGCCGCCAGTATCATCGACATCGGGATGAGTGTCATCGGATTTGAAGTAAAAGATACGGACACGAATCAACTGGCCTATGAAGCTATCGCCAATACCATCGAGGATACAGTGCTACACATGGGCCAGGTAGCCGAAAGTGACCTGCAGGATCCGGAAGCCCTGACCCTCCATCTTCTGGAGGCGTTTGAAACGGCCGCCGCACAAAACTTTCCACCTCAATATATCAAAGAAGCTTTACGGAAAAGTACACAACGCGCTACATGGATCGGCATGCCGAGAACTACACCTGCTCCCCTCTACAAAAAGTTTAGCCATATCTATGAGGTCTCCATTGACCCTCAGGCTGCCGCTACGGTATCGACATTCCGGGGGTTGCCGCTGGCTAATTTTCTGCGGGACAAGTATGGCCTCGATACCTCAAAGACGATTCGCGCCAAAGTACACTTGTATGAGATCAGAAAAGATGGCTCGTTAAGCACCATCCAAAAGCAGGAAAAATTGCCTGGCCTTAATGCCCGCCAACCCAAAGGATGGGTGCAACTATTGCCATTGACCAAACAGGCCGCATCACTCCTCATCAAAGAACCCGGTCTCGGTGTGGATCTCGATTTGAATAAACTTTCCAACCGATTCCGCGTAGAGCCAGGTCAACGATTTTATTTTCTGGAGATCAACGATGCGCCATTGCGCTTGCCGATCGTGGAGAATCTCACGCACAAGCATGTGACGACCTCACGTCATCAACCTTCACCTGTCGTGGCCAATCGTTCGGCCGACATTCAGGGGGTGATCAATTTTACACGATCGGAAATCCGGCTGAATTATTTCTTCAGTGAAGAAGATGCCCGGCAGGTAGTGGAGAAGATGGGACGCAATGATGTACTCGGCGCCGCTATGACCATCCGGCAATCCGTCAAGTCAGTACTCAATGGTATGCTGATCAAAAACATCCATCATAAAGTCAAGATCATCCATGAGGCACTACCCGCCATGTACCTGGAGCAGTATGATGATCCGCAAGAGCATTTTCTACCTCTCGCTGCGATAGGTAGGATGGCCGGAAAACAGGTGATCTCGAAGCTGGTCGAACTGCTGATTGAGCGGGTCTCGACCGCAGCGTACAATGCGGTGGTGGGCTACTTCAAGGCGCGTGCTGTAGAGTTCAAAGACGCACAGGCACATCCGCAGGATGGGGTGACCATTCAGTTGACCTGGAACCAGGTGCCGGGTATGTCTTCGATCCGCGCCGTGATCAATGCCGTCAAAGGCAAAGTATCGATCGGCGATATCACGACGATCGGAATTCCATCACTGCCAACACCGATCGTAAAGTCGGTGGCGGGTAAACAATTTGACTGATACATCCGGACGCCATCATGCCTGCTACATCCTCAACCTATTCGACCTACACCTCTTCCCTTCGCCAGGTGAATCACTGGCTGGAGGCGGCAACACGTCTGGCCAATCTCGACAATCTGGCCTCCGGTATTGCGTGGAACGGGATCGATCATCAGATGGGCAATGTGTTGAAGGAGAGTTTGCAGCAAAGTATACAAGAAGTCATAGCGCATGCTGTGGCGTTGAAGAAATTATTGGAGACAGATCCGGGTCAGGAGCGACTGCAAGCGATACGTCGCGGGATACTCGATCTGCGCAACCGCTACTTGCGGGCTGAGGAGACCATTCATTTTTATACGGTCGCCATCAATTCGAGGACCACACCAGGTATCTCTGCATTGTTGAGAGCTTGTGATGTGCTGTGTTTGCAGAGTATGAAAGAAGTATTGCAGCCGTTGGGCCGTACTGCGCCTTATGCGTTGACCTATGTGGACAAGGGGGTGGGAGCCTCCATCCTCAAAGCGGGTCTCCGGCTGTGGGATGGGCGGATCAGTCCTGTCGCGGCGATCAAGATCACGCAGCACAATCTGTACCGGCCTACGGCGATCATTCATGAGACGGGTCATCAGGTGGCGCATATACTGGGATGGACAGAGGAGCTGGCGACAGCATTGAAATCAGGGCTGGAGCAGCATCCTGCTGTGGTGGGGTCGGCTTATTCCGGATGGGCGAGTGAGATGGCGGCGGATGCTTTTGCATTTGCGCATACGGGTTTTGCGTCTGTGGCCGCGTTGACGGATGTGGTGAGTGGAGCGTCGCAGGCGGTGTTTGCCTATCATCAGTATGATCCGCATCCGATCTCTTATATCCGGGTGTTGCTCAATGTGCAGATGTGCCGGCTGTTTTATGGTCCGGGTCCCTGGGACAGGCTGGAGGAGGTTTTCAAACAGGATTATGATATCGGGGCGGTACACTATCCGTCGACAGAGTTGATACAACTCTGTGTGCCTGCGATACCGGATGCGGCGGCGCTGTTGCTGAAAGGATCGTTTCGCGCATTTGGGGGGCGGTCGCTTTCGGCGATAGTACCTCCGGAGCGGGTGAGTCCGACGGCGCTGCACCGGCTGGAATATCTGGCCGGGCCGGCATTGTATACCTCACATGCGTGGGTATGGAAGGAATGTCTGCGTCTGTTGGCGCTGACGGGATATAAGATAGGAACCGGGGAGGGGGATATTCCGGCGCTGCACAGGCAGCAGGAAGGGTGGATGACGCGGTTGGGATTTTCGGTGGCGTTGAATTAATTTATCACTAAATACAGTTTAGTCATGCAAAATAATCAAAAAGAGCGAGGAGTTAAGCATATTATCGAACCAGTATTCCATTTATTGCAAGGTCTACCGGAAGACCAGATTAGCCGTATCGAATCGATGTTCTCAGAGTATTGTGAGAATCACTATCTACTTAATGGATTTAACGAATGGATGGCTGAAACTGGCGATATGTCGAATGAAAGTTTGACTAATAAGCGGTATCTCGAGGAAAAGGAACAAAGACTAATGGGGGCGCAGATAGTTGTGCTTAAAAATGCCGGTGTTCTGAAGGACAAAGTAGCTGAGAATAACAGACAACTATTTGCCAATATTCTGGATCAAGTCTACATTATTTATGAGCAGGATAAACGCAATATAGATGATCCGGTAGTGGACAGTAACATTCTGCGGAATGAACACATTCCACAAAGTGGACATGTACCGATTAGGCCCAGTATGGCTCCGGGTCAAATTCCAGTACAACCCAAAAAACGATTTAATCGACCTTAGTTGCAAATAGTCACGTATTAGTCTAAAACAATAAAAATAAATTCAAATGGATATTATCGATAATCTGATTTATGCCACCTATTTGAGTGGTCTTCGTCCGGCAGCGGCTGCAGTCTTGGCACCTCCTGCGGCTCCGATGGCTAATAATATGGTATTTCCCGGAGTCCGCATTTCCAGCGACGTCGTTGATGGTTTTCCTGCACTACCTGTTCCTGCGCCTGCTAATCCTAATTATGCGACGGGCGATAAGTTTGCATTTTGCTCCTATGAAGACTCTAGGGCGATCGAGCAGGCTGTCGTAAGACACTGGTATGATATTGATAATCAATTTACGTATACAACGCAAGGGGTTGTACGACCGGGAGGAGTTGTTGCGCCCGGTACCACTCTGGTGTCTTTTGTCGACTCCAGTTCCTATCATTTGATCTATGCCTATCTGCTTGAGAACACCAGGATTATTCAGATTTTTGAGCGCTTGTTGGAGCAATACATGACTGATGAGCGACATGGTATAGCCGTAAACCAGAATGTTGTCGCCTGGCTTCAAAATGCGGAACGGATGTTTTTTAAAAGCAATTCTCAAATTGGGTCCGATATCATCAGCAGCCTTCGCCCTCATAGCGAAGCGACCCGTCGGAATGCGTACTGGAGAATGTTTGGAATGGACCTGGCTTTTGGAAACCTAAATGCTGAGGGCAATCCCGCGACATATGTGAGAGCCAGTTATTCCAATCAGGAATTTATTCCGTTGTTTGAACGCTATATCGGTGAAATTTGGCAAGGACACATCAATGCAAGAAATATTGTAGGAAAGAATACAGCAGATGTAAATATTATCGTCGAGCTAGCAATTCAGTTGCGGGAGCTATTGCATGCCCGCCGTGGTAATACGGGGACCACTTCGTACGCCTATTTGAATTTATCACGCGAAGAGTATTATTCTGTTTTAATGACCTCTTGGTTTACTTTTATTCTTACCTATGACTCCCCATTGGTTCAGTTCCTCAATTGTCAATCAAGCACGATTGGAGAACGATTGATGAAGGTGGGTGCCAAAGTGGGGGTTCCGGCACATGGGAAATGTCAGGCATTGTTTGAGATGGCAGGAGCAGCATCCAGTATTTTAGATGCCATAGAGGTTGGCGGTATATTAGATAATGCAGTTCAGGTTAGAATGGTCTTGCAAAGCCTTACACCTCAGCCACTACCTGCTCCGCAACCAACACCCGTTCATATTAATTTTATGAACCAATTCCTCACCGTTATCAACAACTGGGAAAAAGCCACCGGCCACAATATCAAAAACCCGGAAGCCAATATCCGCGGCACCGTACGCGTCCAGCAAAACGGTGCAGCCAGAACGGCGGCCTTAACGCCCAACTGATCATGCGCAGCCCTTTTACTGATAACCTGGAGGAACAGTTGCAGGGAAGTGATATACCTGTTGACACCGGACCGGTTATAGATCCGTTTGCACCCTTTCCGGAGGAGGAACATATACACCCGGATGATCCTCAATTTCAGGCCGAAGTCCCGCTGTCCAGGAGAAACCGGATGCACTGGGCCAGAGAAGCGCTCAACAGGGTAGAAGGCCAATCGCTGAGCGTCGGTTCAGATGCGGCTGATGCATCATTTAGAGAAGCACTCCATGCCTTTCAGACGAAGGCCGGACTGCCGCTGACGCAGACGATCAATGCACAGACCGAACGACGTCTTCTGGAAGCAGATGCGGTGGCCCGACTGGAGAGCCTCCCGCTGGTCCAGCGTGCAATACAAAGGACCAGGCTGGAGATACTGCTTTTCAATGCCCGCACCCGCATTGAAGACTGGACCCATCGCGCCATCGTAGAAAAGAAAGAGATCACCAGCCAATACCGACATCCCTTAGCCCTGTTCGCTTTCGTACTCCATCAGATGGCGTTCCGGAGAAAAAATAGAACAACCGGTCAATACAGCCATCCGGAAAACTATCTCAAAGTCGGAGCGCACTTCTGCATCATGCAGGATGGACGCATCGTTCAACTGCACCCCGTATCCCGTATGATCTGGCATGCCCAGGGCCTGAGCTCGCTGAGTGTGTCGGTTGAGTTTGAAGGTAACTTCCCCAATATCCGCGGACGCGTCTGGACACCGAAAGGTGTAACGCAGGACGACCCTACCTTTGGAAAGGTCATCCCCACACCCGCACAGGTTGATTCCGGCCGGTTTCTGGCATCATATCTCCAGGCTGTTTTGGGAACCAATAAAATCTATGCCCACCGACAGAGCTCAGCCTCCCGTGAGAATGATCCCGGACCGGATATCTGGTACAATGTCGGCGAGTGGGCGATCGCCAATCTGGGTTATGCCGGAGACTCGACCTCTTCAGTCGTGGGTACCGGTAAAGCCATTCCGGCCGAATGGCGAAACTGGGGCAATCGTATTGAATTGCAACAGGAAATGACAGACGTCGCATTTGAATCAGAAGATTCAGGCCTGAGTGGTCCGGATGATGAGGAAGATTGGGTGGGGACTGTAGAGCATGAAAACATTGATGTCGAAAAGGCAGTTCGGCTGAATGCGCATTTCGGTCAGAAACTCGGGTGGGATTCTTTCCGGTATCAGATCAATGATCTGGTGCTTCCGTATTCCGGGTATTCCAATGTCAGTTTGGGGGATGAGGCGTTTGCTGTAGCGGTATCAGGATGGCAGAGACAGCAGGGATTTTCAGTTAGAGATTGTGATGGCATCATTGGACCCAAAACATGGGACGTCATGCGGGCCCTTCTGGTACCGGATGACACCCGGCAACCCGATTCACCTTCCGCACCTTTGGTCGTAGGTGAGTTGGGGGTAATTCGAATCGATACGTCGGTGGCTGAACTCAGAAAGAGTTTTCCCGAGTATCGTTTTACACAGGATGATGCACTATGGCTGGCCCGTTTTGTCGAAGGCGAAGCCGGTGGAAGAGATGATCGGGAAAATCATGCTGTTTTCTGGGCTATGGTCAACAGGTTTGGCATGCGGAGACATCTGGTTTCAGAATGGACGAGCTTTGGTGCATTTCTTCGTCGGTATTCCACCACACTTCAGCCTTTCGTGCGTACGAAGGCGGTTGCAGATCGGGTGTTGAGGAACAACAAAATTAATCCGGTAAAGCATAGTGTCGTCAGAGGGGTTACATATTATCCGGGCACCTCAACTCTGCTGGTTCAATACGAAAGGCATATAAAACTTCAGGAGAAAAAATGGGAGGCGTTTCCACAGATAGTACGGGACATGGTCCTCCGGCTGATGCGCGGCAACATTCCCAATCCGGGGATCGGCATTGCCACTCATTTTGCGAGTACGCGTGTTTTACTTATCGACGAAAGAAAGAAAAATAATATTACAGGTAACTTTTCGGATAGCGAATGGCGGCAGTATACACTTGATTATGCAAAGCGCAATAACCGAATCTGGATTGGAGATGTTCCGAATCTCGACCAGAGAAGAAATGCGTTTTTTATTCAGCCCGGGCTCAAAAACGTTCCACCAGCGGCTGTGCGCATTGAATCCCCTGCCAGCATGCAGGAGGTATTTCAATTTGAGGTGGATGATGGTGATGATTTTATTTTGGAAGGAAATGATTTATTTGACCCTTCTGAAGAACTGTGGACTCCTTTTGAACAGGAGAGTTCCGATCCTCATGAAGTAGAATATGAGACTCCTGCAATTTTGGCGGAGACTGCATCAGCAGAAATTGAATACGATCCGGAATCATTGCATCACGACCATGAAGGATTGTGGGAGAATGAGGATCATACGGCGTACGACGAGTCGGAATCACTATACGAGACCCCCGGTGTAGACGATGCGCCTATAACGGAGGAGTTTTTTGGGCTCACCCAGATCCTCAAGTCGGCTGCATCATCTGCGCAGAAAATTTATCAGGGCTTACAGCAACGTGGTCAGCCAATGACACCCGGCCCTCCGCCTGCACAGGTGGTGCAGCCAACTCCTGCTGCTCCGTCCAGTCCGGATACACCGTTTGTATCTACATCACCGTCCGTGACGCCTGGAGCTTCGACCCGCAACTATGCCAAGATCATCGAGCTCAACCAGAAATTTGGCCGACTACTGGGCTGGGATGACCGTATACATGACATCAATGATCTGTTGCTTCCGTACTCGGGTCAGCAGCATGTATCGCTGGGTGGTGAGGCATTTGTCGATGCTCTGATCGGGTGGCAAAAAAATCATGGTCTCACCGGTGCTGCTGCTGATGGGATCCTGGGTCCGGATACCTGGAGGAGGATGGAACCTTTGCTGCCAGCTTCCCAGCCGACTGTACCTATTCCGACGTCACCTGCTCCTATTTCTACGCCGCCTGTAGAAGGGAATGTCTTTGAATTTAACCGATGGCATGCGCAGCAGATCCTGGCGTGTATCGATGGTGGATTTGTTTCCGTCGTCGCCAAGTTTGGTGCGCGCCAACAACTCGAATCCATTGTGCGGGGTGATCAGGTGATAGAGGTGGATCCCGGTACGTCGCTCATCCGTATCCTGCCGTTGATGTCACATATCTGTCAGGCGGCCAGGCAGGCTGGTGGCAGCAATATCCTGATCGGCAGTTTTATCCGGAAGCGAACCGAAGGGAAGGCCTGTACGGGCCATTGTGCGGGGAGATGTATAGATATCAATGTGAAAGGGGGAGATTTTGGTTTACCCGTTGCCACTGCCATGGTCGTGCAGATCTTGACGTCATTGGTGCATCACGATGCGAGATACAAGAAAGGACTGGGTTTTGGTCTGCCCATACAGGGTGATTTTTTCACGGATCGCAGTCTCAAGTTGTTTTCAAGTGTCTCACCATCCCATATCCGGAATACGGAGGTACGTGACCTCATCAGTAAGCTTGGCATCGTCTTTCCCGACAATCCCAACCATCTGCATATACAGTGTGGGTGGACCTGAAAAGGGGGGGATTGGAATTGTACTTGCTGCTTTTTTACCCTGCCCCCTAAAGGGGGGGGTATGGGCATATCTGCGCTCCATCCGGATTTCAGCAAAATATTTAATTTTATGGCTTTGGCCCCGGCGTCTCCATTTTCGTCATGACATAAACAACGGGAGCAGGTCATTTGGACCGGGCAGGCCCCGGGAGGGGAGTTGCCCGTACTTACGTACGTAAACGTATATATACGTAAGCGTGCGGATGTTATATACACCTGCATCTGGATGAGTTATGGCGTCTATACAGCCTGGTGGGGGTAGATAGGCGTAGAGGAAGGGTGGGGGAGTTGCGGGTATAAACGAGTTATGCCCCACCCTGAATGCGTAGCTCAATGTTAGAAATCTAATAGCATGAGAATGATGGAAATGATGCTCATTAATTAATGCTGATGCTTGTAGTTTTCTTTTGTCTATCTCAAGCGGAAAACGTGGGTCAGATTGTTCCGAAAAACCAGCAAAGTTCAGATTTTATGGTTTGGACGACTGGTTTTGGAAGATTGGCCTCAAAATTGACGTATTTTAGGTCGAAGATCCATATCTAATCGCTTGATTTACAGTTGTAAATGTCAAAAATGACTATAACTTGTTAAAAATCAATCGAAGAGATACGCTTCTTTGAGGTCAAATTTTTCAACCAGCTAGGCGTTTTTTATTTATGGCTAAGGCAGAGCAAATCATTGAATTATTGAAAAGCCACATTGAGGGCGATGAGAGTAGGTTTTACTCTATCGCCATGCAAGTCGCGGCTCATGAGGCGCAACAAGGTCACGATAAGCTTGCCCAGGAATTAAAATCTTTAATCGATAAGGCAAAAGAAAAGAAGGCAATTGTCCAGTCCAAATCATCGATAATCAATATTATTCAGCCAAAGGGCGAACTTGCCAATCTTCTAACAGCCGAATATACCGACACCAGATTCTCAGAACTGACCTTCTCTTCAAATTTGTCTGTCCGGTTCTCTAGGATCATTCTAGAACAAAGGAAATTTTCAACTCTAGCTAAATATGGATTAAAGCCACGCCGTAAAATTTTACTATTTGGCCCTCCAGGTACAGGCAAAACCGTAACCGCTTCAGCACTTGCGGGTGAATTGCGTCTGCCTTTATTCACGATAAGACTTGATGGATTGATAACAAAATACATGGGTGAAACAGCAAGTAAACTAAGGCAGATTTTTGATACGATGAAAATCACGCGTGCTATTTATTTGTTTGACGAATTTGACGCCATCGGAGGAGATAGAAGTTTTACAAATGATGTTGGTGAAATTCGAAGAGTACTGAATTCATTTCTTCAGTTCATGGAGCAGGACGCTTCTGACAGCATTATTATTGCAGCAACGAACTATGTGCAATTGCTAGACAATGCTTTATTCAGAAGGTTTGATGATATCATTACTTACGAATTACCAGACCAGGACCAGATTAAGAACATTATTAAGAATAAGCTTGCAACTTTCACATTAGGAAAGATCCGTTGGACTAAAATTAACGAGATCGCTGAAGGCCTTAGTCATGCAGAAATTACAAGAAGTTGTGACGAGGCTGCTAAACAATCAATTTTACATGATATGGATTATATCAGCGAAGAAGAGTTATTAATAGCATTGTTGGAAAGAAAACATTCCAATACACGAAGTATTAAGTAATAAAACGGTCTTCTAAAATGCCCCCACGTAAAAATTTGGAGCATATAACACTCCCTTCAGAAATTAGACGTAGCGATTACACTCCTGTTTCTAGTTATTTTGGTGACGACAGACCAAAACCTACAGCCAGGCAAAACAGATATTTGCATGCCAACAAATTAAAAGATGATCTTGATAGAGCTATACAAGCGAGAGCTGAAAAACGTGTTGAATTAATCAGACTAGTAGAGTCCATTCCAATAGAGTCATTGCCTTTCCCGAATGGAATTTGCCTTGATGTAGAAGGCGCTGATCACTTGCAATTAAATGTTGAAAAGTTAGAGGACAGGAGGGGAAAAACACCGATTGAGGTTCTAAACATCAGAGTCGTTGATGGTAAAATTAGAGCTACTATCTTTATTCCTGATCGAAAACTTGATTCAGTTCAAAAGAAGATTAGTAAGTATGGCGAGGAAGCAAGAGACACTTCGGGGACAAAAGATTTCACTATTTCGGTTGATTCCATTGAGGCGATGAAAATTGCTGAATTGGATTCGTTCTGGATGGACGAAACTCCAATGCCAACAGAGTTAAATCAAATTCATATATGGGAAGCATGGGTGAGAAGAGGTCAAGTGAGTTTGCTGCAACACAATGCTGATAAGTATGGCATTCGAATATCAAATCACAGTTTAAAATTTCAGGAGTGTGAAATTTGCTTGATTTCCTGCACGCTCAACCAACTCGCCTTATTGCAAATAATGGAAATGCCTTTAGTTGGTTATGGTTTCAGAGAACCAACACCTGGTTTTTTTATTGACTTAAAACCATATGAACAAACTGAGTGGCTAGATAATTTGATTCAAAGAATAACATATCCTGACAATTCCTCTCCTGCAGTTTGTATTCTTGATACCGGTGTTAGGCAGACACATCACTTATTATCAGGTGCACTGCACCAAAGTGACTGTGACGCCTATGAACCTGGCTGGACGCCTGACGATCATGATGGGCATGGAACTCAAATGGCCGGTTTAGCGCTGATGGGCGATTTAAGCCATCACCTTTCAACAAATGAAAGGATATCGCTTAACCACAGACTCGAATCGGTGAAAATATTGCCCCCCAATGGCGAAAATGCTGAGGAAATGTACGGCGTGATTACAGAAGAGTGCGTAAACCGTGCAATTGTCAATGGTGTTGGACGGAAAAGGGTCTTTTGTCTTGCAGTAACACATGAAGCAAAATTCTCTGATGGCAAACCGAGTAGCTGGTCTTCTACCATTGATAAGATATGTGCCGGAGTAACATCCGACTTTGAAATTGACGATGATAGAAAGCAATTGTTTTTTCTTTCTGTTGGAAACATTAGAGGTTTACTGAATCATGGTGATTATCCTTCAAGGAATGATCGTGAACGTGCCGAGAACCCTTCCCAATCCTGGAACGGGGTATCTGTTGGAGCAATTTCAGAGAAAGCATTTTCCGAAGATCAAAAGTTAAATGGTTGGGAAATTGTAGCTCCCCCAGGACAAATTTCTCCAACCAGTAGGACGAGCATAAACTGGTTAGAAAAGGATTGGCCAATTAAGCCTGAAATTGTGTTTGAAGGAGGAAACAGGATTACAGATGGCTCGTTTGTATCAGATGATCCAGATTTAAGCCTTTTAACAACAGGGCATTCAATTCCCCTAGCCTTAAATCGAGATACAAGTGCTGCCACTGCCCAAGCAGCCAGGATGGCTGCAATTTTGCAAGCAAAATATCCTAGTTATTGGCCGGAGACCATCCGCGGCTTGATGATTCATAGTGCGACCTGGAATAATTCAATGTTGGGAGGATCATCCCTTTCAAGCTTAAGGTCTCAAGAAAAAGAGAACCTTTTAAGAAGATATGGATGGGGACAGCCAGATTTAGATTTGGCAATGTTTAGTGCATCAAACCGAGCCTGTATGATCTCGCAGCATACTATTCAACCTTTTAATCGAGAAGAAGATGACGGATATACTGGATACAATGAAATCAATATACATTCACTTCCTTGGCCAGTTGAATACTTGGCGGAATTTAGTGACGTTCGAATTCAATTGAGAGTGACATTGTCCTATTTCATTGAACCAAGTCCATCCAAAAGATTACCTATACAGAAATTTTCATATGCTTCACATGGACTCCGTTTTGACTTGCAAAGACCCCTTGAAGCCGATGAAACTTTCTTAAAGAGAGTCAATAAAAAGGCTCGAACTGAAGGTGAAAAGTTCGAGACTACAGATACAACAACTAATTGGGTATTAGGTCCTCAAGCAAGAGATAAAGGTTGCATTATTTCTGATATTTGGAGAGGGACAGCTGCACAGCTTCAAAACCAAGGAATGATAATCATTAAACCTGAAGGAGGCTGGTGGAGATTTAGAAAACACCTTGAAAGGTATAACACTAAATGCAGATATTCCTTGATCGTTTCGGTTGAAATGGATAATGAGGATGTTGACATATACACCCAAATTAAGAACATGATCAGGGTTCAAACCCAAATCAGTGTTTAATTAATTCAGTCGTGGAAAACCAGAGATCAATAACAAGATGCTTGCCAGTAGATTAGAAAATACGAGACTTAGTTTATCGGCCTCTGTAGGACGAGATAAAAAAAATGCACTAGGACAGTTCCTTACCCCAAATGCAATAGCTCAGTTTATGGCCAGTTTGTTTCATTTGGATGACTACAGTGACGCCAAGATCTTAGATGCTGGCGCAGGAATTGGATCGCTGACAGCTGCCCTGCTAGACAGAATAATTGAAGTTGATATTCGAAAGGCTGAAGTATTTGCATTTGAGTTTGACAATGAAATTCTGCCCCATCTGCAGCAAACACTTAAGGAGTATTCAGCAAGATTTGCTAAGAGTAAGAAGCAGCTTAAAACTCACCTCTTCCATCAGGATTATATTGAGTACAGTTCTTTGAATTTCATTTCCGATTGGCATAAGCCTGTCGATTTTGCAATTCTAAATCCCCCATACGGAAAAATTAATAGTAACTCCCGATATCGTTCAATTTTGAGAGAATCCGGCATAGAGACGGTCAACCTTTACACCGCCTTCGTCGCATTGGCCGTCAAGCATCTTGGATTTGGGGGGCAACTTGTAGCTATCATTCCACGAAGTTTTTGCAATGGACCATATTACAAACCATTTCGGGAATTGTTACTCAGCAATGCAAGTCTTGAGTATATCCATCTCTTTGATTCACGTAAAAAGGCCTTCAAAGAAGATGGTGTACTTCAAGAAAATATTATAATTCATATTATAAAAGGCAAGAAACAATCCCAGAAGGTTGTTATATCCACCTCTCATGGGATTGATTTTAGCCAGATTCAAAAGCAAGAATTTCCTTTTAGTCAGATTGTATCACCACATGATGATGATAAATTCATTCATATACCCAATGAGGGCTTAGACGTTCAGTCTATTTCGCCAAAGCACATTGTTTGTTCATTAGAGAAGGTAGGGGTTAATGTTTCGACAGGTCCCGTTGTAGATTTTAGGATGAAAGAGTACTTATTAAAAGACCCATCCAGATCGAGTGTGCCACTTTTATATCCAGCCCATTTTGATGGATGGAAGATTAGGTATCCAATACCTAATTTCAAAAAATATAATGCACTAGTTTTAAATGAAGTTACTTCAAGATGGCTTTTTCCTAATGGATTCTATACGGTTGTAAGGAGATTTTCTTCCAAAGAAGAAAAAAGGAGAGTTGTTGCCTGTGTTTTGCGACCAGAGGATATTAAAACAAAGTTAGTTGGATTAGAAAATCATTTGAATGTGTTCCATGCTAACCGGAAAGGTCTGTCCGAGGAAATGGCATATGGCCTCGCAGCATTTTTAAATTCTAAATACGTTGATAATGTATTTAGGACATTCAGTGGCCATACACAGGTAAATGTAACCGATTTAAGGAAGATAAAATACCCTAATAAAAGAGCACTATTAACACTTGGCAAATGGGCAATGTCACAAAAAGTATTTGATTATACAGCAATAGATAAAAGGGTAGAAACATTATTATGAGTAAGATCGATGAAGCATTAGATATTCTAGTCCAATTGGATTTTCCAAGAGGGCAACATAACGAACGATCAGCCTTATGCTTATTGGCGCTTCTCGATCTTAAAGAGGAAGATAGTTGGAATCAATGTTCAAACCCATTAATTGGGATTACTCCAATTATGAACTTTGCCAGAGACCAATATGGCAAGGATTATAAGCCTAACACGCGAGAAACATTCCGAAGGCAAACAATGCATCAATTTGTTGATGCTGGAATCGCCATAATAAACCCTGATGATCCATCTCGCCCGACGAACTCCCCAAGAACTGTATATCAAATTGATCCAGGGATAAGAATGGTGCTTGTATGTTACGGCATCAAAGAATGGCATGAATTGCTCCCTATTTACTTGCAAAAGCAAAAATCATTGGCAGCGAGGTATGCCAAAGTTAGAGAAATGGCACAAGTTGCTGTATCGGTTGGTGATGATGAAGTCATTTATTTTAGTCATGGAAACCATAGCCAACTCATTGGTCAGGTTATCAATGAATTTGCGCCAAGGTATGTCCCTGGGGCAGTCCTTATTTATGCTGGAGATACGGGGAGAAAATTCGGTTATTTTAACGAAAGGTTACTTCTTGAATTAGGTGTAAAGGTCAATGAACATGGGCAAATGCCAGATGTCATTCTATTCTATAAAGCAAAAGGTTGGCTAATATTAGTTGAAGCTGTTACAAGCCATGGTCCAGTTGACGGCAAGAGGCATGAGGAACTCGCAGAATTGTTTAAGGATGCAAAAGCGGGCTTGGTTTATGTGACTGCATTTTTATCAAAATCAGCGATGGCCAAGTATGTTACAGAAATTGCTTGGGAAACTGAAGTGTGGGTAGCTGAAGCACCTACACATCTCATTCATTTTAACGGTGTTAGATTTTTGGGGCCATATGAAGGGTAAAAGTAAATTCCAAAATGATTAATACATCTTTGAAATTAATATCTACTCCTAAAGCGGAATTCCTTCAACATTGTTTTGAATCTAATATTGAACGAGGATTTAAACATGGTCTCTCTGATCAAGGAGCGTTCAGCCAGGCAATGATGAATTTGAATAGCTTTTGTAGCATGATAAGTCATTTTGAATTTTATAAAAGTGACAATGTAATTATTAGTTTGAGAAAGGCACCTTTTAAATTTAATACATTTAAGTACGAAAAGATATACGCAATTGATCAAACTGGACTTTCATATGGCTTTTTATGCGGCCCAGCCGAGCCTGATGAGCATGAAGTTTATCTAAATGATGTAACGGCAGGATCTAGATTCAAGAAAATTATTAGATCAACTGAATACTATGGGTATGATCCAAGAAGTGAGTTTAAAAACTACACATTCAAATATGATTTAGCACCTGGTTATTTTAATACTCAGTTTGGGGGTCCAGGCAATCTTACACCTGCATTTATTCGTGACAATATCTGTCCTTTGTACCCAAAAAGGAAAGACATGTTTTCTCAAGAATACTTCGATTTTTACAAGAGTAGCAACACAAATGATAGATCGATGAATGGTGATATTATAGTACGTACCAATAATGGTAGCTATTACCTGCCAATTATAGCATTACTAAAGGAACACATGAACGATCAGGATTCCAAATTAGCTTTTTCTGTGGGTACTGATTTGTACGCTGATCCCGCCACCAAAGTGTACAATGGGGAACCGACTTATTTTGGTTTTAATGCAAGTTATCTTTGGAGGCAAGGCAAATACAATTGTTCCAGATATTGGAAGGGCACTATATCTTTTGAGAAATTTGAGGTCCTGAACATGGAAATTACCCAAGAGAAGGAATACGATGACTAAGAGACTTTATATTTCTTCTTCTTAGTTTGAAAAACCAAAGGAATACACTAAGAAATTGGAAGAAATCCGTAGAAAGTATCCCGAAAAATTTGCGAAATGGAAAAGTAGCGAGGCATAACATTGGCTTCACACCATGGCGGATATGCCAAATTGTGAAATTTTTTCCTCAATGCAGATTTTTGCTATCTTGAAGATGAAAACCTGGAACGCCACGGCGTGAAGCCCGGGTCGTCAGACTGTGCAATAACCTCTGATTTTTAACAAGTATTTTTTCATTTCCTCTTTTAATTCCGAATCACTTTCTGTATATTTCGGAAAATCCACCATCATGAAGTATGTACAGGGTTTCAACCGACAACAAGCGATATTATTACCTAACTGTATCGCCGGGGGATTCCGCTTCTATCTGACTGAGCGACTCTTACTCCTGGCGGCTATGCCTTTCGCTGCAGATAGATTAGCCTGCGTCAGTCGGGATTGAACTTTCCGGTCATTAGCCGCAGATTTCGGACCCTGCTCATTTTTCCTTTTCTTTAAGGTCTGGTAAATGGAATTATTCATCGCTTTGGAATTCAGGAGCTATCTGAAGGAAGAACGTTAAAGCTACATGACAGACCGTATATGAAAGGAACAACAGTGACTCTTGCCGTGATCTTACTCTCCCTGTCCCTCTCCAGCCAGGACATCACCGGTACATGGAATGGAATACTCGATGTCAAGGGAATGCAACTCCGCCTCGTATTTCATATCACAGCAGCAGCCGATGGCTATACGGCCACGATGGACAGCCCGGATCAAGGCGCCACCGGCATACCAGTTTCGTCCGTTACATGGAAGGATGCTACCCTGAGGTTGATTGTGGCAACAGCCGGAATCAGCTATGAAGGTGTGTATGGAGAAGACCAGATGATCACCGGGCAGTTTAAACAGGCAGGCTATACCTTTCCACTGAATCTTTCGAAAGCCATAGTAGAAAAAAAGGAGAGAGCCAGACCCCAGACCCCACAACCTCCCTTTCCCTACTATGTGGAGGAGGTGGAGTTTGACAACCCCGGTGCCGGCATCACCCTCGCCGGTACTCTGACCACTCCGGATAAGGCAGGCAAGAGTCCGGCCGTGATCCTGATCTCCGGCAGCGGTCCGCAAAACAGAGACGAAGAGATCATGGGCCACAAACCGTTTCATGTGCTTGCCGATTACATGACGCGAAACGGAATAGCCGTGTTGCGATATGATGACAGAGGTACGGCATCTTCTACAGGTGATTTTGCAACAGCAACCAGCGAAGACTTTGCAGCAGATGTAAAAGCCGCGATATCCTTTTTGAAGCTGAGAGAGGATATCGATCCGAAGCATATCGGTTTGATCGGACATAGCGAAGGCGGGATCATTGCACCTATGGTGGCTGTTCATTCCCCGGATGTTGCTTTTATTGTGCTGCTGGCCGGAACAGGTATACCCGGAGAGCATTTACTGCTGATGCAACAAGGCCTGATCGCCAAAGCCATGGGCCAGAGTGATGAAGACATAGAACAAGCTCAGGTCAATAATGCACTGATATTCAAAATGGTCGTTCAGTCCACAGACCACGACCAACTCAGGCGGGATCTCACGACATATCTGAGTGAACTATTTGATCAGGTAGAGAACGTGTCCTTGCCGGAGGGATTCAGCATGGAGCAGTATATCGCCCTGCAGGTAGAGCAGGTCACGTCACCATGGATGCAATTCTTTCTCCGGTATGATCCGGCCCCGACCCTGGAGCAAGTGAAGTGCCCGGTTCTGGCCCTGAATGGCGAAAAGGACCTTCAGGTGCCACCGAAAGAAAACCTCAGGGCCATTCGCGCTGCTTTAGAGAAAGGAGGTAACAGGGATTATATCACACTTGAATTGCCGGGTCTGAATCACTTATTTCAGGAATGTGAGACGGGCTCGCCGGATGAGTATGCGGTCATCGAACAGACCTTTTCTCCGGCTGCCCTGGAAGTTATATTCAAATGGATACAACAACAGGTTCGGTAAAAACCTGTCCCGAAATGCCTTGTGTCTCTTGTTCCTTATGGATGAAGCACCTCTGCCTATCGGGTAGAACATGAATTACTCTATATTCGTATCAACACAAAGCAGCCCCGGAAAAAACAGGAGATTCGATGATATGTCCATACCAAACCAAGACCGTTGAAGGAACTCGAAGATTATAGCTGGTTTCCTCCGGCGTTGCGCAACTTCCAGACGGAGTTTATCGGCTTTGTGGTCTCCACGTTCAGGGTGTACCAGCCTTTCATCCGGCATCTCAGAACGCTGGCACTTCCCTCACAACCCATGACAGATCTTTGTTCGGGAAGTGGTGAGCCGGCGATGACCATCTTCAGAGAAAGCCAACTCTTTACGCATCTGACCCTGACCGATAAGTTTCCAAATCCTCCTGCGTCCACGGGCGATGCCATCACCTATGAAAATGAGATGCAGGATGTACTGGAGATGGAGTTCCGATCCGGCAGATGTTATACTATGTTCAATGCCTTTCACCATTTTACGGATGCGGAAAAAGTACAGATCACGGATCGCCTGCTGGCCTCCGGCAGCATGGCCTTTTTTGTAGAGATTCTCGAACCCCGTGTGGATTGTTTTTTGAAAGTCATTTTTTCAACGACGCTCGGCGCTTTGATCATCACGCCGTTTATTCGACCATTCTCGGTGTGGAGGTTGTTCTTTACGTATATCATCCCGGTCAATTTGCTGACCATCACTTATGATGGGATCGTGTCCGTCTTCAAGTCGGGATCGCTGAAACAGTACCGGAGGTTGTTTGCCGGAGCAGGAGAAGCCATACAGGTCCAGCGCCTCACGACCGGATGGACCCCATTGATTGTGATCCGGATACAGCCAGTCGCATGAGGTTCGTATCTGTCCTTTGGCGTTTCAGCCGACCGCATACCATCATCGGTACGATCGTGGGGATCTATACATTGTACCTGCTGGTTTGCGGAGCGCATCACACATCCTGTGTATCCTATCTGCTGATGGCCCTGCTTATCGGCATCACCTGCAATATCTTCATCGTGGGGATCAATCAGATCGCCGATGTGCCGATCGACAGGATCAACAAACCGTATCTGCCCATTCCCTCAGGTGATCTGACGGTGGAGCAGGCCAGGATCATCGTATATACCGCCATCGGGATCAGCTTGTCGGTGGCGCTGTGCGTGTCGCCGTACCTCTTTATCATCATCGCTCTTTCGGCGGGAATGGGTTGGGCGTATTCGATGCCACCTTTATACCTGAAGCGACATCATCTCACAGCCGCTCTGGCGATCACATTTGTGCGGGGCATCCTCCTCAATGCCGGAGGATTTATGGTCTTTCAATACCTGGTCCACGGGACGCTCCACATGCCCGGCGATGTCAAGTTGCTCACGATGTTTATCGTCATCTTCAGTATCGTCATTGCGTGGTTTAAAGATCTGCCGGATATGAAAGGGGATGCCAAATTCAATATCAGGACCTTTGCCATCCTGTATTCTCCCAGGACTGCGCTGATCCTGGGGCATGTATTGGTCGGTTCGGCCTATCTCGTCACGATGGGTATACAATATGTCGAAGGCAGAGCCTCCGGTTTTTCTTCAACGGATACGCAGGTTCTTTTCTACGGGCATATAGTATTGTTTGGTCTCTTTTTAATAAATGCTTTTACCATTCGCCTGCATGATCCGCTTTCGGTCCGGACGTTTTATATGCGCTTTTGGTATTTCTTTTTTGGGGAATATCTTTTGTATATTCTTGCCTATACGGTGTAAGTTCTTATTCGGGGAGGATTACCTGGATGGTGGAGGTTAGGAGGTTAGGAGGTTAGAAGATTAGAAGATTAGGAGGTTAGAAGTTGAGAGGTTGAGAGGTTGAGGAGTTGTGAAGGTTGAGGAGTTGTGAAGGTTGAGAAGTTTAAGGTTTAGGAGTTTTGTTTATTTGAAAGGATAACTCGACGATCCTGATCATAAGCCCTGAAGGGGCGACATCATCCAGCGAAGTGGTAGAGCCCTTCGCTATCATGTGGCGTCCTATACACAACCCGACCCGCACCATCCCGCAATTAAAAAAATCCTTCGATGAGTGGAAGACCCTGTGACGCCAAATTGTTCGAGCACCCCGGTGAAATGTTTCATGGCACAACAAGACTCTTCAGGTAGAAATCAAATGATAGAAACAGAAAAATGAAACACATACAAGCGTGACAGCAATCGGGTCGCCTTCGCTAAAGCTATGGCGACCGAGGTGAGTTTTTGGCGTCACGAGCTTTTTGGTTCTTTTTTGCGGGAAAAAAGAACAAAAATCCCCTGACGAAGTCAGATCATACTCTTTCCAGCGAAAGCGCACGAGCATGGTAACTTTTTTCGGTGAAAAGGTAGACCCTATCGAATAGGGATTGAATCATGTCGCTCCATGCGGATTGAACACCTTGGTGGTCAAACATGCAAACGCCTTTTGCGTTCTGCCTTTTATTATCTTTACCCGCTTAGATGGAAGGGAAATTCAAACGCCAACTGGCTGCGATCGTGTTTACGGATATCGTAGGGTATACGCACCTTATGCATATCAATGAAGAACGCGCCCTGCTGCTGCGCTCCCGCCACCGGGCGGTCCTGACCGCACTGCACGAAAAATATGACGGAGAAGTCATCCAGTTTTTCGGCGACGGTACCCTCAGCATTTTCCACAGCAGTGTCAATGCCGTCGAATGTGCAGTGGAGATGCAGATCGAGTACAAGAAAGACCCCGAAGTACCTGTCCGTATCGGGATGCATGTCGGGGATATCAGCTATGATGGTACCGATGCCTTCGGCGACGGACTCAATGTCGCAGCCCGTATCGAGCCCTTGTGTGAGCCCGGCGGCGTATTTGTCTCCGAACGGATCTACGAAGACATCCGCAATCATGCCTGGCTGCAGGCCATTCATGTCGGCAATTTTCAACTCAAGAATATAGCCGGGGATACGCCCCTGTACGCCATCACCTCCAAGGGGATGGCACTGCCAGTCGTTCGCCAGCAGACCGCACCGCCACCTGCAGGCCGCCGCAAGCAACCCTCATCCTCCGCCAACTATTCGCCCCCTTCACCCCCTCCGGTACTGATGGATGGCAAGTCGAAACACGTAGCCGCAGTTCTTGCGTTTTTCTTCGGCCTATGGGGTGTGCACAGGCTCTACCTGGGAAGGCGCTTCTGGGGTATCTTCAACTTCGCCGCATTTTTTATTGCACTGCTTATTACCATCGAAGAGGGATTCCCCTGGTTTTTGGTAGCACTGGCTATATTGGCGTTCGTGGAAGGCCTGCTCCTCGCCGTCATGCCCCATAGCGAGTTTGATGAAAAATACAACAGCGGCGTACCCTCTTCCAGAAAGGAGCGTAAAGCCATGAAAGCGGAAGAGAAACGACGCCAGCCCGAACCCGCACAAGCCCGCAAAGCCCGCGGTAACTATATCATCAAGGATGGTTTTATTGCGTATCGCTCCGGTCAGTATGATCAGGCCCGGAAGTTTTTCGAAGATGCCTTGCAGTATGATTACAATGACCCGCAGACCCATTTTATGCTGGCATGTTGTCACGCGCTCAACAAAGACGCCAAGCAGGCCTACTTTCATCTGGCCAGTTCGGTGGATTTTGGCTTCCAGGAATTTGAAGAAATTTATCACAATGAAGCCCTGACCTGGCTCAGAGAGCAACCCGATTTTGATGCGTTTGTGCAAAACGGCTACCGCCAGGTGTCCTACCTGGGTTCTCCCAAACCCGACCTCCTGGAGTCAAAAAGCTATTATGATGCGACAATCCTCGACCGGATTGCTGATCTGGGAGAGTTGCTGGAGAGAGGGGTCATCACCCGCGATGACTTCGATTCGCAAAAGAAATCCCTGCTGGGACATTAACAATCATTTTACGCTCCGGCTCTGATTTTCAAGGGAAAATGGCTACCTTTGCGGCCTGAAACAGATGTTTTCTAATTGAAAATCAACAAAATATGAGTCTTAAGAAGCAATTTTTGAAGTCCAAGCCGGTCTGCAAGGTGACATTTACGGTCGATGCCGACCTTCTCGAAGACGCTAAGGAAGTCGCCGTACTCGGTGAATTCAACAACTGGGATCCTACCGAAGCTGCTATGCGCAAGCTAAAAAACGGATCCTTTACCAAAACCCTCGAACTCGAAGCAGGTCAGGAATATCAGTTCCGCTACCTCGTAGACGGCCAGCGCTGGATCAACGAACCGGAAGCCGACAAATACACGTATAGTGGTGTGGCTGCTGAAAAAAACAGCGTCGTATCCCTCTGATTCCGTCTCCACGAATTATTATTCCACGAAAGGCAGTCCCGTTGATCCCCGCGGACTGCCTTTTATACGTCATAGTGTTTATTTTCGCACCTTCATTTCAACTCACATCCGCATGAAAAAAATCGGAATCCTATTTGGCAAAGAAAATTCCTTCCCTCCCGCTTTCGTCGAGCGTGTTAACAGTAAAGGCATCAAAGGCGTCACTGCTGAGTTTGTCACCGTCGAAGAACTCATCCAGGGCAAACCCTCCGGATATGCTGTCATCATCGACCGCATCAGCCAGGATGTTCCTTTTTACAGAGCGTATCTGAAAAATGCAGCCCTCACCGGTACCGCGGTCATCAATAACCCATTCTGGTGGAGCGCAGATGAAAAGTTTTTCAACAACTGCCTTTCCGAGCACATTAAGGTTCCGGTACCCAAGACGGTACTCCTGCCCTCCAACCAGCGGCCGGATGATACCTCCGAAATGTCCTTCCGCAACCTCAAGTTTCCTCTTGACTGGGAAGGCATCGTCGAGTACCTCGGTGGATTTCCACTCTATATGAAACCCCACTCTGGTGGCGGTTGGAAGAGTGTTTATAAAGTCACCAGCTTTGAAGATCTTTTTGCCAAATACAATGAGACCGGCCAGCTCGTGATGATGCTGCAGGAAAATATCGATTTCGATGCTTATTTCCGTTGCTATTTTCTCGGGGGCGACCGTGTACGGGTCATGCCCTACGAACCCCGCAATCCGCATCACCTTCGCTATATCGACAAACCCGCCATCGATGATCCAAAACTGATGAAGGAAATCCACAAACTGGTACTGAAGATCAATCATGCGCTGGGCTATGAATTCAATACGGTTGAGTTCGCCGTGCGGGGTGGCATTCCCTATGCTATCGATTATTGCAATCCTGCACCGGATGCAGACCTCAGCAGTGTCGGCGAGGAGAACTTTGAATGGGTCGTCGAGAATGCTGCCGAAATGGCCATAGAAAAAGCATTGGCCCATAAAGCCAATAAATCCCATATCAACTGGGGTAATTTTATCAAAACCTCCGTGGAAGGAAAAATTCCCAGATCGTAATCTTTCAGGTACAGGATTTGTTATCCTTAACTGAGTTTTAATATGATGAAGATGAGGCAACCGGTACGTATGGCGATACTCGACATGAACAACAATGTCGAGAATATGGGTATTGCCAGTATCAAGCGCATTGCGGACCGTTTTGCGGTGATCGATTATGATGTCTTTGACGTACGCTACAAAGCTGAAGTACCGGATCTGAGCTATGATATCTACATTTCATCCGGAGGTCCAGGTGATCCGTTGGAGACCGACGGGATATGGGATAAGGCTTACTTTGATCTGATGGACCAGTTGTGGAAACACAATCTCGAACGGGAAGAGAAGAAGTTCGTGTTCTTTGTCTGTCATTCCTTTCAGATGATCTGTCATCATCTGGGTATTGGTACGATTTCGCTCCGGAGGAAGGAATCGTTTGGTATCGTACCTGTAGATAAAACAGAAGAAGGCCAGCATGATCCCTTGTTCAGACACCTAAATAGTCCGTTTTACGGAGCGGATTTCAGACGTTATGAGGTGATCTTTCCGGACATCGATCGTTTGCGCGAACTGGAGGCCAGTATAGTCGCGCTTGAAAATCCGGATCTGGATATCGATGATAACCGGGCGCTGATGGCGGTCCGGTTTTCGAAGGAATGGTATGGCACGCAATTTCATCCCGAAGCACATCCCGATGGTATGATACACTACCTGCACCGTCCGGAAAAGAAGGATATGATCCTGCATCAGTTTGGCCTCAATACCTATGAGGAGATGATGCACAATGCGCTGCATCCGGACCGTCTGGCGCATACACGGGATATGATTCTACCGGGGTTTATCCGGGAGGCAGTCGATCAGATCCTGGATTACACGCGCTATCCGACTGCCGCATTCGGCTGATTGGCAGGGGTAGAATAATGCCGTATATTTCCCGGCATGATACCAGACATCCGACAGCAGTACAACGATCAATTTACCCGCGAGCGCTACCAACATTTTCTTGACGATCTCCACAGTCAGTTTAATCACGTACCCGGTTTTCGTATCGCGGAGACGCCGGTCTTTATTCCCGCTACGATACGGGAGCAATTATTTGAGGCTTGCCATCAGATCGTTCGGACGTTTACACGAAAAGATTTCCTTGCGCTGACCCAGCCCTCCCTTCTGGGCCATGACGTGCTGCAGGAGGATGCGCACACGACTTTTTTGCAGATCGATTTCGGCCTCTGCGAAGGACGCGACGGACAGATTCAGCCCAAACTGATCGAAGTTCAGGGATTTCCATCACTCTATTTCTACCAGCATTTTGTTGCCGGATTGTACCGCAAGCATTTTGATATCCCGACCCATCTTCATCACCTGTTCAATGGTTTCACGCCAGAGTCCTATGTCGACCTTTTGCGAAATATCATCGTGGGTAGGGAGGACCCGGCACAAGTCGTTCTGATCGATATTGAGCCTTTTAAACAAAATACCCAGGTGGATTTCCATGCCACCCGCAGAGTGTTGGGGATTCATGTATGCTGTGTGAGTGAATTATATAAAAGAGGCCGTCAGTTGTATTATAAAAATGAAAGTGGCCGGGAGGTTCAGGTTAAGCGGATTTACAACCGGGTGATCTTTGATGAGCTTACACAGCGAACGGACTTGAATCTGCAGTTTTCATTTGCAGATGATCTCGATGTCAAATGGGTCGGACACCCTAATTGGTTTTTCCGGATTTCCAAATTCACCATGCCCTATATCGAATGTGAGTATATGCCGTCTACACGATATCTGAGTGATGTAGCCGAGATACCCCGGGATCTTGAAAACTATGTCCTCAAACCGTTGTATTCCTTTTCCGGGACGGGGGTCGTCTTCCATGTGACACCTGAGGATATTCGTAGGGTCAAAGATCCATCGCAATATCTACTCCAGGAGAAAGTGAAGTATGTGCCCGTGATCCGCACACCGGATGATGACCCTGTCAAGGTCGAAGTCCGGATCATGCTGTTATGGCCTGAGCATGAGCCACGCCCCATCATCGTCAACAACCTCGCCCGTCTCAGTAAAGGAGAAATGATCGGCGTCAAATTCAATAAAGACAAAACCTGGGTCGGCGGGAGTGTCGGATTTTATGAGACCTGAGAGAGTTGATAGGCCAGTCGAAGCGCAGCGGACCCGGTGCCTTCGACTCCCTCAGTCACCTTTTGTTCCGGCTGGATATCAGAGGATCTTCCTACTCCCCAAACCAGCACAATCTTAGACTCACAGAAAAATCCAAGCTCGTTGAGCGGAGTCGAAACGAGCGGAGTCGAAACGAGCGAAGTCACCTTTTGATTCGTGTGTATGTCATAGGATTTTCCTATTCCGCGGACCAGATCACTCTTAGACACACAGAAAAATCCAAGCTCGTTGAGCGGAGTCGAAACGAGCGGAGTCGAATTAAATTATGCCGGATTAAATCGTAACTACTTCAAATACACACTAAACACTAAACCCTCAACCTCTCAACCTCTCAACACCTCGCCACTCACTCTTTCAAAGGCACAGTAGTAGCAAATTCATCCCGAATGACTGCCGCATACTTACCCATCATCTCGTTGATCCGTTTTTCGGTTTTATGCTGAAAGATGAAGCCGATGTGGTAGTCTTTATTCAGGGTCCACCAGATTTCTTCGTCAGTAAATCCGTTGTAATCGGGTTTTTCGTATTTGCTGAGGGTGACGATAATACCGGCCTGGAGCTCATCGACGAGGGGCAGATGATATTTCTTACCGGTGAGGACGGCGTGTTCGATATTGGCCCATTCCGCCCAGAGGTTGAGGCCGCTTGCAGCTTCGACCATGTCGGTCAGGTGTGCACCTCCACAGCGGGCGGAGGTTTCCAGAAACAGGATTTCCTTTCCTCCGTCACGGACTATATATTCGGAATGGCTGGCACCATGGCGCAGGCCAAAAGCAGACAGCACCTTGGTGTTGAGATTGACCAGTTTTTTCGCCAATGGATCTTTGGAGCCCATCGTTTTGGATTGGAAGATACCTCCGCCGTGGGCTACATCAAAAGGGGCATCGAGGTATTGGGAGCAGCGGGTAAAGAGGGTTTCATCATGATAGTTGAGTCCGTCCACATGGCAGATGATACCGGGCCGGTATTCTTCCAGCAGGTATTCATGACGATGATCTCCTGCTTCATCTGACCATTTCCAGAACGCCTCCGCATCCGGGATCTTGCGTATGCCCAGGGAGCCGGCATCGCGACGAGGTTTCGCCAGCCATGGACCCTGGCTGGTTTTCAGAAATTGCCGGATCGTATCATCGTTGAAAAGAGCTGAAAATCCGGGCACCGGAAGACCAGCATCGCGGGCTTCAATGCGCATGGACAGTTTGTCAAAAAAATGCCGGGCGGTCGTCTCCCCCATACCCGGAATCCTGAATTCTTCGCGAAGCCTCGCCGCTTTCCACACATCATAATCATCGAGGGCAATAACCCGGTCGATTTTGTGAGCACGAAACAGATAAGCTACGCCGGAGCTCAGTTGCTGCATATCCCATTTACGGCCATCCTTTTCCGGCATATAGAAGATCTCTTCGATGTCATCGACAGGCCAGGCATCATGACGCGTCTTTTCGGACGTGACCAGGAAGACCGTATGACCAAGTCGTTTGAGCTGCCGGAGAAAAGCACCTCCCTTATACTCACAGGCGATGCAGAGAAAAACATAAGTTCTGTCCATGCTTAAAAGTAATCAAGAATCGGAAATCGTATACCGGAATTTATATCGCTGGGCATCAGCAATGCCAACTGAAGGCAGACGGGTTTCTACGGCCCTCTGTTCCTGAAAGTTGTTCCGAGTTAGGTTATAAAGGCCCGGTACGAAGGCTTCGGGCTGCTATTGGTCTATTTTGTTAATTTGCGCCCCGGTTTTTCCCAATCAGGACGAAAAGACTCAGATGCGGCCATTTTCCCAGATTACACAAGCGATGCCTCATTACCCGATCATCAAACTCATCGATCATGGGTTTGAGATCCCTCAATTGGGCAAAAAGCGCCGGATCTGGGCCCTTTTACCCCACAATTACTACGATTCGGATAAATCCTATCCAGTACTCTATCTCCAGGACGCCCAGAATCTCTTCGATGACGGGGCTCCATTTGGTAGCTGGTCCATCGACCGCCACCTCATGGAACTTTCCGCTTCGGGGGCAGGGAACCTGATCGTGATCGCCATCGACCACGGCGGAGGAGAACGCATCCAGGAGTATAGCCCCTACCATCACCGCAAGTTCGGGGAAGGACAAGGGAAGGATTATGCCAATTTTATCATCGAGACCCTGAAGCCCTATGTTGACGCTCATTACCGGACCAAATCACATCGGATCTACACGGGAATCGGGGGTAGCAGTATGGGCGGTCTGATCAGTGCCTATACCGGGATCGTCCATCCCAAGCACTTTTCCAAACTCATGATCTTCAGCCCGTCCTTTTGGTATTCAGACGAAATCTATTTTGATGCCTTCAAGTACAATTATATCTTGCCCATGCGTATGTTTATCTACGCCGGGGAAAAGGAAACCCGGTTTATGAGCCAGCACATCAACCAGTTTAAAGAAGCGCTGGCGCACGGACTTTTTTCGAGTAAACTGACTACCTTTAATATCGTGATTGATCCCAACGGCCAGCACCAGGAGAAATATTGGGGAGACATTTTTCCGGCAGCAGTCCGATGGCTCTTCTTTGCCGATCAAGATGATGTATAAATGAAGCTTATTGCCTTATCCTCGATAGAGGAGCTGCTCGGAAATGCGGCTATCCTTTGTGTTCCCGCCTGCCGGGATAAAGCAGCATGGATCCATGAGAACTTGCTGTCCCATGTGGTGCCGGCCGGTATACTTCCTGCACCCGCCGAACTGGCATCCCTGAAAGCATCACCCCTGGTGTTCCTTGGTCAATGGCAGGGCCGTCAGTTGAAAGTGGTGTACTGGAATGAAGGAGAGACCTTTACCGAAGCATCGCTCTATGCACTGGTCAGGAAAATGGCCATTCGAGTGAAATCTGATTTTCCAGGTACACCCGCATTGATCCTGAATCATGTAGAAAATGCGGGGATGATACGATCCGCATTTGCCGGATGGACAGCAGGTCAGTACGATCTGGGGTTGTATAAGCAGACAGAAAATAAAAATAACCAGCCAGCCGCTGAATTAAATGCGTTATTGCATTCCCCCGCAGATGAAGCCATCGCCCGTGATGGTGTCGTCCTCGGACAGGTGCAACAGGAGATTATGCATCTCGTCAATGCCCCCGGAAGCCATAAGACACCCGCGACATTGGGCGCCTGGGCGGCCCGGAGTGCTGCGCAACACGGCTATACGGCACACCTGATCGACAAGCAGCAATTATTCTCCTTAGGCATGCACGCCCTACTGGCGGTCAATCGCGGCAGCGAGCATCCTGCTATGTGCATTGTCACTCATTACAAACATCCCGAATCCAAACACAAGATTGCACTGGTGGGTAAAGGCGTCATGTTCGATACTGGAGGTATCTCGATCAAAGCATCGAAGAATCTCCATTATATGAAGAGCGATATGGCCGGAGCAGCAGCGGTCCTCGGGACAGTTGAGGCCTGTGCCCGCCTAAAACTGCCTGTGGAAGTGTATGCCATCGCACCGGCAACAGACAATAGTGTCGATAGTCTGTCGATCCGGCCCGGAGATGTGATCTCTTCCTTTGCTGGAAAAAGCATCGAAGTGATAGACACGGATGCAGAAGGCCGGTTAGTCCTGGCGGATGCGCTGGCGTATGCCATCAAAGAGTTTCAGCCGGATGTCATTCTTGACCTCGCTACACTGACCGGCAGTGTTGTGGCGGCGCTGGGGCCTCATGCGGCCGGGCTGTTTACCAAAAACGAATCCTTGGCCGACAGTCTTGAAGCCGCCGGACAGGTATCCGGAGAACGGGTGTGGCGACTCCCCATGTTTGATGATTATCAGGATGATATGCAATCCGATATTGCGGACATCAAAAATCTCAGCGAGAAACCTTATGCCGGTGCAATCACGGCGGCCAAATTCCTCGAATACTTTACTGCCGATCACACAGCCTGGGCCCACCTGGATATCGCCGGTGTCAGCTTTCAGCCAAATGGTTTCGGAAAAGGCAATTGCGCCACCGGATACGGGGTACGCCTTCTTGTGGAATGGCTGACGCGGTATACCGCATGACACGCTCTATAGCGCAGATCGCAAAGATCATCATCATCGGTCCGGCTCATCCGCTGCGCAGCGGCGGCCTGACCACCTTCAACCATCGCCTGGCCCGGGAGTTTATTTCGGAGGGCCAGACGTGTGAGATCTTTTCCTTTTCTTTTCAATATCCTGCCTTTTTGTTTCCCGGGACCAGCCAGTTCACAGACGATCCAGCTCCTGAAGGACTAATCATTCATTCAGTCATCCATTCACTCAACCCGCTCAACTGGTTCCGGATCGGTAACCGGATCAGAAGAGCCAGACCGGATATCGTGGTGGTGCGATACTGGATTCCATTTATAGGCCCATGTCTGGGGACGATCCTCCGGCAGATCCGGAAAAACAAGCATACCCGTATCATCTGCATCGCCGATAACATCATCCCGCACGAGCATCGTCCAGGCGACACAGCATTGACCCGCTATTTTTTAAAACACTGCGATGCCTTCATTACGATGAGCGAAACGGTGCTGCGGGATCTTCGTTCCTTCCGGCAAGACAAGCCCGTTGCGCTGGTTCCTCATCCGATCTATGACAATTTCGGGCCCGGTATGGACAAGGCGAAAGCACGGCAATCATTGGGGATAGGGGAATCTGAGCAGGTGATGCTTTTCTTTGGATTTATCCGCCGGTATAAAGGACTTGATTTGCTGCTGGAGGCCATGGCCAATGCACGTATCCGGGACAGCGGTATCAAACTGATGATCGCAGGAGAGTACTACGAAGAGGAAGCCATGTATGTTTCGCTCATCGAAGGGTTAGGCCTGAGAGATCAACTTATCCTGCATACCCACTTTATCCGGGATCGTGATGTGCCGGTGTATTTTGGGGCGGCAGATGTCGTCGTGCAGCCGTATCGCGACGCTACGCAAAGTGGCGTCACCCCATTGGCTTATCACTTCGAAAAACCGATGATTGTCACGCGTGTGGGCGGACTACCGGATCTGGTGCCGCATGAAGAGGCCGGCTTGGTGGTAGAACCTACTGTGGATGAACTGGTGGAGGGCATTCTCCGTTTCTTTGAGTTGGGGGAAGCGTATTTTATTCCGCATCTTCGTAGGGAAAAGCAAAATTATTCCTGGTCACGCCTGACCGATCAGATCAGAGCCCTGGCCGCCGGAATACGTACATAAGTCATGCAGGGACGGATAAAAGAGATCATTCACAAGTCCATTCAGGTCAAAGAAGATGTGCTGCAAAGCGAGGGCCTGATCGACCGGATCGCAGAGGCCGCAGACGGGATTACCCGCGCACTGAAGGAAGGTCGGAAAATCTGGCTCTGTGGCAACGGAGGGAGTGCGGCCGATGCCCAACATATTGCGGCAGAGTTGACAGGCCGTTTTTATAAGGACAGACCTTCCTTCGCCGCAGAGGCACTGCATGGCAATTCATCCTATCTCACCGCCGTAGCCAACGACTATGGTTTCGAGCATGTGTATGCCCGAATGATAGAAGGTCTCGCGATGCCGGGTGATATCCTGATCGCTATTTCCACGTCCGGCAATTCACCCAATATCATCAACGCCTGTCATGCTGCTCGTCAAAAGGACGTCATGGTCGTAGGTCTGACCGGTGATCGTGGAGGCCGCATGGAACCGGTATGTGATGTTCTTCTGGATGTCCCTTCTATGGATACGCCCCGGATACAGGAATGCCATATCCTGATCGGACACATTATATGCGAAATCGTGGAAAATCAGATGATCGCATAAAATTCGTAGCTACGCCAAATCTGGCGTATCATTTTTAAATGCGCCAGATCGGCGTATCGTTGAAATAAGCCAGATTTGGCGTACGTGATAAACAAAACGGTTGCGAAGGACAAAAAAATCGAATGGGAGATTTTTTAAAGCATATAGACAATACATGGACACTGTTTCTGGACCGGGACGGGGTCATCAATATTAATAAGGAGGATGGCTATGTGCAGCACCGGGGTGAATTTATTTTCACGGAGGGGGCCATCGAAGCGATATGCCGGCTAGGGCAGATCTTTGACAGGATCATCGTGGTGACCAATCAGCGCGGTATAGGAAAGGGATTGATGACAGCGGCAGACCTGGAGGATATACATGCCTATCTCATAAAGAAGATCGGGTATTGTGGTGGCAGGATAGATGCGATATTTTACTGCCCTGAAGATGAGGATACCCATCCGGACCGGAAGCCCAATCCGGGAATGGCGTATAAAGCAAAAGAAATGTTTCCCGACATTGATTTCGAAAAGTCCGTCATGGTGGGTGACAAGGAGATTGATATCCTTTGGGGAAAAAATATCGGTGCCCATACCGTCAGGATAGCGCCCGCCGGTGGTGGTGCGAACAAGAATCCTTCCATCCCGAAACCAGACCTTACTTGTCCCTCCTTGTTTGATTTTATGTACAAAGTCATACAACAGCGCTGGTAGGTCGCATGGACTGTATTATTCCACTACTATTGTATGGCCGGCCAGTTCTTGTCCCTCACTATTGAGGAGCTTGATGTTATACGTTCCGGCAGTTCGCGCACCATGGTATTTCCAACCTCTGAAGCCAGTGGCGGTATTGACCGCTGTGCGAAATTCATCCGTCCAGATTGTTTTATTATGACTGTCAATGAGAACTACCGTAATGCGTTCATTCTCTTTCGGGCTGTTGATCCGGAACCAATAGTGAATCATCTGTCCGACTTTGAACGTATTGGTTTCTCTGCCGGGCTTATCGAGTGTGCCGGAGGCCATAGTTTTAAACACGCTTTGTTCTGTCATGCTCACTTCATCGGCCTCTCCGGCCACCATCCTGAATCGATGTCGCCCCACTTCATACCCGAGACTGTTGTAAATCCCCACGACATAAACACCAGTCCTGGTGAGCGCCTGTGAGCGAGTATACCATTTTGTACCATCAGGGCCTCGTTGGATTTTATCATAATGTGGTTCACCCAATACTTTGCCATCAGCAGACATCAGTTTTATCTGGATCCATTCTTCCGGAGATGGTGTATTCAGGTGCAGGACGAGACTTGCAGTCGAGCCCTGTATGACAGAATCCACCGAAGAAAGCTCCGGACTCATGACATTCGGGTTGCCGGAAGTAAATACGCGAATGGCGGTGATGTAATTTTTACCCATGTCGAGTGTATTGATCGAATCATTTCGCACCATGGACTTCAAGGTGATCACGGATTTGACCAATTCGGAATAAGCCAGTTTTCCGGTGACAATAGAATCCATCCGGCCAAACTGTTGATCCACCTGGACAATAATATTGGCGATAGAGTCCCGCTGACGGTTGGAGGTTTGATATTCGGCTTCCAGTTCTGTCCGCTTCACTTCCAATTGGTCAGCTCGGGTGCTGGCCTGGAACGCCATGAAACCGGCCAGCGCCCCCAAAATGATGGCTATTGTCAACCACACCCCTCGGGTGCGGGCCAGCTTTTTCTGCTGCGCGATTTGTGTTTCCTGCTGGAGCCGCTCCTGCTCTTCTTTTGCCTTCCGGATAACTTCATTTTCACACAAGTCCAGAAATGCCGTGATTTCACCTGACAATCCCAGGTGTGGCAGATACTCCTCAAATGTGGCGAGCTGTTTCTGATTGAGGAAGGCTCCGGTTTTTTGATATTCTTCAAAGGCGTTGAGCAGACGCTTGCGGACATTTTGCAATTGACGTTGGGATTCCGACCGCCGACTATCGATGACGAGCGCCAGGCTGTCATGCGCGAGTTCCATGTATTCCTCTCTCCGTCGCAGTATCCGGTCCTGCTGTAAGGATTCGAGCATAAAGGTCAGTGCGGCTTGCGGAATAGCGTGGAGACTGCCTGCGATTTCATCCGTCAGAACGAGCATATCGCCTTCCTGACGGTAGTGCAAAGGTCGCTTGGTGCCTTCATCACTCACGAAGATGTCCAAAACGGACTGGACTACATTAGGGGGTAGCGTCTTGAAGTCGGTCTTCAGTTCACGCTGCAATTCCCGAATCTGATCTTCCAGAAAACGTTCGAGAACATTATCAATCCGGCCGATCGACGCTATATCTTCTGCTGTGATATCGATCCGCGGAAATCCACTCTGAGAGGTGGTACCAAATTGCTTGCGGTATTTATCCCGATAGAGCATATCCAGATATACCTGCAGGTACGGCAGCGTAATACCGGTGCGCGGGTCACTGATATTGTCCACCATCATATCCAGCAGTGGTTCTACGGGCTCGGTCAGATGGATGTTAAAGCGGTCAAAGGAGGAGCGTATGACGTTTTTCACCTTGGTCGGCCCCATGGGCTCCACTCTGAAACGGTGGTCAAAAAGTTCAGGAATAATTTTTTCAAAATGATACATCTGGCCGATATACTCCTCGCGCATGATGAATACGATCTTGGCCGGCAACTGTGCGTCAAGCAATTCACGAATGGATTGCATAAAAGCGTTTTGTTCATCCTCTTTGCCCAGAATAAATAATTCTTCAAGCTGGTCAAAAAGCAGATAGACCGGACGAAGTGTTTTACGTAATAAGAGCGAGACATTCTCCACCAGTTTGTCTTTGGTCAGATCCCCCAGCGCAGATTGCATTAGGGTATGAACCGATGTATTGATGTTTTCATTTCGCCGGATAAACATGGGGTACCAATCCGGTCCATCAAATTTGCTGGCCAGGCCACATTGAACTAAACTGGTCTTACCGGTGCCGGATAAACCATACACCAGGATCAACGGGGTCTTGAAGACCAGAGTATACAGATCCTCCATTTCCTGGTCCCGGCCAAAGAAGGCATCCTTGTCTTTCAGCGTAAAAGCATCGAGAAATTTAAACGGACTTCTCATAGTTGCTGCAGGGGTTGTTGAAAGATGGCATTGGAAAAGGCGTCAAACTGATCCCGCAGGATTTTAAAGTGCTTTTGATCCCGGATCAGCAGCGGCGCATCGAGCGGTTTGTACACATGCTTATACACATACGTACCGGACGCCTTGTCGTACCGATCAAAGAAATAGAGTTTGGCAATACTCGCCTTTTCATCAAACGCATTTTCATCGATGATAAACGGACTGAGATTGAGTGATTCCTTGGGTTGATTTTTTCTGAGAATCATGACCGAATTGCAATCCATGGCGTCTTCATCGATCTCGGTATTCACCGCCAGACCGACAAAACGCTGTTCGAGCTTCACCACATTGTGGATATATCGAGTTTTTAAAAAACGTTTGTATTTCAATACATCGATCCCTTTGACGGAGGCCATGACATAATTGGTGATAAATCCTAAATGCCGCAACAGCTCTGCCAGCTTTTGCTCACTGACCACACAGATTTCTTTGGCTTCCGTCGCAGGAATGGTCTTTTCTTCGATTTTGTTGTGGACAAACTCCAGGTAGGAAATAGCATCATACAACGCCGTTTTCTGGTTGTATGCTTCACTCAGGGCTGACAATTCTTCCAGAAAGTATTTTTTGGAATGCATGTCCATGATCTGCTGAGCGGTCGTAATGAGATCGAGGTATTTTTGAGTGCTGGTCCCACTCACCGAGCTGTTAAAAAAATCCTTCAGTTTGGTCTTGACCGGTTCAGCAATGGTGAACCCCGGGTGGTTGAACGATGCTTCCCAAAGATCGGCCAGTATCGTAAAGCCCAGCAGCTCGATCAGGGTATTATAAATGATAATGATCTGTTGCAACCGGTCTTCACCCAATTGATTATAAAAAATCTGCCCGCCTGCACCTGCATCATCATCGACCAGCAGTTTTCTGAATTGTTCGCTCACCGGATGAGGCAGAGCTCGCAGGATAGCTTCTCTTTTGTCCAATATGCTTTTGGTCGCGCCGAGCGCCTCATCATCGACCATTTTTTTTATGTCATCCCGGTACGGTGCCAGCGATTCCATGAGGGTATCGATCAGCAATTCGTTGGGGACAAAGTTTTCGGTGGCGACAGTAGTTGTATTGGCATTGAGTTTCCATTGAAGACTGATCTCCTTTTGCGGATGCACATACATGCCCCAAAGGGAATCACCAGACTGTGCACCAGGTTCGTCCAGTATACTGAATACACCAGGCTGGGTATCCGGATAGCGCATCATCAGCTCCCCCTTGGCCAGTTCAAAGGCCTCCTTGATCGTACACTGATCATGCAGGGCCTGAAAGAAGCGGGTGGAAAACTCACTGGCCTTCTTATCCTCTATCGGCGCACTTGTGGCGATGACGACCGGCACACCTCTTTGCTGGAGATGATAGACCTGTCCTTTGGTAGAGCATCCATTGAGAAACACCAGTTGAAGATTGGGGCACTGTCCCAGGAGATGGGCGATACCTTCCGCATGTGCGGCTTGGCCCTCCAGGAGCAAGGTATCGCGACCTGCATGCCCGCTGTAGAGGAATACCCGCAGCTGATCTTTCGTCTGGGCAATCGTCTGTGCTACACTTTCTATTGTGGCGTATGAGTCCCGGATCAGAATAAAATGCTGCCGGAGCTGACGCGGAGAGAGAATGCGGTTGAGTGTATTATCCTCCTCCTGCAGGGTATGCAGGGGATGAGAACGGTCATTGGCAAAGGCGAGAAAGAGAACATCCATGGGTGAGTGTATGCAATTAGAAGATGATCGGTCTTATTTTTTTCCAAAGTACAATAATTAGGACCGGTGGGATCAAATGTACTGCAGAACCTGAAGATTTCCGCCAGGTCTTTTTTGAGTTTTGCCCCATTGAACCTAATTTCTATACCTTTAGTCATGGTCTTCATCAAGGCTGGGCAGACGGATCCCAGTGTTGTTTGTAGTCCGGCTAACTATACTTGATTTTCATGAAAAACCTATATGTTCTCCTCGTAGGGATCAACGATTATACGCCTCCGTTACCTCGACTTAAAGGATGTATCAAGGACATTGATCAGATTGAAAAGTACCTCCAGGACTTTGCCGCTGAAGATGACCAACTCCACATCCGCCGACTTGAAAATGAATCGGCGACGTATGCCAATGTGATCCGGGGCTTTCGCGAGCATCTGGGCGCCGCAGGTCCTGCCGATATCGCCTGGTTTCATTTCAGCGGCCATGGCTCAGAGGAGAAAACAGCCCCTGAGTTTTTGACGCTCGAGCCCAATGGAAAGGATCAGACGCTGATCTGTATCGACAGTGGTAAGAACGGTGTCCCTCATCTGGCTGACAAAGAGCTGGCAGTCTTGCTCCATGAGCTGGCCACCCGGCATCCTGACGGCCCACCTCATACGGTCGTGTCACTGGATTGTTGCCATAGTGGCTCCGGGACCCGGGATGCCGGTCAGGACATGGTGTGGTCTACACGTGCTGCACCCTCGAGTGGTACGTCCCGCACATTGGATTCATATATAGATGGCTATTTTGCCCGGCAATCACAGCTTGAGGTGCCGTCTTCCAGACATGTGTTGTTATCAGCTTGCAAAAGTGTCCAGACAGCCGGCGATATGCCACAGGGCGGTGCGTTTACAACCGGTTTGATCAAAGCATTAAAGGCCTCGCAAGGCCATCTGAGTTATACCGATCTGTTTCTAAGGGCCAGAGCAAGTGTCCGACAGGTCCGGGATAATCAAACTCCCCAGTTTGAGACCATTCAGAATTTTGATCCATACACCCGCTTCCTGGATGGTACACCTGCGGGTGAACGTGATCTCTATGAGGTGATCATTCAAAACGGGGAGTGGTACGTCAAATGCGGAGCAATTCATGGGCTGCCAACTTCACCATCTGCACCTATCCAACTGGACATTTATACAGCACCGCCCGAAAAGGAACTGAAAGGAACCGCTACCATCAAGTCGGTTGGGGCGCAACTGAGTCGTATTGATATCGAAGGTCATTTCGGTGTAGGCCATTTTTTTAGAAAACTGACGAGTGACGAGACGACCTATAGGGCCTCTATTCGTCATCTTCCGGTGCCTCCTGAGCCCGTCAGACTCACAGGCGATCTCGATGTGATCCAATCCGTACTTAAGGACTATAAGATCCGGTCTCACTTTATAGTCTGGGCCCAAGCGGAGGAACCTGCTACGATCGAAGTTCAGTTCAACAAGGACAGTATGACCATTTTGGATCTGGAGAAAAGTCGAAAGGCCTTTGTCACTGACGGTTCGTCACCGGATCATTTTATCACCATCACCGATGCCCTGGATAAGATGATCCAGTGGCGGAGGTTTATTGAATTGGAAAACAAACACCAGAGTTCCCGTGTAAAGGAGATGGTACGGTACGAACTCCATGAGATCAATGAAGAAGGCGGTATCAAAAAACATACGGAGGGACTTGTCCGCATATACGCGACCAGTCAGTCCATGGCCAACCGGATACCATCTTTCCGGCCGGTAGTCCACCTGTACAATATCCGGCAACCCTTGTATTTCTATCTTTTTTTCGTGGCATACGATTACTCGGTCGGTTGTCCGGACGGGGAGGTCGTGTACCGGCCTTCAGAGCATGGAGATCCTGCACAAGTAACAATACCGTTGTGGAAGAAAACACTCGGTTGGGGCCCTGCCCGGGATCATGCAGAAGACACCTGTCACTTCAAGTTGTTGGTCACGACAGAGCCACTGGATTACCAGCAGTTCCTGCAGAGTGGATTGGGCTCACACCGGGACATACTGGGTGAACCTACGCCTCAAAAGGTATTTGATGATTGGGCCGCAATTGATATTGCGGTGACGATGGTCCGGCAGGATAATGCGCTGACCTCCTCCGCAGATATCTCGCTGGCGGATGGCAACATTACGATCAAAGCACATCCGGCTATTTCGGCCTCTGTCAGTATCGGTCACGCCGAGACAGATGCACGTAGCAGCAGCCCGGTACATGCTTTTTCCCGGTTGCAACATTCGCTGGGTGTCGAGGTAGTCGATTTCAGTCCCAGCCGAAGTGTACAGGTCCAGAATGTGATCGAGATCAACGATATCCGGATAGCGGATTCGGCCATGCTTCAGGAGCAGCCACTCGAGATGACATTGCGTCAAACAGTCAGTGATGATGAATTACTTCTTCCGGTGGCATTTGATGGAAAACATTTCCGAGTGGTAGGTGATTCAGTATCGGATGAATCGGGTACACATATACGTATTCGGGAAATTCCGGAGACGGATAGAACCGATTCGATGGAGGAAGGAGAGCGCAGCCTATTCAGATCGTTGAAGATGACATTTTGTAAAGTGGCACTCCAGCAGGAGCAAGTTAATCAATTGCGATGGGTGGAAATGTCCGCGGATGGTGTTCTTCATTTACTGCGGGAAAGTCTGGGGCTCAAAATTGGCAAGGCCAAAAACATCATGTTGGTCCTGCCGGGTCTGGCCGGGGATGGCTTGACGATGGTCAGGGGGCTCTATGACAATCTCCCGGTGGATCAGTTGGCACGGTATGATCTGATGCTGGTGTATGATTATGAAAGTCTAAATACACCGTTGCATGAGACCGCGGCGATGCTCAGACAGACGCTGACGGATTATGGTTTTGGTCATGATGACCGGAAGCTTACTTTGATGACCCACTCAGTAGGTGGGCTTGTGGCACGCTGGATGATCGAGCAGGATGGCGGAGCGGCGATAGTCGATCATTGTATTTTAGTAGGTACCCCCAATAATGGTTCGTTGTATGGACGTGTAGACGGGTATCTCAAATGGGCTCAGAGTGCGCTGGAGCTGGCGATCAATTTTATTCCGGACAGTATTCCCTATGCCGGCCATCTGTTGAAATTTTTTAAAGGCGCTTCCGGACTTACCGGGTCAATCGGGCAGATCGATCCGCATTCGGATTTTATCAATAAGCTTAACAGCAGCAGGGATCCGGGCATCCGATATACCATAGTCTCAGGTGATGCAGCAATGCTCGATCAGTCAGGTGAAGGGTATGATGGATTTATAGAAAAAACAAGAGCCCGGCTGGGCAATTGGATCAATCAGGATGAGCCCAATGATCTGTTCGCTCCGCTGAGGAGCCTTCAGTGCAAAGAGCTCTGGGAAGGACGAAATCCTGAAAATGCCATTGCCGATCCAGTCACTGCACACCATTTCGGATATTTCACGTCACAGGGTCGAACTCGTGATATCAACACTGTATGGAGAGTGCTGGCAGCACGGTTGTAATAAAAAATAAAGGGTAACCGTAGCTACCCTTTATTTCGTGTGCATTCGATCAGGCGTCGCCGCCCCCGGCACCTTTACCAAGACCCGGACTCCGGTCACCACCAGGAAGCCCGGTGATATTCGCAACGAGGATACCGAGGACCATCATTTGAACGACCCGGTAAATCGTATCGACTATAAATTCAGTACCTGACACATTTTCCAATATGGAATACCAGATAAATCCCATAGAGACATAGGCCAGCAAGGCCGCGAGAAAGCCAAACGTCATGCCTTCGCTGACTCTGGTACCATTACCGGCACATCGTACATAGAGTAAAACAAACCCAATGGAATAAATCACCGTACCGACGATAAGCCATACCATATCAGGTACTTCTCTCATGCCGGCTATGGGGGTGAAGTAATCCTTCATCAGCACCATGTACCACAATGAATCCAGGGCAAAGATGAAAATGGTCGAAACGACCACGGCAATAATTACTTTTTGGTTGTTCATTTTGTTTCAATATTTAAAGAGTGAGGATAAATCTGCCTTGTGTCTGTCCGGGCCGTCCGTAGGTGTACATAGCATGATATGAGGGAAACAAAATGAAAGACGGTTGGCCAGTCGATGTTGAGACCTCTAAATGTAGTGATTTTTTATTTTGGGATCACCAACTTTTTTTTTAAATTCTGGAAAAAGAGTAGCCGTCATAGGGGAGTTGCAGGTTTTAAGTTTCAGCCGTAGGTCGTGAGGATAAAATATTAGATACCTTTGAATATGCCCATCCTGCTGACTACCCATGGCTGAAAAAGAAGTACGGAAACTGGCCGCCGTGATGTTTACTGACATTGAAGGCTATACCGCTATAGTTCAGAAGGACGAAAAGGCATCCCTGGACTGGGTAGCCCGCCACCGGCTTCACCTGGAGGAATGTACCCGTGAGTTCAATGGACGGATTCTTCAATTTTATGGGGACGGCAGTCTCAGCGTATACGAGAGTGCCGTGGATGCCGTAAGGTGCGCCATCGCCATGCAGCAGCAGTATCGTACCGGACAGGCTGTACCCGTTCGCATTGGGATCCATCTGGGGGATATCGTTTTCGCCCGGGATACGGTCTTCGGCGACGGTGTCAATATAGCAGCCAGATTGCAGGCTTTAGGCGTGGCAGGATCTATCCTGATCTCAGGACGGGTGCAATCCGAACTGTCCAACCACCGGGACATTACCACAAAGGCCATCGGAAAGCGGAAATTGAAAAACGTGTCCGCCCCGGTCGACATATTTGCCATCAATCATCCGGATGTCGCTGTGCCCTCGTTGATGAACCGGATGCCTGAGCTGAAAAGTGCACTTCGTTACCTCCCATTCGTCGCGCTGGCGGCTCTTGCCTGGTGGTTTGTCGAATCTCCTTTGCGGGACAGGTGGTTTGGTGTAGACTTTAAGACCGAATCTATTTCTGTTCCGGTTTTTGGTAATCTCACCGGTGATCCCGAATACGATCATGTAGGTCAGATGGCCGCACACTGGATTACCAAAGAACTGAGTGCCACCCCCAATGCCCGCGTGGTCTCATACGAAACAGCCAGTGAGATGATTCAGCTTGCGGGTGTGAGTTTGGCCACTGCCGGTGGGCGTTCAAAGTATTCGGTATTGACGGGTGCGACTAATATTGTTGAGGCTTCGTTTATGCCTGTAGGCGGCAACTCCGATTCACTACTCATGAGTGGTTATATTAAAAATCTGGCATCCGGAGCAGTGGTTCAATCACTCAGGGACGTCCGCTGCAGCAGCGGACAACCTATGGACTGTATACGGGAGATGTCAGGCCAGATCAAGGGATACTGGGCCAGCCGCGAAGATAAATTACTGACACCGCCCACCTATGAAGCCTACAAAGCCTATCTGGCCGCCAAAAAAGCATGGCGTTCAGCAGATAAGACATTTGTATACGAACAATTGCACAAAGCCATTCAACTGGATCCTGATTTTATGGATCCGTATTTTCTGATGCTCGATTATTTTTTTAATGAAAGAGATCATCAGGCGGCAGCCGACACGATACGATCCATGCAGCGACGATTCTCCTCTCCGGATACCCGGCAAGCAAATCTACTCCAGTATCACAATGCCGATATCCAGGGAAAGAACGCCGATGCCTACCGGTATTTTCTAAAGGAATACCACCTGGATCCGAAAGAACTCTTTACCAACAATACCGCTATGGTGATGGCGCTGATGTACCGACACGATCCCCGGGAAGCCCTCATATATTTTAATGCCATCGCCAATGACAGCCTCCATGTTGATGGTTGCACCTATTGCGCTGAGCGGTTTGAACTGGCCATGTGGGCAGCGCTGGATCTGGACAATATGGCCTTAGCGGATATGCTATCTCCCAAAATCGAACGGGCCTTATATACGCGACAGAGTTATGGCATGCTGCTGATGTATCACGTTTGGAAAAAGGATACCCTGAAAATTGACAGGATCATGATGGATGCACTCCACGATCCCGCATTGGAAAACAATTGGCAGTATCTGTTTTACCTGACAGGACGATTATTTCTCCTGAGAGGTGAGTCAGGACTTGCAAAGCACTACGCCCAGAAAGCTATAGAAGCCTATGAGACCCAAGGCGGCAGAATGGCCGGGAGAAGCTATTATCTCAGTGGCCAGTGGGAAAAGGCATTGCCCTATTATCTGGAAGCCCACCGTAAAGCACCCGCGGATGCCCGTATTCTGGCCGAGTTGGGAATGGTCTATGCCCGACTGCAAAACACAGCGAAAGCAATCGACCTCATATCGCAACTGGCGGACCTGCGCCCACCGTACGATTATGGGGCCACCGAATATTTCCAGGGACGAATTCAGGCACTATTAGGGAATACGGATGATGCATTGCGTCTGCTGGAAACGGCTGTGGCCAAAGGACAGAAATATGATCTCTGGGTCACCTTTGATCATGACCCGGATCTGATGACGCTCTGGCAGCAGGACCGTTATATCAATCTGTGGAAAGAGTAGCAAAAGCCCGAACCGGAAACGTACCCATCCCTTTTACTTTTGGAGGCAGAGCCGAAAAAAGGAATCCGTCATCCGGCACTTCATCCAGTTGGGTCATATGTTCGACAATAAAAATGTCCTCGCGTAGCAAAATAGAATGTACCGGTCTGCGACCCCCTGATGTATCATCGATATTGTGACTGTCGATCCCTACCAGCAATGCCCCTTTTTCTTTGAGCCACACCGCGGCATCTTCCGTCAGAAATGGATGACCTGTATAGTACGCTTCCGTCCCCCAGTGTTCAGACCATCCCGTATGCACCAGTACTGCTTTATTCCGGATTTCCTTTTCTGCAAAAAGCGCCGGACCTATGGCCTGCATACCTCTGGCCCGGATGACCACAGCCGGTAAATTGACCACCTCCTGAATATAAATGTCCGCAAGATCACGGCCATCAGCATATCGGTGAAATGGACAGTCCATATAGGTTCCGGTATTGGCCACCATGTCAATACGCCCGATCTGAAAAGAGGTGCCGGCTTCGTAAAACTCCTTCGAATCCTCGCGGGACAGATAGTCGCAAATGTGGACCGGCGGCAGGCCTTTATACGACACTAATCCATCGGTAAGGGTATGACTGAGGTCAACATAGGTCATCTTCAAAGTTACAGATTTGTGACCACACCCTATTTACAGGACGTACCATCCATCACAGTAAAGGTTCGGATCAGAATTTCATGTCTACACATTATAGCCGTAAGTATGATTTTTCTGTCTATTGGTCTGAATTGTGCCGCGTGCTTTCTGGGTTTAGTATTTTGGGGATTGTTGTAAAATCAAAACCATGAAAAGTAGAATTCTTACAGGACTTGTATGTCTTCTTTCTGTCCACCTGATACAGGCTCAGATCAGTGCGCGGATGTTCCGAACTCCGGATGTTTCACAAACGCATATTGTGTTTTCATACGGAGGGGATATTTGGATTGTCGGCAAGGAAGGTGGAACGGCTTCCAGGTTGAGTTCGCCCTCCGGGGTAGAGAGTTTTGCCCGGTTTTCGCCCGACGGCTCCAAAGTGGCCTTTTCGGGTAATTATGATGGCAATACCGACATCTATGTCATGCCATCACTTGGCGGTCTGCCACTCCGAATCACCTACCACGGGATGCATGACAGACTGATCGATTGGTATCCATCCGGTGATCAACTCCTGTACACCTCTTCCAGAGAAAGCGGTAAACAACGTTTCTCGCAGTTTTACAAGGTGGAGGCTACCGGGGGATTGGCCGAAAAACTACCAATAGCCTACGGAGAGTTTGGATCATTGTCACCCGATGGAAAGAAGATCGCCTTTAATGAAAGATCTGTCGTCTTCTCTACGTGGAAAAGATACCGCGGTGGTATGAACGGCAATATCTGGATTTTTAATCTGGAAACGCTGGAATCCGAAAATATCACCAATACGAATGCCGGTTGTGAACTCCCCATGTGGCATGGCGATCGTATCTATTATATGTCTAATCGAGGTGCCGAGCAGCGGGACAATATATGGATGTACGATACCCGGACTAAGAAGACAGAGCAGATCACCAGCTATGAGGATTTTGATATTCACTTTCCATCCATAGGTCCGTCGGAGATCGTGTACGAGGCCAACGGCCAAATGTATTTGCTGGATCTGAAGACCCATGAGTCCCGGATCGTACAGATCAATGTGGTGACTGATCTTATCTCCGTAAAACCTAAAACGGAGAGTGTATCCACCTATATCACGAATATGGGAATATCACCGGATGGAAAACGTGCTCTCATCGAAGCCAGAGGTGACGTATTTACACTGCCAGCAGAGGATGGTGTCATTCAGAATCTGACACGTACATCCGGCGTTGCTGAACGTTATCCGGCTTGGTCTCCCGATGGTCGGTTTGTGGCGTTCTGGAGTGACCGATCAGGTGAGTATGAATTGACAATGCGCGATTTGACGCAGGGTGGGGTAGAGACACAACTCACCTCCATGGGTCCCGGATATCGGTATACCATCTTCTGGTCACCCGACAGTAAAAAAATGGTGTGGGTAGATCAGACTATGACGTTTCACCTGTATCATCTGGATACTAAGGAAATTTACAAGTTTGATCAGGATCCATTCCTGTATGAAGGAGGACTTCGTAATTGGACACCCAGTTGGTCATCTGACAGCAAGTGGCTCGCCTATGATAAAAATCAGGACAATCGAAATGGAGCCGTATTCCTGTTGAATACCGCAGATAAAAAAATTACCCGGGTCACGAGTGGATTTTATAACGACCGCAATCCTACGTTTGATCCGGAAGGGAAGTATCTGTACCTGGCGACCAACAGGAATTTCAGCCCGGTATACAGTGATTTTGACAATACCTGGTCCTATCCGAATGCCACCCATCTGGCGGCCATAACGTTGAGAAAAGATGTCGCCAGTCCATTGTCGGCCAAAAATGATACCGTCGCGATCTCAAAAGCCGAACCAGCGGAAGAGAAGAAGGATGAAACCGCTAAAGGAAAAAAAAATAAAGACAGTAAAGAAACCGCAAAAGCAGATGACGAAAAGAAGGATGAGGATAAGAAAAAAGAAGTGAAAATCGATTTGGAGGGTTTTGAAAGCAGGCTGGTGTTGTTACCTCCTCCGCCGGGCAATATAGGGTCATTGCGGGCGTCCAGCGGTAAGGTGATTTACTCCAGGTATCCTAATTCAGGTACTACCGATGGTGAGGTTTCCTTGATCTTTTATGATCTGGAAAAACGGGAAGAGAAAACCATTATCAAAGGGATAAATTCCTGGGAGATCAGCGCTGATGGTAAGAAAATTCTGATCCTGCAGGGAGATAGTTATAGTATCCTCAGTGCCGATCCTGATCAGAAAGCGGAGAAGAAGCTTGCCATACGGGATATGGAAGCAACAGTCCATCCCATGGAAGAATGGACTCAGATCTTCAATGATGCCTGGCGATTCCAACGGGATTTCTTTTATGACAAGGGAATGCATGGGGTGGATTGGGATGCGGTCAAAGTGCAGTATAGTGCACTGATCCCGTATTGTGTCAACCGGTCGGATATCAATTTTCTTCTTGGTGAGATGATCGGCGAACTTAATGCGTCCCATACGTACCGGGGAGGAGGGGATAATGAATCCTCCAAAAACCGGGCTGTCGGATATCTGGGTATTGATTGGGCGAAAAAGGATGGACATTTTTTCGTTTCCAAAGTCATCCGTGGCGCACCCTGGGATTTTGAAGTCCGGTCTCCGCTCGATGAGCCTGGCATCAATGTCGGAGAAGGGGATTTTATTCTGGCCGTAAATGGAATCGCGTTGAACGAGTTTCCGGATCCCTATGCAGCTTTCGAAGGCCTGAGTGAAAAGACAGTAGAACTGACGGTCAACACCAAGCCCAACTATACGGGAGCACGAACCGTAGTTGTGAAAACACTCCACAGCGAAACCCGACTCCGCAATCTGGCCTGGATCGAGCAGAACCGGCAACAGGTGGATAAAGCCTCGGGTGGTAAAATTGGCTATATCTATGTTCCGGATACCGGTATCAACGGACAGAATGAACTCGTCCGGCAGTTTTACGGACAGTGGAATAAGGATGGGTTGGTGATTGATGAGCGATTCAACAATGGCGGACAGATTCCTGACCGGTTTATCGAATTACTCAACAGGAAGCCACTTGCCTATTGGGATGTACGCGATGGTCAGAACTGGCAGTGGCCACCTGTAGCGCATTTTGGTTCGATGGCGATGTTGATCAACGGATGGTCCGGATCCGGCGGGGATGCTTTTCCGGATTATTTCCGCAAAGCGGGCTTAGGTCCGTTGATCGGAGCGCGTACATGGGGTGGCCTGATTGGCATTACAGGTATGCCGGGATTGATCGATGGAGGCATGGTGACTTCGCCGACCTTCCGGATGTACAATCCGGATGGCACCTGGTTTAAAGAGGGACATGGTGTAGATCCGGATATTGAAGTACCAGAAGATCCTACTGCGCTGGCAAAAGGTATTGATACACAATTGCAGCGTGCAATCGATGAAGTGATGAAGCGTATTAAGGCCAGAGGGCCCCTTCATCCCGAGAGGCCGGCGAAGGAAGTCAGAGCGCGTAAAAGCAAAACGTGATTGCTTGTGCTGGCGCACAAGTTGGGTAAAAGGTGAAAGGTAAAAGGTAAAGATGTGGATATGCCATATTTGCGTATCAGGGGTAAAGGGTGAAGGGATGTTCTTGCGCGTACTGCGCGCAAGTTGGGTAAAGGGTGAAAGGTAAAAAGTAAAGGTGCTTGTGGCCAATAATCATAACAGAATAATCAACACTAAACACTAAACTTCTAAACTCACCAAGGCTTCGGCGTACTTGTGCCTGATTCAAGTCTGGGGATTCATTGCTTTTCTTTTGGAGGAGATCATATTTTGCAGCATACCGCTTATACGTTTTGCTCGTCGGGTCAGGTCCGCGCATTTTGGAGCATCCACATACCCGAGCTCCTGAAGGAGATAGAGTTGCGTACGTAGTTCGCCACAGGATCCTTTGGAGGTATAGAGGTATTTGATATACATTTTATCTCCGTGAGATTCGAAGCCTTCTGCAATGTTTGAAGGCACCGAGATCGAAGACCGCCGTGCCTGATCACGCAGATAGGTGTCTTTGCAGTTCCATAGCAAATGGTTTAGATCTATACATAGTTGCATACTTTCCTGCCAAACAATCAATTCTTCAAAAGACTTATACCTTGTATTCATTCAAAACCGATTTTTAAAGTTTACCCTTTACCCTTCACCCTTTACCTTTTACCCCTCTTGCGCGCAGTACGCGCAAGAAAATATCTTTACCTTTTACCCTTCACCTTTTACCCCAACAAATAAACAAGGGCCCTCAGGGCCCCCTGTTTATTTGCAGTGCATCTTGATCAAAGCCTTTACCTTTTACCCTTCACCTTTTACCCCAACAAATAAACAAGGG